>NZ_CP004372.1:1432527-2140054 GCF_000590925.1 Roseibacterium elongatum DSM 19469 | reverse complement strand
GGTTCGTCACCGGGAATGTTGAGAAGGATGGAACTGATCCGTCCGCCGTACATGCAGCCGAAATAGACGGCACAAAGCAGGATCATCGACGAGGTCGGATCGAAGCCGAAGGCAAAGGTCAGCGGGATCAGCACCGCGACCCCGTTCACCGGACCAAGACCCGGCAATGCGCCCAGCAGGGTCCCGATGAAACACCCCATCAGCAGCAGGCCGATATTGAGCGGCGTCAGGGCAACGACAAAGCCTTGACCCAAAAGCGACAGGATTTCCATGAAACGTCCCCCTGCCCCGCGTCAGTCGCTGACGAAGAGCTCTCCCAGGAAGTCGAGCGGCAGGCCCAGCACCTGATCGAACAATGCCCAAAGCGCAGGCGCCATGACCCCGCCGAGAATGACGGCCCGCCACGGCGCGCCCCCCAGAATGATGCCGATCAGCGCGATGAGCGCGAAGGTCGCCAGCGGAAAGCCCAGGGGCTCCAGCGCGATGGTATAGCCGACCAGCACGGCCAGAGCGGCGGCCTGACGGCCCAGGCGCTGTGGCGCGGGCCAATCGACCTGCCCCGCGGGGAATACCACGAGAGAGGCGGACAGGATCATCATCGGCATCCCGACAATGATCGGAAAGACCGTCGGCCCCAGCACATCGCCGAAGGTGATGGCGTAGGTCCCCGCCTGCCGTGTGTAGAGTGCCGCGATCACGAAGATCGCGACACCCAGTAGTCGTATGCTCATTCGATGACGCCGATATCGCGCGAGATCTGCTCCATCACCTCGGCCTGTTCACGCACGAAGGCTTCGAACTCGTCGCCGCCACGCCAGATCGGGACCAGACCGGACGCGGTGGCCGCTTCCTGCCATGCGTCGGAGTTGTAGAGCGTTTCCAGACGCTCGACCCAGGACGCGTATTCCTCGTCGGTGACGTCGCCGCCGGTGTAGAGCCCGCGCCAGTTGTAACCCGTCACGTCGATGCCTTGCGAGATCGCTGTGGGGATATCGGGGAAGGCCGGGATCGGATCGTCGCTCAGCGCCGCCAGAACGCGGATATCACCCGATTCGACAAAGCCCGCGATCTCGCCAAGGTCGGTCGACACCACATCGATCTGGCCGCCCATCATCTGCGTGACCGCGTCCGTGCCGCCGTCGAACTGCACCCAGCGGATGGCGCTGATGTCGTCCACGCCCGCGGCGTCGGCGACCATCAACAGGCGGATGTGGTCCCAGCCGCCCGCGCCAGACGAACCGGCGGTGACCAGCGCGGTCGGATCTTCGGCCATGGCCGCGTTCAGTTCTGCCAGGCTCTGAATCGGGCTGTCATTGTCCACGGCGATGACGCCCACATCGGCGCCCAGCATCGCAAGGTAGCGCATCGTATCCAGCGGCGCGGGGTAGCGGCCCTGCGCGATCTGGGTGATGCCCACGGTCGAGGTGGCCACGATCAATTCGGCATCGTCCGAGCGTTCCGAGGCGACCATCGCGAAGGTCACCGCCCCCACGCCGCCGGGCATGTTGGTGACCTGAACGTTGCCATCGACGAGATCCAGTTCCGTCAGGATCCGGCCGATGGTGCGGCAGGTAAAGTCCCAGCCGCCGCCGGGATTCGACGGGGCAATGCATTCATTGGCCGAGGCCGGGGTGGCGACCGTCACCATGGCGGTCATTGCCAAGCCCAGGGCCACCGACGTGTTGGTCAAGATTTTCATGTAACGTCCTCCCAAAAACGTGCAGCGAAGAATGATCAGTTGTGGCTGGATTGCAAGGGGATGCAACGGCAACCCGCAAGTCCCATCTTAAAGCGAGATGTCTACATCGCGTTTTGCGATGCCTGCTTCGGGCACATGGCGCCACGCCGGCGAACGGTCGATTCTGCCATGTTTGCCTTTGCTTGGCTCGACGAAGAGGCCCCCGCAATAGCGGCCATGACGGGTCCAATACGCTGTCAAGCTCGGCAGTCGAGCCGACCGTGGGCGCGGGCGCACCCGTCCCGCCCCTTGCCGAGGCCGGCGCATTCTTGCCAGACTGACGGTGCAGCCCCCCGTCGAACCACGGGCGGGACACGCCGAAAGGATGACAGACATGGCCAGCGCCACCCCCGTGCCACCGGGGTCCCACATCACCATTTGCGAGGTCGGGCCCCGCGACGGCTTTCAGAACGAAAAGACCTTCATCCCGACCGCGAAAAAGATCGAGATCGTCAACGCGCTGTTTGCCAGCGGGCTGCGGCACATGCAGGTGACCTCCTTCGTCAGCCCGCGCGCGGTGCCGCAACTGGCCGATGCCGAAGAGGTGTTGGCCGGGATCGACCGCCCCGAGGGGGCCTTTGTGACCGCGCTGGTGCCGAACCTGCGCGGTGCCGAACGGGCCGCCGGCGCGGGCGTCGATGCGGTGCATACCGTGGTTTCGGCCTCGGAGACGCATAACCTCAAGAACGTGAACCGCCCCGTCGATCAATCCCTGTCCGAGTTCGAGGCCGTTTTCGCCACGCTGGACAAGGCCGGCATCGCCATCGAGGGCGGCATCGCCACCGCCTTCGGCTGCCCCTTCGAGGGGATCGTACCGCCCCGGCAGGTCGCGCGCATCGCCAAACGGTATCAGGAGCTTGGTGCAAGCAGCGTCTCGCTGGGGGATACCACGGGCATGGCCACGCCGCTGACGGTGCAGGCCGCCATCCGCGCCATCCGCGACGCGGCGCCGGGGCTGGAGATCCATCTGCATTTCCACAACACGCGCGGCGTCGGCCTGGCCTGCGTCATGACCGGCCTGTCCGAGGGGGTCACCCATTACGATGCGTCCGTCGGGGGCCTTGGCGGCTGCCCGTTCGCGGCGGGGGCCACGGGCAATATCTGCACCGAGGATCTGGTCTATCTGCTGCAGGAAAGCGGCTACGAGAGCGGCGTGGATCTCGACAAGATCATCGCCGCCGCCACGCTGACGCAAGAGGTGATCGGCCGCCCCTTGCCCGGACAGGTGCTCAAAGCGGGGCCGCGCCTGAAACGCCATGACCCCGACCTGACCGTGACGGCCGCAGGATGAGCGCGCTTCCCCTTTCCGGCGTCCGGGTCATCGACCTGACGCGTATCCTGTCCGGTCCGTTCTGTTCCATGATCCTCGGTGATCTCGGGGCCGAGGTCGTCAAGATCGAGGCCCCCGGCGGCGACCATGTCCGCGGCCAGGGGCACAAGATCGACGGCCTGTCGTGGTATTTCGCGGGCTTCAACCGCAACAAGCAGTCGCTGGAACTGGACCTGCGCAAGCCCGAGGGCGTCGCCGTGCTGGAACGGCTGCTGGCGCGCGCCGACATCCTGACCGAGAATTTCCGCCCCGGCGTTCTGGCCAAGATGGGCCTGACCGAGGCCCGCCTGAACGAGATCAACCCCGATCTCATCGTGGTCAGCGTGAACGGATATGGCTCGACCGGGCCCTATGCCGACCGCCCGGCCTTTGACTTCATCGCGCAGGCCATGTCGGGCTACATGGCCACGAACGGCACGCCTGACACCGGCCCGCTGCGCACCGCGCCCCCCATCACCGACCTGGTGGCTGGACTTTACGCCGCGCTTGGGGCCGTCGCGGCCCTGCGCGGGCGCGAAAACGGCGGCCCGGCGCAGCGGGTCGAGGCGTCGATGATGATGTCCATGATGTCGATGATGGCCTATCTGTCCTCGAACGCGCTAGCCACGGGGCGCGACCCGGTGCCGACCGGCAACGATCACCCGATCGCCTCGCCCTATGGCCTGTTCCGGGCCTCGGATGGCGATATCGCGGTGGCCCCCTCGACCGAAGTGATCGTGCAACGTTTCATGAAGGAAATCGGGCTGTCGCACCTGTTGGACGAGCCACGCTTTGTCAACAACGCGATGCGGGTGCAGAACCGGGCCGAGCTGAACGCGCTGATCAATGCGGCGGTCGCGGGCGGCACGCAGGCGGAATGGATCGCGCGGTTGAACAAGGCCGGCGTCCCCTCGGGGCGCGTGCAATCGCTGACCGAGGCGCTGGCCGATCCGCAGGTCGCCGCGCAGGAGATGGTGCTCGACGTACCCCATCCGGGTCATGGCACGGTGAAGATGACGGGCTTCCCGATCAAGTTCTCGCAAACCCCGCTGCGCGTGCGCCATACGGTGCCAGACCTGGGCGAACATGGCCGCGAGGTCCTGCGTGCCGCTGGCTATGACGAGGCCGAGATCGACGCGCTGATCGCCAATGGCATCATGGGGGCGGGCGACCCCGCTGGATAGGGGCTGGCCCCGCGGGTCGGCCGCCCCGGTTGATGTTCGCGGGATAATCCCTATCCTTTCTGCATATGCAAACAGATCACCGCGACCTGACTGCCCCCATCGCCCCGCCCGCCCTGTTGACCCGCCTTCTGAACGGAACACTGGATGATCCGTTCGCGGTGCTTGGACCGCATGATCGGAGCGGCGACAGGATCGTCACCGTGTTCGTTCCGGGCGCGGACAGCGTTTCGGCGACGGTCGACGGCGCGCAATCAGCCCACCCGCTTGCCCCGGCCAAAGAATATGACGGCATATTCTTCGGCCCGGTTCCGGGCGATGCGCCTTACCGGCTGCAAGCCACCGCCCCGGGCGGCGTCGCGTGGGAGTTCGACGACCCTTATCGCTTTGGCCCGGTTCTGGGCGAGATCGACGACTACCTGATGGGCGAAGGGACCCACAAACGCCTTTGGGAGGTTCTGGGCGCCCATGTCATCACGCATGAGGGCGTGGCCGGCACGCATTTCGCGGTCTGGGCACCCAATGCCAAACGCGTGTCGGTGGCGGGCGGCTTCAACCTGTGGGACGGGCGGCGGCATGTGATGCGCCGCCGCGCCAATACCGGCGTATGGGAAATCTTCATCCCCGGCATCGGCGAGGGCGAACCCTACAAATACGAATTGCTTGGGGCGGACGGAAAACTCGGCCCGCTCAAGGCCGACCCGGTCGGCTTCGGCTCGCAACACCCGCCGGAAAACGCCTCGGTCGTGCGCGACATTCGCGGCTATGGCTGGCCCGATGACGACTGGATGGAGACGCGTGCCGGGCGCAAAGCCCGCACCGCGCCAATTTCGGTTTACGAGGTGCATCTGGGATCGTGGCGCCGCAAGGAAGGCGGGCGTCCCATTTCCTATGTCGAGGCGGCCGAGGAGTTGGTGGATTATGCCGCCGACATGGGCTTTACCCATATCGAACTGATGCCGATCAGCGAATATCCCTTCGATGGATCCTGGGGCTATCAGCCCGTGGGCCTGTTCGCGCCAACCGTGCGCCACGGGCCGCCGCATGAATTCCGCGATCTGGTTGCCGCAGCCCATAACAAGGGGCTTGGCGTCATCCTCGACTGGGTGCCGGGGCATTTCCCGACCGATCCGCATGGGCTGGGCCGTTTCGACGGCACCGCGCTTTACGAACATGCCGACCCGCGCGAGGGGTTCCATCAGGATTGGAACACGCTGATCTACAATTACGGGCGGACCGAGGTGAGGAACTACCTTGTGTCCAATGCGATCTACTGGCTCGAGGAATACCATGTCGACGGGCTGCGCGTGGATGCCGTCGCCTCGATGCTCTACCGCGACTATTCGCGGGCCGAGGGCGAATGGGTTCCCAACAAGGATGGCGGGCGCGAAAACTACGAAGCCATCGCCATGTTGCAGGAGATGAACATCGCCACCTATGGCGCGCAGCCCGGCATCATGACAGTGGCCGAGGAAAGCACCTCTTATCCCAAGGTCTCGGCCCCGGTCGATCAGGGTGGCTTGGGCTTCGGCTACAAATGGAACATGGGCTGGATGAACGACACGCTCGACTACATGTCGCGCGAGCCGATTTACCGACAACACCACCACCACCAGATGACCTTCGGCCTGACCTATGCGTTTTCCGAAAACTTCATCCTGCCGATCAGCCATGACGAGGTCGTGCATGGCAAAGGCTCGATGCTGACCAGGATGCCCGGGCCGGAGGATGAGAAATTCGCCAACCTGCGCGCCTATTACGGCTTCATGTGGGGGCATCCGGGCAAGAAGCTGCTGTTCATGGGGCAGGAGTTCGGCCAGCGGTCGGAATGGAACCATGACGCGCAGATCGACTGGGCGGCGCTGGACGATCCGCGCCACGCCGGGCTGCAGCGTCTGGTGCGCGACCTCAACACGCTCTATCGCGGCACGCCCGCGCTGCACGCGCTGGATGCCGACCCCAAGGGGTTCCAGTGGATCGAGGCCGATGATGCCGCCAATTCCGTCTACGCGTGGCTGCGCCGCGGCGGGCCGGACGACCCCAACGCCGTCATCATCTGCAACTTCACCCCCGTGGAACGCCCGGCCTACAAGCTGGGTCTGCCGGCCACTGGGCGCTGGCGCGAGGCGCTGAACACCGATGCCGAGATCTATGGCGGTGGCGGGCGCGGCAACATGGGCGCTGTCGATGCCGTAGGCAAGCCACGCCACGGCCAGGCGGCCAGCACCGAGATCTACCTGCCGCCGCTCTCCACGGTGATCCTGATCCACGAGGGCTGAGCGCCCCCGACATCATCAAGAATTAAGGAGCCGCGATGCCCCTGACCGACCGAATTGTGTTCGACGAGGACGCCGCCCGCGCCGAGGCCGAGGCCGCGGGCCACGCGCTCACCACCGCCGAGACGAGTTTCGAGGCCGAACGCGCCATCGCACGCCGCCTTGGTGGCCGGGTCGAGGGCGCGCGTGCGCTGTTCGGGTTCTGGACACCGGACCTGCTGGATCAGCGCGTGCCCTCGGGGGACATCTTCCTCGAGATCCTGTCGCCGGTCGAGCAACTGGACCTGACCCGCGCGCATCAGACCGTCCGGTTCGAACGCGCCTGGGTGCCCGTGATCCGCGAAGAGGCGCATTGCTTCACCGCCGTCACGGGCATGCGCGCGGGCAGCCGCGAGACCATCGGAGACTTCTATGCGCTGGCCTGGCGCGATGCCGAGGACCAGTGGCACCGCATCCTGGACCCGCTGGCCATGTCGCTGCCTTTTGGCGCGTTGGCCCCGGCGGAACTGTACGATACGGACGCCATGCAGGCGGGGCGCGGCGACGCCGCCTATTTCGAGGCGCTGCGCGGCGACGCCCCGCACAAGTTCGGCCCGCCGGGCAACATCCTGCAAATCCACGTGCCCACGGCAACGGCGGGTGGGACCCTCGCCAGCCTGACGCGCCACTACCAACGACTGGCCGAACGGGTCGCGCGCGACCTGCCGCTGGAACCCGCCGACCAGTTGTTTCTGGGCTATGACGCGGTGCAACTGTTGCCGGTGGAACCCACCACCGTCTACGAGAAAGGCCCGGATTTCTGGCAGGAACAGGCCGGTGACAGCGACGCGGTCGAGGTCTCGCTGCTCAGGCCCGACACGACGAACTGGGGCTATGACATCGTCATCGCGGGTATGTCCACGGTGAACCCTGTGCTGCTGGAATCCGGCCGCCCGGACGAGTTGATCGACCTGATCGCGGCACTGCATTCCTTTCCGAACAAGCCCAAGAAACTGATCCTCGACGTGGTGTTCGGCCATTCCGACAATCAGGGGCTCGATGCGCTGAACAGCCATTTCTTCGCCGGGCCGAACATGTATGGCCAGAACCTCGACTACCAGAACCCCGCCGTGCGCGCGATCCTGCTGGAGATGCAGCGCCGCAAGGTCGATTTCGGGGCCGATGGTGTGCGCGTCGACGGCGCGCAGGATTTCAAGTGGTGGGACAGCGCCGCGCAGGTCTTGCGCCATGACGACGATTTCCTGCAGGAAATGGCCGATACCGAACAACAGGTCGCCGGCACCCGCTATCGACCGTGGTTCATCTTCGAGGATGGCCGCCCCTGGCCGGACGAGGATTGGGAACTGTCCTCGGATTACCGCGCGGTGATCGAGACGCAGCGCGACGATGACGTGTTCCAATGGGGGCCGCTGACCTTCGCCCACAACACGCCGTTCCTTTATACCTTCTGGCTGTCGAAATTCTGGCGCATCCGCGAGATGCTGGACGTGGGCGCGAACTGGATCTCGGGCACCTCGAACCACGACACGTTGCGGCGCGGCACACAGGTGAACCCCAAGCTGAACGTGAACACGCGCCTTGGCCGCACGCGGATGGAGATCCTCGACAAGGCCTATGACAACCCCGCCGTCCATGTGCTGACCTATGTGGCGCTGCCCGGCGTGCCGATGGATTTCCTGAACGCCATGGCGCGGGCCAGTTGGGGCTTTATCCGCAATCAGGATGACCGCTACGGGGTCAAGGTCGTCGCCGAAGAGGCGATCAGCCTGAAATGGCAGGTCGATGAATACAGCTATTCGGTGCCCGCCAATTTCCGCCGGCTCAAGGAACTGGGCTTCGAGACGCGGGCGGACCTGGCGCGCTTCATGGAGTTTCTGCCCGCGCTGGTCGAGGTCACGGAATACGATCTGGAAGAAATCGCGCGCCTGCTGTCCAGGGCCGAACCGCCGCTGGCCGGGCCGGATTTCACCGTGGTCAACCTCAAGCGCATCGCGCGGGCGTGGATGGACGACATGCATGACTATTGCAACGTGTCGAACTCCCTGCCGTCGCTCGATGGCGAACAGGCCGCGTTCTGCCTGGCCACGCGCAATTTCCGCCGTGCGCGCCCATGGCTGCGCGACAATTACGGACCAAGGGACCATTTCGACCATTTGCGCCCGATCAAGGGGCGCACCGTCTTTGCCTCGCTCAGGCATGGCCCAGATGGCGAACAGGTCTTTTCCGTCGCCCATATGGAGGGCAAGCCGACCGAGGAAATCGACCCCCTGACCCTGCCCGTGCCGGGGATCGAAGGCACGGGCTGGCGGCTGGCGCTGCGGACACCGTCGATCGGCGGCGAGTATATCGGCGGGCCGATCACGCTGCACGACTCGATGGCGCTGGTTTACACCCGCGCGCCGCGCTGAGCGCTCAGCGTTTGTGCGCCGCCATGATGCGGGCGGCGTGCGCGATGCGCGGGTCGCGGCCCAGATCCGCCGCGCCGACAGGCAGGCGCTGGCGCCAATTCGGGTATTGGGTCGTCGTGCCCGGCAGGTTCGGCTGCGGCACGACATCCAGCGCGCATTCCACCTGCACCATGGCCAGCGCTGACCGGGTCGCGCCCAGTGCATGGTGCATCGCGTCGACCGAGGCCGGGTCGGTCCCTTTGGGTGCAACCTTGGCCGTCATCGCGTCGAAGGCCGCCACCTCGTCCTTGCGTCGCGCGAGTTCCCGGTCCGCGAATGCGGGCGTGACATGCCCCAGATCGCGCCGCGTCTCGATCTCGTGCCCCTGCCGCCAGCCTTTCCACGTCGGCAGATCATGGGTCGAGAAACTGGCGATGGATTTCGGCTCGAACCGCTCGGGCGCACGAAACACAGGCGCGTCGCCCGGCATCTGTTCAAAGAGTTGCAAGCGGCAGCTCTGAATTCCGGACGCCGCCAGCGCAGCGCGCAACCCGCGCGGCACATTGCCCAGATCCTCGCCCACCACCACGGCCCCCGCGCGCGCGGCCTCGAGCCTGACCACCGCCAGCATCGCGTCGCGCGGCATCTGCACATAGGCGCCCGGCGCACCCTCGGGCACCCAGAAGGCGCGGTCGAACCCGAGAATATGGTCGATCCGCACCGCCCCCGACAGCGCCATCTGGCAGCGCAGGGTTTCGGCCAGCGGGCGAAAGCCCTTGGCCACCAGCGCGCGCGGATTGAACGGGGCCAAGCCCCAGCTTTGGCCATCGGCGGAAAAGGCATCGGGCGGGGCCCCCAGCGACGCGCCAAAGGCGAAACTGTCGCGATCCTCCCAGGTTTCGGCCCCGGCGGGGTGCGTTCCCACGGCCAGATCGAGATAAAGGCCCAAGCCCATGCCTGCCGCCCTGGCCCGCCGATTGGCTGCCATCAGATCGTTTCGCGCGCGCCATTGCAGCCAGGCATGAAAGGTGACGGCCTCGGCCATCTCGGCCCCGGCCCGTGCCACCACGTCACTGGCGGGGTCCTGCAGGGCCGCGGGCCATTCCGCCCAATAGGCCCCGTGCCGGTCCGACAGGGCCTGATGCAGGGCGAACCGCGCAAGCGGCGCGCCTTCGTCACGGCGGAATGCGTCGAAATCGGCATCGCCGCCAGCGGATTGAAACACCGCGAAAGCGGCCTGCAGGGCCGCGCGGCGGCGCGGGATCTCGACCCCGTAGTCGATCAATGCGCCGGATGGCGCGGGCGACGTCCCGTCGCCGAGGTGAAACGCGCTCAGGCGGCGACGATGCGAGGGGGTGTAGGGGCTGAACCCCGCGGGATCGGCAAAGAACCCGGCATGGATCGGGTTCAACCCCAGAAACGCCGCCCCCTGTCGCGCCAGCCCCTCGGCCGCGATGGCCAGATCCTCGTAATCGGCCAAGCCGCCGAGAACGGCCGGACGCATCGCATGCAGCGGCGCCATCAACCCCCAGGCGCGGGGCGGCGCGGCAAGGCGCGCGGGCGCGACGATCACGCTACACCGCGCCCCGCCCACATGCAGATCGTGCAGGCCCAAGGGCAAGGCCGGCACCGTGTCGCCTCGCCCCTCTGCGGTGCGGCCATCCTCGCGTTCGAGGAACCAGACCGCATCCTCGGGCAGGACCCCACGCAAGGCGGTATCGGGCACGCCGACGACCCAATGTGGCAGCGTTCGCGCCGCCGTCTCGGCCTCCAACCCGGCCAGATGCCCGGCCGCCTCGGCCTCGTTGCGCACCGGCAGACCCATCGCCGCCAGGAGCGCCCGCATCGTCGCCTTGCCCGTGCGCCGCCGCCGTCCTGTCTGGTCGGTATAGGATGGGATGATCCCCGCCCGCTTGGCCAAGGCCGACAGCGCGTCAGCCATCGCGCGCCTCCAACACGCAAACCGCTACAGAGGGGCCCGTGATCCGCAGCGCGTCCCCGGCATCGATATCCCCGAACCAGGCCTGGCCACTGTCGATCCGGTGACGCCAGGACCATCCATCGGGCGGATCGGGCAAGGTGATCGTGGCCGCCGCGTCCCCGGCAGTGAACACCAGAAACAGCGCTTCCTCGCGCTCGGCATAGGCCGGGCTGCCAGAGGCCATGCGCAATTCGGCACAGAGCACGCGACGCTCGGGATCGTCCCAGTCGGCCTGCGTCATGGGCACGCCATCCTCGCGCCACCAGAACAGGTCCTCGACCCCGTCAACCGCACGTTCCTGACTGTGCAGGAACCGCTTTTGCCGCAGAATGGGGTGCGCCTTGCGAAACGCGATCAGCCCGCGCGTGAAGGCGCGGAACGCCTCGTCGGCTTGGCCCCAGTCGATCCAGCCCGTTTCATTGTCCTGGCAATAGGCATTGTTGTTGCCGTTCTGGCTGTGGCCGACCTCGTCCCCGGCCAGCAGCATCGGCGTGCCCTGGGCCAGCAACAGCGTCGCCATCATGTTGCGCCGCCGCCGCGCGCGCGCCGCGATCACGCCCGGATCGTCGCTTGGCCCCTCGACGCCGAAATTGTCCGAGAAATTCTCGCCATGGCCGTCGCGGTTATCCTCGCCATTGGCCAGGTTGTGGCGCTCCACGTAGGAAACGACATCGGCCAGCGTGAACCCGTCATGGGCCGTCAGCAGGTTGACCGAAGACGTGGCGTTGCGCCCCGAATGATCGAATTGCATCGCAGACCCGGTCAGGCGCTCGGCCAGTTCGGGCACCAGCCCGGCATCGCCACGCCAATAGCACCGCACGCCGTCGCGAAACTTGTCGTTCCATTCCATGAAGGGCGGTGGGAAGGCCCCGAGTTGATAGCCCCCCGGCCCGATATCCCAGGGCTCGGCGATCAGTTTGACGTTGGTCAGCACCGGGTCCTGCCGGATCGCGTCGAAAAACGCCGCGCCCCTGTGAAACCCGTGATCCGTGCGCCCCAGCGTCGAACACAGGTCAAAGCGGAATCCGTCCACATGCATCACCTCGACCCAGTAGCGCAGACTGTCGAGGATCATGCGCAGGACCATCGGGTGATCCACGTTCACCGTGTTTCCCGTGCCCGTGTCGTTGATGTAGCTACGTCCGTCCGAGGCGAGGCGGTAATAGCTGAGGTTGTCGAGGCCCCGGAAACACAGGGTCGGTCCCGTCTCGGACCCTTCGCAGGTGTGATTGTAGACCACATCCAGGATCACCTCGATCCCGGCGGCATGCAGCCGCGCGACCATGTACTGAAATTCGGCGATCTGCCCCGCGGTCAGGTAGCGCGGTTCAGGCGCGAAAAACCCCAGCGTCTGGTAGCCCCAGTAGTTCGTCAGCCCCTTTTCGACGAGGAACCGGTCATTCAGGAACGCCTGCGACGGAAGCAGCTCGATCGCCGTGATCCCGAGATCCGTGAGGTAATCCAGCACCGCGTCCGAGCCGAGCGCGAGAAAACTGCCCGGATGATCGGCCCCGGGAAACTGCTGCGTGAACCCTTTGACATGCGCCTCGTACAGGATCGTCTCGGCCTCGCGGGTGTGCGGCGGACGATCCTCGCCCCAGGAAAAGCTGGGGTCCTCGACCGAACAGCGCGGCATGTAGGGGGCGCTGTCACGCTTGTCGAAGCTCAGGTCCTGGTGGCTGTGGCCCACCGTATAGCCCATCAGCGCGTCATGCCAGCGCGGGTGGCCCGTCAGGCGTTTGGCATAAGGGTCGATCAACAGCTTGTTGTAGTTGAAGCGATGCCCCTGATGCGGGGCATAGGGCCCATCGGCGCGCAACCCGTAAAGCTGCCCCGGCCGCAGCCCCGACACGTAGCCGTGCCACACGTCACCATCGCGTTCGGGCAAGTCCAGGCGCGCCGTCTCGTGCCGGCCGTCTTCGGAAAACAGGCAGACGGTGATGCGCGTGGCATGTTCCGAGAACACGGCGAAATTCACGCCCTCGCCATCGAATGTCGCCCCCAGGGGCGCGGCGCGGCCTTCGGCCATCATCGGTTTTGGGGTCATGCGGGGTCAGCCACCTCGTGATAGAGCCGGGCATAGGCGGCGGCCGAGGCCGCCCACCCGACGGGCTGGGCCATGGCATTGCGCTGCATGCGGGCCCAGGTCGTCTTGTCCTGGTAGAGCGTACATAGGTCGATCAACCCCAGGGCAAGCGCATGGGCCGTGGGCGGGGTAATCTGGATGCCCGTCGCCACCCCCTTTGACAGGGCGGCGGGGTTTGCCGGGATAACCGTATCTGCCAGCCCCCCGGTCAGCGCCACAAGCGGGATCGTGCCGTAGCGGAGCGCATAAAGCTGCGTCAGACCGCAGGGCTCGAACCGCGAGGGCACAAGGATCGCGTCCGCCCCGGCGATCAGACGGTGCGACATCGCCTCGTCATAGCCGATATGGACGGCGACATTCTCGTGGTGCGCCGCGTCGCGGAACGCAGCCTCCAACGCGGCCTCGCCCGTGCCCAGAAGCACCAGTTGACCGCCCCGGTCCACCAGCGCGGGCAAGGCGTCGATCAAAAGGTCCAGACCCTTTTGCTCGGTCAGGCGCGAGACCACAACGCAAAGCGGTCCGCCCGCCTCGGGCAGGGCGAACTCCTGCCGCAGGGCTTTCTTGTTCTTTGCCTTGCCGCGCGGGCTCTTGTAGCGCGCGACGATATGGGGGTCGGTGGCCGGGTTCCAGATCTCGGTGTCGATGCCGTTCAGGATGCCCGCCAGATCGCCCGCGCGCGCCTCGATCACGCCGTGCAGGCCGGCGCCGAACTCGGGCCGCGTCAATTCCCGCGCATAGCTTGGCGACACCGTGGTGATCCGGTCCGACCAGAGCAGACCGGCCTTCAGCGCGTCGATCTGCCCCCAGAATTCGAACCCGCCATCCTGCACGAAATCGGCCGGGTCCAGCCGCAGCGCGCCCAACCTGTCGGCCGCGGCCGTACCGTGAAAGGCGATGTTGTGGATGGTGAAGACTGTGGGAACATCCGCACCGCGCTTTTTTAGGTAATAGGGCGCGAAACCCGCCTGCCAGTCATGGCCATGCACCAGATCGGGACGCCATGTGCCCACCCCCTCGGCCGCCACCCGCGCCGCCATCCACGACAGCGCGGCGAAGCGCTCGGGATTGTCGGGCCAATCCTGCCCGCCCGGCCCCATGTAGAGCGACCCGTCGCGGTCGAAGAGATGCGGCGCATCGAGCACCAGCAGGTCGATCCCGGCCGCCTGCGCCGACACCAGCCGCCCCGGCCCGCCGAACAGGTCGTCGTCGTGCAACACCCCCTCACCCTTGCCGATCGCCGCCATCACGGCCGGGTAGCCGGGCAGCATGACCCGCATCTCGACACCCGCCTGCGCCATCACGCCGGGCAGGGCGCCGACCACATCGGCCAGTCCCCCCGTCTTGACGAAGGGCACGCATTCCGAGGCGACGGACAGGACCTTCATCCCAAAGCCGCCGCGCGGGCTTCGATCATCTTTCGGGTGATCAGCGTCACGCCCCCTTCCGAGACGCGAAACCACTTGGCATCTTCCTCGGGGTCTTCGCCCACGACCAGCCCCTCGGGGATCTGCACGCCGCGGTCGATCACGACCTTGGTCAGCCTTGCATGACGCGCGATATTGGCGTGCGGCAGGACCACCGCCTGATCGAGGCTGGAATAGCTGTTGGTGTGAACCATGGTGAACAGCAGCGATTGACGGATCTCGGTGCCCGAGATGATGCAGCCGCCCGACACCAGCGAACTGACGGCGGTGCCGCGCCGGTTTTCCTCGTCATGGATGAATTTCGCGGGCGGCACGATCTCGGAATAGGTCCAGATCGGCCAGTTGTGGTCCCAAAGGTCCAGATCGGGGGTAAAGCCCGTCAGATCGACATTCGCCTTCCAGAAGGCATCGAGCGTGCCCACGTCACGCCAATAGGCCGGGGCGTCGGGCGCATGGCGCACGCAACTGTCCGCGAAACGATGCGCCATGGCTTTGCCGGTCTTGACGATGTCGGGAATGATGTCGCCGCCAAAATCATGGCTGGAATTCGGGTCTGCGGCGTCGGCGATCAGCAATTCGCGCAGGAGTTTCCACGAGAACACGTAAATCCCCATCGAGGCCAGCGCGACAGTCGGGTCATCGGGCGTGCCGGGGGGGTCGGCGGGCTTTTCGAGAAAGCTGGTGATGCGGTCCTGCGCGTCCACACCCATCACGCCGAATGCCGTCGCCTCGGCGCGCGGGACGGTCAGGCAGCCCACGGTCACGTCGGCCCCGGTTTCGACATGCTGGCGGATCATCCGCTCGTAATCCATCTTGTAGATGTGATCGCCCGCAAGGATCAGCACGTAATCGACGCCGTAGCTGTCGACGATGTCGATGTTCTGCGTCACAGCATCGGCCGTGCCGAGATACCACTGATGCTCCGACACGCGCTGGCTGGCCGGCAGAATATCGAGGTATTCGTTGCGCTCGGGCCGGAAAAAGCTCCACCCGCGCTGGCAGTGCCGGATCAGCGAATGCGCCTTGTATTGCGTGGCGATCGCCATCTTGCGAATGCCCGAGTTCAACGCATTGGACAGGGCAAAGTCGATGATCCGCGCCTTGCCGCCGAAATAGACGGCCGGTTTCGCGCGGTTGTCGGTCAGTTCCTTCAGCCGGCTTCCGCGGCCACCGGCCAGGACAAAGGCCATGCTCTTGCGCATGAGGCGTGATGAGCTGTCGACCATGGGCTGCGGCCCTCCCTTTTGCCGGTCATGTGCATCGCCAGAGCACGGCCAAACCGGCAGGTACCCCGACGATCGGATGGCATGGCCGCGTCAGCGCTTTCATCGCCACCCACATCCTCGGCCAGCCTAGGGCAACGCGGCGCAGTTGCAACCGCCCCGACAGACGGGGCGGGCGCGTTCAGATCACCGGCGCGGCGCTCCACACATCCCTGAGATAGCCGCGAATTGTCCGGTCGGACGAGAACCAGCCAGACCGCACGGTGTTGCGCGCAGCCATCCGCGTCCAGGCATCGGCATCGCGATAGGCGGCATCCACGGCCCGTTGCGCGTGCCAGTAATCGCTGAAATCCGAGCAGACGAGGAAGTAATCGGGCCCCGACAGGTTGTCGACGAGATGGGCGTAGCGCTCCGGCTCATCCGGGCAGAAGGTCCCGTCGCGCACCGCCGCCAGGGCGGCGGCGAGGCGTGGATCATCGGCAATGGCGCGGGCGGCATGGTCGTCGATCTCGCGGCGGGCCACCACCTCATCGGCCGTCATCCCGAAGAGAAAGAAGTTCTCTTCCCCGACACGCTCGCGGATTTCCACATTGGCGCCGTCCAGCGTTCCGATGGTCGGCGCACCGTTCAGCGCGAACTTCATGTTGCCGGTGCCCGAGGCCTCCTTGCCGGCGGTCGAGATCTGTTCCGACAGGTCCGAGGCCGGGATCAGCCGCTCGGCCAGGGTGACGTTGTAATTCGGCAGGAACACGATCTTGAGCTTGTCGCGCGTGACCGGGTCGGCATTCACCACATCGGCCACGTCGTTGATCAGGCGGATGATGTCCTTGGCAAAGTAGTACCCGGGCGCCGCCTTGCCGGCAAAGATCTTGACCCGCGGGGTCCAGTCGGCGTCGGGTGCGGCCCGGATCGCCTGCCACAACGCAATGGCCTCGAGGATGTTCAGGTGCTGGCGCTTGTATTCATGCAGACGCTTGATCTGCACGTCGAACATCATCGCCGGGTCCAGCGCGATGCCATGCGTGGCCTCGATCCACGCGGCGAGATCGGCCTTGTTGGCGCGCTTGGCCTCGGCATAGGCCGACAGGAAGGCCGGGTCGTCGACATGGCCCTCCAGCTGCGCCAGCTGTTCGAGATCGCCGACCCAGTCCTCGCCGATCCGTGCGGTGATCAGGCTGGCCAGCCGCGGGTTCGACGACAACAGCCAGCGCCGCGGCGTCACGCCGTTGGTCTGGTTGACGATGCGTTCGGGGTGCAGGGCGTTCAGTTCCTCGAACACGGTCGATTTCATCAACTCGGTGTGCAGCGCCGAGACGCCGTTCACCCGATGCGCCATGACGAAACTCAATTCGCCCATCTTGACCACGCCGGGTTCGCGGATCGTCACGCTGCTGGACGGGTACGCCGCGCGATGGGCCGTGTCGATCCGGTCGATGATCTCCAGATGCCGGGGCAGAAGACGGCCGAACAGGTCGTCGGACCACCGCTCCAGCGCCTCGGGCAAAAGCGTGTGGTTGGTGTAGCCCAGGGTGTTGCGGGCAAGGTCCATCGCCTCGTCGAAGGGCACGCCGTTCTCGTCATGCAACAGGCGCACCAGTTCGGGCCCGGCGATGGCCGGATGCGTGTCGTTGAGCTGGATCGCGACCTTTTCGGGGAGTTTGTGCAGATCGCCATGTTCCGTCTCGAAGCGGCGTAGAATGTCGGCCAGCGAGGCGGCGGTAAAGAAATACTCCTGCTTGAGGCGCAACTCCTTGCCGATCTCGGTCGTGTCGTCGGGATAGAGCACCCGGCTGATCGTGCGGGCCATCGCCTCGGGCGCGGCGGCGGCGACGAAATCGCCACGGTTGAAACTGTCGAGATCGAACCCTTCCTCGGGCTTGGCGGCCCACAGGCGCAGCGTGTTCGCCCAACGCCCCTGCCAGCCGACGATCGGCGTGTCGTAGGCCGCCGCGATCACGGCCTCGGCCGGGGTCCAGCCGGCCTTTTGCGCTCACCCCCAAATCCGATGCGATAACGCGCCTCGGGGCGCTCGATTCCCAGGCGTGGTGCTGCTGCAACCATTTTTCCGGCAACTCGACCTGTCGGCCATCGACGATGCGCTGGCGAAAGAGGCCGTGCTCATAGCGGATGCCATAGCCATGGGCCGGGACGCCAAGACTGGACAGGGATTCCAGAAAACAGGCCGCCAGACGGCCCAACCCGCCATTGCCCAGCGCCGCATCGGGTTCATTGGCGATCACCTGCCAGGGATCGAGGCCCAACGCCGTCAATGCCTCGCAGGTGTCGTCCAGCAGCCGCAGGTTGACCAGCCCGTCCTGCAACAGCCGCCCGATCAGGAACTCCATCGACAGGTAATAGACACGTTTTGCCCCGGTCTCGTAGCTTTTGCGGGTCGAGGCGAACCAACCGTCCACAATCCGGTCGCGCACCGCAAAGGACAGCGCCATGCGCCAGTCATAGGTGGTGGCGTGGTCGGCATCCTTGCCCATCGTGTAGGTCAGATGGTGCAGGATTGCGCTGCGCATGCCCTTGGCATCCACGGGCGTCAGGAAGTTCATGTGGCGCTGCCTCTGCTTCTTTCTCGCGTGATGAGCCTCTCGCGTTCTTTCGCAGCACGGATCGCGATGCAAGGGACGAAGCGCAGCGCGCCCCGATCCTGGTGCAAAAACCACATCCTGATCAGCATTGCCGGCAAGTGATCAAGACTTGGGCAATTCGCGCAAGGCGGGCGTGCGTGCATCTGCGGATGGTCCGTGCCCGGCGGGGGGCGGGCGGGGGCGTCGCATTTTCTTTTTCCGATGGTTTTGGGAAACATGGCAGCGGCCACGCGATGTGGGGCGGCCATCCGGCTGCCGACGGCCCAAGGGATACGCCGATGCAAGAGATCAAGACGCCAGCCCCCCATGCCACCGATCTGGCCAGCGTTGCGCAACGGCTGGGGACCGACCCGATGACGGGTTTGACGCGCGACGAGGCCGCCAGCCGCCTGTCGCGTCATGGGCCGAACCGGCTGCGTCGGCAAAAGCGCAAAGGCTGGGTCGCCATCCTGCGCCACCAGTTCACCAGCATGATCGTCTGGCTCCTGGCCGCGGCCTCGGGCCTGTCGCTGGCCTTTGGCGACATCGCCGAGGGTCTGGCCATCATCGTCGTCCTGCTGATCAACGGCGCGCTGGGGTTTTTCACCGAGTTGCGCGCCGCCCGCTCGATGGAGGCCCTGATGCGGATCGCGCAGGTGCGCACGCGGGTGCGGCGCGACGGGTCCGAGCGGATGCTGGATGCGCAGGACCTCGTGCCGGGCGACATCGTCGTGCTCGAGGCCGGCGACGTGGTCACCGCCGATCTCAGGCTGGCGGGCGCGTCGAACCTCGAAATCGACGAGTCGATCCTCACGGGCGAATCGATCCCGGTGCGCAAGCAGACCGACGCGGTGGCGCCCGATGCCGCCATCGGCGACCGCGCCGGCATGGCTTACAAGGGCACCGCCGTCACAAAGGGCGCTGGCGAGGGCATCGTCGTCGGAACCGGCACGCAGACAGAAATCGGGCGGATCAGCGACCTTGTCCAAAGCGCCGAAAGCGAGGTCGCGCCCTTGGAACGCCGCCTCGACCTGTTGGGGCATTGGCTGGTCTGGCTGACGCTGGCCCTGGCCGCGCTGACCATCGGGGCGGGCATCCTGCGTGGAAACGAGATTGCGGCGATGCTGCAGACCGGCGTCGCCCTGGCCGTGGCCGCCGTGCCCGAGGGGTTGCCGGTCGTGGCCACGCTGTGCCTTGCGCGGGGGATGTGGCGCATGAGCGCGCGCAACGCGCTGATCACGCGGCTGTCCTCGGTCGAGACACTAGGGGCGACCACGATCATCCTGACCGACAAGACCGGCACCCTGACCGAGAACCGCATGACGGTGATGCGCTATCTCTTGCCGGACGGGGACGTCGAGGTTGCCAAGACCGGCGATGGCACCCCGTTTTCCCGCGACGGATCGCCCCTCACCCCCGAGACAGCGACACCGCTTGATTGGGCGCTGCGCGTGGGCGCGCTGTGCAGCACTGCCGAACTGGACCACGGCGCGCAGGCCAACCATACCGGTGATCCGATGGAGGTGGCGCTGCTGGCCGTCGCGGCAAAGGCGGGTCTAAGGCGCGAGGCGCTGCGCGGCACCTTGCCGGAACATGCGAAACACGCCTTCGACCCCGATCGCAAGATGATGGCCACGGTCCATGGCAATGGCGCGGACGGGGGGGCGGAGAGGGGCGCCATCTATGCCGTCAAGGGCGCGCCCGAGGCCGTGCTCGAGGTCTGCACCCAGGTCATGACGCCGGACGGTCAGGTGACGGCCCTGCCCCCCGAGGCGAAAGCCCGCTGGCAAAGCCGTGCGGCGCAATCGGGGCAAGAGGGGCTGCGCCTGCTGGGTCTGGCGATGAAGCAGACCGGCGATGGCGACGGCGACCCGTATCGGGACCTCGTCCTGCTGGGCATGGTCGGGTTGCGCGATCCGCTGCGCGACGGCGTGCGCGAGGCGATCGCCGATTGCCACCGCGCCGGCGTCCGGGTGGTCATGGTCACCGGCGATCACGCCGACACCGCGCGTGCCATCGCCGGTCGTGCCGGGCTGGGGTCGGGCGATCTGCGCGTGATCGAGGGCCGCACGCTGGCGGGCCGCCCCGCCGACACGCTGGACGAGGCCGAGCGCGCGCGCATCCTGACGGCCGATGTCTTTGCCAGGGTCGCACCGGACACCAAGCTGACGCTGGTGTCGGTGTTTCAACAGGCCGGCCATGTCGTGGCCATGACGGGCGACGGGGTGAACGACGCCCCGGCGCTGAAAAAGTCCGACATCGGCATCGCCATGGGCCAGCGCGGCACCGAGGTGGCCAAGGAAGCCGCGCATATGGTCCTGCGCGACGATGCCTTTGCCACGATCACCGAGGCGATGCGGCAAGGCCGCGTGATCTTTGGCAATATCAGGAAATTCGTGGTCTACCTGATGTCGTGCAACATCAGCGAGGTGCTGGTGGTGGGCCTTGCGGTCGGGGGCGGCCTGCCGACGCCGCTCTTGCCACTGCAGATCCTGTATCTGAACCTGATCACCGATGTGTTCCCCGCCTTCGCGCTGGGGCTGGGACGCGGCGATGACGCGGTGATGCACCGCCCCCCGCGCGACCCGGACGAGCCGATTGTCGGGCGTCCGGAATGGCAGTGGATCGCAACGCTGGGGGCTGCGATCACGGTCTCGACCCTAGCGGCCTTCGCCTTTGCGCTGTTCTGGCTCGGGCTCGACACCGGGGCCGCGGTGACCGTGGCCTTTCTGACACTGGCGCTGGCGCAGGTCTGGAACGTGTTCAACCTGCGCGATCCCGAGGCGGGCCTGCTGCGCAACGAGGTCAGCCGCAACCCCTATGTCTGGGGGGCTATCGCCCTGTGTCTGGCACTGATCGGCCTTGCGCTCTGGCAGCCGTTTCTGGCGGATCTGCTGCAGTTGGAGTCCCCCGGCATGGCGGGCCTGATCTGCGCGGGGGTGGCCAGTTTCGGGCCGCTGCTGGTGGGGCAGGTCCTGCTGATCCTGAGGCGCGCGCGTTGACTGGCCCCTGCAACCGTCCGAGGGTTGACAGCGAGGGATTGTAAACACGCCTTGCGTGCATTGACCTGCATCATGTTTCCCGGCCCGAGTCGCTTTCACACTGGGCGCGAGGGAGGATGACGATGCAAGGCAACCGCGACGCGACCGGCGCCGGTGCCCTGCCCGATGCGGCATGGGCCGAGGCGCGTTCCATGATCGACGGCCTGGGCGATGGCCTGAACATCGCCCACGAGGCGCTGGACCGCCATGTTGCGGCCGGACACGGCGACCAGGTGGCGCTGCGATGGCTGGGCAAATCCGGCGAGCGGCGCGATCTGACCTATGCCGCGCTCAGCACCGAGGCCGCACGCTTTGCCAATGTCCTAGCGGCCCATGGGGTGCAGCGGGGCGACAGCGTCTTTGCCATGACCGGGCGGGTGCCCGCGCTTTATGCCTGTGCCCTGGGCACGCTGAAGGCCGGCATGGTCTTTACACCGCTGTTTTCGGCTTTTGGCCCGGAACCCGTGCGCACCCGGATGGAGATCGGCAGCGCCAATGTGCTGCTGACCACCGCCGCGATCTACAAGCGCAAGATCGCGGCCTGGCGCGACGCGATCCCATCGCTGAAACTGGTGCTGATCCTGGGCGATAACGCCCCCGAGGGCTGTGTCGCCCTGGCCCCGGCGATGGCCGCCGCCGCGCCCGAGTTCGAAACGGTGCCCATGCGACCCGACGACCCGGCGCTGATCCACTTCACCTCGGGCACGACGGGCAAGCCCAAGGGCGCGGTCCATGTCCATGATGCGGTCGCCTATCATGCCTATTCCGGGCGGCACGCGCTCGATCTGACGCCCGGCACGATCTATTGGTGTACCGCCGATCCGGGTTGGGTGACGGGCACCTCCTACGGAATCATCTCGCCCTTGGTAAACCGGGTCACGCTGCTGATCGACGAGGCGGAATTCGACCTCGATCGTTGGTACGGCATCTTGCAGGACGAGGCGGTCGAGGTCTGGTATTCCGCCCCCACGGCCATTCGCATGATGATGCGCGCCGGACCCGAGGCGGCGGCGCGGTTCGATTTCTCGTCGCTACGGTTTCTGGCCAGCGTGGGCGAGCCCCTCAACCCCGAGGCCGTAACCTGGAGCGCCGAGGTCTTCGGCCAGCCCTTTCACGACAACTGGTGGCAGACGGAAACCGGCGGCATCATGATCGCCAACCTGCCGGGGATGGAGGTGCGCCCCGGTTCGATGGGCAAGCCGCTGCCGGGGATCGTCGCGGGGATCGTCGAGCGCGACGGCGATCGGCTGCTGGAGTTGGGCGCGGGCAAGGTCGGCGAACTGGCGCTGCGCCCCGGATGGCCCTCGATGATGCGCGCGTATCTGCATGAACAGGCCCGCTACGACAAATGCTTCGTCGAGGACTGGTACCTGTCGGGCGACCTCGCCATGCGCGACGGCGACGGATATTTCTGGTTCGTCGGGCGGGCCGACGACCTGATCAAGACATCCGGCCACCTGATTGGCCCGTTCGAGGTGGAAAGCGCGCTGATCGAACATGCGGCCGTGGCCGAGGCCGGTGTCATCGGCATCCCCGACGAGACCGCGGGCGAGGTGGTCAAGGCCTATGTCACGCTCAACCCCGGCTTCGATCCGTCCGACGCTCTGGAACGCGTCATTCGCGGCCATGCGCGAAAACGGCTGGGTCCCGCCGTGGCCCCGCGCGAGGTGGTGTTCCGTCAGACCTTGCCCAAGACACGGTCGGGCAAGATCATGCGCCGCCTGCTGAAAGCGCGCGAGCTGGGCCTGCCCGAGGGCGACATTTCCACATTGGAGACCGACGAAACATGAGTGTCACCGACAAGCCCCGTCTCGACCGTGCGCATGTGCTGGACATCTTGCGCCACATGATCCGCATCCGCCGGTTCGAGGACAAATGCGCCGAACTGTACACGCAGCAGAAAATCCGCGGCTTCCTGCATCTCTATGACGGAGAGGAGGCCATCGCCGCCGGCGTGATCCCGGTCTTGTCCCACACCGACAGGATCGTGGCGACCTACCGCGAACACGGCCATGCGCTGGCGCGCGGTGTACCGATGCCGCAGGTCATGGCCGAGATGTTCGGCAAGGCCGAGGGCTGTTCGGGCGGGCGTGGCGGCTCGATGCATCTGTTCGACGCCGAGGCGGAGTTTTTCGGCGGCAACGCCATTGTCGGCGGCGGACTGCCCCTGGCCGGGGGCCTCGCGCTTGGCGACAAGATGCGCGGCGAGGATCGCGTGACGGTCTGCTTTTTCGGCGAGGGCGCGGTGGCCGAGGGCGAGTTTCACGAGACCCTGAACCTGGCTGAGTTGTGGGACCTGCCCGTCCTGTTCGTCTGCGAAAACAATGGCTATGCCATGGGCACCGCGCTGGCGCGCTCGGAAAGCCAGACCGATATCCGCAGCAAGGCCGCCGCCTACGGGATCGAGGCGCAGGTCGTGGACGGGATGAATGTGGTGGAGGTCGAGGCCGCCACCCGCACGGCGCTGGCCCGCATCCGCGAGACGGGGCGGCCTGTCTTTCTGGAATGCCAGACCTACCGATTCCGCGCGCATTCCATGTTCGACGCTCAGCTGTACCGCGAGAAATCCGAGATCGAGGCCCGCCGCGCCGATGGCCCCATCGTCCGGTTCCAGACATGGCTGTTGGAGGCCGGGCTGATCCACGACAGCGACATCGCCACGATAGAGGCAGAGGGCGACACCGAGATCGCCGAGGCCGTGGCCTTTGCCGAGGCCGGCACGTGGGAGCCCGTCGAAACGCTGGAGGCGCATGTGCTGGGGCCACAGCCGGACCCGCCCGCGCCCGCCGCCCCCTCGGGCGAGACAGTCGAGATCACCTATCGCGAAGCCGTCAAACAGGCCATCCGCGACGCCATGACTCGCGACGACCGCGTGTTCCTGATGGGCGAGGATGTGGGAGCCTATGGCGGCTGCTACGCCGTGTCCAAGGGGCTGATGGACGAGTTTGGCGAAGCGCGCATTCGCGACACGCCCCTGTCGGAGTCGGGCTTTACCGGCGCGGGCATCGGGGCGGCGGCTGCCGGCATGCGCCCCATCGTGGAATTGATGACGGTGAATTTCAGCCTGCTGGCGCTTGACCAGATCATGAACACCGCCGCCACGATCCGGCACATGTCGGGCGGGCAATTCGGCGTGCCGCTGGTCATCCGCATGGCCACGGGCGCGGGCAAACAGCTGGCCGCGCAGCATTCGCACAGCCTAGAGGGGTGGTATGCCCATATTCCGGGGCTCAAGGTGCTGGCCCCCGCCACGGTCGAGGATGCGCGCGGCATGCTCTGGACCGCACTGCAGGACCCCGACCCGGTGCTGATCTTCGAGAATGTCATGCTTTATAACCGCACCGCCATGATCGACGCGGCCGCCGGAGCCGTCGATATCACCAAGGCAGCCGTGCGGCGCGCGGGCATGGATGTCAGCCTGATCACCTATGGCGGGTCGTTGTGGAAAACGTTGGAGGCCGCCGAGGCGCTGGCCGCCGAAGGCATCGAGGCCGAGGTGATCGACCTGCGCAGCCTGCGGCCACTGGACGATGCCACGATCATGGCCTCGGTCGGCAAGACGCGCCGCGCGGTCATCATCGACGAGGGCTGGCGCAGCGGCTCGCTCTCGGCCGAGATCTGCGCGCGCATCGTCGAACAGGCGTTCTGGTCGCTCGACGGCCCGGTGGGGCGCGTTTGCGCCCGCGAGGTGCCGATCCCCTACCCCAAGCATCTCGAAGACGCCTCGATCCCTCAGGGTCCCGACATCATCGCCGCCGCCAGGGCGCAGTTGGGCCGCTGAGATGGCCGTGTTCAGCATGCCATCGCTCGGGGCCGACATGGAGCGCGGCAGGTTGGTCGAATGGCTGGTCCAGCCCGGCGATACGGTCAAACGCGGCGATGTGGTCGCGGCGGTCGAGACCCAGAAAGGCGCGATCGAGATCGAGATCTTTCAGAACGGCACGGTGCACGAATTGCTGGCCGATCTTGGGGCGGATCTGCCCGTCGGTGCGCCCTTGGCCGTTGTTCTGGCCGAGGGGGAGGCCCCGCCCGCCCCCGTCGCCGCGCCACCCGCGCCCCAGGGCGCGGAGTCCCCGCCCGCGTCTGCGCCATCCGCCCCGCCGGTCGCTGACGAACCACGCGTCATGCCGGGGTCTGCCGCTGCTGCCTCACCGGCGGCCCGTCGGCGCGCCAAGGACCTCGGGGTGGATCTGGCGGCGCTCCAGGGCAGTGGACCGGGCGGCGCGATCCTGCTGGCCGATGTCGAGCACGCCGCGCCCGTTCGGCCGCGCCCGGCCTCCTCGCCCATGGAAGAGATGCGCAAGGCCATCGCCGCCGCGATGACACGGTCCAAACAGACCATCCCGCATTTCTACCTGTCCGAGACGATCGACGTGGACCCCGCCATCGCCTTTCTGAAAACCCGCAACGCCGATTGCCCCCCGGCCGATCGCGTGCTGCTCGGGGCGGTCTTCGTGCGCGCCGCCGCCCTCGCTGCCGCAAAGGTGCGCGAGATGAACGGCCATTACAGCGATCCCGAGGGGTTCGTCGCCGCGTCTGCGGTCCATGTCGGCGTCGCCATCGCCTTGCGCGGTGGCGGTCTGGTCGCGCCGGCCATCCAGGATGCGGCAGACCTGTCGCTGGATGACACTATGGCGGCGATGCGCGATCTGGTCAGCCGGGCGCGAAGCGGGCGTTTGCGCGGGTCGGAAATGACCTCGGGCACGATCACCGTCTCCAGCCTCGGCGATACGGGCGCCGAGGCGATGAGCGGGGTCATCTTTCCGCCGCAGGTCGCCCTTGTCGGGCTGGGCGCGCCCCATCTCAGGCCCTGGGTGGTCGAGGGCGCGGTCGTGCCGCGCCATGTCGTGACGCTGACCCTGTCTGCCGATCATCGCGTCAGCGACGGGCGGCAGGTTGCCCGTTTTATCAGCAGGTTCGCCGAACTTCTTCAAGCGCCGGAGATGCTATGACCAACACCGAGTATCGTGCCCTCTTTCTCGAGGAACTGACCCGCATCGCCCCTGATATCGAGGCCGACACCGTCGCCGATGACGAACATATCCAGGACGATCTGGGGCTGGACTCGATGGATGTGCTGAACCTTGTCACCGCGCTGCACACGCGCCTGGGCTTTGACATTCCCGAGGGGGACTATCCGCGGATCGAAACCCCCGCCAAGGCCGCCGCCTACCTGGCCGAACGCGCGGCGGCGTCCGAGGGGGCGTGACGGCACGCACATTGGTGTCGGGTCGGCTATCCCACGGCCATGCGGATCAGGCCCAGCATCATCATGGTGGACGCAAAGACGCAGGCCACCGTGCGGACGGTGTTCCAGAACGTCCATCGCGGCAGGTATCTGTCGGCCCAATAAGCCAAGGCGCGGTCGTCGGGCGGGGTCATCGCGGCCAGCGCCTGGTTCATGGGCACATTGAAGGCGACCGTCACGCCGAAGCACCCCACAAGGTATGCCCCCGCCGCCAGCAGGATTGGCAGCGCGGCGTTTGCCTCGACCCGTGGGGCCGCGACGAGGCCCAGCAACAGC
This sequence comes from Roseibacterium elongatum DSM 19469, assembly GCF_000590925.1. NCBI lineage: Bacteria > Pseudomonadati > Pseudomonadota > Alphaproteobacteria > Rhodobacterales > Roseobacteraceae > Roseicyclus > Roseicyclus elongatus. The sequence goes on along the minus strand of NZ_CP004372.1, from coordinate 2,113,308 downwards.
GATACCGGCGCCATGCCCAGGAACAGGGACATGAAAACCCAGCGGAACACCTCGCGATTGATGGATTGCATGGTTTCGATGCCGCTTGCGCCCGGTGAGCGCGACAGGCTGCGCATGAGGAAATCCGAAAAGGCGAGGAAGACACCGCCGATCGCTGCATATGCCACGGCAGCGATGTGCATCACGGCGAGGAGGAGCATGGACATATGATCACGTCCTTTCTGAGTTGGTCAGGGGGCGGCTGCGACGCTGCCGCCCCCCAAGGAAAAGAATGGATTGGGCTGGCGGAATGCCGCCGCCTTGCGCGCTGTCAGGCCGCGACCGGCCAGAGGCCCGCCTCAGCCGCCGCGCGGGCGAAGGCGCTGAAATCGCGCGGCTTGCGGCCCAGCGCACGCTCGACCCCGTCGGTGACATGGGCGTTGCGCCCGTCCAGCGTTTCGCGCGCGATGGCGGTAAAGACATCGGCCACGAAATCGCCGCCCGATTGCGCGATATTGGCGTGGAACGCCTCGAAACTGATCGGCACGTGCCGGATCTCGCGGCCCGTCGCCGCCGACAGCTCGGCTGCCATCTCGGCGAAGGTCATCAGGCGCGGCCCCGTCACCTCGTAGAGCTGACCCCGGTGGCGCGCCTCGGTCAGGGCGGCGACGGCCACATCGGCGATATCGTCGATGTCGATGATCGGCTCGGGCATGTCGCCGCCCGGCATAGGCAGCACCCCGGTCAGGATCGGGTCACGCAGGTAGCCCTCGCTGAAATTCTGCGCGAACCAGGCCGCCCGGACGATGGTGAACTCCAGCCCACAGCTGCGCACCACCTCCTCGCCCAGCCGCGCGTGATGCTCGCCCCGGCCCGACAGCAGGACAAGGTGGTTGACCCCGGCGGCCTTGGCCGTTTCGCACAGCGCGTCCAGTTTTTCGACAGCACCCGGAAAGGCAAGGTCGGGGAAATAGGTGACATAGGCCGCGCGCACCCCGTCGAGGGCGGGCTGCCAGGTTTCGGGGGCCTCCCAGTCGAAGGGCCGGGCCGACCGGCGCGATCCATGGCGGACCGGCAGGCCCTTGGCCTCAAGCTTGGCGGCGACGCGGCGGCCGGTCTTGCCGGTGGCGCCGATGACGAGGGTGGGGTTGGGGTGCATGACGCGGTCTCCTTGGGTCGGTGTTGATACCCGAGGGATAATGGCGGGCCTGCCACGCGGTCTTGACCGCGGGTGCCAGGCTTTTGACCGTGGCCGCCACTGTCACGATCAGCGGCGCAAATGATCGCGCCGATAGCTAGCCGGTGTCGTGCCCAGCCAGCGCTTGAACGCACGCGTGAAAGAGCTCTGTTCGGAAAAGCCGGTGAGAAAGGCGATTTCGGCCAGGGAATGGCGGTCATCGCGCAACAACCCCTCGGCCAGGTCGCGGCGCGTTTCTTCGGTCAGGCCCTGAAAACTCTTGCCCTGCTCGGACAGACGCCTGTGGAAGGATCGTGCGCTCAGGCCGAGGCTGCGCGCCACATCCGCCATTTTCGGCACCCCCTCGCTGAGCGATTGCGCGATGCTGGCCCGCGCCTGACGGATCAGCGGTGTGTCCTGCGTGATCTGCGACAACTCGGCCTCGAGATGCGAAATCAGGTAGCGCGAAATTCCGTCGTCGCCGAGGATGTTCGGCTGCGCCATTGTCTCGGGCGAGAACAGCAGCGCATCGCAGCCCGCCTCGAACCGCAGCGGACAGCCGAACCATGCGGCGTGGGCCGCGACAGAGCGCGGCTCGGGATGCTGGAGGCGCAGTTCCAGTGGCGTCACCGGGCCGGGCGCGACCTGCCGGGCCAGCGAGACGGTCGCGGCCAGCGTTGTCTCATTCGACAGGCGCAACCCAAGGCGTCGTTCGCCCGGCCGGTGCAGCACGAACAACAGGCCGCGCGGATCGGGCCGCAGCTCGTATCGGACGACGCTGGTCCAGAGGCGGGCATAGCGCGCGATCCGCGACAGCGAGCCGTGCAGATCGACCGCCGCCTTCCACGCCAAGCCCAGCGCGCCATAATCGTCACAGCGCATCGAGGCGCCGACGCGCACTGGCAGATCGGTGACATCGGTCTGGGTCGCCATGGTTTCGAGCATGTCATAATAGGCCGCCGCCGGGATCATCTGCCGGGGGTCCCAGGCCGCCTGCGGGTCCAGCCCGACAGACCGCAGCAGGCCATCGCCATCCACCGCGTCACCGGCCGCCGCCACCATTTTTCGCGCAAAGAGTGACGTGACATAGCCCATGCCGCCCAGCTTAGGGGCAAGCCGGGGCGTGGCCAAGGCACGGCCCATGCGCGCGGTCAGGATGCCCTGCCCCGGCCAGCCGGGAGTGTCGCCGCCATCTCGCGCGCGGCGGCCAACGCCTTTTCGCCCCACAGGGGCCAACTTTGCGTCACCCCCTCGAACAGAATCGAGATCCGGGCCTCGCAGCCCGGAAGATCTGCAAGGGCGGCCATCATGGTAGCCGCCGCTTGCTTGTGCGCCTGCAACAGCTGCCGCAAGCGCGCATCCGGTGGCGCGGCCGCCACGCGCGCAGGTTGGCCGAGGCGACACCGGTCTGGGCACCGGCGCCTCGGGCGGTATCGGCTCGGGCGTCGAGCAAATGGCCGCGACCTGTGGCGCGCTTGGCATCGCCGTGACCAGCGCCGCCAGGGCGGATACCACGCGCGGCCTTGGCGCATCGGCAGCACTCGTGCGCGGCGCTTCCGGCGCTACGCGGCGGCGCAAGCGCGCCTTTGCCGAAAAGGGGCATGTCGGCAAACTGGATTTGCATGTGCCGAAAGCCACGCCACCACGGCAATGGGGATCGGCTTGCCGGGGAAAAACGCCGCGCCTCATGCGCAAAGCTGACGTCGCGCGCGGCGCGTCGGCACGTCTGGACAACCGTCAAAACCTGTCCATACTCCCGCGCAGTCAAAAAACGTTCAGGGAGATTACGATGACCTTTCGTGTAGCCGCCTTCGGTGCGGCGCTGCTGGCCACCACGGCGCTGACCGCAGCCGAGGTTTCGGCCGAGACGCTGCGTTGGGCACGGGCCGCCGAGGCGCTGACCCTCGATCCGCATTCGCAGAACGAAGGCCCGACGACGACGCTGATGCACCAGATCTACGAGCCGTTGATCGTGCGCAACCATGCCGGCGAAATGGAAGCCGGCCTCGCCACCAGCTGGGAACCGTCCGAAGACGATCCCAATGTCTGGGTCTTCACCCTGCGCGAAGGCGTGACCTTCCACGGCGGCGAAGAGTTCGACAGCGCCGACGCGGTGTTCTCGATCGAACGCGCGATGACGGAAACCTCGAACTTCAAGGAACTGCTCAGCTCGGTCTCCGAGGTGCGCGCAACCGGCCCCTACACGCTGGAAATCGTCACCGACGGTCCGAACCCGCTGCTGCCCAACAACCTGACCAACATCATGATGATGGATCAGGGCTGGGCCGAGGCGAACAACGCCGAGGCGGTGCAGGATTACGCCGCAGGCGAAGACACCTATGCCGCGCGCAACACCAACGGCACCGGCCCCTACGTGCTGCAAAGCCGCGAGGCCGATGTGCGCACCGTACTCAGCGCCAATCCCGACTACTGGGGCGTGGGTGAGTTTCCGTTGGCCGTCAGCGAGATCATCTTCACCCCGATCCAGAACCCGGCCACTCGCGTCGCGGCCCTGCTGACCGGCGAGGTGGATTTCATCCAGGACGTGCCGGTCCAGGATTTGCAGCGCGTCAACGACGCCGACGGGATGGAGGTGATCACCGCACCGCAGAACCGCGTGATCTTTTTCGGCATGAATGTCGGCGCCGAGGATCTGGAGCTGGACAATGTCGATGGGGCAAACCCCTTCGCCGATCTCCGGGTGCGTCAGGCCATCGACATCGCGATCAACCGCGAGGCCATCCAGCAGGTCGTGATGCGCGGCCAGTCGGAGCCCGCGGGCGTGATCATGCCGCCCCCGGTCAACGGTTGGACCGAAGAGCTTGACGCCTACCCCGCCTATGACATCGAAGCGGCCAACGCCCTGATGGAAGAGGCCGGCTATGGCGACGGTTTCTCGGTGCAACTCGACTGCCCGAACGATCGCTACATCAACGACGAGGCGATCTGCCAGGCCACCGTCGGCATGCTGGCGCAAATCGGCATCACCGCGAACCTGTCGGCCCTGCCCCGCGCGCAGCACTTCCCGCTGATCGCGAATGGCGAAACCGACTTCTATATGCTGGGCTGGGGTGTTCCGACCTATGACTCGGAATACATCTTCAACTTCCTCTACCACACCCGTGGCGAGGGGCGCGGCAGCTGGAACGGCACCAATTTCTCGGATGCCGAGATGGACGAGATGATCGTGTCGCTGGCCTCCGAGGTCGATCTCGACGCCCGCGACGCCACCATCGCGCAGCTTTGGGAAATGGCCGAGGAAGAGTTGATCTACATCCCCGTCCACAACCAGATCCTGAACTGGGGCATATCGGACGGCTGGAGCACGCTTGTGGATGCCGACGACTCGGTGAAATTCAAATATTTCGAAGCCGAGTGACCTGACATCGTGGGGCGGCACGCACAGCATGCCGCCCCGCACCCCCAACGGCCGCACGCCGCGCTTGCCTGTTTTTCTCTTCCATTTTCCTGATGTTGGGATCGCCGGGATCGGTCGCCCTTTTGCCGTGCCGAGATCGCGGGGTCGGCTCCGTCGGAATGACGACTTGACCCTTTGGGCAAGAGAGTGCAGCAACCCCCGAAGCAAAACGGAAATGGCAGGCAGATGGTCAGCTACATCCTCAAACGCATTCTTCAATCGGTGCTGGTTCTTCTGATCGTGGGGCTGGTGGCCTTTGCGATGTTCCGCTTCGTGGGCGACCCGATCGACACGATGCTGGGGCAGGAACGCACGATGCAGGATATCGAGCGGCTGCGCGAAAGCCTGGGGCTGAACAAGCCATTCTTCGTGCAATACTGGGATTTCCTGGTGCGCGCCGTGCAGGGCGATCTGGGCATCTCGTACCGTCAGGGGCGGCCCGTCGCCGAGATCATCGCCGAACGGCTGCCCGCCACGCTGGAACTGGCGGCCGTGTCGGGCCTGTTCGCCATGGTGTTCGGCATCGTCTTCGGCATTTTCACCGCGATCCGGCGCGACGGGTTTGCCGCCAACACGATCATGACCCTGTCGCTGATCGGCGTGTCGCTGCCCACCTTTCTGATCGGCGTGCTGCTGATCTACGTCTTCGCGGTGGAACTGTCCTGGCTGCCCAGTTTCGGGCGCGGCGACGTGGTGCAGGTGGGCGGCTGGTCCACCGGGTTCCTGACGCAATCGGGGCTGGTCGCCCTGATCCTGCCATCGATCACGCTGGGGCTTTACCAGATGACGCTGATCATGCGGCTGGTGCGCTCCGAGATGCTCGAGGTCATGCGCGCCGATTACATCCGCTTTGCGCGCGCCCGCGGCCTCAAGGACCGCGCGATCCATTTCCGCCACGCGCTCAAGAATACGCTGGTGCCCGTCATCACCGTGACCGGCCTGCAACTGGGCTCGATCATCGCCTTCGCCATCATCACCGAAACGGTATTCCAATGGCCGGGCGTCGGGCTGCTGTTCATCAATGCGATCCAGTTCGTCGACATCCCGGTCATGGCCGCCTACCTGATGCTGATCTCGGTGATGTTCGTCGCCATCAACCTGGTCGTCGATCTGCTCTATGTCGCGATCGACCCGCGGCTGAGAACGTGAAGGACGTCCCATGACAGACAACGCGAACACCGTTCAGGCCGAACGCGCCCGCTCCCGCATCGCGATGGCGTGGGACAGCGACGTGGCCCATTCCTTCCGGCGCTCGCCCGTGGCGCTGATCTCGTCCGCCGTGGTGCTGCTGTTGGTCCTGTCGGCGGTCTTTGCGCCGCTGATCGCGCCGCATGACCCGTTCAACCCCGCGACGCTGAACCTGATGAACGGCTTCACCCCGCCGGGCGAGGCCAACATGTTCACCGGCGACAGCTTTCTGCTGGGCACCGACGACCAGGGGCGCGATGTGTTCTCGACCATCCTTTACGGCTTGCGCATCTCGCTTTTCGTGGGGTTTGCGGCGGTGTTTCTGGCGCTGGTTATCGGGGTCACGCTGGGGCTGATCGCGGGTATGTCGGTGGACTGACCGAAACGATCATCATGCGCGTGGCCGACGTGCAGCTGACCTTTCCCGCCATCCTTGTCGCGATGCTGATCTTCGGCATCGCCAAGGGCATCACCCCGCCCGAATACCGCGACCAGATGGCGATCTGGGTGCTGATCCTGGCCATCGGCCTGTCGGACTGGGTGCAGTTCGCCCGCGTCGTACGCGGCGCGACGCTGGTCGAACGCTCGAAGGAATATGTGCAGGCCGCGCGCCTGATCGGGCGCTCGCCCTTTTCGATCATGCTGCGCCACATCCTGCCCAATGTCCTGTCGCCGGTTCTGGTGATCGCCACGATCTCGCTGGCACTGGCCATCATTGCCGAGGCGACGCTGTCCTTCCTCGGCGTCGGCGCGCCCCCGACCGAGCCCTCGCTTGGCACGCTGATCCGCATCGGCCAAGGCTTTCTGTTCTCGGGCGAGTGGTGGATCCTGTTCTTCCCGGCGCTGACGCTGCTGGCCCTTGCCCTGTCGGTGAATCTGCTGGGCGACTGGCTGCGCGACGCCCTGAACCCGAGGTTGCGCTGATGTCCCTGCTGGAAATCGAGAACCTGACGGTCGAGTTTCCGACCCGCCGCCAGACCTTTGTCGCAGTCAAGGATGCGCATCTGACAGTCGAGCCCGGCCAGATCCACGGCCTTGTCGGCGAAAGCGGCGCGGGCAAATCCACCATCGGCGCGGCGGTCATGGGCCTGCTGGAACGCCCAGGCCGCATTGCCGGCGGCCTGATCCGGTTCCGGGGCGAGGAGATCTCGGGCCTTGATGCCGAGGCGATGCAGGCGCTGCGGGGCAAGAAGATCTCGATGATCTTTCAGGACCCGCTGACCTCGCTCAATCCGCTGTTCACGGTCAAACAGCAACTGGTCGAGACCATCCGCGCGCATCTGGACCTGTCCGAGGACGCGGCCGAGGCCCGGGCGGTCGAGTTGATCGACCGCGTCGGCATCCCCAACCCGCAGGAGCGGGTGAACCAGTATCCGCACCAGTTTTCGGGCGGGATGCGGCAGCGCGTGGTGATCGCGCTGGCGCTGTGCTCGGAACCTGACGTGATCATCGCGGACGAGCCGACCACCGCGCTGGACGTGTCGATCCAGGCGCAGATCCTCGACCTGATCAAGGAACTGGCGCGCGAGCGGCAGGTGGGCGTGATCCTGATCACCCATGACATGGGCGTGATCGCCGACACCACCGACAAGGTCACGGTGATGTATCAGGGCGAGGTCGTCGAAAGCGGCGCGACGGGTGATGTTCTGGGCCGCCCCCAGCACCCCTATACCAAGTCGCTGATCGCCGCCGTCCCGCGGCCAACGATCAAGCTGGCGCGCTTTCCGCTGATCTCTTACGGCGGGCGCGTGACCGAGTTCCATATCGAGGACCTTGCGCGCAGCTGGCCCACCGACGCCTCGGAACGCGGCAAGCCGCTGATCGAGGCCGAGGGCATCACCAAGACTTTCCTGTCCAAGGGCGCGATCCTGCCCTCTCGCCGGCAATATTTCACCGCCGTCGACCAGGCCCGGTTCGAGATCCGCCAGGGCGAGGTGTTCGGCCTTGTCGGGGAAAGCGGCTCGGGCAAGTCGACCATCGCGCGGATGATCGCGGGGCTGTACCCGGTGGATGGCGGCGCGGTGCGCTACCGTGGGCAGGACGTGACCGCCGGCAAATCGGGGGTGCCCGACTGGTATCGACGCGAGATTCAGATGATCTTTCAGGATCCCTATTCGTCGCTCAACCCGCGCATGCGGGTGGACTCGATCGTCGCCGAACCCGCGCGGCATCACGGCATCCTGTCGGGGCCTGCCCTGAAGGCACGCGTGGACGAATTGCTGGACCGTGTCGGCCTGGGCGCCGAGGCGGGGCTGAAATACCCGCACGAGTTCTCGGGCGGGCAGCGGCAGCGCATTTCCATCGCGCGGGCTCTTGCGACGCAGCCCAAGTTCCTGATCTGCGACGAACCGACCAGCGCGCTGGACGTGTCGATCCAGGCGCAGATCCTCAATATCCTCAAGGATCTGCAGGAACATCTGAACCTGACCATGCTGTTCATCAGCCACGACCTGCCCGTGGTGCGCCAGATGTGCGACCGCGTCGGCGTGATGAAGGACGGCAAGCTGGTCGAGGTGGCCGAAACCGAGACGCTGTTCAGCCGCCCGCAACATGCCTATACGCAGCATCTCCTGTCGTTGATGCCGCGCCTCGACGGTCTGTCGGACGAAGGGCTGAACGTCGCCTGAACGCCCCGCCACCGCCGCGTGGCGTGGACGGTCCGCGCAAGACCCGTCATGCCATCAGGTCGCCCCCGGCAGCGCCGCGCGCAGGCGCTGCCATGCCGCCTCGCTGCCCGGCAGGCCGAGGCGGATCCAGCCATCGCTATAGGGGAAGATGCGTGTCCAGATCGCGGCTCGGGCCAGACGCTCCTGCGCGGCGCGGGCATTGCCCGCGTCATAGGTCCGAAACAGCGCCGTACCGCCGACAAGGCCCCACCCCGCCGCCACGGCCAGCGCATCCAGTCGAGCGCTGTCATCCGCCAACCGCGCGCAGCAGGCCGCGCGCCATGTGGCATCGGTCAGCGCCGCCGTCCCTGCCACGATCGCCGGGCCGCTGACGGCCCATGGCCCGGCCAGCGCACGGATCGCGGCCACGGTCTCGGTCCCCCCAATGGCAAAGCCCAGCCGCAGCCCGGCCAGACCGTAGAACTTGCCGAAGGACCGCAGCACGATCGCCCGTTCGCCCATGTGCGCCAGTCGCGGCGCAAGCGATAATTCGGGGTGCGGGTCGGCGAAACTCTCATCCACCACCAACAGCCCGACCCGGTCGGCCAGGGCGGCCATCTCCTCCGGCGTCCAACACCGCCCATCGGGGTTGTTGGGGTTTACCACCACCGCCAGATCGGCCCCGGCCATGTCGGTGGGTGACGCCACCGCCTCCACCTCCCAGCCCTGGGCGCTCAGCGACGCGGCATGTTCGTTGTAGCTGGGCGACAGCACGGCGGCCCGCCGGACCGGCCGCAGGCGGGGCACCAGCTGGATGGCCCCCTGCGCCCCGGCCAGCGCCGCCACCTGCGCCCCGGTGCCATAGGCGCGGGCCGCCGCGCCCTCGAGCGCGGCGATATCCTGCGCGGTGGGCAGGGCGGCGATTGCGTGATGCGGCAGGTCCGGCATCGGGTACGGCACCGGGTTGATCCCGGTCGACAGATCGATCCAGTCGGCCCCGCCATAGGTCGCGCGCGCCCTGTCCAGATCGCCGCCGTGGTCGCGCATGTCAGCCCCCGATCCAAGCGAGCGTCACAAGGCCCGCGCCACACAAGACCATCGCTCGCAGGTAAAGGGCAAGGCCGCGCGCCATGTCCTCGGCATCCGGGTCGGGTGCGCCCGCGTTGACCCAGGGCTCCTGGACGACACGCGCGTCATAGACACGTGGCCCGGATACCCGGATGCCAAGGGCCCCGGCCATCGCCGCCTCGGGCCAACCGGCATTGGGCGACCGGTGCTGGCCCGCATCGCGCAGCATGACAGACCAGGCCCTGCGCCTCTGCCCCGATACCAGCACGAAGATCAGCCCCGTCAGCCGCGCCGGGATCAGATTCAGCGCGTCATCCATACGCGCGGCGACCTTTCCGAAATCCTCGTAGCGGTCGTTGCGATAGCCGATCATCGAGTCGAGCGTGTTGACCGCCTTGTACCCGGCCAGCCCGGGCAAGCCCAGGATCGCCCCCCAGAACAGCGGGGCCACAACCCCGTCCGAGGTGTTTTCAGCAAGGCTTTCGACGCCGGCCCGTGCCACCGCTGCGGCATCCAGCCCCTTGGGATCACGGCTGACGAGCATGGCGACCGCGGCCCGCGCCCCGGCCAGATCGCCCGACGCCAGCGGCCGCGATACGGCGGCGACATAGTCGTGCAACGCCCGCGACGCGATCAACGGCCAGCCCAGTATTCCGGCCAGGATCACCCCGCCCCACCCGTCCGGCAGAACGCTCTGGACCCAGATCGCGGGCAGGATCGACACCGCCAGTACGATCGCGACGGTAACGCCCCCCCAGACGCGCCGCCGCCGGTCGGGGCCATGATTGAGCCGCGTCTCGAGCGCCGAGATCACCGCCCCGATCCACGTCACCGGATGCCCGATACGGGCGTAGAGGCGATCGGGCCAGCCGAGACAGGCGTCGATCACCAGTGCAAGCGCCATCGCAGCGGCAAAACTCATGCGCGCCCCCCGGTGCGAAATCGCAGAATATGGGTATAGCCCGCGCGCCGCAGGTGATCCTCGGCATCGGCGGGGGCCTGCCCCGGCGCAAAGATCAGCGCACGCGCTGGCCCGGTATGCGCCCGCGCCCAGCCCAAGGCGGCAAGGTCGCGGGCCATGGCCGGGGTCGGGTCGTTCTTGGGGCCGCGCGACCGCGTCGTGCGCGTGGCGGACCGCGCCGCAAGGCGCGCGGCCTCGGGCAGATCGGGCCCGGTGGCCCAGGCGGACACGAGATCGTCAATCTCGGGAAAGGCGGTATCGCCGGGATCGGTGCGGCAGGGCGGACCCCAGTAGCCACCCACGATCTCGGCTGCGGGTGGGGGCGGCATCCCGGCCAGACACCGCGCCGAGCGGGGGGCCCAGAGCACCGCGTCGGGGCATGGCAGCATGACCGGGTCGGTCGCCCCCTCGACCGCAAGGCAGGCCGCCGCGATCCGGTCCTCGGGCGCGCCCGCCGCCCGCGCGAGGGCCACCAGCGACGCGGTCGACATGCCGGCGCCGCCACCGGGCGGCAGGTCGGCCTGCAGCCGGATCCGGAGGGCATCAGCCAGACCGAGATGGCGCAGAAACCCGCGACAGCGCGCGATATCCAGCAGCGGTTCGGCCTGCTCGAGGCCGAGCGTGGCGGACGCGGCGATCTCGGCCCGCGCCCCGGCGACCGGACAAGCCAGCGTGATCAGCGCAACCTCGGCGGCGGGGCCAACCCGCCCTTGCAACCATTCCCCGAAATGTCCCGCGACGAAGACCATCGATCAGACAACGCCCCGGTGGCGTGGCAGCTTGGGTCGGCATTCGAAGCGGCGGCGCATGTCGGTCATGTCTTTCAAAAATCAGCCAAACCTGCTTTTAACGGCACGATGTCGACGCACCTGGCAATCACGAACAGCCTGGGGTGAGCCGCCACCTCGCCCTGGTCAATCCACCGCCATACCCTATCGCCCGTGACGGGGCGGGCTGCAACTCGGAACTATCCCCGATCTGGCCGTCGCCGCCCTGTCCCATGATCGGCTCCGAGCAGCCCGCTGCGGACGCAGCGGGGGGGGGGGGAACGAGCTTTGATCCCATGCTCCGATCCAACCAGGCCCGATTAGGCCCTGCCCCAAGCTGCGCCCAAGACGGCGGTTCGCGCAGTATGGGCCACCGGGCTGACGCAACGACGCGCCCCGCCGCGACCGGGCAGGCGGCGGGATTGACAACGCGGCCGCCTCGCGGGACGAGGCCGAGACAGACCGAACCTTCGATGCGTTCGAACAGGATTTCGGCGCACCCGCGCGCGATCAGGCGGTAATGGTGCAGAGCGCCGACACGGGCGCCGGTGGCGTGCTGACGGCGTTGGAAACCCCATCCTCGATCTGTCCTTTACCGAAGGCGTGTCTGCTGTGCTCAGCATCTTCTCCCTTCCCGATCCCGAAGGCGTGGGGGCGACCCACCTTGCACGCAGCGATCTGGCCGCTTTGGTGGATGGGGCGCGGCTGCGGCAGTTGCGCGATATCTCGCCCCTTGGCCCTTCAGATCCTGTCAGACGACCTGATCACCGTGATCCCGGATCGGTCCGTCTGGCAATCGCAGCGCAGTGACGCTCGTGCCCGCGCCAGGGCCGGGGCGGACCCGAAGCCCGAGCTGTCGCTCGTGGGGTTGTTTCGATCATGGCGCGCGGCTGTGCTCTGCCCCCTGCCGCCGAACCTCGGGCGGATCTGGTCGCTGGCGCTGATCGCGGGCCTCGGCATCCCGATGACGGCCTTCGTGGCGATCATGCCAACCGCGCTGACGACGGCGATGGCCTTTCGCAGCCTTTTGATCGTGGGCTCGGCGTCCTTGTCGGAGCTGACGGTGCTGGGGGCCACGGGGTTGTTTTTGACGCCGTTTGCGGTCGTGCTGGCCGTGCCGGTGGCGGTGATGCTGCCCCTGCGGGCCGGACATCTGCGCGCGGGGCTGGTGCGGTTTTCGTGGATCAGCCGCGCGGCGGTGGCTGCTCTCCGCCACCGGATTGCCATCGACCCGACCATCGCCTTCGGCATCGCGGTGGACGATACGATCCACCTGGCGAACCGGCTGCGCCTGGACCAGGGCGCGCGGCACAGGCCACGGTGGCCCGATGTGGCGCGGGCGCCGCAGGCCACCATCCCGCCTGTCGTGACGACCAGCCTGATCGTCTCGGTGCTGGCCTAGGTGGATGACTGATGAAACCACGTCTTCCGCTTTTGATCATGGCGTTTCCAACCGCCGGTCGGGCTCAATTCACCCTGTTGCAAATGACCGGCGACTGCCAGGGTGAAGGCATTTACGCCGATGGCACGGAAAGCGCCCGGTTGCGATGTCAGCTCCAGATTGACGGCAGCGATACCCGCGTCGCCGGTCGCCCGGGGCGCGCCGAGGTGATCCTGCGCGGGGCATCGGCTACAGAGGCGGCAATCATCCATTTCGGGCTGAATGGCGACGGGACACTGCCGTTTGCGGCCGAGCAGACTCTTGCGGACGGGCGCATCCAATCGTCGGTTCTGCTGTCGCCCCGCTAGACCTTTGCAGGTCCATGCGGCGCGCGATCAGGCCCCGCTGCGGCTGCGCCATCCAAACAGGTTCAGCACCGCGAAAATGATCGCGGCCACGCAGACGATGGTCGGGCCGGCCGGCGTGTCGAACAGATAAGCCCCCTGCAGGCCGGTCACGGCCGAAATCGCCCCGATCGCGGCGGCGATCATCGCCATGGCCTCGGGCGTCCGGGCCAGGCCACGGGCGGCGGCGGCCGGGATGATCAGCATGGCCGCGATCAGCAGCACCCCCACCACCTTGATGGCGACGGCCACCGTGATGGCCAGCGAAATCGTCAGGACCAGTTGTTCGCGCTTGGGATCGAGACCGCTGGCATAGGCCAGTTCGGGACTGAGGGTCGAGGTCAAGAGCGCCGCCCAGCGCCAGACGATCAGCGCAACGACCAGGGCCGCGCCGCCCCAGATCACCACCAGATCCCCGCGCGACACCGCCAGGATATCGCCGAACAGATAGGCCATCAGATCGAACCGCACGCCCGAGATGAACGACACCGCCACCAAGCCGAAGGCCAGGGCGGCATGCGCAAGCACACCCAGCAGCGTGTCCATCGCATAGCCTCGCCCGGCCAGCACCGTCACGGTCAGCGCCATGAGCAGGGCCACGGCCAGCGCCCCGGCAAAGATCGAGATCTGGAGCGCCAGCGACAACGCGACCCCCAGAATGGCGGCATGGGCCGTCGCATCGCCAAAATAGGCCATCCGGCGCCAGACCACGAAACAGCCCAGCGGCGCCGCGGCAAAGGCCACCCCGATCCCCGCAAGGGTGGCGCGGGTCATGAAATCGTCGAGCATTATTCGGCGGCCTCGTGGCTTTGCGGGTGGTCGTGGTCGTGGCCGTGGTCATGCTCGTGCCGATAGAGCGCCAAGGCCCCCCCGGTCCCGGTGCCGAACAGCGCCCGATACTCCGGTGCCGAAGCGACGACCGCGGGCGTGCCCTCGCAACAGACATGACCGTTCAGACAGATGACGCGGTCGGACGCGCTCATGACCACGTGCAACTCGTGGCTGATCATGACGACGGCACAGCCGGTCTCGCGGCGCACGGCCTCGATCTGTTGGTAGAAGGCCGCCGATCCGGGTTGATCCAGCCCCTGCGTCGCCTCGTCAAGCAGCAGGACATCGGGCTGGTTGATCAGCGCCCGCGCCAGCAGGACGCGCTGGAACTGCCCGCCCGACAGCTGCGACATCTGCCGTGTCAGCAGGTCGGGCACGCCCGCCTTGGTCAGCGCCGCCTTGCATCGGTCGCGCGACACGGGGTCGGTCAGGCGCATGAAACGGTCGACCGTGATCGGCAAGGTCGGGTCGATATGCAGACGCTGCGGCACGTAGCCGATCTTCAGCCCCGGCTTCAGGGTGATCTTGCCGTCGCTGACCGGCGTGGCCCCGATGATGGCGCGCAAGAGGCTGGTCTTGCCCGACCCGTTCGGCCCCACGATGGTGACGATCTCCCCCGGTTCGAGGGTCAGGTCCACATGGCGCAGCACGCGGTTCGCACCATAGGCGACGCTCAGGTCCTTGACACTGATCAGGCTCATGCATCTGCTTTCTCGGCGCAGGCCGGGCAAATGCCCTCGGCCTCGAACACCGTTTTCTCGATCTGAAACCCCGCGGCGCGGGCGGCGGCGGCAAAGGCCCCTTTGCCGGGCGAGGCGGGCGTTTCGGCCACCGCGCCGCAGATCCGGCAAATCATGAAGGCCGGCGAATGCTGCTCGGTGGGATGGGCGCAGGCGACAAAGGCATTCAGGCGCTCGATCCGGTGCACGAAACCATGTTCCGACAGGAAATCGAGGGCGCGATAGGCCACCGGCGGCTGCGAGCCGAACCCCGCCCCGCGCAGCAGATCCAGAATGGCATAGGCCCCCAGCGCACGATGCTCTTGCAGCAGCAACTCCAGCACCTTGCGACGCACCGGCGTCAGGCGCAGGCCTTCCTCGGCGCAGCGCGCCTCGGCTGCGGACAGGGCCTCGGCGACGCAGGTCATGTGGTCATGCTTTTCGAACCCGAGGGGAACCGCGCTTTCGGCGGACATGAGTCTTGCCTCACTTGCCATGTTATTTCATATCATTTAGGCAACAGCCAATGTTATACAATCACACGGGGTTCTCCATGTCCAGAAAGCTTGCCTCCCTATCCGTAGCGGCCACCCTGTTGGGCGGCACGGCGATGGCCGATGTGCCCAGTGTCGCCGTCGACATCGCACCGATCCATTCCCTCGTGGCGCGCGTGATGGACGGGGTCGGCGAACCGAACCTGATCCTGCCGCCGGGGGCCTCGCCGCACGAATACAACCTGCGCCCGTCCGAGGCCGACGCATTGCAGAACGCGGATGTCGTGATCTGGATGGGCGACAGCCTGGCGCCCTGGATGACCAGCGCCGTGCGCGTGCTGGCCGAGGGGGCCGGGGTTCTGACCCTGCTGGAAGCGGAGGAAACGACCTTGCTGCCGTTCCGCGAAGGGGCCCTGTTCGAGGCGCATTCGCATGGCGATGAAGATCATGACCACGATCATGACGACCACGCGGACGACGATCATGACCACGAAGATCACGCAGATGCGGCGCATGATCACGACGACCACGGGCATGACGACCATGATCACGACGATGACCACGCGCATGACGACGAGCACGCCGATGAGGAGCATGCCGACGCCGATGGGCACGACCACGGCCATGACCACGGGGCGTTCGACCCCCACGCATGGCTGTCTCCCGCGAATGCGGCGGCATGGCTGAACCTGATCGCGGCCGAATTGTCCGCGGCCGATCCCGAGAATGCCGGGGCCTATTTCGCGAATGCCGCGGCGGCGCAAGCGGAACTCGAGGCCGTGTCGGCCGAGGTCACCGAACTCCTCGACCCGGTGCGCGGTGGCAATTTCATCGTTTTCCATGACGCGTACCAGTATTTCGAGACGGCCTTCGATTTCCCGGCCTCCGGCGCCATTTCGCTGGGCGACGCGCAAGATCCCAGCCCGGCGCGGATCGCCGAGATACAGGAGCGCGTCCGCGACGCAGGGGTTCAGTGTGTCCTGGCGGAACCGCAATTCGACCCCGGCCTTGTGGCCACCGTTCTAGAGGGCACCGAGGCGAATACAGGGGTGATCGACCCGCTGGGTGTCGATCTTGACGTCGGGCCGACGCTGTACCCGCAATTGATGCGGAACCTGGCCACAACCCTGGCCGAGTGCCTGTCAGCGGCGTGATCCAAACGGCCGGCGCCCAGGGGCGTCGGCCGCACAGGATACCAAGTCCGCCTCGGGCCGCAGACCGGCGGCCGGGCGGACCAGGACACCACTTTGAACGATGTGGACGGGTCTGGCCGCGAAAGACGATCGCTCGCCACACGTTTGTTCCATCTTGGCCGGGGCGCAGCGCCATGGCGCGATCGGCCCCGTGTCACGACGAAAGAGGGTCGACTTGGGCGGAAACCTTGGAACAACCCGACTGCGCAGGCGGCGTCGGCGGCAGGATCCGATGCGCGACTACGACCGCCTGCCCCTGTCCTGCGCGCATGGGTCGCCGGCGCGGCCCTGCCATGGCGTCCGCGATCGGTGCGGCGCGCCTTTGAGCGCGCCCTTGCGCGCACCGGCGACCCGCAAGCGGCCCTGGCCGAGTTGGACCGCCTTCAGCACATCCAGTTGTCGCGCGAACGCCCCGACGACATGGCGTGATCGCCGGCAATGACAGTGGCGCAGTCCCGCCTCAACGCGGCCGCCGCGCCAAATTTTTGTGAGTCCACCTCATAAACATCGCGAAAATCATTCAGTTCAATTCATGTCGACCCATCGCTATGGTGCCGCAAAACCGAGCTGACCGGACCATCACCGATGTTGAACTTCTCCTTGCCCGAAAGCCCCGCCCATGCCGCGTTGCGCGCCCTGGCGGCCGAGCGCATCCTGATCCTCGACGGGGCGATGGGCACCATGATCCAGACCCTGAACATGACCGAGGAGGATTTCACCGCGAACGGCCATATCCACGGCCCCGGCTGTCGCCATCACTATCACCCCGACCATCCGCAGATGGGCAACAACGACCTGCTCGTGCTGACCCAGCCGCAAGCGGTCGAGGACATCCAGGTCGAATTCGCTTTGGCCGGGGCGGATATTCTCGAGACGAACACGTTTTCGGCCACCACGATCGCCCAGGCCGATTACGGGCTGGAAGGGGCGGTGCATGACCTCAACCTGGCCGGCGCGCAGGTGGCGCGGCGGGCCGCCGAACGGGCGATGGCCGCCGATGGCCGCCCGCGCTTCGTCGCAGGTGCGGTCGGGCCGACGAACCGCACCGCCTCGATCAGCCCCGATGTGAACGACCCCGGCTATCGCGCCGTGACCTTCAATGACCTGCGTCTGGCCTATGGCCAGCAGATCGACGGGTTGATCGAGGGCGGCGCCGACCTGATCCTGATCGAGACGATCTTTGACACGCTCAACGCCAAGGCCGCGATCTTTGCCGCCTATGAAAGTTTTGCCAAGGCCGGCCGCCGCCTGCCGATCATGATCTCGGGGACGATCACCGACGCCTCGGGCCGCACCCTGTCGGGCCAGACGCCCACGGCCTTCTGGCATTCGGTGGCCCATGCGCGCCCGTTCACGGTCGGCCTGAACTGCGCGCTGGGGGCCGCCGCGATGCGCCCCCACATGGCCGAGATCGCGGGCGTCGCGACCTCGCTGACCTGCGCCTATCCCAATGCCGGGCTGCCCAACGCCTTTGGCGCCTATGACGAAACGCCCGACGAAACCGCGGCACAGGTCGCCGATTTCGCACGGGACGGGATCGTCAATGTCGTCGGCGGCTGCTGTGGCACGACCCCGGACCACATCCGGGCCATCGCCGATGCGGTGGCCGAATTTGCCCCCCGCAAGGTGACCGCATGACCCGCTATCTTCGGCTGTCGGGCCTCGAGCCCTTTGTCCTGACGCCTGACATTCCCTTCGTGAACGTGGGCGAGCGCACGAACGTGACCGGCTCGGCCCGCTTTCGCAAACTGATCGTCAACCGCGACTATGCCGCCGCGCTGAACGTCGCGCGCGACCAGGTCGAGAACGGCGCGCAGATCATCGATGTGAACATGGACGAGGGGCTGATCGATTCGACCGCCGCGATGGTCGAGTATCTCAATCTCATCGCCTCCGAGCCCGATATCGCCCGCGTGCCGATCATGATCGACAGCTCCAAATGGGAGGTGATCGAGGCCGGCCTGCAATGCGTTCAGGGCAAGCCGGTCGTGAACTCGATCAGCCTGAAGGAGGGCGAAGAGGCGTTTCGTCATCACGCCGGGCTGTGCATGGGCTATGGCGCGGCGGTGGTGGTGATGGCCTTTGACGAGCAGGGCCAGGCCGACACGTATGAGCGCAAGATCGAGATCTGCGCCCGCGCCTATCGCATCCTGGTGGACGAGATGGGCTTTCCGTCCGAGGACATCATCTTCGACCCGAATGTCTTTGCCGTCGCCACCGGCATCGAGGAGCATGACAATTACGGCGTCGATTTCACGAGGCGACCCGTTGGATCCGGCAGAACCTGCCGCATGCCCACGTGTCTGGTGGCGTGTCGAATTTGTCCTTCAGCTTTCGCGGCAACGAGCCGGTGCGCGAGGCGATGCATGCCGTCTTCCTTTACCACGCCATCAAGGCGGGCATGGACATGGGCATCGTCAATGCCGGGCAGCTGGCCGTCTATGACCAGATCGACCCCGAGCTGCGCGAGGCCTGCGAGGATGTTGTCCTCAATCGCCAGCCCAAGGCGGGCGGCACCGCGACCGAGCGCTTGCTGGACATCGCCGAGCGTTTTCGCGGCGGCAAGCGTGAGGAGAAGGTGCGCGACCTCGCCTGGCGCGACTGGCCGGTGGAAAAGCGGCTGGAACATGCGCTGGTCAACGGCATCACCGAGTTCATCGAGGAAGACACCGAGGCCGCCCGCGCCGCTGCCGAGCGTCCGCTGCATGTCATCGAAGGGCCCTTGATGGCCGGCATGAACGTGGTGGGCGACCTGTTCGGCGCGGGCAAGATGTTCTTGCCACAGGTGGTGAAATCGGCCCGCGTGATGAAACAGGCCGTCGCGGTCCTGCTGCCATACATGGAAGAGGAAAAGCGCCTGTCGGGCGGCGACGGGCGGCAATCGGCGGGCAAGGTGCTGATGGCCACCGTCAAGGGCGATGTCCACGACATCGGCAAGAACATCGTCGGTGTCGTTCTGGCCTGCAACAACTACGAGATCGTGGACCTTGGCGTGATGGTGCCGCCGCAGAAGATCCTGCAGGTCGCCCGAGAGGAGAACGTGGATATCATCGGCCTGTCGGGCCTGATCACGCCATCGCTGGATGAAATGGTGCATCTTGCCTCCGAGATGGAGCGCGAAGGCTTCGACATTCCGCTGTTGATCGGGGGCGCGACCACGTCCAAGGTGCATACCGCCGTCAAGATCGCGCCGCGTTATGCGCGCGGTCAGGCCGTCTATGTCACGGATGCCAGCCGCGCCGTGGGCGTGGTGGGCGCGCTGCTCAGCCCGACGCAGAAAGACGCCTATGTCGCCGGCATCCGGTCCGACTATGCCGACGTCGCCGAAAAGCACGAACGCGGTGAACGCGCCAAGCAACGTGTCCCGCTGGCCGCCGCGCGGGCCAATGCCCTCAGGCTGGACTGGGACGCCTACACCCCGCCCGCCCCGACCTTTACCGGCACGCGGGGTATCGAGGATTGGGATCTGGCCGAGATCGCCCGCTACATCGACTGGACGCCCTTTTTCCACACATGGGAAATGCGGGGCGTCTATCCAAAGATCCTCGAGGACGAAAAACAGGGCGAGGCGGCGCGCGCCCTCTTTGCCGACGCGCAGGACATGCTGAAACGCATCATCGACGAACGCTGGTTCACGCCGCGCGCCGTTCTGGGCTTTTGGCCCGCGAACGCGGTCGGCGACGATATCCGGCTGTTCACCGGGGCGGATCGGGCCGAGACGCTGGCCACATTTCATACGCTGCGCCAGCAAACCGCCAAACGCGGCGACCGCCGCAACCTCGCCCTGTCGGATTTCATGGCGCCCGAGGGCAAGGGGGCCGATCATGTCGGCGGCTTCGTCGTGACCGCGGGCCCCGAAGAGATCGAGATCGCCGAGCGGCTGGACAAGGCCAACGACAATTTCGGCGCGATCCTCGTCAAGGCGCTGGCCGACCGGATCGCCGAGGCGATGGCCGAGATGTTGCACCAACGCGTGCGGCGGGAGTTCTGGGGCTATGCGACGGACGAGGCGTTCGCGCCGCAGGATCTGATCGGCGAGCCCTATGCCGGGATCCGCCCTGCCCCGGGCTATCCGGCGCAACCCGACCACACCGAAAAGCAGACGCTGTTCCGGCTCCTTGATGCCGAGGCAACGACGGGCGTGCGCCTGACCGAAAGCATGGCGATGTGGCCCGGCTCGTCGGTCTCCGGCCTCTATATCGGCCACCCCGACAGCTACTATTTCGGCGTCGGCAAGGTCGAACGCGACCAGGTGGAAGATTACGCGCAGCGCAAGGGCATGGACGTGGACGAGGCCGAGCGCTGGCTTGCGCCCATTCTGAATTACACGCCCGGATCCTCGCCAGACCGCGCCGCGGCGTGACCGGGCGGGCTGCGCGTGGGGTGATCGCAGCGCCCGACGCCTCTCGCCGCGCTTGCGCGCAGGCGGGCGGGGCGTGGGCAGATCAATTTTCTGAATCCAGCGCAACCCCTCACCATGTCGAGACAAAATGCCAGCCGGTGCGTAAGTTTCCGTTTGCACTCGCCGCCCGATCCACACTGCCCGCGATGGTGCGCAGGCGTCCTTTCAGGGGCGTCTGGCTGAAAAGGGAACACGGTGCGCCCGATGGTCCGACCGACCGGGCAAATCCGTGGCTGCCCCCGCAACTGTGAGCGGCGAGCGAGACCGGAGAACGCCACTGGGCCCAAGGCCCGGGAAGGACCGGTCGAGCAACAACCCGCAAGCCAGGAGACCTGCCATCTGACATGTTGGACCGGGCGGGGTGCACCGGGGGGACTGGGGACGCCACCGCCGGACCAGGCGGTTTCGTCCGTTGGCCTGCCGCCCCGCCGATGATGAGAGGCGGCAAAAATGCGACACGTGACAATCCCCTTTCCCGATGGGCAGCGGATTTTTCGCCTTGCCTATTCCAGCCGCGCGGCCGCCGGGTTGCAACGCCGCGAGGTCGTCACCCTGGCCGCCCAGTCGGAAACGAAGAACCGTCGCAACGGGGTCTCGGGCGTGCTCATTTCCAGCAAAGACACGTTCCTGCAATGGCTCGAGGGGCCGGCCGACGATGTCTGCGCCCTTATGGCGCGCATCACGGCCGATCCGCGGCACCGGGACATCTCGGTCCTGAGTGCCGGTTGGATGCCGACGCGGCGTTTTCCCGGCTGGCCGATGCGTCTTGCCGAACCTCCGGTGCAGGATGACAGCCTGCCAGGGGCGGTCCTCGGGCCCCGTGGTGGGGCGTTGGATGTCGACCAGGCGATGATCGCCTTCGAGCATGCGGCCCATGGCCATCGGCGGCGGATGCGACGGGACTTGAACGGCGGGGGCACACCGGTCAGCCTGGCCGAGCAGTTGGTGCGTTGCGGGTCCGACAGCCTGCCCAACCTGCCGCCGCCGGCCAGAAAGGATCTGCGCACGCGGGCGCAACTTGTCGACGAGGTCTGCGCCGCCTTCGCGAAGGGCTGGCAGGACGAGGTCTGGTCCACGGCCGAGATCGCGGTCGGGTTGGGGCATCTGAACTGCCTTTGGCAGCGCCTCGGGCGCAGTCCTTTGCCGTTGCGCGATCAGGGGTCGGTTGCCATCGTCGTGCCGCCGGGCAACTTCGAAATCCTCGGCGCGGTGGTCAAGGCCGATCTGCTGCGCGCTGCGGGCATGTCCGTTCAACTCGTGCTGGAAGGCGATATCGAGGCGACACTGGCCACCCTGTCGCGCACAGATCCGGCGTCGATCGTCATTGCGGGCCCACGAGTCGGTCTGGCGAGCGACGCGGACCGGACGGCCGAGTTGGCCCACCGGATCAAGGCCCGTATCCCGGATCGTCCGGTCCATGTCGGTGGCCGCGCCGGTGGCGCGCTGTGCGACTGGCCCGCGCGGCTGGGGTTTCGGCGCGATGCGACGGGACCGCTTCCGGCAAGTGATGTCGAATGGCTGGCGCTCTCGGTCATGGCGTGGATGGCGCGCGATGGGCGGTCATTGGCCTGACAGCGGCGCGGCCCGCTTTCTCGGGCCTCGCGCGATCGTTCGGCGGGCCTTGGCGCGCAGCCGGCGGCGTCACCCCGCGCCCTTGCGGATCAGATAGGTGTCCATGATCCAGCCATGGCGCGCGCGCGCCGCGGCGCGGGTGGCGACGATGCGCGGCCCGGCCTCGGCCAGCGGCCCGGCCTCGAGCACCTGCTCGGGCATGCCCAGAAACCCACCCCACCAGATATGCAGCCCCTCGGGCGGCAGGCGCTGGAAACTGCAGTCCCCGTCCAGCATCACGGCGACGGTTTCGGCCCCCTCGGGCCAGCCATGATCGCGCAGGCGGCGGCCGGTGGTGACGGTCACCGCCCCGTTCACAGTGTTGAACGGGACGGCATGCGCTGCTGTCAGAGCCTGCAAGGCGGTGATCCCCGGGACGACGCGCAAGCGCGGCCTCGGCACCAGGCGATCCGCGATCCGCAGGGTCGAGTCGTACAGCCCCGGATCCCCCCAGACCAGCAGCGCAACAGGCCCCCGCGGCTGCGCTGCCGCCATGGTCGCGGCCCAGATCGCGGCGATCTCGTCATGCCAGCGCGCCACCCGCTCGGCATAGGGCAGGCTGTCATCGCGCAGGGGCATGTCGAACTCGGCCACCGGGGCGGTGCTGCCGCAGGCCGCAAGGATCTGATGGCGCAATTCGGCAAGGTCGGACTTTTCCGCCCCCTTGCGCGGCACCATCACCAACGCCGCGTCACGCAGCGCGGCCCGCCCTTCGAGGGTCAGGTGATCGGGGTTCCCGGTGCCGATGCCGACCAGCCATAGCTCAGTCATCGTGAAAGCTCTCGGCCAAGGGGCCATAGAAGATGAGGGCGGGCTTGTCGCCGGTGCCCTTGGCCAGTTGATCGGCCAGGGCCGCAAGGGTGCTGCGCGCATAGCGGGCCGCGGGCGATCCGACCGCCTCGGCCAGCATGGCCGGGGTGTCGGCGGCCAGGCCGCGCGCCATCACTGCCTGCGCAAGCAGGGGAAAGGTGCGCTTGCCCATGAAGACGACGGTGCAGGCCGTGGCATCGGCCAGCGCGTCGAGGTCCAGATCGGCGGGCAGTTGGCCCGAGGCGTCATGCCCGGTCACGAATTGCACCCGCCGCGCGCTCAGCCGCCTCGTCAGCGGGATGCCCGCCGCCGCCGCCGCCGCAAAGGGCGAGGCGACGCCGGGTATGATCTCGAAGGCGATCCCCGCCTCGCGCAAGGCCACCAGTTCCTCTTCCAACCGTCCGAACAGCCCGCTGTCGCCGGATTTCAGGCGCACGACCCGCCCCCCGGCGCGCGCGTAATCCACCAGCAGGCGGCTGACATGGTGCTGCTTGGGCGAGGGGCGGCCCGCGCGTTTCCCGACCCCCACAAGGTCGGTACTGGGCCGGGCATGCGAAAGGATCGGACCGGCCGACAGATCATCGTACAGGATCGCATCGGCGCGCTTTATCCGGTCCAGCGCCTTGAGGGTCAAAAGCTCGGGGTCGCCCGGCCCCGATCCCACGAAACTGACAAAGCCCGTCATCCGGCCTCTCCCGCGATCAGGTGAAAAAAGGTGCCGGTGGCATGGCCCCGCCGCGATCCCGTTTCGGGGACGGGATTGCCATCGGCATCGGTGACGCTGGCCAGCGGCGCGTCCGGCTGCTCGAGGATCGTCGAATAGTGGAACTCGTGCCCCTTGAGCGCCGCGCCGCTCCGGTGGCCGGGCATCGGCCCGTCAAGCACGGCGCGACGATAGCCGAGGTGGAACTTGCGACATTCGTAGGAGGTCACGAGGCCCAGCAACCCCGCCATCGCGTGACGGTGCCCGTCCTTGTCCACCAGGGCCTGCCCCATCGCCATGTAGCCCCCGCATTCACCATGGACCGGCCTGGTCCGGGCGTGCTGCCGCACCCCGTCCAGAAATCGCGTGGCCGCAGCCAGCCGACCGGCATGCAATTCGGGGTAGCCGCCGGGCAGCCAGACCAGATCGGCCGAGGGGTCGGGCGCCTCGTCGGCCAGGGGCGAAAACGGCAGGATCTCGGCCCCCGCCGCGCGCCAGCCCTGCACCAGATGCGGATAGGCAAAGGAAAACGCGGCATCCTGGGCCAGGGCGATCCGCTGTGCCGGGGGCGTTGGCAGCGCCCCTGCCCCCTTGGGCCCCGTCCCGCAGGCGACGGCACGGATCGCGGCCAGATCAACATGCGCGCGCAGAAAGGCGGCGTAGCCCGCGATCGCAGTCTCGAGGTCGGCATGCTCCACCGCCTGGACAAGGCCCAGATGCCGTTCGGGCAGCGCCAGATCGCCCCGCCTGGGCAGGGCGCCCAGAACCGGCAGGCCCGCGCGCGCCATCCCGAGGCGGGTCAAGCGCTCGTGCCGCGGGCTGGCCACCCGGTTCAGGATCACACCGGCAATCTGAACGTCCGGGTCGTAGCGGGCAAAGCCCAGCGCCGTGGCCGCTGCCGATTGCGCCTGCCCGCCCACGTCGAGGACAAGGATCACGGGCCAGCCCATCTTGCGCGCGATCTCGGCGCTGGCGCCGAACCCTGTCCGCCCGCGCGTCGCGACGCCATCGAACAGGCCCATGGCACCCTCGGCCACACACAGATCCGCCCCATGCGCCCTTGCCGCGATCGCGGACAAAAGGCCCTCGTCCATCGCCCAACTGTCGAGGTTGAACGAGGCCCGCCCGCAAGCCGCCCTGTGAAAGGCCGGGTCGATATAGTCGGGCCCGGATTTGAACGGTTGCACGCCGAACCCATCCTCGGCCAGGGCGCGCAGCAAGCCCAGCATCACGGTGGTCTTTCCCGTGCCCGAGGCCGGGGCCGACACCATCAGACCCGGGGGAAACGGCGGCACCGGCGCCTCAGTCATCGCCATCGCTCCAGCCGGCCCAGGGGCTGTCGGCCGATTGCGGGCGGTAGCGCCGGTCATAGTCGGGGGCGTAAAGCCGGCTTTCGGCGAAGCCCGTGGCCGCGATGGCCGGCCCGACAAGAATCAACGCGGTGCGCGAGATCCCCTCGGGCATCTCGTCGGCGATGCTGGCGAGGGTCGCGCGCACGATCCGCTCGTCCGGCCAGCTTGCCCGCCACACGACCGCGACCGGACAATCCGCACCGTAATGCGGCGTCAACTCGGCCACCACCCGGTCGAGATTCTGGATCGACAGGTGAATGGCCAGCGTCGCGCCGGTCGCGCCGAAGGCGGCCAGGGTCTCGCCCGCGGGCATGGAGGAGGCGCGGCCCTGCGTGCGGGTCAGGATCACCGACTGCGCCACCCCAGGCAGGGTCAATTCCGCCCCCAACGCGGCCGCAGCCGCGGCGAAAGAGGGCACACCGGGGGTGACCGAATAGGGAATGCCCATGGCGTCGAGCCGGCGGAGCTGCTCGCCCATCGCGGACCAGACCGACAGGTCGCCGGAATGCAGCCGCGCGACATCCTGCCCGGCGGCGTGGGCCGCCGCGATGTCGGCCATGATCGCATCGAGGTCCATCGAGGCCGTGTTCACGATACGCGCGCCATCGAGGCAATGGGCCAGCACCGCCTCGGGCACCAGAGACCCGGCATAAAGGCAAACGGGGCAGCGCGCGATCAGGTCGCGCCCCCGCAGCGTCAACAGATCGGCGGCACCGGGTCCGGCACCGATGAAATGCACGGTCATGTCTCGTCCCTTTCTGCCAGCGCGCAGGTCGCCATGCCATCGCCCGAGATCACGCGCGGCGCGATCAGCCGCGCACCGGGCCCGGCCGCGGCCAAAGCCGCCGCTTCGGCCAGGCTGCCCGTGCCGCGTGCCGCCTGCGACTGTGCGGACTGCGTCGCCGTCTCCTGCCCTGACAGGGTGGCGGCGTCAACCGGCTGGACGGGCAGGCCAACCGCCCGTGCAAAGCCGGAAAAGACCGCCGTCTGCGCCTTGTCCTCGGCGGTGGCGAGCATCGCAACCCGGCGGGCGCCGGCCGCCAGGGCCAGAGCCTGCGCCAGGCTTTCGCGCGTCGCCCCCCCGCGAAAGCCGAACCCGGCCACGATCACAGAACCACCCGCCATTGCACCACCGGATAGGCGGCCTTCCAGCCGCGCTTTGGCCCAAGGGGCGTGGCCTCGGCCAGATCGATGCGCAGCAGGTCGCCCCCAAGCCGCGCCGCCCATGTCGCCAGCAATGCCTCGGATTCCAGCGTCACCGCATGGGCCACCAGCCGGGTGCCCGGCGCCAGGCGCGCGGTCAGATCGTCTAGCAGCGCGCCCGACGCCCCACCGCCCACGAACACCGCCTGCGGGGACGCCAGCCCATCGAGGGCCGCGGGCGCCGCCCCCTCGACGACCTGCAGCCGGTCCACGCCCAAACGGTCGGCATTGCGGCGGATGCGCGCGGCCCGGTCGGGACGCGTTTCGATGCTGATGGCCTCGGTCGTGGGGTGCGCCAACAGCCATTCGATCGCGATCGACCCCGAACCGCCGCCGATATCCCACAAGGTCTCGAACGGGCGCGGGGCCAAGGCCGACATTGCAAGGGCGCGCATCGGACGTTTGGTGATCTGACCATCGGTCTCGAAAAACCTGTCGTCGATGCCGCTTGCTCCGGGCAGAACGGCCCCGTCGCCGGCTATCTCGACCGCTACGGCAACCGGATGGGCGAAGGCCGTGTCGGGCAGCGCCCTAGCCTGTGCCTTGGTGATCCGCTCTTGCGGGCCGCCAAGGGACTCCATCACCGTCAGGCGACTGTCGCCAAACCCCGCCCCGACCAGATAGCGCGCAAGCTCGGTCACGGCCGCGCCGTCGCGCAGCAGCACGACCGTGCGCTGGCCCGGCGCAAGCTGCGGCCGCAGGCGCGACAGCGGGGCGGCATGCAGGCCCAGGCACACCGTGCCCTGCAACGACCAGCCCAAACGCGCCGCCGCCAGCGAAAAGGCCGACGCGCCGGGCAAGGCGCGCCATTCACCCGGCGACAAATGGCGCGCGATCACCGCGCCCGCCCCGAACCAGAACGGATCGCCCGAGGCCAGCACCACCACCCGCCGACCGCGCAGCCCCAGCAGGATCGGCAGGCCATCGGCAAAGGGCACGGGCCATTCGATCCTGTCGCAGTCCAGATCCGGCAGCAGCGCCAGGTGGCGCGCGTGGCCCATCACCACCTCGGCCTCATCGAGCGCGCGACGGCTTGCAGGCGACAGCCCGTCCGGGCCATCTTCACCCAGACCGACAATGCTCAGCCACGGAGCCTCAGCCATGCCCGACAGCCTCTTGATCCTCGGCGGCACGACCGAGGCGACGGCATTGGCCCGCGCCGTGGCCGAACGCGGCATCGCCGGCACGGTGTCCTTTGCGGGGCGGGTGGAGCGGCCCCTGCGCCAGCCCCTGCCCCAGCGCGTGGGCGGGTTCGGCGGGATCGACGGGCTCGCGCACTATCTGGATGCGGCGCGCATCACCCACGTGATCGACGCGACGCACCCGTTCGCGGTGCAGATGAGCCGCAACGCCGTCGCGGCCTGCGCGCAGGCCGGTGTATCCCTGATCGCGCTGACGCGACCGCCCTGGCAGGCCCAGCCGGGGGACGATTGGCAGCATGTGCCCGACATCGCGGCGGCGGTGGCGGCGCTGGACCGGCCGCGCCTGAACGTCATGCTGGCGGTGGGGCGGATGCATCTGGCCGAGTTCGCCCCGAACCCGCAGCACCGCTATCTGCTGCGGCTTGTCGATCCGCCAAGCGGCCCCCTGCCCCTGCCCGAGGCCGAGGTCGTCGTCGATCGCGGCCCGTTCGACGCGGCCGCCGACCGCGCCCTGATGGAGCGCCATGGCATCGAGCTTGTGGTTTCGAAAAACGCCGGCGGCAGCGGTGCCTATGCCAAGATCGCCGCCGCGCGCGCGCTCCGGCTGCCGGTGCTGATGATCGACCGCCCGGTACCGCCCACGCGCCGCGAGGTTCATTCCATCAAGGCTGTGTTCGACTGGCTCGCTCATTCCGGCACGGACCTCGGCGTATAGACGAAGGGGGCCCCGTCGCGCGCGATGATGCGCGTCGCCGACGACCCGATCAGCACCACCGTGCGCATATCCGCCATCTCGGGGCTGGCCTCGGCCAGGCGCGCGACGCGGATCTCTTCCTCGGGGGTCGAGACCGCCCGCGCGAAGACCAGAACACGGGACGGGGCGCAGATCTGCCGCATCAGGTCCAGCGCATGCCCGAACCCGTCCGGCCGCGCCCTGGAGCGCGGATTGTAAAGCGCGATGGCGAAATCCGCCTCGAGCGCGAGACGCAGGCGCTTTTCGATCAGCGCCTGGGGTTTCAGGTTGTCGCTGAGGTTGATGGCACAGAAATCATGGCCAAGCGGCGCGCCGATATGCGCCGCCGCCGCCAGCATCGCCGTGATGCCCGGTAGAACCCGGATATCGAGATCGCGCCAGGCCTTCGGCCCCGCCTCGACCGCTTCGAACACTGCGGCCGCCATGGCAAAAACGCCGGGATCGCCGGAACTGACGACCACGACGTGACGCCCGGCCTCGGCCATTTGCAGGGCATGGGTGGCGCGGTCCAACTCCTCGCGGTTGTCGGTTTCGTGCCGCGTCAGGCCCGGGCGGGCCGGGACGCGGCGCACATAGGGGATGTAGCCGACCACATCCGTCGCCCGGGCCAGGGCTTGCGTGACCTCTGGCGTGACCAGCGCGGCATCGCCCGGCCCCAACCCCGCGATCACCAGCGAGCCGGTCATGGGCGCCGCCCCTGTCCGTGCACGATGACGATCGAGAAATAGGGCGCCGCGCGGTCGCCGGCCTGGGCCAGCGGCACGGCGGTTTCATCGGACATGCTGGCACATTCCACCAGCCACGCCCGGTCCAGCTTGCCCGCCGAGGCCAGCGCGGCCCGCACCTTGGACAGGTTGCGCCCGACCTTCATCACCACGATGGCGTCGGCATCGGCCATTCGGCGCGCAAGCTCTGCCTCGGGCATCGTGCCCAGAAGCACCGTCAGAACATCATCGCCCCAGGTCACGGGAATGCCGGTCGCCGTCCAGGCCGCCGACATGCCGGTGATCGCGGGCACGACCTGCACCGGCACGACATCCTTCAGCCGCGTGTAGAGATGCATGAACGATCCGTAAAAGAACGGATCGCCCTCGCACAGAACGACGACATCTTCCCCGGCGCGCGCAAGGTCGCGCAGATGCGCCGAGACATCGGCGTAGAACGCGGACAGGCAGGCCGCATAGGCCGGGTCGTCGAGCGGGATCTCGGTGGTGACAGGGTATTCCATGGCGAATTCGGTCGCGTCGGCGCGCAGCATGCCCGTGACGATCCCACGCGCACGCCCCGGTCGCCCGGCCTTGCGGAAATATGCGACATGGGCGGCCCCGCGCACGAGGCGGTCGGCGCGCACGCTCATCAGATCGGGGTCGCCGGGGCCCAGCCCGACACCGTATACCGTCCCGGCGCTCATTCGGCGCGGCTCGCGATGGCGTTGATGGCCGCCACGGTGATCGCGCTGCCGCCAAGGCGACCCTCGACGATCAGGCAGGGCGATGGCTGCGCCGTCCAAAGCGCCTCTTTCGATTCCGCCGCCCCCACAAAACCCACCGGGCAGCCGATGATCGCGGCCGGGCGTGGACAGTCGGGGTCTTCCAGCATTTCCAGCAGGTGGAACAGGGCCGTGGGCGCATTGCCGATGGCCACAAGGCTGCCGGCCAGATGCGGCCGCCACACCTCCAGCGCCGCCGCCGACCGCGTGGTGGCCAGGCGCGCGGCCAGCTCGGGCACGCCTGCGTCCTGCAGGGTACAGATCACCTCGTTTTCCGCAGGCAGGCGCTTGCGCGTCACGCCTTCGCTGACCATACGCGCGTCGCACAGGATGGGGGCGCCGCCCTCGAGCGCCGCGCGGGCCGCCGTGACCATCCCGGGCGAAAAGCGCACATGCGCCTCCAGCCCGACCATGCCCGCCGCATGGATCATGCGAACGGCGACCTGTTCCTCGTCGGCGTCGAAGCGCGCAAGATCGGCCTCGGCCCGGATGGTCGCAAAGCTTTCGGCGTAGATCGCCGCGCCGTCTGTTTCGTAGGTATAAGGCATGGGTCAACCGCCGATAAAGTCCGCCACCTGCCACGGGGCGATACCGCGGCGCACCGGGTCATCCCATGGCGCGCCGTTCGTGACAAGGTCAAAGCAACCCGCGCGCCCGACCAGGGTCAAATCCGTTGCCGCGGGCCGCGCGCAGCCTTTGGCGCAACCCGAGACATGCAGGCGTCGGCCCGCCGGCAGATGCGGCGCAAGCGCCTGGGCCATGGCGCGGGTTTCGACGCTGGCCTGGGGGCAACCGGGCGCGCCGGTGCAGGTGCCGATCCGCAGGCGCGGATCGGCCGGGTCGGTCACAAGGGTCTTGTGCGCCACCACCGCCGTGGCGTCGATGTCACCGGGCAGGAAAACCATGCGCCAGGGCGTGACACGCAGCACGCGGGCACCGCAATCGGCCAGGTCCGCGAGTTCCACCAGATCCGACGCCATCAACTGACCAAAGGCCGCGGCCACGAGCAGACCGCCCGGCACCGGGCCCGGCTGCGGGGGCGGCGCGGCACGGTTGGGCGACATCGCCCCCGCCAGATCCGCCGGCAGACGCGTGCCCGACGCAAGGTGTCGCGCCATGCCGCCCCCGGCCATCCGCGCCAACACCCCCCGAGGCGAGGAACCACCGCGCGAGGGCCAGCGCCAGCGCGGCCGCATCGTCTGTGTCACGCACCGGGCGGCCCGTGGCACAGCCGTCGGCGCGCACCAGGATGCCGGGCCCATGGCCCTCGATGCGGATGTCGCCGCTGACAGCCGCCAATCCGCGCACCGGCCCAGTATCGACGACAAAGCCGAATTTCGACGGCAGGCCCGCGAAATCCGCTGTGCGCAGGCCATCGGCAAGCGCCGCCACGATCCGGGTTTGCGGGTCGTCCGCACCGCCCGCCCTGAAGGGATCGGCGACGATATTCATCCGCCCCTCGGCCACGGGGTCGGCATCGAGCAGACCCAGCCGCCCGAGGGCCCCCAGCAGCGCGGCATGCTGCTCGGCCCGAACCCCGCGCAGTTGCAGGTTGGCCCGGTTCGTCAGGTCGATCAGCCCATTGCCAAAGCTGTCAGCGGCATCGGCAAGGCCGCGCGCCTGCTTTGGCGTGATCTCGCCCCTGGGCGGGCGCACCCGCACCACCAGACCATCGCCCGAGGCCATCGGCCGGTGTGCGCCGGGGCACCAGCCGCGGATGGCGGGCGCGCTCATGTTCCGGTCTCCAGCCTGGGCGATTGCGCGTCGGCCAGGATCGCTCTGCGGGGCGATGGCCCGTAACCGGCGGCTTGCAACTGGGAAAAGCGCGCGCGCATCGCGGCCAGCGCGGCGGCATTCGCCCCCTCGAGAAAATCGGTGACCTCCGGGTCGCCCAAAGTGGCATCCCAGAATAATTCGAACAGGTGCGGCCCGACAACGCCCGCCAGATGCGCAAAAGCGGCCATGTTTTCCAGCGTCGCGGCGATCTCGGCGGCCCCCTGAGCCCCGTGCCGGCGCATCCCCGCGATCCAGGCCGGGTTCGCGGCCCGCGCCTGCACCAGGCGGGCGATGTCCTCGGTCAGTGTCCGGGCGCGGGGGCGGGACGGGTCGGTCGTATCAAGATGGTAGAGCCGCGCCGAACCGCCGGTCAGGCCCTGCGCAGCAGCAAAGCCGCCCCCTTGGCTGGCGTAGTCAGGGGCAAGCAACAGGTCGGTTTCGGGCAGATCCTGAAGTTGGACGAAGGCATCAGCCTGCGCCACGCGCGCCTTCAGGCCGTCGAGGTCTTGACATTGCGTCTCGCCATCAAGCGCCCAACTCGAGGCCGCCAGCCAGGCCTCGCCCGCCGCGTGCCGGCCCTGCTCGGACAAATCGCCCAACAACGGCCCCATCAGCGGGTCGAACCTGCCCGGTGCGGGGCCATAGACACGCGGCGCGTCCCGGCCGGAATAGGGGGTCCAGTCGGGTGCCTCAGCACACTGGCTCAGCGCGCGGACCGCCTGCTGAAACAGCGCCGAAAGCGTTGGGAAGGCATCGCGGAACAGGCCCGAGACCCGCAGCGTCACATCGATACGCGGGCGGTCAAGCGCGGCAATGGGAATGATGTCGAGCCCCGAGACCCGCTCGGACCCGTCGTCCCAGACCGGCCGCACCCCCAAAAGCGCCAGCGCCATGGCAAACTCCTCGCCCGCCGTGCGCATCGTGGCCGCCCCTGCGAGATCGACGACCAGCGCCCGCGGCCATTCGCCGTTTTCCTGCCGATGGCGGCGGATCAGCTCTTCGGCCAGCGCCACACCATGCCGAAAGGCGGCGCGCGACGGCACGCTGCGCGGATCAGTGGTGTAGAGATTGCGCCCGGTCGGCAGCACATCCGCCCGGCCACGATAGGGCGAGCCAGACGGCCCGGAATCGATCCGCCGCCCCGATAGCGCGTCCAGCAGCGCCTGACGCTCGGCCTTGGCCGAGGCGGCGGTGTCGAACGGGCCTGCAACCGCCCGCGCGCGGCCCCAGACATGCAGCCCGTCCCCGAATTCGCTGTCCGTCACGTCGCGAACGAAGCGATTGATGCGAGCGATGGCTTCGGTTGGGCAAGAGGCTTCTGTGATCCCAATATCTTTTTCAATACCATGAGCTTGCGCCTCGTTGCGAATGTCGAACATGAACCGCTCACAGGTGCGCGGGTGCAATTCGTCGGCCCTCGGGACCTCGTTTAGCAACGCCTCGAGACGCGCCAAACGCGGCGGCGTGCCCGACGCCTTGAGAGGGGGCGGGACATGCCCGATGGTCACGGCCCCGATCCGCCGCTTGGCTTGCGCCGCCGCGCCGGGATCGTTGACGATGAAGGGGTAGATCACCGGCAGATCACCGATCAGCGCCTCGGGCCAGCAAGTCTCGGACAGGGCGACGGCCTTGCCCGCCAGCCATTCCAGCGCGCCATGCGTTCCGATATGCACGACCGCATCGGTCTGCGTGCGCAGCCAAAGGAAAAAGGCCACATAGGCATGGCGCGGCACCTGCGCGCCGGCCCGATCGTCGTTTTCGCACGGTGCCGGCGCGATCGGGTCCGGTTGCAGCAGGACCAGCGCATTGCCGCGCCGGACAGCGGCAAAGGCAAACCCCTCGGGCGTGGCATCCGGGTCTGCCTCGGGCGCGCCCCAGGCCGATTGAAGGTCGTCGCGCAATGCTTTGGGAAGTAGGGATAATGCGGCGCGATAGGTCGCCATCGGATAGGCGATGCGCCCGGTGCTCAGCGCCGTGTTCAGCGCGGCCCCCTCGGTGATGCGGTATCCGGTCTCGGACAGGTCGTCCAGGATCGCCTCGGCCGATGCCAGCGCGTCGAGCCCCGCCGCATGCGCCATGTTCCAGTCGCGCCCCGGACAGGTGGACAGAACCAGCGCCACACGCCGATCCGCGGGCGGTATGATCGACAGCCGATGCCAGGCCGCGACCCGGTCGGCAATCGCGTCCACGCGGCCCGCCTCGGGCATGTGGACATGACGCGAAAACTGCAGATGGGCATCGCGCGCACCCGGTTCCTTGAAGGACGCGACGCCGGCAAAGAGCCGCCCGTCCATCTCGGGCAGCACCACATGCATCGCCAGATCGGCCGGCGACAGGCCGCTTTCTGCTGCGGCCCAGGCCGCGCGGGTCGAGGTTGCCAGGGCAACCTGAAAGACCGGGACGCCGGCGGCATCCAGCGGCGAAGTCCCGCCCTCGTCCCGGCCGGAAAAAGAGGTGGCATTGACGATGGCAGCGGGACACAGGGCCCCGATCTGCCTGTCCAGCCACACCCGCGCCTCGGGCGCCTTGAGCGACGGGGCAAACAGGCCGAGCGCGCGAAAGCCGCGCGCGCGCAGCGCTGCGAACAGCGCCTCGATCGGCGCAAGGTCCGCCGCCACCAGGTAGGAGCGATAGAAGATCACCAGAACGAGGGGAGCGGTATCGTCGAACCGGGCGGGCGCCGGGCAGCTCACCCCGTCCTCGGGCGTCCAGGCGCCGACTTGCGGCAGCGTCTTGGCCCCCGGTACCGGCCCCGCATAAAGCCCCGCCGCAAGCGCCATCTGCGCCAGCGCCGCCTGTGCCGCCACCGCACCGCCGCTGTCGCAAAGCGACGCCAGCCGCCGCAACGTCGAGACCGGCACAGTCGAGACCGCGTCGAGCCGCGGATCGGGCCGCCCGTCGGCGGGCAGAACGGCCAGGGCGATCCCCTTCTGCCTGGCCAGCGCCTCGACCCTTTGCAGACCATAGGGCCAATAGGGCGCCCCCCCGATCAGGCGGATCAGGATGCCCTTCGCCCCCTGAAGCGTCTGCTCGACATAGGCATCGACCGAGCGCGGATGCTTGAGCGCCGCGATATTGGCCAGGCGCAGCGCGGGCATCCGCCCCTCGGGACCGCCCGCGCGGTGCCACCCCGCCGCGAAGGCTCCGAGGTCACTGTCGGAAAACGACAAGACCCCAGATCCGCGGGCGTCTGCCCCAGATCGGTCGGCGTTCCGGTTTCCTCGAGCCCGTGGCCGTCTCGGAAAATGACATGCATGCGAGCCTGTGCCTCGACTTACTCAGCGGCGTGTGCGTCGGGCACTAGGATACCCCGCATCGCAGCAGGGTCCACAGGGTTCGGCCCGGCGATCGTGATGCGGTGCCATGGCACGGGTGCCCGGGGCCTGTCACACTGGTGGCGCGCCCGCGCGATCGGTGTGCCCGGGTTCGACAACTCGGGACGGTCGAAGACCACAGTGGCGAAAACATCATGCCTGCGGTCGTGATGTTGGCGGCTGCGAGGGGCAGTCCCGTCACCAATGGGGCCCACGGCGCCTTGTCGGCCGCGCGTGCAGATCGGAAGCTCCACCTGTGATGCTGCGCGCGGCATGCGGTCTCCATCCTGTCAGGTCGACGCAGGCCCAAGGCGCGGAATGGCGGATTGGGCCCCCGGTCCGACACCGGGGCACCACGCCCGGTTTGAGTCTTCGCGCTGGCAGGTCCACCGGCTTGCGCATCTGAGGGGTGGCCTTGGCCAGTCGCCTGGCCTTGCCGTCCCCCGGCCCGGAACCAGTGGCTTGTGAACGCCCTCTCCGGTCACGGTCGCGGGGGCGGGCGCCTCGGGCCGCTGTGAAGCCCTGTCGCATTCCCATTCCACCCGTAAACCTGCAGGCACCAGCCCATCACGTATCGAAACAATACGTGACCTTGTCAATCCGGAGGCTCCGACATGAGCCATGACCACGCGGACCACGACCGTACATGGCCGCAACGCGGTGTCCTTGCAGCGGCCGCCCGGCCCATGTTCCTGCTTGCCGCGCTCTGGGCCGCCGGGGCGGTCGCCTTGTGGCAATGGGCGCCCGAGGTGATGGCCGGTCTGCCGGACCCGCTGTCGTGGCATATCCACGAGATGACCTTTGGCTTCGGCGGGGCGGCCATCGCCGGGTATCTGTGCAGTGCCGTCAGCAGCTGGACAGGCCGCGCCCCGATACAGGGGGCCCCGATCGCGGCGCTGGTCGTTTTGTGGTCGGGCGCGCGCGCGGGCCTTCTGGCGCCGGACGTGCCGGGGTGGATCGCCGCGCTTGCCTCGGCCGGGTTCTTCTGGCTTGTCGCAGCACTTCTGGCGCTCGAGGCGCGGCGCGCGGGCAAGGGGTGGCAACCCGTCTTCATGGCCGCGTCCGGTCTGGCGGGCGTCATTTCCGGCGCGTGGATCCTGGTAATGGAGGCCGGCGGTTTTCACCCGGCCTTTCCGGCCATCGCCGTGCTCGGCTTCGCCGCGATGCTGATCCATATCGGCGGACGCATGGTGCCGGCCTTCCTCGACTATGCCGCCCGTTCGGAGGGGCAGCCCGTGCGCGTGGTGCCGGCCCTGCCGCGTCGCCTGACGCTGGCCGCCGTCCTGGCGGCGGCGGCGCTTTTGGCTGGCGGCGCGATCTCTGCGGCCTCGGTCGCGCTTTTGGCCGGCGGCGTCCTGATGCTGGCCTATATCGCGACATGGCCACTGTCCGCCGCCCGCGATGACGTGCTGCTGGCCATCCTGACCCTTGCCTGCCTGTGGGTGCCGGTGGGCCTGATCCTGTGGGGGCTGTCGCTGCGCGGCATGGCCCTTGCCCCCGCCGAGGCACAACACGCCCTCGTGCTCGGTGCCATGGGCGGTCATTTTATGGGGCTGGCCGCACGGGTCTTTGCCCACCGAACCCCAATGGGCCTGAAGGCGCGCGGCGGCATTGCGCCGGTCTATCTGCTGATCCTGTGCGCCGTTCCGGCCCGCATGGCCGGCTTGATCGACCTGTCGGCCGTGTTGTGGTGCCTGGGCTGGCTGGGATTTGCCATGGTCATGACCCCGCATCTCAGCGGGCCATTGCCTCGCCCCGTTTTCAGCGGGTCACGCCGTCAAGGGTGATTGCGCGCCGCAGACGCTTCACTATGGTGGCGTCCGATGGTGGCAGACCGGCCCTAGGGCCCTACATGAACGCGCGCATGGCGGATCGGCACGGCCCTGGACGGGTCGAAGGTGCGATGCCTGACCGCCCGAAACCCCGATCGCCCGAGAGGAGGCACACCCGCATGACGGCAACGCTCAGACCGCCCCCCCGCCAGCCCCTGCCTCGGCGTGTGCGTGATCGATGACACGGGACGCGCCTGCATAGGCTGCGCCCGCACGCTGGACGAAATCGCCATATGGGGCCGCGCCAGCGACGCCGAACGTGCTGCGGTTTGGGCTGCTCTGCCGCGGCGTGCGGCCGAGATGGGCCTGACGGTCCGACGGCTTCACTGGCAGGGCGATGAGCTGCTGGACGAGGTCGAGGCCCGTTTTGCAAGCGCCTCGGGCAGTTTCGTGGCAGGTGTCCATGGCGCGGCGGCCGAGGTTCTGCGCGCCCCGGACGAAGCCTTCGAGGCGCAGCGAAACGGCGCTGTCCTGACCCTCAGAACAGGCCGGGCGGCCCTGCGCCTCGAGGCGGCGGTTTACCTCACCGCCTTCGAAATCCAGCGCGCGGACGGCGCGCCACTGATCGCGTTGGCCGTGCCATCGGGCCGCGCGCGGCTGGCCGCCGCCCACGCCCTGACCGATCTGGGGCCGGACGACGACAACCTGCTGGCGCGCGATGCCGGGGGGCATCGCTTCGATGTCGGGCTGGGCCGGCGCGCGGCGCGCTTCACGTTGCGCTGCCCCGATGACCTGGCCCGGGCCATCGCGCCCCATTGCGGCACGCCCTGGCCGGACTGCATGGGCCGGATCGACGCCGCCGTTCTGGCGGCAAGCCCCGTGCGCGTGGTCGAGGCCCCCTGCCTGCGCGCCGAGGTCGATACCGAGATGACCCCGCCGGGCGGCACGCCGCCCGATGGGCCGCATACCCGGCTGACACCCGATGACATCGCGCAGGGGGTCGACACGCCGCCATCCGTGCCCTTGCCCGAGGATTACGCGCTGTCGGCCTTGTTCTATCCCGCCTGATCCGGTGCCTCGCGCGTTGATGATCCAGGGAACCGGCAGCAATGTCGGCAAGTCCCTGCTGGTCGCGGGGCTGTGCCGCGCGGCACGGCGGCGCGGCCTGTCGGTTGCACCGTTCAAACCGCAGAACATGTCGAACAATGCCGCCGTGACCGCCGATGGCGGTGAGATCGGGCGTGCGCAGGCGCTGCAGGCCATGGCCGCGGGGCTGCCGCTTCAGACGGACATGAACCCGGTGCTTCTGAAACCCGAAACCGATATCGGCGCGCAGGTGATCGTGCAGGGCCGGCGCGTGACGACCTCCATGGCCCGCGACTACCAGGCCATGAAAGGGCAGTTGTTGGCCCGCGTGCTGGAGAGTTTCCAGCGCCTGAAGGCAGCCCATGACCTTGTGTTGGTCGAAGGGGCCGGCAGCCCGGCCGAGGTCAACCTGCGGGCCGGCGATATCGCCAACATGGGCTTTGCCCGCGCCGCCGATGTGCCGGTGATCCTGGCCGGAGATATCGACCGTGGCGGCGTGATCGCCCAGATCGTTGGAACACAGGCCGTGATCGACCCGGCGGACGCCGCGATGGTCGCGGGGTTTTTGATCAACCGGTTTCGCGGCGATATCAGCCTGTTCGACGATGGATATGACTATATCGAAAAGACGACCGACTGGCCGGGTTATGGCGTGTGCCCCTATTTCGCCGATGCCTGGAAACTGCCGGCCGAGGACGCTGTCGACCTGTCCAGCCCGCGTCGCGACAGCGGGCTGCATGTGGTCTGCCTGACGCTCAGCCGGATCGCCAATTTCGACGATCTCGATCCGCTGGCACAGGAACCCGGCGTACGGCTAACCATGCTGGGCCCCGGGCGCGCCGTTCCGGGCGATGCCGATCTGGTGATCCTGCCCGGCACGAAATCGACGCGGGGCGATCTGGCCTTTCTCAGGGCGCAGGGATGGGATGTGGATCTGGCCGCCCATATCCGCCGCGGGGGGCGGGTTCTGGGCATCTGCGGCGGCTACCAGATGCTGGAGCGCCGCATCGCCGATCCCCATGGCATCGAGGGGTCGGCCGGCACCGATCCGGGCCTTGGCCTGCTGGATGTCAGCACCGTGATGACGCCCGAGAAACGCCTGACCGAGGTCACGGCGATCCATGCCCCGACCGCCGCGCCGTTTCACGGCTACGAGATCCTATCGGCCAGACCGATGGCCCAGACCGCGCCCGGCCGTTTGCCCATGTCGACGGCGCGGCCGAAGGCGCGATCAGCGCCTCGGGACGAATCTCGGGCAGCTACCTGCACGGCATGTTTCGCGACGATGGGTTCCGCGCCACCTATCTGGCAGAATTTGGCCTGACGTCGTCGCAATCGCGCTACGATGCCGGGGTCGAGGCGACACTGGACGACTTGGCCACGCATCTGGAAACGCATCTCGATGTCGAGGGTCTGTTGGCCGCCGCGCGATAGACCGTGCCGCTGTTCATCCGCACACAGGCCCTGTGTTTACACATTGGATTTCCAAACCATTCCCCGGCAACAGATAAGCGTCATCACGAACCACCACCCTCAACCCCTTCGGATGATGACATGAAAAATCTCCTGCTTGCGAGCGCCCTTGCCCTGCCCCTGACCGCCACCACCGCGATCGCAGAGGCGCAGACCTACGTTCTGGATGCCAGCCACAGCCAGATCGTATTCTCCTACGATCACCTCGGTTACTCGACCACCTACGGCATGTTCTCGGGCTTTGACGGCACGATCGCCTTCGATCAGGAAAACCCCGCCGCCTCGACGGTGTCGGTTTCCTTCCCCGTGCGCAGCATGCTGACCGGCTGGGAAGCCCGGTTCGAGCATTTCATGTCGGGCGATTTCTTTGCCGCCGCCGATGACGAGATGGTCACTTTCGAGTCCACCGGCATTGAGATCACGGGCGAGACCACGGCCCTGATCACGGGCGACCTGACCCTGAACGGCGTCACCCGCTCGGTCGTTCTGGACACCGTGCTGAACCAGGTCGGCGACCACCCGATGGAGGGGCGTCCCTGGGCCGGCTTCGACGCGACCACGACGCTTTTGCGCTCCGACTTCAATGTCGGCGCCTTCGCGCCCTTCGTCAGCGACGAGGTCGAGGTCATGATCTCGATCGAGGCATCTGCCAGCTGAACGACCGAACGCCAGACCCATCGCCGCTGCGCGCACGCCGGTCCCGGTGCGCAGCGGCCGTCGCGCGGGGCACACTGCCGCGCGCCGTTTTCGGCATTTCGTCCGCTCAGGGGAAAATCGCATGGCTCTGACAAACTCGACCACCCGCTACGGCATCGTCAGCAAGACCTTCCACTGGCTGACCGCGATCGGCATCCTCGTGATGCTGCCCATGGGGGTCGTGGCAACGCAGATGCCCCATGACACGGCCGACCAACTGGCGCGCAAGGCAACGCTGTTTTCCCTGCACAAGACCGTGGGGGTGGCGCTGTTCTTCATATCCATCCTGCGGATCGGCTGGGCGCTGACGCAACCCAAGCCCTTTCACCTTGCCCGGAAACGCGGTGTCGAGACGGTGATGGCCGACACGGTCCACTGGATGCTCTATGGGGCGCTCATCCTCGTCCCGCTGTCGGGTTGGGTCCATCACGCCGCGACCGAGGGCTTTGCGCCGATCTGGTGGCCGTTTGGCCAAAACCTGCCGCTGGTACCGGAGAGCGCAGCCGTGGCCGAGATAGCAGGGGTGGTGCATTATGTCTTCGTCCTTGCTCTGGTGGCATCGCTGGTCGGGCATGTGGCCGGCGCCCTCAAGCATCATGTCGTCGCGAAAGACGACACGCTGCGGCGCATGGGGTTCGGCCGGGTCGGCGGTGCGCCGCAAACCCCGGTCGAGCCCTTTGTCTTCAGCCCGCTTCTGGCGGTCATGATCTGGCTGGCCACGCTGGGGGCCGGCTATGCGGTCAGCGTGATCGACAGCCCCGCGCGCAACGCAGACGTCACCGCCCTGACCCAGCCCGAGACCGGCTGGGAAGTGACCGATGGCGACCTGGATATCGCGATCACGCAATTCGGCAGCACCGTCAGCGGCGGGTTCGAGACCTGGTCGGCGGCCATCCAGTTCGACGAAACGATCCCGGCCGGGGCCGCGTCTCATGGTCGGGTTGCCGTCGAGGTCGCCATCGGCTCGCTGACCCTCGGCTCGGTCACCGCGCAGGCACTGGGGGACGGGTATTTCGAGGCCAGCCTGTTCCCGACCGCGCGGTTCGAGGCCGACATCCTGTCAGAGGACGAGAGCTATGTGGCGGTCGGAACCTTGACGATCCGCGAGATCGCGCTTGCCGTCACCCTGCCCTTCGCCCTGGAGATCGAGGGCGACACGGCACACATGCAGGGGGACCTGACGCTGGATCGGCGTGATTTCGACATCGGGATGGCCATGACCGACACCGCGCAGCTGGCCAATGAGGTCACGGTCTCGATCGCGTTGACAGCCGTGCGGGTGGCGCCCTAGGCGCGGCTGCCGGACCGGCGGGCGTGATCAGACCCAGGCCAGAACGCCAAGCAGGATCGCGGTTTCCGTCAGCTGTTGCACCGCCCCCAGCGCATCGCCCGTCTGCCCGCCAAGGCGGCGCTTCAACAGGCGCTCGAGCCAGAGGAACACGGCAGTCGCGGCCAAGCCCGCTGTCAGCGCGGGCCAAGGCCCCGCGACAAGGCCAAGCCCCACCAACCCCAGCGCCCCGGTGGCCAGCGCCAGACGCAGCCCCCCCGGCCCCGGCCCGGCCTGCGTGAACTCGGCCTTTCCTTCGGGCCGCGCGTAGGGCAGGCGCAGCAACAGGACAAGGGCCGCCAACCGGCTGAGACCATGCGCAGCGACAAGCGTGGCGGCGGCAAGCGCGCCGTCGAGATGGGCCAGAGCCGCAACCTTAAGGCCCAGAACAAGGGCCAGCGTCACAACTCCATAGGTGCCGATCCGGCTGTCGCGCATGATTTCGAGGACGCGCGCGCGGGTCGCACCCCCGCCCAGCCCATCAGCCAGATCGGCCAAGCCGTCCTCGTGCAGCGCGCCGGTCAGCCGGACGCCAAGCGCAACCGTAATCAGCGCGGCGACCAGCGGGGGAAAGACCAGCGATGCAAGGCTGTAGACCAGGGCGAGTGCCGCCCCGATCCCCAGCCCCACAAGCGGGAAGTATCGCATCGCACGGCCCATCCGCTCGGGCGTGTAGTCGGGCGCCCAGGGTAGCGGCAGACGGGTGAGGAACTGTGTCGCCATCAGCGCCAGTTGCCCCTCCTCGGCCAGGCGGGGCGTCATGCCGGGCCGGCCACCCCGGCCTCGTCGAAACTGGCCATGTCGTTCAACATGGCCGCGGCCGCCTTGAGCAGCGGCCAGGCAAGAAGCGCGCCGGTGCCCTCGCCCAGGCGCAGATCCAGCGACAGCAGCGGCTCGGCCGCCAGGGCACCCAGCAACGCGGCATGGCCCTGTTCGGCCGAGCGATGGGAAAAGACCATCGCCGCGCGCGTCTCGGGGCGCAGCCTGACCGCGGCCAGCGCGGCGGCGGTGGCGATGAACCCGTCCACGATGACGATGCGCCCCGAGGCCGCCGCGCCCTGCATGGCGCCGGCCATCATCGCGATCTCGAACCCGCCATACTCGGCCAGCGCCTTGGCCGGCGTCAGATCGCCGGTCCGGGCGGCGGCCTGTTCCAGAACGGCGCGCTTGTGCGACAGGCCGCTTTCATCAAGGCCGGTGCCGCGCCCCACCAGAATGTCCAATTCGATGCCGGTCAGCTTGTGGCCAAGGGCTGCGGCCGTGGCGGTATTGGCGATGCCCATTTCGCCAAAGGCGACCGCGTCCCATGCCCCGTCCGCGCCAAGGATCTGTCCGGCCTCAAGCGCCGCCGCGCACTGCGCGTCCGTCATCGCGGGGCCGCTGGCGAAACTGGCCGTGCCGGCCGCGATGCGCCGGTCGATCAGGCCCTCGGCCTCGAACGGGGCGCCCGACACCCCGGCATCGACCACGCGCAGGTCCACGCCGACGCTGCGCGCAAAGACATTGGCCGCCGCCCCGCCGCCAAGGAAGTTCAGCACCATCTGGCGTGTCACCTCGGCCGGAAAGGCCGAGACGCCCTCCTGCGCGATGCCGTGATCCGCGGCGAAGATCGTCAGTTGGCAGGTCTCCATGCGCGGGGTCAGCGTCTTTTGAACCGTGGCGATCTGCGCGGCCAAGTCCTCGATCCGGCCCAGCGAGCCGGGGGGTTTGGTCTTGAGATCGATCTTGCGTTGCAGGGCACTGGCAAAGGGGGTCTCGACGGTCATGACTGCTCCGGTTTTTGACGTGGCGGCTTCATACTCAGCCAGGCGGTCGGTATCAATTGCCGCCATGTCGCAAGCCCCTTGGCCCCACGGCGCGGGTGAGAAGGGCCTCGGCGCGAAAGTTCCGGCTTGGCGAAACGCCCGGTCGATGGCATCCCCGACGCAGCATCGATTTCGACCCTGCCCGCAGAGGGAGTGACCTTTTGGCCCCGATCATTCTTGTCACCGGCGGCGCACGTTCCGGCAAGAGCAGCCATGCCGAGGCACGCACGCGCGCCTTTCCAGGCGAACGCATCTACCTTGCCACATCGCGCGTCTATGATGACGAGATGCGCGACCGCATCGACCGGCATATCGCCGATCGCGGCGCGGGCTGGACCACGATCGAAGAGCCGGTGAACCTGCCTGCGGTGCTGGACCAGACCGATGGGCGCGGGCCGCGACTGGTCGATTGCCTGACGCTGTGGCTGTCGAACCTGATGCTGGACGGCCGGGACTGGGAACCGGCGGCGCAATGCCTGATCGAGACCCTGTCGCGCCAAACCAGCCCGGTGATCCTGGTCAGTAACGAGGTCGGAATGGGCATCGTGCCCGAAAACGCCCTTGCCCGGGCCTTTCGGGATGCGCAGGGCTGGCTGAACCAGCGTGTGGCCGTCATCGCCGACGAGGTGCAATTCGTCGTCGCGGGTCTGCCCTTGCAGGTCAAGGGCCCGCCCCAGCTGTGACGGCGCCCCGCCCTGTCCGGGGGGCTACCGCGCCAGAGACAGCAGCGCGTCGAGATCGAGATCGGCCGCGATCTCCTCGGCGAAGGCATCAAGCGCCCGATCAAGGCGCGCGTCATGGCCCTCGCCCGAGCTTTGCCCGCCCATCTGACCGAGCCAATGGCCGCGAAACGCGTCCGAGGCGAACAGGCCGTGCAGGTAGCAGCCCGCCACCTGCCCATCGCGCGACACCGCGCCTTCGCCCCGCCCGTCGAGCGTGAGCCACGGCTTGCCCAGGCCCGGCCCGTCGGTCCGGCCCATATGCATCTCGTAGCCGGTGACGCGGGCGCCGCTGACGCCGTCGCGGGCGTCGATCTCGACCAGGCGTTTGTCGGCGGTCAGTGTGGTGTCGATCTCCAACAGGCCCAGGCCCGGCGTCTCGCCCGCCGCGCCCTCGATCCCGTCGGGGTCGCGCACCACGCGGCCCAGCATCTGGAACCCGGCACACAGCCCCGCGACACGGCCGCCACGCCGCAGATGCGCGCGCAGGTCGATATCCCAGCCCTCGGCGCGGAATGCCTCGAGCGCCGGGCGCGTGGTCTTGGACCCAAGCAGCAGAACCACATCGGCGTCGCCGGGCAAGGGCTGGCCCGGCCGGATCCAGCGCAGATCGACATCGGGTTCGGCCAGAAGCGGGTCGAGATCGTCGAAATTCGCCATCCGCGACAGCTGGGGCACGGCGATGACAAGCCCCCCACCGGCCCCTGTCTTGCGCCCGTAGCCCAGCGAATCCTCTTCGGGCAGCGCGCGCGCCGCCTCGGACCAGCGCAGCAGCCCCAGCACCGGCCAGCCGGTCTCGGACAGGATGTCGGCCGCCGCCGGGGCGAAGATCGACGGATCGCCCCGAAACTTGTTGACGAGCACGCCGCGCACGCGGGCGCGATCCTCGGCGCTCCAGAGGCGATGATGCCCGATGGACGCCGCCGTCACCCCGCCGCGCGACTCGTCGCCCAGCAGGATGGCGGGCAGATCGGCTGCCTCGGCCAGCCCCATGTTCGAGATGTCCTGCGCGCGCAGGTAGCGTTCGGCGGCGCAGCCCGCCCCCTCGACCAGCACCAGATCATGCCGCGCCGACAGTTGGTCGAGGCTGTCG
Source organism: Roseibacterium elongatum DSM 19469 (assembly GCF_000590925.1). Classification (NCBI taxonomy): domain Bacteria; kingdom Pseudomonadati; phylum Pseudomonadota; class Alphaproteobacteria; order Rhodobacterales; family Roseobacteraceae; genus Roseicyclus; species Roseicyclus elongatus. The sequence continues at coordinate 2,068,595 of NZ_CP004372.1, read as the reverse complement.
CGGACGGTAGCGCGCAACTGCGGTTTCAGCCGCTGATAGGCGCTAGCGGAATAGCGCCCCATAACCCGGCCCTGCACCACGACCTGCGCATCGATATCGGTTTCGGGTTTCAGAAGGACGGGGTTCATATGAACGCTGAGCGGCACGCGCGCGGCGCGGGCCTGCAGGGCCTGCGCGCGCCCGATCTCGCCGCCATCCGCGGTGACGGCCGCGTTGTTCGACATGTTCTGCGCCTTGAAGGGCGCGACCGTCAGGCCCCGGCGCGCATAGGCCCGGCACAGGCCCGCGACCAGCAGGCTCTTGCCCACGTCGGACCCGGTGCCCAGCACCATCAAACGCCGTCCGGTCATCGCGCCAGCGCCAGCAGCGCGTCGAGATCCATATCCGTTTCCAGTTGATCGGCCAGCGCATCGAGCGTCGTCTCGATCTGTGCCTCGTGATCGCGCCCCGAGGCCCGCCCCCCCAACGCCGTCAGCCAATGATCGCGATAGTCGGCCGCCCCGAACAGGCCATGGACATAGCCCCCCATGACACGCCCGTCGGCGGACACGGCCCCTTCGTCCTGCCCGTCGAGCCTGAGCCATGGCTGTGCCAGGCCGGGGCCCACGGTCCGGCCCATGTGCATTTCATAGCCGGTGATGCGCGCGCCGCTGATCGTGTCGACGGTATCGATCTCGATCAGACGCTTGTCATCGGTGATCGTGGTCTCGAGATCGAGCAGGCCCAACCCCTCGGTCTCGCCGGGCGCGCCCTCGATGCCGTCCGGGTCGCGCACCATCCGGCCCAGCATCTGGTAGCCCGCGCAAATGCCCACGACCCGGCCGCCCCGGCGCACATGGGCGAGGATGTCGATGTCCCAGCCTTGCCGGCGCAGCGCCTCGAGCGCGGGGCGCGTCGTCTTCGATCCGGGCAGCAGCACGACATCGGCGTCGGCGGGGATCGTCTGGCCGGGTTTCACCCAGATCAGGTCGACCCCCGGCTCGGAGGACAGGGGATCGAGATCGTCGAAATTGGCGACCCGGTCGATCTGGGGCACGGCGACCTTAAGCGCCCCGCCTTCGGACCGGCCGGGCCGTTCCAGCGCCAGCGCGTCCTCGGCGGGCAGCAGGGCAGCGCCGTCGAACCAGCGCGCCACCCCCAGAAACGGCCAGCCGGTCGTTTCGGTGATGGTGCGACAGGCCGGTTCGTAGAGCGAGAAATAACCCCGGAACTTGTTCACCAGGTAGCCCACGATCCGATCGCGCTCCGCCTCGGTATGCAACAGCCAACTGCCGACCATGGCGGCCAGCGCACCGCCCCGGTCATTGTCGGTCAACAGCACCACGGGCAGGTCGACCGCCTCGGCAAAGCGCATATTGGCGATGTCGGAACGACGCAGATGCGTCTCGGTCGCGGCGCCGGCACCTTCGACGAGGACCAGATCCGCCTCGGCCGCGGTGCGGTTGTAGCTGTCGATCACCGCAGGCATCAGCGCCGGCTTGAGCTTGTGGTAATGCCGCGCGGGCCAGTTGCCCAGCGCCCGGCCCCGCAGCACCACCTGCGAGCCCACCATCGCCTGCGGTTTCAGCAGGATCGGGTTCATGTGGATCGAGGGCGCGCGCCCCGCTGCGCGCGCCTGCAGGGCCTGCGCGCGACCGATCTCGCCGCGGCGCACCGTGCCGTCGGGTCCGGGCGGAAGGTCGCCATCGGCGGCAACGGCGGCATTGTTCGACATGTTCTGCGCCTTGAACGGCGCGACCGTCAGGCCCCGGCGCGCATAGGCCCGGCACAGGCCCGCGACCAGCAGGCTCTTGCCCACGTCCGAGCTTGTGCCCTGGATCATCAGGGCGGGGCCCCGTCGCGGCGGCGCGGGGGTCAGCATCGGGACATCGATGTCGGGCATCGGCGGCGGCGCGTCGTCGGGCGGCAGGTCGTAAGTCATGGCACCTCGCGGAACGGTTGGGCACAGGGTGATGTGCCTGTGGCAGAGAGCTTGTCAAGCGGCGGCGCGAGCGGTCGGCCCATGCGCGTTGCGGAGCGTCGGGGTTTCCAACAGCCGCCCGTGGTTCTATCTGTTTCACGACAGATTGCCGCACTTTGACTTCGAAAAGGAAAATCCAGCATGACCACCGAGACCCCATCGACATCTCCAACTCTCGTGGTCACCCGAACGGGCGACGCCGGCGAAACGGATATCGGCACGGGCCGTGTGCTCAAATCCGCGCCGCGGATCGAAGCCTACGGCACGGTCGACGAGGCCAATGCCGTGATCGGCGTTCTGCGCACCGCCGCACGCGATGACAGCGAGCTTGACGGGTGGCTTCGCGAAATCCAGACCGATCTGCTCAATATCGGGACCGACCTTCACATGGCGGGAGAGGCCAACGAGGCACAGCGGTTCAAATCCGCGCCCACCGAACGGATCGAAGGTCTGCTGGAATCCCTCAACGCGAGCCAGCCGCCGCTGACGAGTTTCGTTCTGCCGACCGGGGTAAATGCCGCCGGGGCCTACGCCCATCTCGCGCGGACCGTTGTGCGCCGAGCCGAGCGCCGCGTCGTCGCGCTGTCGCAGGTGGAGGCGGTAAATCCTGAGGTGCAGACCTATCTCAACCGCCTCGCGGATTTCCTGTTCGTGGTCAGTCGAGCGCTGAACGAGCATGGCACCAAGGACGACGTCTGGGCGTCGTGACACGCGACTGACAACGCAAAGCGCCCGGCGATTGCCGGGCGCCCCCTTTTGCAACGGGTCAGGCGCGCCGCGCCTCAGCGCAGCGCGGCTTCCTGTTCTTCTTCGTCCATTTGCGGGTTGCCGGCCACCTGGCTGGGATTGGCCGTGGCGGCATGGACACGTGACAGTGCGGCGTCCATATCTTCCTCGGACATCTGCTGATCGCCGCCGCCGCCACAGGCCGCTGCGGCCAGGGCTTTCTCTCGGGCCCGCAGATCGGCCACCACCTCGGCACGCTCGTCCTCGGACAGGGGCCGCTTGACCGCACCATTGGCCGGGGCCTTGGCCGCGCCATTGCTCAGGCCCAGACCTTCCTCGGCGGCCTTCATGCGCGCCTCGGCTTCTTCTTCCTTGCGCTTGGTGCGCGCCTTCCAGGCGTTCACGTCGCCGAAATCGACCTTTTCATCCAGCTTCTTGGTGCTGTCGAAATTCCACTTGAGCTTCTTGATGGTCTGCGGCCCCCAGTAGCCGAACTTGCCCAAGTCATAGAACTTGCGTTCCAGCGCACTCTTGATGAAGGCCTTGAGGCAGCCCAGCAGGTAGCGCCGCTTCAGCGGATCCTTCTGCCACGGATAGTGGAACAGCGACCGGCGCATGTAGAATCGGCGATAGTTGTTCATCACCGCGTCCAGCAACTCGCCCCGGTCCATGTTCTTGGGCTTCATGATCGGCGTGACGAAGTTGTATTTCTCGAAATCGAAGACTTCGACCTTGTCCTCCATCTCGCGGTAGAGGTCGGAATAGGGCCAGGGCGTGAACATCGACCAGTTGGCCATGTCGGCACCCCAGTCCATGACCATTTCGTAGGTCTCGTTGATGGTCTCGGGGGTTTCGCTGTCGATGCCCATGATGAACTGGGCCTCGGTGACAATGCCGTTCTCGCGCAGCAAACGGATCGCCTTCTTGTTCTCGGCGACCGAGGTTTCCTTGTTGAACAGGTCGAGATTCAGCTGTGCCGCCGCCTCGGTGCCCAGCGAGATGTGGATCAGGCCGGCCTTGCGGTAGAAGGGCAGATCCTCTTCATCGCGCAGGATGTCGGACACGCGGGTGTTGATGCCCCAGTGAATACCCAGATCGCGGTCGATCAATTCCTGGCAGAAGGCGACGAAAGCCTTCTTGTTGATGGTCGGCTCCTCGTCGGCGAGGATGAAAAAGCCCACCTTGTGCTCTTTCATCAGGTGCTCGATCTCGTCGACCACCAGCTTGGGGTCGCGCACGCGGTAGTCGCGCCAGAATTTCCACTGCGAGCAGAAGGAACAGGTAAAGGGGCAGCCACGCGACATCGTCGGCGTCGCGACGCGCACGTTCAGCGGGATGTAGATGTATTTCGGCCAGTCCAGCACCGACCAGTCGGCCACGATCGAATCGACATTCTTGATCGGCGGTTCGGGTTTGGTCGCGATCACCTTGTCGCCCTCGCGATAGGCGATGCCGCTGATCTGCCCGCGATCGTTGGGCCAGCGCCCGGCATGGACCGACTCGACCAGGTTCAGCATGACCGCTTCGCCCTCGCCGCGGACCACGGCGTCGATCCAGGGGGCCTCTTTCAGCACCTGGTTGTACATGAAGGTGCCGTGGATACCGCCCAGCAAGCACACCGCCTCGGGGTGCATTTCCTTGGCGATCTCGAGCGCGCGCTCGGCCTTGTAGATCGAGGGCGTCATGGCGGTGCAGCCGATGACGTCGATATGATCTTCCTTGGCCAGTTCGGCGCGGAGTTGATCCTCGGTCAGGTCGTCGGTCATCGCATCGATGAAGCGGATGTCGGTATACCCACCCGATTTCAGGAACCCCGCAAGGTAGGCGACCCAGGCGGGCGACCATTTCCCGGCGATCTCGGCGCCGCCGGAATGATAGTTCGGATGAATCAGGACAATGCGCATCGGCGGTTCCTCCTCGGCGCGGTCCAGAGGCGCCGGTCAATGTTCACGCGGACAGTTGTCAGGCAAACTTGACAGATCGATGCGTCGGGGAAATTGACATGAATCAAGCGCAGGCGCGCCGCAGCATCAATTCATAGACATGCCGCCGTCGATATTGAGGGTCTGGCCGGTAATATAGCCGGCCTCCCAGCCCAGCAGAAAGCGAATCGCGGGCGCGACCTCTTCGGCGGCGCCGAACCGACCCAGCGGGATTTCGGAGATCAGGCGATCCTTGGCCTCGGTGATCAACGGCACCGACATGTCGGTCATGATGACGCCCGGCGCGATTGCGTTGACGGTCGCGCGCCGGCGCAGGCGCCGCGCCAGGGCGCGGGTCATCCCGACCAGGCCGGCCTTGGCCGCCGAATAGGCGACGTAATCCCCTGCTCCGCGCCGAAACGCCACCGACGAGGCGAACACCATGCGCCCCATCCGGCCGGGGGGAAGACGCTCTTCCATCGCGGTGGCAAAGTCGTAGGCGTTCGACAGGTTGTCGGCCATCGCGCGCTGCCAGATCTCGGGCGTGTCGGCGAGATCGGGATCGGGGGGCATTACCCCGGCCAGATGGACCAGCCCGTAGATCGGCCCGTCGACCGTGGCCAGCGCGGCGCGAGCGGCCTCGACCCCGGCGGCCTCGAGCGGCACGACCGGCGAGTCCAGCGGCGCGGCAAGATCGTCGAGCGCGGGCCCCGGCCTGTCGATGAGCAAAACGTCATACCCGGCCGAGCGCAGGGTCTTGGCGGTGACACGTCCGATTCCACCCGCTGCGCCCGTGATTGCGATGCGATCCGCCATGCTGGTCTCTCCTTGCTTGACTGCTACAGGCTTTCTGCACCGCATCGGGGACAGAAGGAACCCCCCTGCCGGGCGCCCCCGGTCATGCTGTCGCTGCACGCCCGCCGCCCCTTGACAGCTTGTGCCAAGCCCACCCATCTGAGGTGGCCGGTCCGGCATGGCAAGACCCCAGACAGTCACCCGCGCGAGACATGTGAACCGGCAAAACGCAACCGCACGTGAAGCGAACGACCTTTCGCGGTCCGAAAGCATCTGACAGGTCAGGAGCACTCCGAATGGGCGAGGCCGTCGAACCCGGAACTGACATGCCGCCGCAGGCCCTGGCGGAGGATTTGCGCCACGCCCCACCGCCGGGGCTGGTGATCGCGGCGCCCGCGTCGGGGATCGGGAAAACCACCGTGACGCTAGGGCTGTTGCGGGCGCTGCGCGACGACGGGATGACGGTGCAAGCCTTCAAGAACGGCCCGGATTACATCGACCCGGGCTTTCATACCGCCGCGGGCACGCGCCCGTCCTACAATCTCGACCTCTGGGCGATGGACGCGCCGCTGGTCGACGCGGTGCTGAGTGCGGCCGCCGGGGCCGATCTGGTGCTGTCCGAGGGCGCGATGGGCCTGTACGATGGCAGCGCTGCACCGGGTGTTGCCGGGCGCGGATCAAGCGCCGAGGTGGCCACGCGGTTCGGATGGCCGGCCGTGCTGGTCCTGGATGTCGCGGGCCAGGCGCAGACGGCGGCGGCCATTGCCTACGGGCTGGCCCGCCACCCCGACGCGCCGCCACTGGCCGGGGTGATCCTCAACCATGTCGCCGGCGCCCGGCACGAGATGATGATCCGCGAGGAAATGGCGCGGCTCGGCATCACCGTGTTCGGCGCGCTGCCCCGACGCAGCGACCTTGCACTGCCGTCGCGGCATCTGGGCCTGGTGCAGGCCGAGGAACAGCCCGACCTCGAGCTGGTGCTGTCGCGCCTGGGGGCCTTTCTGCGCGACCATGTCGATCTCGCCGGCCTGGTGGCCACCGCCCGGTCGGGCGGCGCGCAGGGCGCTGGGGCCTGGCCCGCGCCGCCGGCCCAAAGGATCGCCTTCGCGCGGGATGCCGCCTTCTCCTTTGCCTATCCCCACCTGATCGAGGGATGGCGCCGGGCGGGGGCCGAAATCCTGCCGTTTTCGCCCCTGGCCGACGAGGCGCCCGACCCCTCGGCCGATCTCGTCTGGCTGCCCGGCGGCTACCCCGAACTTCACGCCGGGCGGCTGGCCGCCTGCGATACGTTCCGCGCGGGCGTGACCCGATTTGCCCAGACGCGCCCCGTCCACGGGGAATGCGGCGGCTACATGGTGCTGGGCGAGGCGCTGATCGATGCACAGGGCGTGCGCCACCGGATGCTGGGGCTTTTGCGCCATGCTACCAGCTTTCGCCAGCGGCGCCTGCATCTGGGCTATCGCCGCGCCGAACTGGTCGCCCCGATACCGGGTCAGGCGCCGGGCGCGCGGCTGTTCGGGCATGAGTTTCACTATGCCACCCTGCTCGATCCGCGCGATGCGCCGCTGGCGCGGATCCGCGATGCGCAAGGCAACCCGGTGCCCGAAACCGGCTCGGCGCGTGGTACGGTCACCGGAAGTTTCTTCCATCTGATCGCGGCTGCGGCCTGAACGCCGGCCGGCGACGGAGGACCGCGGCCGGGGCGCACCGATCCCCGGCTCCGAAAACCGGGCCGCCCGCGGGCAAAACCCTCTCGACGCGCTGGATCGGCGGTTTATCTTAGCGGCAGCCACGCCGGACGGCACCGACAGGATCAGAAGGAAACGCGATGCAACCCAAGGACATGACCAAGAACGAGGCGTTCAAGGGCTTCACCAACACGTCCTGCCCGTTTCTGCCCTGCCACAAGGGCGTGCAGCGTGAGTTCAACTGCCTGTTCTGCTATTGCCCGCTGATCGCCTATGAATGCCCCGGCCCGTACGAGGTTTTCACCGACAAGAACGGTGTGACGCGCAAGGATTGCTCGGCCTGCACGCTGCCGCATGACGGCTATCACCAATCGTGGAATTTCGTGCAGCGTTGGCTGGAATACCCCGTGCCGTGGTCGGGCAACCCGCAGACCGAGCCACCGACACGCCGCCCCAAGCCGCACGGTGACGACGACCTCGAAGGCTGAACCGCAACCGGGGACAGCATAGCCTGAGACCCCGACCGCACCTGCCGTGGCGCGCCACGATTTACGGGGCGCCATGCACCTGCACGCGCGCCCCGATCTTTTAGCCGTTCAGAAATGCACCGACAGGCTGTCCATCGGTTTCTGGACCGGCGGCGCGAATTTGGTCAGGTCGATCCCCTCGACGGCGGATTTGTATTCCTCCAGCGTCGGCGTGCGGCCCAGGATGGCGGACAGCACCACAACCGGCGTGGACCCGAGCAGCGACTCGCCCTTCTTGGTCTCGGAATCGGCCACCACGCGGCCCTGGAACAACCGGGTCGAGGTCGCCAGCACCGTGTCGCCCTTTTCGGCCTTTTCCTGATTGCCCATGCACAGGTTGCAGCCCGGACGCTCGAGATAGAGGATATTGTCGTATTCCGTCCGCGCCTTGGTCTTGGGGGCGGCGTCGTCGAACTCGAACCCGCAATATTTCTGCAGGATTGCCCAGTCGCCCTCGGCCTTCAACTCGTCGATGATGTTGTAGGTCGGCGCGGCGACCACGAGAGGCGCCTTGAACGCGACCTCGCCATGCGCGGCTTCGAGGTTGCGCAGCATCTGGGCCACGATCTTGATGTCGCCCTTGTGGACCATGCAGGACCCCACAAACCCCAGGTCGACCTTTTTCTGCGCCCCGTAATACGAGATGGGGCGGATCGTGTCATGGGTGTAGCGCCGGGACGGATCGGGGTTGCTGACATCGGGGTCGGCGATCATCGGCTCGGCGATCTGGTCGAGGTCGACGACGACCTCGGCGAAATACTGCGCGTTGTCATCGGGCCGGAGCGCCGGTTTTTCGCCCGAGCGGATCTGCGCGATACGCCGGTCGGCGATCTCGATCAGGCCCGCCAGCATCTGCACGTCATTGTCCATGCCGGCATCGATCATGCCCTGAATGCGCGACTTGGCGATCTGCAGGCTTTCGATCAGCGTCTCGTCATTCGAAATGCAGATCGATGCCTTGGCCTTCATCTCGGCCGTCCAGTCGGTAAAGGTAAAGGCCTGATCGGCCAGAAGCGTGCCGATATGCACCTCGATCACGCGCCCCTGGAACACGTTGTCGCCGTGTTGCGCCAACATCTGCGCCTGGGTTGCGTGGACCACATCGCGGAAATCCATGTGCGCGGCCATCGTGCCCTTGAAGGTCACCTTGACCGACTCCGGGATCGGCATCGTCGCCTCGCCCGTGGCCAGCGCCAGGGCAACCGTGCCCGAATCCGCACCGAACGCCACGCCCTTGGACATGCGCGTGTGACTGTCGCCGCCAATGATGATCGCCCAGTCATCCACGGTGATGTCGTTCAGCACCTTGTGGATCACGTCCGTCATCGGATGATACACCCCCTTGGGGTCGCGGGCGGTGATCAGGCCGAACTTGTGCATGAAGGCCATCAGTCGCGGCGTGTTGGCCTGCGCCTTGAGATCCCAGACCGAGGCGGTGTGGCAACCCGACTGGAACGCGCCATCGACCGAGGGCGAGATGACGGTGGCCGCCATCGCCTCGAGCTCCTGGCTGGTCATCAGCCCGGTGGTGTCCTGGCTGCCGACGATGTTGACCTTCACCCGCACGTCCGAGCCCGCATGCAACGGCTTGCCCGGCGTGTTGCCGCGTGCATTGGCGTTGAAGATCTTTTCCACCGCGGTCAGGCCCTGCCCCTCGTGGCTGATCTCGCGCGCCGGCGCGAATGCAGATTTAAGCGGAACACCCAGCGTCTCGCAGGCGAAGGTCTGGAGCATCTTGCCAAAGACGATGGCATAGGAACTGCCGGCCTTCATGAACTCCATCTTCTGCGGGGTAAAGCTGTCGGACAGGTCGGCCAACTCGGTGGTGCCATCCTCGCTCAGCAGCCGTTTCTTGCGGGTGTCGATCCTCAGCACCGTGCCCGTGGCGACCGAATACTTCTGCTCGAGGATCGGATTGCCGTCATTGCCGAGGATCGGCTTGCCGTTTTCGTCCAGCTTCTTGACCCAGTTCCTGAGGTCGACGCCGATGCCGCCCGTCACGCCCACCGTGGTCAGAAAGATCGGCGAAATACCGTTGGTGCCCGCCACGACCGGGGCGTAATTGACGAAGGGCACATAGGGCGAGGCGGGTTTGCCCGTCCACAGCGCAACATTGTTGACCCCCGACATGCGCGAGGACCCGACGCCCATCGTCCCCTTTTCGGCGATCAGCATCACGCGCTTGCCCGGATGCTGCAGCTTGAGCGCCTCGATCTCTTTCTGGGCCTCTTCCGAAATCATGCATTTGCCGTGCAATTCGCGGTCGGACCGCGAATGCGCCTGATTGCCGGGCGACAGAAGATCGGTCGAGATATCGCCTTCGGCGGCGATATAGGTCACGACCTCGATCTCGTCCTCGACCTCGGGCAGGCTGGTGAAGAACTCGGCATCGGCATAGCTGCGCAGAATATCCTCGGCCACCGGGTTGCCGACGGCATAAGCATCTTTCAGGCGGTCGGTATCGGCCTCGTAGAGAAAGACCTGGGTCTTGAGCACTTCGGCCGCATCGCGCGCGATGTCGGCCTGCTTGCCAAGGGCAAGGTCAAGCAGCACGGCGACAGACGGGCCGCCCTTCATGTGGGACAACAGCTCGAAGGCGAAGGCCCGCGTGATCTCGGGAACGTCGGCCTCGCCCAGGATGATCTTCTTGAGGAACCGCGCCTTGACACCCGCCGCACTCGTGGTGCCGGGCAGCGTGTTGTAGATGAAGAAATCCAGGCAGGCCGCGCGATGCGCACTGTCGCGGTCTTCGATATGCGCGATCACTTCGTCCAGCAGCGCGCCATCGTCGATCGGCTTGGGGCTGAGACCTTGGGTTTTGCGGGTTTCGATTTCCGAAAGATAGTCTTGATAAAGGCTCATGATCCTGATCCCGACTGACAGATGACTGGAGGGCACGGCAGACACCGCTTTGCAGCCTTGTATACTTTTGCATACATTTATGCCAAGGATTTTGTCACCCACCCTCTGCGACATTCCGCGCAGCGGCCCGATCAGCCGGACGGTCCGGGCGGCGTGCACCGGAGCGATGACGCACGGCAAGGCCCGTGGGAAACAACGCTTGAACTGGGGGGCATGTCGGGCAATCCTGCCGTTGGGACATGGACACGTTGGGGGAGCGTCGCGCAAATGACTGCCTGTAGGCCGTGCGTCGACACCGCGACCGAGGCGCGCGGTGCACGACCCATTGATCATATTGGCCTACGGGGGCGCTTCATGACGCCAGACGGGCTGCGGCCACACCCGCAGCGCATCGGGTCAGGCCCCGTCCGCCCCTATCGCTTTGCGCCGACGAGCGGTGCCTTGGCATCGGCGACGATCTTGCCCGCAATCCAGTACCCGGCCCCACCCCACGCATGACCCCGTCGATTTCGGATCTTCCGACGCTGGACGCGGTGCGCGACACCGCGGGCTGGACATGGCCTGATGCGGCCGGATCCTGCGGGCCGATCCCGGATCTCTCGCCCGCCACAGCGCCCCGTGGCAAGACCGTGCTGCGATGCGACTGGATGCCCGGTGTGGCGCTGGATGGCCACCAGGTCGCCCTGCCGCCCGACCCTGCCTATGCGCAAGACGTCTATTGGCGCAGTGTTGCCGTCAGGCGGCGCGAGGCGTGGCTGCTGAAGGGCGATATCATCGTCGAACCGGGCCATCGGGGCATCCTGCTTGATGGCGAACCGCTGGACTTGCCGAAACAGATCGCCACTGATACCGCCCGCGCTGTCGCCCCCGCCACCCCGAGCACGGCGCCGCCCGATCCGGGCCGCGAGGCATTTGTGGAAACGGCGATCCTGTTCCAGCATGTATGGGAAGGCTCGTTTTTCGACGCGTTCTATAGCCTCCATCCCCGCCTGTGCGAGGCTGCGGATCTCGGCATCGATCCACGTATCCCGCTGTTGGTGACACGCCGCTTTCACGGCCACGCGGTCACCCGCGACATCCTGAACGCGCCTCTGGCCGCGGGCCGGCCGATCGTTGTGCAGGATTACGGCCAGCGGGTGCGGTGCCGATCGCTCTACCTTCTCGATCCCTATCGCTTCTATCGCCCGCATTGGGACAGGATGTCGGAGGCCATCGCCGCCGAGGCCCCGCCAACCGCGATCGGCCCCCGGATCGTGCTGGTCCGCGACGAAAACGCCAAGGCGAGCCGGACAACCCGCGGCTATGACATTCTGGTCGCCGCGCTGTGCGCGCAGGGGTTCGACTGCGTCGACCCCGGCGCGCTGACATTGGGTCAACAAAAGACGGTCTTTGCCAAGGCGCGCCATATCGTCACCGAAAACGGCGGCGCCCTGACCAACATGATGCACCGTCGCGAGGGGCCACTGCGGATCGACAGCCTGATCGCGTCGGTCTATCGGACCACGACATTTCAGGTCATGGCCGCCATGTACGGGCACGATTTCACGTCGCATGTGCTGCCGTCACGGCGCACGGAGACAGGGATAGAGATGCAATTGGACCGTATCACGTGCGAGGCGGTCCTCGCCGCGGCAGGAGGCACCACATGAGGATCGCGATCTTCGGGGCGTCGGGTTTTGTCGGCAGCAACATCGCCCATCACCTTGCGCGCAATCCGGCCTATGAAACACGGCTTTTCGACCTGGAAGAGCGCAAACTTGCCCTGCGCTTCGAAAACGAGTCTTATGATTTCGAGCCGGTCAGCATCGCCAATGGCAACCCGCGCGTCGACGAGATCGTAAGCGAAAGCGATCTGGTCTTCGATCTGGCCGCCTATGTGCACCCTGCGATGTTTCTCGCGCGCCCGCTTGATGTCGTGCAGCTCAACTTTTTCGACTGTCTCAATGTCGTCGAGGCCTGCGTGAGGCACCGCAAGCGGCTGATCCACTTCTCCACCTCCGAGGTCTATGGCAAGGCGCATGGCAGCTCGGATCCCTTCCGCGAGGATACGACCGACCTGGTTTTGGGCCCGGTCGGAAAGACGCGCTGGATCTATTCCTGCGCCAAGCAATTGCTCGACCGGATGATCCACGCCCATGGAGAGGAACATGGGCTGGACTACACGCTTGTGCGCCCTTTCAACTTCGTCGGCCCACTGATGGACAAGTACAGCCGTGAATGGCGCCATGACGACAACCCCCGTGTCTTCGCCAACTTCATGTCCGCCCTTGTTTATGGCCGCCCCCTGCAACTGGTCGAGGGTGGGCGCAGCCGGCGCTGTTTTACCCATATCGACGACGCGGTCGCCGCCATTCAGGCGATCATCGACCACCCCGAGGCGATGTCGCGCCAGGTGGTGAATGTGGGCAATCCCGAAAACGAGACCACCATCCGCGGACTGGCCGAATTGATGAGCGCGCGCTACCGCGCCGTCTGCCCCGCCGGACCGGCGCCCCGCATTCTCGACGTGGCCGCCCGCGACTTTTATGGCGACGGGTACGAGGATTGCGATCGACGGCTGCCCGACATATCCAAGCTGCGCGCTATCGGCTCGGTCCCCCCGGCGGGGGCTGGAGGAAACGGTGCATTTGTCGATGGATTATTTCCTGCAGCATCACAGACGTCTGGTCGACATTCTGGGCGACTAACCATGCTGGTGCCGCGACACCATCGGATGCGACGTGTCGCAGTCATCGCGCGCCCTCGCTGATTTCCTGCAGGGCGCTGCGTCAGACCGGCATGGCGTCGACCTCGCGCCGGATCACCTCGGCATCGCGGGTGCGCCACAGATCGACCTTGCCGATATCGTCAAGGGTCACCCCGGCGCTGGCATCGTCAAAGGCCGCTTGCAGATGCGGCCGGATCAGGCCGGGCAGCGCCGCCCGATGCGCCGCCAATCGCGACAGGACCGAGGCTCGCACGGCCCCTGCGGGGATTTCCTCGGCGGCAAGCTCTTGCACCGCGTCGGCCACGGCGCGCGGATCTGCGGGTACGACCCGGCAATGCGCGGGGTCCATCATCTCGATGCGGCCGCCCTGCGCCTCGGTCGTGACGACGGGCAGATCCAGCAACTGGTATTCGACGCTGGCCCGCATCGGCCCCTCATGATCCGACAGGCACAGACCCACCCGGGCGCCCTGCAGGGCGCGGGCGTAGTCGCTCTTCTGGATCAGGCGAAAGGCGCCGTCACCTGTTTCGTGGTTGTAGAATTCGGCCATCGGCAGCAGGGCGCGCGTCCGGACAAGGGCGGCTGCGCTGGGCCGCCAGTAAAGCAGTCGAAGGGACGGGATCATGGCGGCAAGCTCATGGCGCTTGTAGGCTTCCAGCCCAGCGACGTAGACGGCATCCTACCGTTTTTTCGACGCCATCGACGGGGGTGAAACGCGTTTCATCGACCAGGTTCAACTGGTTGAACTGGATTACGGCAAGCCCGGCCGCCCGGCACAACACGGCCTCGTCGGCGGTGTTGGCGAAAATCAGAAACCGCGCCTTTGGCCAACGCACGGCAAAAGCGTCGATTTCTGCCGCAAGCGACGCGGCCTCCTCGGCGGTGGCAATGCCCCAGGCAAGGGTCAGAAGATGCAGCGCGGGACGGTCGCACAATGCCCGAGGCATCAGCGGCGCAATCCCCAATGTGCATCCGTGAAAGTGGCTCCGCTTGGAGAGAGTGACAAGGGGAGCGTGCGATACCAGCCCCCCGAAATACTGATCCGATCCGGTCATGTCCTGTCCATCCGGGCGCACTGGCCCGCGCCCGCGCGACAGCCGTGAATGGCCCACGGCCGGCCGGGGCGCAAAGAATTTGCACTTTCCAGATCGCTTTCCTATCACACGCTGGCCGGGATGAGGAGCGATGATGGACAGGGAACACCTGCTGCAGGCGGCCGAGGCGCTCGACGCTGAAAACGCCGACGCCGCGTGGCGCACGCTCTCGGGTTTGCGGGCGTTGTCCGCATCTGCCCCCGAGCGGCGTCTGGCCCTCAGCCTGTGGAAGCGCGCGGTTAATCTGAGCATGGCCAAAGACAGGCTGTCCTCGGCGGACGGGCTTGCGATCCTGCGATTTGTCGCCGACCTCGACAACATCGCGGCGACCGGCAACCATTGGCGTCTCTATGACGACCTCGCCGCCGTCGATCCCGCCATCGACGCGGGCGCGCTTGCCTCGGTCCTCGTCACTGCGCTGGGCGACGTGGTGTCCGACATGCCTCGGGAATTGCGCAACGAGCTTCTGATCCGCTGCTTCATGGCCGGACGTGCCGACCTGCTGAGCGATCTGTGGGAGCATTATTTTCGGACCGCACCGGATTTCGTGCCGGATTTCTGGCTGTTCCAGGCCTTTTACCGATCGCTGCACGAGATGACCGAGGGGGAAGCGGGGGACCGTATCCTCGGGATGTGCCGGGCGGCGGGGCGGGAAACCCTGTTGCCGCTTTTGCGGGTCTATCTTGCGCTGCTGCACCAACGCGAACTTGCCGATGCCTTCGCGGCAGCGCGCGACCTGACCGATCCGATGCAGCGGCGCATGATCGTTCTGTGGCTGCGCGGCAACTCGCATCCGCGCGACATGATCGCCGAGGCCGTGCGCCTGCATGCCGATCTCAGCGGTCCCGACGACCATGACGAACGGGCCTACATGCAGGCGCGGCTGAAGGCCGCCGAGGGCGCGTGGGCGGAGGTGAAGGCCATCACCTCGGGCCTGCCCGCCGATGTGGAATTCCAGGGCGAGGCCCTGTGCCTCGAGGCCCTGGCCGAGGGGCATCTGGGCCATTACGACGCCGCGCATGCCGCGCTGAGACACGTGCGCGCGGGCCGCGACGTGCCGTGGTTCCTGTCGGGGCGCGCGGCCCTTGTCGGCGCGGTCGTGTCGCGGTTGGCGCACGGGGCACCCCCGCCCGATCTGGCCAGCCCCCCCACCCTGTCGGTCGTCGCGGGGCGTCCGCTGGCGCAGTCGCTGTGGATCGGGCCGCGCCTGAGGTGGATCGAGGAGATGTCGATCCGCTCCTATCTGCGAAACGGGTGGCGCTATCAGCTTTTCGTCTACGACATCCCCGAAAACGTGCCCGAGGGGGTCGAGGTGATGGATGCCACGGCCATCCTGCCCCGCAGCACCGTGTTCCGCGAGGGCGCGGGCAGCGGCATGCACCGGGGATCGCTGGGCGCGTTTTCCGACCTGTTTCGCTACGCGCTTCTGTCGCGTCGGGGCGGGCTTTGGACCGATACCGATGTGATCAACCTCGACCGGTTCGAGCCGGATGGCGCGCGCATGATCGCCACCGAATGGACGGATGCGGGCATCATCGGGCCGAACGGCGCGCTCATGGCGGCCCCGGCCGGCTGCGCCTTTCAACGGGCGGCCCTCGACCGCGCCCGCGCGCTTCATGCCGACGCCGACATGCATTTCGCCCGGATCGGCCCCGAGTTGCTGGCCGAGATGATCTGGCAGGGCGACGGGTGCGACTACGATCTCTTGCCGCCCGATTACCTCAACCCCATCGGATGGATGGAAACCGGGCGTCTGCTCGGCCCGTTTGCACACACGGCCGCCGCGCTGATGCAGACACAGGCGCGCTGCCTGCATGTCTATACCGAAACCTGGCGTCTGATCGGCCTCGACCTCGGGGCCGAACCGACCGCGGATGGCAGTTTCCTTGCGACCCTCAATCAGCGGCTGCGCGAGGCCCCGGCCGACCTGTCCGTCCGCGACATACTGAAGGGATGACCCCATGATCATCGGCCATGACGAGATGTTGCGGCGCGCCGGTATCGACGGGCCGGTGGCCTCGCTCGAGGATTTCGTGCGCGGCGGGCGCGCGCCCATTGGGGCGATCACCGCCTCGGGGGCCGATCCCCACCACATGATCGACACCGAGACCGACATCGCCGTGCTCGGGGCGGCCCTGCGCCGCGCCGGGGCGGTCGAGGATCGGTATTGGCAGATCCGCATCGGCGAACGCCTGGTGGCGCTGACCGGCTCTGACCGGGTGGCGTCCGACCTGGTGGCCTGGCTGATCGAGGCCGGCGATTACGCGCGGGCGCGCGACCTGCATGAAAGGATCGCGGGCGATGACGCGCGCCACGCGGATCGCAGGCTCGACCTGCTGCTGGCCGAGCGCGACTTCGACGCGGCGCTGGCCTGCGACGGGGCGTCGGACAGTCCCGCGCGGATCGGCAAGGCGGCGCTCGCCGCCGGCCACTGGGACCTTGCCGCCGAGATGATCGCGGCCGCCTGCGACGCGTCCCCCGACAGCCCCGAGGCCGCAAGCCTGAGCATTCGCCTCGTCGCCCTGCAAGACGGCCCCGAGGCGGCGATCGCAGCCCTGGCCGAGCGCCAGCAGGTTCTGCCCCCCAAAAGCGCAACTGCGCGCCTGCTGCGGTATCGGCTGCAACTCGATTGCGGGCGCTATCTCGAAACCTTTGACGAGCTGCGCGAGCAGATCTCCGAACGCCGGGACGGTTGGGGCCTCTACTGGCTGGCCGAGGAAGCGGCGGCGCAATGCGACAGCCTGCAGGACTTCAGCGAGGTGT
This sequence comes from Roseibacterium elongatum DSM 19469, assembly GCF_000590925.1. Classification (NCBI taxonomy): domain Bacteria; kingdom Pseudomonadati; phylum Pseudomonadota; class Alphaproteobacteria; order Rhodobacterales; family Roseobacteraceae; genus Roseicyclus; species Roseicyclus elongatus. The sequence goes on along the minus strand of NZ_CP004372.1, from coordinate 2,051,551 downwards.
TGGACGGCACGCTGGCGCTGTATCCTCTGCAGCGACACCTCATCCGGCAAAAGGCCGGGCTGGCCGCGACCCTTGGCGATTTCGACACGACCGAGGCGCTGTTGCCGGTGATCCGTCTGTTCTCGGAATGGTCATGGCACGAAACACGGGTCATGACGGTGTGCCAGGATGCCGGGCGCGACGTCGTCGAGGATGTGTTGTCGGCCGCGGTGGCGGTCTCGGTGCCCAAAGAGCGCGTGAACCTGACAGTGGCCCATTACTATTACTACTTCAACGGCACGCCCGAAGGTCTTGCCCGGGCGCGCGACCTTGCGGCGCCGGTGGCACGGACCATGCGCGACGACCCGCATGTGCAGAACCTCGAGCTGCGCCTGACCCTCGCCCTTGGTGAACGGGACGCGGCGCAACGGACATTCGAACAGCTGCCGTCGGGCCTTGCGCGGACCGCGCCGCTGGCCCCCTTCGAGGCGCGTTTTGCCGCCGATGCCGGGGACCACGCCCGCGCTGCCGCAATCTGGCGCGATCACCTGACCCGCAGCCGCGCCATGGCGCTGAACGCACGCACAGCCCATCCCGAAACCATCCATCTGAAATGGGCCCCCACCCAGGACGCTGTCCTGCTGTTCATGACGGTCTTCAACGGGATCGAGTTCCTCGACTGGTTCTTCGACCATTACCGTCGCCTTGGGGTGACCCATTTTTTTGTGGTCGACAACGGCTCGACCGACGGTTCTTTCGAGTGGCTGGCGGCGCAGGACGACGTCTCGCTGTTTCGGCAAACCGGCAGTTTTCGGCAATCGGGATGCGGCGTGGCCTGGGTCAATCACCTGATCCGCCGCTTCGGGGTCGGGCATTGGTGTTTCTACGTCGATATCGACGAGGCTTTCGTCTTTCCCGGCGTCGAGCGCGGCCGCACCCTGCGCGATCTGATCGCCTATGCCGATGCAAAGGGCTGGCGCAGCATTCCGGCGATGATGCTGGACATCTACCCGGAGGATCTGGGCACGGACGCCACGCAAAACCCCTTCGAGCGCAGCAAGTACATCGACCGGGATTACCTGTTCTTCGACAACGAGGTGCCGCCCTATCATTTCGTGCAGGGCGGTGTGCGGGCGCGCCTGTCGGGTCGCAGCCTGATGATGACCAAGGCCCCCCTTGTCAAACCGGGGGCCGATTTCTGCTATCTCGCCAACAACCACCAGCACAGCCATGTCCCGGTCGCGCCGCTGTCGGGCGCGCTGTTGCACTACAAGTTCATCGGCGACCTGATGGCGCGGGTGGACGAGGCGATCGAACGCGACGAGCATTTCATGGGCGCACGGTTCTACAAGGCGCTGCAAACACCGTTGCGCGCCGCGCGGGAAAAGGACGTCCTGCTCAGCGCGCATTCCGTGGCCTATGAGGGGCCGGCGCAACTGGTCGAGATGGGCCTGATGTCGGCCCCCGACGATTGGGGCCTGTGGCCCGAAAGGCCCACCTGACCAATTTGATGGATATTCGGCGCCTGCGGGCTGGCCAGTGCACGAATCCCGCGATACGGTCTGGCCCAAGTCATGTCGTGACATGGAGATATTCGATGACCTTTCTCGGACGTGTAGCCCGTCTTGCGCTTTCCATTCTGCCCGTGGCCTCGGTCGCGTCCGCCGGCCAGCCGGTGATGCCCAGCGATTGGGACATCGCCCAGCGCACCGACAGCGTTGCGGCCTATTCCCGCTTCATCCTCGAACACCCCGACAGCCCCCATGTCGAAGAGGCGCAAAGCCGGATCGAAGCCCTGGGTCAGTTGGAAGCGTCGATCACCGCGCGCGTGGCCCCGGCCGTCGATGCCGGTCTTCAGTCGGCCGGCAGCAATGCCCGCCTGATGAACATCTGAGCCACCGCCAAGGCAGGAGAGCAGATATGAACCTTCGGAAGTCCACCGCCGCCGCCCTGACGGCCGCCACGCTGGCCGGCCTCGCCGGTGCTCCTGCCATGGCGCAGCAGAGCGAATTCATCGCCATCGCAACATCGCCGAAAACGACTCGAGCTTCGGGATGCTCAGCTTCCGCCAGGGTCTGGGCGGTTCCCTGTATGACGGGTTCGTGCTGCGCTTCGACGCGGCGCACAGCGCATACGATGCCGGCGCCTCGGACGGCACGCTGACCAATCTCCGCCTGCTGGCCGGTTACGCCATGCCGCTCGACTCGACCGCGCGGCTGACCTTTTTCGGCGGTGTGTCCTATCGCGATCGCTCCTATTCGCCGAACAGCCCCTTCCTTGACGAGGTGGACGAGGCGGGCGTTTTCGTGTCGGTCGAATTCAACTACGACCAGCCGAACGGAAACGAGGGCTTTGCGCTGGCCGAGTATGACTCGGTCGAGGAAACGTTCTACACCAGCGCGTTCTACCTCTTTGGTCTGAATTACGACATCCGCGTCGGCCCGACCGTCAACTACCTCGACGAAGGCGATTATTCCCGCACCGCCGCCGGTCTGCGGGCCGCTTTCGACATCGGCGACTCGGCCGAGATCAGCGTGACCGGCGCATGGGCCGAAGGCGACACGGGCGGCAACACCATCGACTCGTCCTACGCCGAATTGCAGTTCCGCATCACCTTCTGATGCCTGGGACCGCCCCCATCGGGGGGCGGTTTCCTTCTGCGCCGGGCCCCCAAAGGATCGGGACAGGTTGCATGGTCTTTGGTTTTTTGTCGCGCGCGGTCCAAGGGTCGCGCCCCGCTGCCCGACACCGATACCGCCGAAAATGACGACACAGCACTCGAGATCGCGCTCGATCCCGAGCCCAAGGCGGTGGATCGGCCCGATCCGCTGCTCGACGGCGGCTACGAGGTCTTGCGCCGATCGGCTCTGGTCTACTCGAATTTCCGCTCTGGCACGCACATGCTGCGGTCTTCGCTCATCCAGTTGACCGATTTCCAGACCGGCGGCGAGGTCTTTGCGCGGACCAATACGGCGTCCGGCTCCTTTTCGGATTACGTGGCGCAGCCCGAGACCAACACCACAGATCTGCTGCTTGACCCCGAACGCCATCTTCCACTTTTCCTCGCGCATCACATCTCGACGCTCGACGCGGCGAACCCTGTGCTGTTCGACGTCAAGTATTCCCAGGCTGCACGGCTGGGTGTGGATGACATGACCCTCGCGCCGACCGTCCTGAAATTCTTCGTCGCCTTGCATGTGCCCATCCTGCATGTCATCCGCCGAGACGTCGTGGCGCAGGCAATTTCGCATCTTCTGGCCGAACAGCGTGGCCGGTTTCACGCCGAGGCAGACGCGTCCGGCGGGTCGGAAACGCCGACCGCACCCGTCTGGCTGAACCCGTCCGAGGTTTGCGACCTCGCCCAGACCCGGCGCGAGGAACAGCGCCGTGCCCAGGCGCATCTCACCGCGATTTCGGCCGATGTCTGCACGATCTTTTACGAGGATCTGTCCGGCACGACCCTGGTGCCCGAGTTGCGGCGCATCAGCCGGTTTCTCGGGCGCTACACCCGTGTCGATCCCGGCTACAAGCCGCCCACGCGCGCGCAGAACAGCCGCCTGGATGTGGCGAACCGGGTCGAGATCTACGACTTGGCCATGGAGCGCATGCCGGGCCTCGTCCTCTGACGCCCCGCGTCGGCCACGCCTTCGGCATCGGCCCGGGCCAGCCATTCCGACCGGGCATGCAGCAGCGCGGCGTCCTCGTGGAAATATTCCAACGCGCCATCGATCAGGCGCAACGCAATCTGGTGATCCTCGGGGCCAAGGATTTGGTTCAGCGCGGCGAGGACATGCCCGATCGTGATCGAGCTGCGGCTCAGCGCATCGACCAGCAGCAGGTGGCATTGCCCGTCCAGACCGGACACTTTCGCAATGGCGGCGCGCGCCATCAGCGCCGGAACCGGGGTGCGGGCGCGGTGCTCGATCTCGTCCGCGACGGCCTGCGCGGCCGAGAATTTCCGCGAGTAGAGCAAGCTCAGCACAAGCTGAAAGCCGCCGAATACGTCGGACCCCGACAGGCGCAGTGCCCGCCGCCAGGCGATGCGGGACAGACGCAGCGCGCCCGCCTTCTCGCCGGCCGCCCCCAAAATGCACCAGTACCGCGCCGTATGGCCCGCGCCGAAAACACCGCGCATCGTTTCACGCCAGAACACGCCCCGTCGCCCCGCCCCGGCATGGGCGGCCAAGCGGGCCGCGTGCAACCACTCGGCCGCGTGGCCATAGCGTGCAACCAGACCGTCATAGAGGACCGCCGCATCGGCAAAGCGCCCCGCCAGGCTGAGATCCCGCGCGGTCAGCGCGCGATCCAGGTCCTCGGGCGTGAAACGGGCCGTCAGCCGGGCCTCGGGCTGGCGCGTGCCGGCAAGGATGCCATCGACAACCGACGCCAGCTTTCGCGCCTGAGCCCCGTGGATGATAGCCACGTGTGATGTCGCGATCTGGTGGACGGCCATGTCGCCCCCGGTCAGCAGCGCGAATTCTTCGGCGTCGTTCTTGCGGGGGCCGGGAAAGGCCTCGGGGCAATAGATATAGTCGACATCGATCGGGGTGATGCGCAGACGATGTTCCCAGCGCAGGTGGCTTAGCCGTGCCTCGACCGGAATATGGGCATTTTCCTCGAACCTGGGCAGCGTCGGCCCGAGGTTCGAGTTGGGATCGACCAGGATCGTTCGGCCCGGATTGCCCCCCTTGTCCCTCAACAGCCCGGCCAGAACAAAGGCAAGGAACCCCGCAAAGGAATAGCCGACAAGGTGGAGGGGGCGGTCTCCGAATTCAGCAATCAGTTCTTCGGCCATGGCCTCGGCCAGGGATTGCAGGCTGTCCTGCCGCTCGGCATGAGGGTCATCCTCGGGCAGGTTCAGGCCGTAAACGGGCCGCCCGTCGGCGGGCAGAGCGTCGACCATTTCGCGCGCCCAAAGGCACGCGCCCCGCAACCCTGTCACCGCGATCAGGGGGGGCTTTTGCGCCGCGCCCTGGCGCAGGGTCACAAGAAAGCGCCGCCGCGGCCCCGCGCAGGATCGGCTGGCCATGGCCTGCAGCCGGTTCAACGTCGCATCGGCGAAAAACGGTTGATGTCGAGGCGTCGGTCAAAAACCTCTTCTGCGGCCAGCAAAAGCTGCATCGCCGAAAGCGAGTTGCCCCCCGCGACGAAGAAATCCGTGTCCGGCCCGGATGGCGGCGTGCCGAGCGTATCGGTCCAGGCGGCAACGAGGCGTTCGTCGACATGCGACAGATCCGCCGCCCCGGCCGTGGCCGCGGCCGCCGCGCGGCGCGCCTCCAGCGTGTCGCGCAGCGCGGCGCGATCCAGCTTGCCGTTCGGCGTCAGGGGCAGGGTCGCGAAGGCGTGGATCTCGGTGGGGAGGTGAGTGCGCGGCAGACTGCGGGCAAGCTCGAGCCTGAGCGACGTCACATCCAGCGCTTCGCCCGAGACGACGGCGGCGGCCAGCCCCGTGACCCGGCCCCCGTCCTCCGACCACAGCGGCAAAAGCGCGGCGGTCTCGATCCCCGCACACCTCTGGATGGCGTCCTCGATTTCCGCCGGTTCGATGCGATGGCCATTGAACTTGATCTGCCCGTCGACACGACCGTGGAAATGCAGGCAGCCGGCGCTGTCACGACTGACACGGTCGCCCGTCTGATACAGCCGCAGGTCGCCGTGGTCGGGCAGGCCGACTTGGCGCGCGGGAAAGGTTCGGAACCGCTCTGCCGTCAGATCGGGCTGTGCGACATATTCCTTGGCAAGGCCAGCGCCGCCGATCCACAGCTCGCCGACGAACCCGGCGGGCAGGACATGGCCCGCGCGGTCGAGCACCAAGGCAAGGTTGTTGGGCAAGGGCCGCCCCAGCGGCACGGGCCCCGTCCCGCCCGCGGTGATGCGGTGCATGGTCGTCAGCGCGCTGTTTTCGGTCGGCCCGTAGACATTGTAGAGGGGGATCCCGGGATGGTCGCGCAGGAACCTCTCGGCGTGCTCTCGGCTTGCGGCCTCGCCGCCGATGGCGAGCCAGCGCAGGGTTCGGAACACCTCGGGCCGGGTATCGACCAGCAGGTTGAAAAGGCCCGTGGTCACGAAGGCCTTGGTGATTTCGTAACGCTCGAGATGGTCGCCGATGGCCCGCGCATCGCCGAGCGGCCCCTCGGGCGAGACGAGTTCGGCCCCGTTCAGCAACGCGCCCCAGATCTCGATGAACGCCCCGTCGAAACCGGGCGAGGCCAGTTGCGGGACGCGATCGCCGGGTCCCGGCGGGGCGGGCGTCAGCCCGGCGGCCAGCCGCGCGATCCCGCGATGCGGTGTGGCCACCCCCTTGGGGCGCCCGGTCGACCCCGAGGTGAAGACGATGACGGCCGTGCCATCCGGATCGCCGGTCGCATGATCCGGCAGTTGGGCGCCGGGGTCGGTCGCCGTGACGGGCGGCAGGCGCAGGATCGGTCCGATCCCGTCCGTTTGCGCGGCCGCCCCCCCTGCCCCCACGACCCTGCGGCAGCCCGCGATATCGATCATGTCGCGCAAGCGCGCGGGTGGATGCGTCGGATCGAGCGGCACGACGACAAGGCCGGCCAGCACGGCCCCAAGAAGCGCCCGGATATGATCCGCCCCGCGCTCGGCCGACAACCCGACACGCTCGCCCGGCGCAAGACCCTGCTGGCGCAACCAGTCGGAAATGGCCAGCGATTGCGCCGCAAGGTCCCGATAGCTCCAGCACAGATCGGGCGTGCGCAACGCCGGCGCGTCGGGGCTGTGGCGCACCTGCGCCAGAAAGAGGGTCGCAAGATCCACCGCGTCGGGATAACGGGCCGGGGCAGTCGCGTGCCGGGCGAGGTCGGCCCGTTGGGCCCCCTCCGGCACCAGCGGCAGGCGCGTCGGAACAACCGTGGCCGGGGTCTCGGCCGTGATGACATGCACAAGCATCTGCCGATACGCCCCGAGCGCCCGGTCCAGCGCGTCGCGGGAAAACAGACGGCGTTGCCCGTGCAGGCGCAAGCGCAAGCGCCCCGCCTCGCGGTAGATGGCCAGTTGCATGGCCACCGGCACGGGTTTCGCCTCGGGCTCGATCCGCGCCACCCGGCAGCCCGGCAGGTCGAGGGTCGGGGTCGGGTCGCCGTAATAGATCACCGAGGCACCCGCCGGCCCCTCCGACAGGATAGGCGCGGCCCCGAGGGGGATCTCGGCAAGGGCACGACCCACGTCACCGGCCAAATCTGCAAGGCACCGGTCCGCCCCGAGCGAGGCCGTCAACGCGACGTTCTCGACGAACATGCCGATCACATCCATGCTGGCCGCGCCGGACCTGATCGTGCGCGACACCGAGACCGACACGTCGGATTGATCGCAAAGCCGGCCGACGAGAACCTGAAACAGCGCGGCGGTCAGGCCGAAGACGGTGGCGTCACAGGCCCGCGCGGCACGGCCAACGGCGTCGCTCTCCGTCGGGTCGAGCAAGACCTCGACGAAATGGGCCATGGTGTCCAACTGCTCGCTCGGCCCCTCGACCTGGGTCGGCCATACCGGCTCGGCCAGCGGTTGCCGCGCAGAAGGGTCGGCCTCGCGCGGCGGGCGGCCTGCAAGAAACGCGCGGTATTGGCCAGGGTCGGGCAACGCCTGCGGATCGGGCGATGCGCCGACCTCCAGCGCGTAAAGACGCGACAGATCCTCGGCCATGAGGGTGAATGACCTGTGATCCGACATGAGGTGATGGAACAGACCCACCAACACGTAGGCGTCGGGACCGCAGATCAACAGGTGAAACCCCGAGAGCGGGCCCGAGGCGATGTCGAAGCGCCGTTGCGACAGGGCGGTGATGCGGCGCTGAACCCATGCCTCGGTGTCGGGTTCGCCACGGGGGCACAGCTCGGCCTCGACCCCGGACCAAGGCGGCGGCGCGCTGAAATCCGGCATGCCCTGCCCGTCGCGGGACAGAACGCGCAGATGAAAGGCGTCATGGCGCTGCAACAGCCGCCCGATCGCCCGGTCAAGGGCGTCGAGATCGAGCGCGCCGCAGATCCGCCAGGCGCGGACCTGGGTGAACCGCGCGCCCGCCTTGCCAAAGCGTTCGGCCATCCACATCCCGGTCTGGGCCGGGGTCAGTTGCACCGGGCCTTCGGGCGCGGGCGCGACCGCCTGCCGGTCTGCGGCCATGCGCGCCCGCGCGCGCGTCGCCTTTTGCAGCAGATCGTCGCTCATGTGCCCGGCTCGCTGGCAGCGGGCGCATCGTCAAAAACGTCGGCGAGGCGGTGGCGCATCGTCTCGCCATGATGGGTCTCGAGCCACGCGGACAGTCGGGCGACATCGCGTTCGGTCGTCAGCACATCACCCGGCACAAGCACCCCGAGGTCTTCTTCGATGCGCAGTTGAAGGCGCATCAACGACAGCGAGTCGCCCCCCGCGAGGAAGAAATCGTCATGCCGGCCATGGCGCGCGCGTCCGAGGGTTTCCTCGATGATCAGGACAAGGATCGCCTCGAGCGGCGTGCGCGGTGCGGCATAGATCTGGGTGAACTTGTCCTGCAGGCGCAGCGCCGCCTCGATCCGGGCGGGCTTGCCGATACGGTTCAGCGGGATTTCGGACACCGGGAAAACGCTGCGCGGCAGGGCCTCGGCGGGCAGTTTCCGCGCCACGGATTGCAGGATGGCGTCGGGATCGAACGCGGCGGGATCGGCGGGCACCACGGCGGCCAGCACGTCTTGCCCGAGCGAGGGGTGCGGCGCGCCAAAGACGATGGCCGCGGCCACGGCGCCCTCCTCGAGCAGAATGGCTTCGACCATGACGGGCGACACCATGGCCCCGCCCCGGTTGATCAACTCTTTCAGGCGGGCATGAATGCGCAACTCGGCCTTTTCGTTCAACTCGGCCAGATCGCCCGAACGCAGCCAGCCGTCATGAAATGCCTCGGACGGATCGCCGGGATGGACATCGTAGCGGGTGATGACATTGGGGCCGCGCAGCACCAGCTCGCCTTGGACGAAAGGCGCGGTCGTGATCTCGCCCGCCTCGGTCAGGATCGCGATCTCGGTGCCCTGTGCCGGGCCGAGGGGGCCGTGGGTCGGCCCGGGCCCATAGGGCTGATGGGCGACCCAACTGGCGGCCTCGGTCATGCCCATCCCCTCAAGCACCGGACAGCCCAGGTGCCGCTGGAGCGTGTCGCGCGTCACGCTGGCCAGTGCGGCCGAAGAGGAGCGAATGAACCTGAGCGCCACCCCGCGGGCAAGCCCGGCCTCCCGCTCCAGCGCCTGCGCGACGCTGTGATGGATTGTCGGCACGGCGGTGTACCATGTGGCCCCCGCGGCCGCGCAGGCGTCGAGGACCAGCGCGCCATCGCCCCCCATCATGGGGACCGTCGTACCGCCCGACGCGATGGTCGCCAGGGTGCCGATGCAAAGACCATGCACATGAAACAGCGGCATCGGGTTGACGCAGATCTCGCCCGGCGCCAGGGCCAGGGTACGCGCCGCCGATTGCGCCCCCGCGGCCAGATTGGCCTGGGTCAGCTCCACGACCTTCGGGCGCCCCGTGGTGCCGGAGGTCTCAATCACGAGCGCCGGGTCAGCAAGGCCGGCAAGGTCCAGAGCGGGCGGCGCGTCCGAGACGGTCTCGACCTCGATCCGGAATTCGGCGAACTGGCCGGTGGGCATCAGGCGATGAACCGGGCGGTCCAGTTGCGGCAGATCGAGGCCTTCAGGCGCAACAAGCGCCTTGATCGAAAGCCGCTGCAGAAGGTCGGGCAATTGGCCCACCATCGAAGGGTCGATGGGCACAACCGGCAGATGCGCCAGAAGGCCCAGAAAGGCCGAGACGGTCATTGGCCCTCGCGCGGCCCAAAGCGCGACCCGGTCGCCCGCGCCAAGGCCCGCCTGTGCCAGCGTCGCGGCGACCTTGTCCACAAGCCGGCTCAACCCCTGATAGGAAAGCGCCTGTTGACCGTCAGCCGACAGGATCGCGGGCGCATGGGGCGCCGTGCGCGCCCGCGCCTGAATTTGTCGGACAATCAGCGGCGGCTGAGCGACTGTCACGATATCACGCCCTTTCTGGCCGAGCCGTTCTCCGCGAAGCGTATCATCCCCGTGTTTAAGGCGGCAATCGCGGGGTTGGAAGACGGCCACGCGCCGAAACCGCACCACCAGGACGCCGCCGAGCGATTGCGGCCCGATCACGCCGCCCGCCGATGACGCCACGATCCACCGGATCAAGTTTTTGCGAATGCTTCGCAAAAGCATTGACCCTGATAATGCCTCGCACTAGCACTATATGTGCGTACAGGACCCCGACCGGGGAAAGCTAACAGGGAACCGAACATGAAACTGACCAAGCGCACTTTCGTTGCTGCTGTTACGGCCACACTCATGGCGCTGCCCGCCGGCTGGGCGGCGGCGCAGGACCGGCTGACCGTCATCGCCACGACGGGCATGATTGCAGATGCCGCCGCGAATGTCGGTGGCGATCTTGTCGAGGTGACGTCGCTCATGGGCGAAGGCGTCGACCCGCACAGCTACCGACAGACCCGCACCGATATCGTGGCCCTGGCCAATGCCGATCTGGTGCTGTGGAACGGCCTCTTCCTCGAGGCGCAGATGGAAGAGTTCATGCTGGGGCTATCCGAGGGCGGCACCGTCGTCGCCGTGGCCGAAAGCATCCCCGACAGCCTGCTGCTGAGCTCGCAGGATTACGAGGGCCGCACCGACCCGCATGTCTGGATGAACGTCAACCTCTGGAGCAATGTCGTCGTCACCATCCGCAATGCGCTGATCGAAGCCGACCCCGACAATGCCGCCACCTACGAGGCCAATGCCGACACCTATCTGGCCGAGCTGGGCGAGCTTGCGCAATATGTGGTGCAGGTGCTCTCGACCGTGCCCGCCGAAAGCCGCGTGGTGGTCTCGGCGCATGATGCGTTCAACTATTTCGGGAACGCCTACGGGTTCGAACCCGTTGGTATCCAGGGTCTGTCGACCGAATCCGAGGCTGGGCTGCAGGAGATCGCGGCCATGGTCGACTTTCTTGTCGAGCGCAACATCGGCGCGGTATTCGTGGAATCCTCGGTCTCGGAGCGCAACATCCAGGCGGTGATCGAAGGCGCAGCCGCCCGCGGTCACGAGATTGTCGTCGGCGGCGAGTTGTTCTCGGATGCGATGGGCCAGCCGGACACGTATCGCGGCACCTATATCGGGATGCTGGACCACAACGCCACGACCATCGCCACGGCGCTGGGTGGCGAGGCGCCCAATGGCGGCATGAATGGCCTTTTGGTCGACGGATGAACAGGGAATGACACAACAGATGCAACCAACAATCGTCGCAGAGGACGGCCGGGCAACACGCCCGGCCGTGCTGCCGCCAGATGCCGCGCTGGTCACGCGCGGACTGACCGTCTCCTACGGTGAGAAACCGGCGGTTTTCTCGGTCGATGCGACCTTTCCCAGCAATGCCATGTCGGCGATCATCGGGCCGAACGGCGCGGGGAAATCAACGCTGTTGAAGGCCGCGCTTGGCGTCATTCCGCGTCTGTCGGGCGAGGTCTACGCCTTTGGACAGCCGATCGACGCCGCCCGCGCGCGCATCGCCTATGTGCCGCAGCGTGCCAGCGTCGACTGGGATTTCCCGACCACGGTCATGGATGTCGTGCAGATGGGACTTTACCGCAAGCTGGGCCTCTTGGGCCGTCTGTCGGGCCAGATGACGCGGCGCGCCAGCGCGTGCCTCGAGCGTGTCGGCATGGCCGATTTCGCCCATCGTCAGATCGGCCAGTTGTCGGGCGGCCAGCAACAGCGCGTGTTCCTGGCCCGCGCCTTGGCGCAGGAGGCTGACCTTTACCTGCTGGACGAGCCTTTCGCAGGCGTCGATGCCGCGACCGAACGGGCGATCATCGACGTGCTGAAATTGCTGAAGGCCGAGGGCAAGGCCGTCATCGCCGTGCATCATGACCTGTCGACGGTGCGCGACTATTTCGACCATGTCTTCCTGATCAATGTGCGCCGGATCGCCGAAGGGCCGGTCGCCACCGCCTTCACGCCCCAGACCCTGCAGGCGGCCTATGGTGGGCGGCTTGCCGCGACGCATCTCGACGAGCTTGCCGTGCTGGGATGATCGACATGGGCCCATTCCTCGATGCGCTCTTTCTGCAGGCGGGCTACAACGTCTCCCTCGTCACCATCGGCGCGGCCCTGTTGGGCTTCGCGGCCGGGGCATCGGGGACGTTTCTGTTTCTGCGCAAGCGGGCTCTGGTGTCGGACGGCGTCGCGCATGCCACCCTGCCGGGCGTCGCGCTGGCCTTCATGCTGATGGTGGCGTTCGGCGGCGACGGGCGGAACCTGGCCGGCCTGATGATCGGGTCCGCGGTGACCGCCGGTCTGGGCCTGCTGATCATGGAATGGATCCCCCGGCGCACCCGCCTGTCCGAGGATGCGGCCATCGGCTCGGTGCTGGGCGTGTTCTTCGGCCTCGGGATCGTCCTTCTGACCGTGGTGCAGACCATGAGTTCGGGGCGTCAGGCGGGGCTGGAGAGCTTTCTGCTCGGCTCGACCGCCGGCATGTTGTTCAACGACGCCATCACCATCGTGATCGGCGGCTCGCTGGTGGTGTTTGCGACATGGCTCATGCGCCGGCCGATGACGCTGGTGGCCTTCGACAGCGATTATGCTGCGGCGATGGGTTATGACGTGCGCCGGATCGACCTGTTGATGATGGGTCTGGTGATGGCGGTCACCGTGATCGGCCTGAAACTGGTGGGCCTGATCCTGATCGTCGCCATGCTGATCATTCCCCCGGTCACGGCCCGGTTCTGGACCGAACGCGCCCAGCGCGTCGTCTGGATCGCGGGCGGCGTCGGCGCGGTATCGGGCTATCTTGGTGCGGTGATTTCCGCCTCGGCCCCGGCCCTGCCGACGGGCCCGATCATTGTGCTGGTGGCGGCGGCGGTCTTTGTCGTGTCGTTGTTCCTTGCACCGGGCCGCGGCGTGCTGGCCGCGCTCTTGCGCCACCGGCGGTTCCAGGCGCGCGTGCATCGCCGCCAGGGGCTCTTGGCGCTTGCGGCACAGCACCCCATCCGAGAGGCATACACCTTGCGCCTGTTGTCGCGCGAAGGGTTGGTGCGCGCCGATGGCGTGCCCACGGATGCCGGGCGCGCGCAGGCAGCCAAGGTCGCCCGGGACGAACGTCGCTGGGACGTGGCGCGCGAGATCAACCAGGATGCGGGCCTTGCCGGCCTCTATGACGGGCTGACGCCCATCGAAAAGGTCTTTACCGCCGACGAGATCGCCGAGTTCGATCGGCGCCTTGGCCCGCCCACAGCCATCGGAGGCGCCTGATGGGGGCCGACTTCGTCCAATTCTCTCTCACGCCGATCCTGATCGGGACCCTGGCCGCCATCGCCTGTGCGCTGCCGGGGAATTTCCTCATCCTGCGCAAGCAGGCCCTGATCGGCGATGCGATCAGCCATGTCGTGCTGCCCGGCATCGTGGTGGCCTTTCTGCTGACCGGCGTTGTCGCGGCAATCCCCATGATGCTGGGGGCCGCGGGCGCAGCCATCGTCGCCGTCATCCTGATCGAGGCGATCAAGCGGTTGGGCAAGGTCGAGCCCGGGGCCGCCATGGGCGTGGTTTTCACGACGATGTTCGCCGCCGGTGTCCTGGCCCTTGAACAGGCCGATCTGGGCAATATCCATCTCGATATCGAGCACGCGCTGATGGGCAATCTGGAAAGCCTGATCTGGTTCCGGGCCGAGGGCTGGCAGTCGCTGCTCGACCCTCAGGCGCTGGCCGGTCTACCGCCGGAACTGGGCCGCATCGCCATTGTCTGCGCCCTGGTCGTGATCCTGACGCTGGTGTTCTGGCGCTGGCTGAAGATCGCCACCTTCGACGAGGATTTCGCCCGCGCCCTCGGTATCCCGGCCTCGGCCGTGGGCTTTGGCCTGGTGATTGCCGCCGCGATCGCCGCGGTCGCGGCCTTTGATGCGGTCGGCTCGATCATCGTCATCGCCATGTTCATCTGCCCGCCCGCCGCCGCGCGCCTGATGACCAATCGACTGGCGCATCAGGTCTGGTGGTCGGTCGGTTTCGCCACGCTGTCGGCGGTGCTGGGCTATGTCTTCGCGGGGTACGGGCCGCTCTGGTTCGGTGGACAGAACGCGGTCAGTGCCGCGGGCATGATCGCGGCGGTGTCGGGCGTGATCCTGGCCTTCGCCTGCCTCTTCGGGCCCCATCGCAGCCGTGTGGGCGTCGGCCGGGAAGAGGCCGCCTGACCCCCCACCCGGCACCGCCCTCGCAATCTCCAATCCCGACCTGACCGCGTCGCCGCGCCCCGCACGATCTCGGCCGTGACGGCAATGTCGCAATCGCCAACCGGCGACCGTTGAGGTCGTTTGAGCGTGTTTCAGGCACTTTGAGGCACTTTGAGGCACGATGACGCTGTATCATGAGCGCAAAGCCTGTATGCTGGTGGTCTGGGGACTCAGCCTGGGGTCACGCATGCTCAGCAAGCCATTTCTGACGACGCAAGAAATCGCGGACCTCCTGAAGGTGCGCGAGCAGACCGTTCGCGGCTGGATCCACCAACAAGAGTTGCGAGCCGTGAAACTCGGGCGCGAGTTTCGCGTGGCCGTGAAGGACCTCGAGGCGTTCGTCAACGACCACGCCACGCGCGAGCCAAGCTGGCAAGATGACTCCGGATCGCAGCAACCATGACGGCACATGACGCCAAACTGTCTCGACCCGCAGCCGTCACCGCGCCCCAGGGCGAGCCGACGACGACCCAGTTTCACGATCACAGCGTCGAAGACGTTTTTCGCGCGCTCGACGCCGACAGCTCGGGCCTGACTGCGGCGGGGGCCGCTGCGCGGCTGGGCCGTGTCGGGCCGAACCGCCTGCCCGAGCCGCCGCGCGCCGGACCGCTGGCGCGGTTTCTTCGACAGTTCAAGAACCTTTTGATCTACGTCCTGATCGGGGCGGCCATGGTGACGGCGGCTTTGGGGCATCTGGTCGACACCGGGGTGATCCTTGCCGTGGTTCTGGTGAACGCGATCATCGGGTTCATTCAGGAAGGCAAGGCCGAACAGGCGCTGTCGGCGATCAAGGACATGCTGGCGCCCGACGCGCGCGTGTTGCGTGACAACCGCCGCACCCTTGTGCCGGCCGAGGCCCTTGTCCCCGGCGATGTCGTGCTGCTGGAACCGGGCGACCGGGTGCCGGCAGACCTGCGCGTGATCGTCGCCCATGGGCTGCGCATCCAGGAGGCCGTGCTGACCGGCGAATCCGTCCCGGGGAAAAGGCGACCGCCCCTGCAGCGGCCGACGCGCCGCTGGGCGATCGCCGCTCGATGGCGTTCAGCGGGGCGCTGGTGGCCGCCGGCACCGGCCGCGGTGTCGTCGTGGCGACCGGCGCGGACACGGAGATCGGCCGCATCAGCGGGATGCTGGAGACGGTCGAGACGACGACAACGCCGCTGTTGAAACAGATGGAGGGTTTTGCCCGCACCATCACGCTGGCCATCCTCGCGCTGGCGGCGCTGATCCTGGGCTTCGGGTATTTCGGCAGCGGGCTGAGCTTCAGCGAGATTTTCATGGCGGTTGTCGGCCTGTCGGTCGCCGCCATCCCCGAGGGGCTGCCGGCCATCCTGACCGTCACCCTGGCCATCGGGGTGCAGGGCATGGCCGCCCGCCGCGCCATCGTGCGCCGTCTGCCCGCGATCGAGGCGCTCGGCTCGGTCTCGGTGATCTGTTCCGACAAGACCGGGACCCTGACCAAGAACGAAATGACCGTGGCATCCGTGGCCACCGCGCGGCGTCTGTTTCAGGTCACCGGCACCGGCTACGGCCCCGGTGGCCGCGTGCTGCTGGACGATACGGAGGTCGATCTGGAGACCTACCCCCTGCTGGGCGATCTGGCGCGCGGCGCGATCCTGTGCAACGACTCCGACATCGCCGAGGTGGACGGGCGCTGGTCGGTCACCGGCGACCCGATGGAGGGGGCGCTGGTCTCCTTCGGCTGGAAGGCAGGGCAGGACCCGACCGCCCTGCGCGAGGCCAACCCCCAGACCGACGCCATCCCCTTCGACGCCGCACACAGGTTCATGGCAACGCTGCACCATGATCACCAGGGCGGCGCCGCGATCCATGTGAAAGGCGCGCCTGAGCAGGTGATCGCCATGTGCGCCGCACAGCATGGCGAAGAAAACGGCCATGAGGCGCTGGATGCCGAATACTGGCATGCCCGCGCGCACGAGATCGCGGCACAGGGCCAGCGGGTACTTGCCGTCGCGACAAAGCCCGCCGATCCGGGCCGGCAGACCCTGACCTTCGACGACGTGGACAGCGACCTGATGCTGCTGGGTCTAGTGGGGCTGATCGACCCGCCCAGAGAAGAGGCCATCGCCGCCGTCGCCGACTGCCGCGCGGCGGGCATCCGGGTCAAGATGATCACCGGCGATCATGCCGGCACCGCATCGGCCATCGCGCGGGCCCTGGGCCTCGAGAATGCGCAGGACGTCCTGACCGGGGCCGAGATCGACCGGCTGTCGCCCCCCGATCTGCGCCGCGCCGCCGAACGCACCGATGTGTTCGCGCGCACCAGCCCCGAACACAAGCTGCGTCTGGTCGAGGCGTTGCAGGCCGGCGGCGCGGCCGTGGCCATGACCGGCGACGGGGTGAACGACGCCCCCGCCCTCAAGCGCGCCGATATCGGCGTTGCGATGGGCCGGACCGGCACCGAGGCCGCCAAGGAGGCCGCCGAGATCGTGCTGGCCGATGACAATTTCGCCACCATCGCCCAAGCCGTCCGCGCGGGCCGCACGGTCTATGACAATCTGAAAAAGGCCATCGTCTTCCTGTTGCCCGTGAATGGCGGCGAGGCGCTGGCGCTGATCGTAGCCCTTCTGCTGGGTCTGACGTTGCCCATCACCCCGGTGCAGATCCTGTGGGTCAACATGGTCAGTTCCGTCGTACTGGCCATGGCGCTGGCCTTCGAAGGGCCGGAACCCGACATCATGCGCCGCCCGCCGCGTCGCGTGGATGAACCGATCCTGTCCCGTTTCGTGTTGTGGCGGGTGGGCTTCGTGTCGCTTTTGTTCTGCGCGGGCATCTTCGGAACCTTCACGCTGGCCCAGGCGCAGGGCGCAAGCCTCGAGGTGGCGCGCACCATCGCGGTCAACACGCTGGTGGTGATGGAAATCTTCTACCTGTTCTCGGTCCGCTTCCTGAACACGAGCTCGCCGTCGCTGCGCGCCGTTCTGGGCACCCGGCCCGTCCTGATCGCTGTGGCGGCCGTGACGGTGCTGCAATTTGCCTTCACCTATGCCCCCTTCATGGAGGCCTTCTTCGACACCCGCCCGCTCAGCCTGGCGCAGGGCCTGATGGTCGTGGCCATCGGGCCGGTCCTTTTGCTGATCCTGGAAATCGAGAAACGCGCGTTGCGCCTGTCGCGCCCGGTCGTTACCCACCCCACCCCGCCCCAGTGAAAGGAGACCCCCATGAGCATGATGAAAGCCGCCGTTGTCACCGATTTCTCCAAACCGCTGGAGTTGAAAGAGGTTCACAAACCCGAGGTTTCGGACGGCAAGATCATCGTCAAGATCGAGGCTTGCGGCGTGTGCCATACCGACCTGCATGCCGCCCGCGGCGACTGGCCGGTCAAGCCCGAGCCGCCCTTCATCCCCGGCCACGAGGGGGTGGGCATCGTCGCCGAGGTCGGGCGCGGCGTCACCTCGGTCAAAGAGGGCGACCGCGTCGGCGTGCCCTGGCTGCACCATGCCTGCGGGCATTGCACCGCCTGTGTCACCGGGTGGGAAACGCTCTGCCGGACCGAGCCGCAATATACCGGCTACACCGTCAATGGCGGCTTTGCCGAATACGTCGAGGCCGACCCCACCTATGTGGGCCACCTGCCCGACGGGCTGGATTTCGCGCCCGCCGCCCCGATCCTTTGCGCGGGCGTGACCGTCTACAAGGGGCTTAAGGAATGCGACCTGCGCCCCGGCCAGACGGTCGTGATCTCGGGCATCGGGGGGCTGGGCCATCTGGCGGTGCAATATGCGCGCGCCATGGGGCTGCACGTGATCGCCGTCGACGTAGCCGAGGACAAGCTGGCCCTGGCGCGCGAGTTGGGCGCAGGTGCCGCCATCAACGCCATGGCCGACGATCCGGTCGACGAGGTGACGCGCCTTGGCGGGGCCGACGGCGTGCTGGTTACCGCGGTGTCCAACAGCGCCTTCAGCCAGGGCGTCGGCATGCTGGCCCCCGGCGGCACCATGAGCCTTGTCGGCCTGCCGCCGGGCGATTTTGCATTGAACATCTTCGACGTGGTGCTGAACCGCAAGACGATCCGCGGCTCGATCGTGGGCACCCGCGCGGACCTGGCCGAAAGCCTGTCTTTCGCGGCCGAGGGCAAGGTCGCGTCGCATTTCGCCACCGACAGCATGGACAACATCAACGGCATCTTCGACCGCATGGAACAGGGCAAGATCGATGGCCGCATCGTCATGACGCTCTGAGCCGCCAGAAAGGAAGACAGGGCGCATGACCGACGCCATCGAAGGCTACATTTTCTACGAGATCGCGGCCCTGCTGGTTCTGGCCGCCGGTGTCGGGTTCGTGGGGCTGTTGCTGCGCCAGCCGCTGATCGTGAGCTTCATCGCCGTGGGCATCCTTGCCGGGCCTTCGGTGCTGGACATCGCGCATTCCGACGAACAGATCGACCTACTGGCCGAACTGGGCATTGCGGTGCTGCTGTTCCTTGTCGGGTTGAAGCTGGATTTCAACCTGGTGCGCACCCTCGGGCCGGTGGCGCTGGTCACCGGGCTTGGGCAGGTCGCTTTCACCACCGTCTTCGGCTTTCTCATCGCGCTGGCGCTGGGGCTGGACGCGCTGACGGCGATCTACGTGGCCATTGCGCTGACCTTTTCCTCGACGATCATCATCGTGAAGCTTCTGTCCGACAAGCGCGAGATCGACGCGCTGCACGGCCGGATCGCGCTGGGGTTTCTGATCGTGCAGGACATCGTCGTCGTGGTCGCCATGATCGCGCTGTCGGCCATCGGCGTGGGCGGCGCCGCGGCCGAGGGCGATGCCGCGCTGGCCGAGGTTCTGCGCGTTCTGGGCTACGGTGTCGCGATGCTGGGGTTCGTGGTGCTGTTCATCCGCTACGTGGCCAACCCGCTGGTCGAACGGCTGTCGCGCGCGCCGGAACTGCTGGTTTCCTTCGCCATCGGCTGGGCGGCGCTGCTGGCGGCGGTGGGCCATTACCTGGGCTTCGGCAAGGAACTGGGCGGCCTGCTGGCCGGGGTGTCGCTGGCCTCGACCCCGTTTCGCGAGGCGATCGCGGCAAGGCTGGCCTCGCTGCGCGACTTTCTTTTGCTGTTTTTCTTCATCGCGCTTGGCGCCTCGCTGGACCTGTCGGTTCTGGGGGCAAGCGTCGTGCCCGCCATCGTGCTGTCGCTGTTCGTGCTGATCGGCAACCCCCTGATCGTTCTGGCGATCATGGGGGCGATGGGCTATCGCAAACGCACCGGCTTTCTTGCCGGGCTGACGGTGGCGCAGATCAGCGAGTTTTCCCTGATCTTCATGGCGATGGGGGTGGCGATCGGCCATGTCGCGGACGAGGCATTGGGGCTGGTCACGCTGGTCGGCTTGGTGACCATCGCGGCCTCGACCTACATGATCACCTATTCGCACCAACTCTACGGCCTGTTCGAGCCCGTGCTGGGCGTCTTCGAACGCCGCCGCCCCAGAGCCGAGGAGGACGGCAGCGCCGAGCCTGCCCGCGCCCATGACGTGATCCTGTTCGGACTGGGCCGCTATGGCCTGGGTATCGCCTCGGCGCTGCGCGACAGCGGCAAGCGAATCCTGGGCGTCGATTTCAGCCCCGAGGCGGTGCGCCACGCCCGCGCGCAGGGCTTTGACGTGGTGTTCGGCGATGCGACCGATCCCGAGTTTCTGGGGCACCTGCCGCTGGCGCGGGCCGAATGGCTGGTGATGGCGGTCCCCGAACACGATACCGGGTTGACCCATGACGATGCGCGCCATTCCCTTCTGAAAGCGGTGCGCGACCTGGGCTATGACGGCAAGATCGCCGTCGCCGCGCATCGCGACGCCACCGCCGAGGCGCTGAAGTCGGACCGCGCGGATCTGGTGCTGATGCCCTATCGCGACGCGGCCTTTGCCGCCGCCAGGATGATCGCGGTCGGCGTGCAGGCGCCCGAGCACCCGGTCGAGGACCCAGAGGGCCAGAAGGAGTTGCCGGCATGACGGCCGAAACGAGAAAGCCGCGCAAGATCTTGGCAGTGGCCGATGCAGGTGACGGGCGGATCGCCCTCGAAAGCGCGCTGGCCCTTGCCGACACCCATGGCGCGGCGGTCGAGGTCATGGCCTGCGTGGAACCCCCGCACGACCTGTCGATCCTGTCGCGCCTCTCGGGCGAAGACCCTGACAGGTTGATCGCCGACGCGGTCGAGCACACTTATGCCGAGGTTCGCTCCCGGC
This sequence comes from Roseibacterium elongatum DSM 19469, assembly GCF_000590925.1. NCBI lineage: Bacteria > Pseudomonadati > Pseudomonadota > Alphaproteobacteria > Rhodobacterales > Roseobacteraceae > Roseicyclus > Roseicyclus elongatus. The sequence continues at coordinate 2,031,117 of NZ_CP004372.1, read as the reverse complement.
TATCCTCGATCGCGCCGAACCGGCAGATCGACATCTCTGTGGCCGTCGGCAAGGCCTATCTCGAGATCATCCGCCATGTCGCGCGATCGGGCTGCGATTTCGTGATCAAGACAGCCGAACCGCTATCGGGCATGGATCGTTTCCTGTTCGCCAGCACCGACCAGCATCTGCTGCGCAAATGCCCCTGCCCCGTCTGGCTGCAGACACCCTCCGCATCGCGACGCCCCCTACGCATTCTGGCCGCGGTCGATCTCGATACCGCGGACGCCGCCGAGCCGCAGACACTGACCGATCTGAACCGGCGCGTCATCGATGCCGCCTGCGCGATCGCCGAGGCGCCGAACGCCGAGGTCGTCGTGCTTCATGCCTGGGAGGCGATGGGCGAAGGCATGATCTGGGCGTTCTCCGGGCGCGGCAACGCGCGCATGTCGGCGGATAAATACGTGAACGAGATCCTCGACGTCCGGCAAGCGGCAATGGATCGCTTCCTCGCACAGCTGCGCAACGAGATCGGCCCCCGGCCCCGCCTGGTGCCGCGCCTGGCCCGCGGAACCCCCGAGACCGTGATCCACGCCCAAAGCCGCCAGGTCGGCGCGGACGTGGTCGTCATGGGCACCGTTGCGCGGACGGGCCTGAGCGGGGTCTTCATCGGAAACACGGCCGAGAACATCATCAACAGCCTCGAATGCCCCGTCCTCGCCGTGAAGCCCGAAGGTTTCGTCAGCCCCCTGCTGCGCGGCTGACACGCGGGCGACCTGCGCGCGAGAGACCGGCAAAGCACGCGGTGGGGCGTGCCCGTGCCCCGGCGACCTGGGACCCGACGGTCCGGATATGCCCGAACAGATCCTCATCCAAGTGGTCGTCGAAGTGACCTTCCCCCGCGATTAGGGCCGGGTTGATCCAGAATCTTCCGGTTGGTTTTGAGTGTTAAGCGGCAGCGTGGAGACCGCAAGAGTCTCAAGCGCTGGCGCGGTGGTTTTTATCAGGAACTCCGTTGGGGTTAGGTATCCGAGCGCCGAATGCGGGCGCTTGGTGTTGTAGTGGCTGCGCCATCGTCCGATTTCCTCGCGTGCGTGGTGCAGTGATCGGAACCAGTGAAGGTTCAGGCACTCATCCCGGAACTTGCCATTGAAACTCTCCACGAAGGCGTTTTGCACTGGCTTGCCGGGCTCGATGAACCGCAGGCGCACACCGGTTCGCTCGGACCAGTCGAACATGGCCTTGCTGGTGCCTTCTGGGCCGTTGTCGAGGATGATCTCCTCCGGGAGGCCCATGCGAAGGGCCAGATCATCGAGGAACCGTGCTACGCGTGCCCCAGGGATCGACACGTCGACAATCTGGCCGGGACAGAACCGGCTGTGGTCGTCGACGACGTTGAGCACCCGGAACCTTCGACAATCAGCGAGCTGGTCGCTGACGAAGTCCAAGGACCATCGTTGCATTGGCCTTTCCGGCACCTGCGGCGCGACGCGATCGCGCCTAGGCAGCTTGCGGCGCTTCTTGGTACGAACCTGCAAGCCATGCTCGGTGTAGAGCCGATACGTGCGCTTGTGGTTCATGACCAGGCCTTCGCGTCGCAACATGGCGTGCAGGCGCAGATAGCCGTAGCGTCGGTTCTCAGACGCCAATTCCTTCATGCGCTTGATCGCCGCCTCATCGTCCTTTGGCAGTGGTTGGTACTGCTGCACCGACCGCGCCAAGCCGACAATCCGGCACGCGCGCCGCTCGCTGAACCCACGCTCGGTCATCAGAAAGCCCACAGCTCGTCGCTTCGCCATGGGCTTACCAATGTTTTTGCAGCAGATCCTTCATCGCGGACATATCCAGCATTTGGTCTGCAACGATCCGTTTCAGCTTGGCGTTCTCAGCTTCCAAGGCTCTCAGAGGTGGTGTCAGACAAATTCGAACCAGTCTCAGGTAGGACAGTGACGCTGTCTCTCATGCCGCGCAGAGACCGCGCCACTCGGTGAGAGCGGCGGCGCGGTTGGCCTTGAAGATGTTGCGACTGGAAAGGCTGCGTTCCTGGTTGAAGTGGTTGTAGACGGAGGCGTGGGTGGATGCGAATTTCTGAAGACTCCGCATGCGCCGGAACCTGAGCATGGCGCGTTCTCGTCGTCGGAATGGCAGATGTGAATTCTCCGCTCTGTTGTTGGCCCAGCGGCCAGTTTCCTGATTGTCCTCAGCGCCCAGCTCCTTCAGGGCCGCACCGTAGGATCGCAGTCGATCGGTCACGATTACCTCGGGTCCGCCATGCTTGCGCATCGCTTTTCTGAGGAATTTCAACGCCGCCTTCCGATCGCGTGTCTTGGTGACGTAGCTTTCCAGCACCTCGCCTTCGTGATCGACAGCCCTCCAAAGGTAGTGTTTCTCGCCGTTGATCTTCACGAAAATCTCGTCGAGGTGCCACTGCCAGCGACTCGATTTCATGCCGTCGATGCGGCGCTTCTTGATCTCGGCTGCAAACATCGGGCCGAAGCGATGCCACCAGAACCGGACGGTTTCGTAGCTGACATCGACACCGCGTTCGTGCAGCAGGTCCTCCACGGTGCGGAGCGACAGCGGAAACCGAACGTAGAGCATCACCGCCAGGCGGATGATCTCAGGGCTGGTTTTGAAGTACTTGAATGGGGAGCGTTTGGTCATCGGCAGAGGCTACGAAACCGCCCTGCCCTACTCAAGCCAAGTTCTTCTGACAGAGCCCGCATGAGGCCAGAAATCAACCGACGGATTCTCCTGAAGGCTGGACGGAAGTCGGGTCTCAGGTCACAGAGAACTTCCGCTTCCCGCCCATCGTGCAGGTGGCTGCGTCCGATGCAGGTGCAGAACCAATGTCTGTTTGGGATTCGAACCGGCGGGACCTGCACGATGTTCTTGGGTGTATCGAACACGGATCGAAAGCTCGAGCGGGCATGGCCTCTCGGGACCGAATCTGATCGGACGTGACTCTCACCGTCGACGACGCATCGACTCCAGCCGGGCGACCCTCTCCCGGGCGAGCGGGTGCTCCCTCCCAAGCTTGCGCCAGAAGCCTGTGCTCTTGGTCCAGTTCATCATCTGGCTGAAGCTGTCGACCTGGTCGTCGTAGCGGCCACGCGGGAAGGCAAGGAGTTCGCGTCGGAAGTCGTCCAGCCAACCCGCTTCGCGGGGTAGCAAGACCTGGCCTTCAGACACTGGATCACACGCGGCACGGAAGCGGGTCTCCTTGTCTTGCTCGGGCGTGACGCGCCGGAAGCGCGATCGGTTCTGCTCAATGCAGTCTTGGAACAACGGACGGCCAGTCGCGGCATCCTCGATCAACACAACGTCGGCCTCCCACTCCTCCCCGAGCCGCAGGCAGGTCCGCTTTAGGTCGGGGTAGTCGAGCCGGTCCCTGAACACGTTCAGGAGCCACCATTTGCGATCCCGGAAGCCCCAGGTCGTGCAAACCGAGTAATCCGACCGGGGATCGGCCGCGGTGCCGGTGTCCCAGCTTTGCGCCACCATTTCATAGGCGTGGCGCGGCAGGATCTCGTCGTAGGTGCCGAACCATTCCCACCGCAGCGGAGAACCGTCGGGGGCCACGGGGTTCTGCTGGTATTGGCAGTTGAAGACTGCCGCCCCCATCTCCCGGCGCAGTCTTTCCAGGACGTCCAGCCCAAAGCGCTCCGGGAACAGCGGCTCTCCCTTTTTGCGACAGTGGTGCTGCCCCTTCCCCGCGGCGATCCGCTGGTCATCCTCCGCGATCGCGGGCAGGTTCAAATGCCGGTACCCACCCTTGCCCAGCAGGTAGCCGGGCGGGTCAAGCTCGTGCAGGCGCTGCGCGATCATCACGACCCGTCCCTCGGAAGGATTGTCAAACCGCGACAACAGCGAGCCCTCGATATATTCTTGTGCCCGCACCAACTCGGCCTCGGAACTGGCATCCCCGGCCTTCATCAGGTCGTCGATGATGATGTAATCTGCGCCGTGACCGGTGACCGCGCCACCGATCGACACGGCCTTGCGGCTCCCTCCCTTGGTGGTGCGGATCTCGTCCACGGTATTGCCGCGACCGCCGAGACGGGTCCCGGGGAACATCTCGCGGTACCAGCGCGATTGCATCACGCGCCGACAATCCTCCGAGTGTCTCCGCGCGAGGTCGAGGCCGTAGCTGGCGACGATGATCTTCGAGGACGGGCGGTGCCCGAGCACGAAGGCCACGAAGGCGACAGAGACCGTGATCGACTTCAGGTGCCGCGGCGGCACGTTGATCACCAGCCGCTGGTTTGCCCCGATGCGGACCTCGTCGAGCTCGTGGCACATGGCCTGGACATGCCAGCCAGGCACGAAGTCCCCTTCGCGCCCGGAATGAAGCGTCCCAAAGACCCGCCAGACGAAGTAGAAGAACTGGTCTCGCGCGAGCGCCATGGCGCCCGCGCGCAGCTGTTGCCGGCTGGGAGATTCATGTCGGCGCCTCCCCCTCCGCGTCACCCTCCTGGCGCGTGGCCTCTTGTTGCGCCGTGAAGAAGTGCTGGAGCAAGTCCAAGTCGACAGGCTCGGGCTGCGCCCCGTCCTCCGCCGCGGTGCTGTCAGCATTGACACCGAAGAGTTGCGGGTCGAGCTCGATCAGCTTCAACAGCGTCTTGACGTCCCCGCTGAGGGCCTTCGCGACCAGTCGCTTCGCGGCCGCCTCTGCCTTCGAGACCCTCCTGGTCTGCTGGCCTTCGGTGACCGTGATCTTCGCCTCGAGTTCGCGTCTGAGGCTCGCACTGATCCCCTTCGCCTCCTTGGGACGCCCCTTGGGATTGCCCGACTGACCTTTCTTGAACCGCGTGACCTTCGGAGGCCGGCCATAGCCGACCTCGTAGTCGCGATCATCATCGTCACGCGTCGACATCGCTCCCCTCCTCCGTGTGTTCGGATTGCGCGGAGCGCGACTTGATCTCGAAGGTCTCCCCGGAGGTCGCGTGCACGGCGGCCTTGCCGGTCGCTTCCTGCCATCGGCGGATGGCAACATCGACATAGGCCGGGTCGAGCTCGATCAGGCGCGCCCGTCGCCCGGCCTTCTCGGCGGCGAGCAAGGTTGAGCCGGAGCCACCGAAGCAGTCGAGCACGATATCGCCGGCATGGGTCACGTCCATGATGGCGTCGGCCACGAGCGCCGTCGGCTTCACCGTCGGGTGATCGACGAGGTCTGCTGCCCTGCCCTTCCCGAAGCTGTTTACTCCGGCGTAGTCCCAGACATTGGTCCGGTTACGGCCGTGCTTGCCCAACTCCACGTTGTTGACATGGGGAGCTCCCGGCTTGCGGAACACGCAGACCAACTCGTGCTTGGAACGATAGAGGCTACCCATCCCACCGTTGGTCTTGTTCCAGACACAGAGGTTGATGAGCTCGAGACCGCAGCCCTTGCCGGCCGAGATCAACTCCTCGACATGGCGCCAATCCATGCAAATCATCGCGACGCCGCCATCGGGCAGCGTGGCGATCACGCGCTCGATGGAGGCCTTGATAAACGCCCGGAACTCACCGTCCGACATCTCACCGGATGCCATCGTGAACTCGCGATGCTGTGCGGCATTGCCACTGCGGACGTGACCGTTGACCGGGACGTTGTAGGGCGGATCGGTGAACACCATGCGGGCGTCCTCTCCATCGAGCGCGATGTCGTAGCTGTTCCCCTCAAGCGCATCCCCGCAGAACAGGCGATGGGACCCAAGGATCCAGAGGTCCCCGCGACGCGTCACCACGTGACCATCGGGATCCGGCTCCGGCACAGTTTCGGCCTCGGTTTCGCCAGAAGTTCCGGCCGTGCCGATGACGAGGTCGATCTCGGCCGTCTCGAACCCCGTGATAGTGACATCGAAGTCAAGCTCGCCCTCGAGACCCAGCTCGAGCAGGTCGGCGAACTCGAGGCGAAGCGCCTCCTCGTTCCAGTCGGACAGCTCTGCCAGCTTGTTGTCGGCGATCCGCAGCGCCCGAACCTGCGCCTCGGACAGGTGATCTGCGATGACCACCGGGACGGTCTTGAGGCCGTTCGCCTTGGCGGCCTCCCAGCGACCGTGACCGGCGATGATCGTGTCGTTCGCGTCAACAAGGATCGGGACCACGAAGCCGAACTGCGCGATCGACGCCTTCAGCTTGGCGATGCTCTTCGTCGTGTGGGTCCGATTGTTGCGCCCATAGGGACGGAGCGCGTCGATGGGTTTCTGGACGACCCTGTCGGCCATCCACGTGGTCTTGGGCTGTTCTCCAGCCGAGCTCGGTTTGTTGGCATTTCCAGCCATCTTTCAGTCCTCCAGCATGGCGCGCGATGGCGCCTAGGCGTTGAGAGGATCGCTTCGGATGGAATGAGGGCGCGCAGATGCAACTCCTCGGACCGAAGGATCCGGATCATTGCCTCTGGATGCTGCCCTTCGGCCGCCACGCGGCCCGGAATGCTTCCCGGAGAGCAACACGCTCTCCTTCGAGACGAGCGGAATTTAGGGCCTCCGTCCGGACCTGTCAATAAGCCATTGATTTCATTCATACCTCGCCCACGTTTCTTCGCCATCTCCGGCAAGAATGGACTGGACTACCGCTGCGAACAGAGCATGCATGCGGTCACGCCCGGATCAGAGCCCGGGCTCTCCTCGGTACCGGGGCCGGCATGTCGCCCGCCCGAGAACCAGGAGAGACACCGATGTCCAAGCCAAAACAAACCAAGACCGAGACCGTCCGCGCCATGCTCGCCCAGCCGCAGGGCGCGAGCCTCGAGGCGATCTGCAAGGCCACTGGCTGGCAGCCGCATTCGGCCCGCGCGGTCCTGAGTGGGTTCCGCAAGGCCGGCTACCAAATCGAGCGCAGCGCGCCTGAACGCGGCAAGACCAGCGGCTCGATTTACCGCATCACCGCAGAACCCGAGGCCGCAGAATGATCCGTGTCGCGGATCTCGAGACCATGGACCGGGCCGCGCTTCTCGCGGCCTGGTCGGACCTCTTCGGAAGCCCCGCGCCCAAGGGGATCAGCCGGACATTCCTGCGGCTCTTCATTGCCTTCGAGATCCAAGCCCGTTGCTCGGGGGGACTATCGAAGAAGACGTTGGCGCTCGTCACGCGACAAGAAAATGAAGTCCCGCCGAAGGCGACAGGCCGGGCCCTCAAGCCCGGCGGGCGACTCCTCCGGGAATGGAACGGCATTACCCATGTCGTCGATGTCACCGAGACCGGCTTCGTGTGGCGCGGCGAGACATGGCGCTCGCTCTCCGCAATCGCCCGCGAGATCACCGGCGCACACTGGTCCGGGCCCCGGTTCTTCGGCCTTAACCGCAAGAAGGCAGGGTCATGAGCAAGACCACGATCCGCTGCGCCATCTACACCCGCAAATCCTCCGACGAAGGCCTCGACCAGGACTTCAATTCGCTCGACGCCCAGCACGAGGCCTGCGCCGCCTACATCGCGAGCCAGCGACACGAGGGCTGGAAGTTGCTGCCGGACCGATACGACGACGGTGGGATCTCCGGCGGAACCCTGGAGAGGCCCGGTCTGCAACGGCTCATGGCCGACATCGACGCGGGGCGCATTGACATGGTCGTCGTCTACAAGATCGATCGCCTGACGCGCTCGCTGGCTGATTTCGCGAAGCTGGTGGATCGCCTCGAGGCCGCGACCTGTTCCTTTGTCTCCGTCACGCAGGCCTTCAACACGTCCTCGTCCATGGGGCGCCTTACCCTGAACGTGCTGCTCTCCTTCGCGCAGTTCGAGCGCGAGGTCACAGCCGAACGGATCCGCGACAAGATTGCTGCCTCGAAGAAGAAGGGGCTCTGGATGGGCGGCCTGCCGCCGTTGGGCTATGACCCTCATCCAGATCCCACCCGTCGGGAACTCGTGGTGAACCACGCCGAGGCCGAGACGGTTCGCAAGGTGTTCGCGCTTTACGAAGCCAATGGATGCCTGAACGCGACGGCTCGCGCAGCGGAGAAGCTGGGTTTGCGATCGAAGCGCCATGTCTTCTCGTCAGGTCGTATACAAGGCGGCCTGCCCTTCAGCCGTGGACAGATTCACAAGCTACTGACCAACCCGGTCTATCGCGGCTTGATCCGTCACAAGGACAAGAGCTGGCCGGGGCTGCACGACGCCATCATCGATCAGGACCGCTGGGACCGGGTACAGGCGATGCTGCAGGATGCCAGTGCAAGGCGGCGGGGCGAGCCGGACATCCTCGCAGATGACGCAGGCGAACGTCGCGCCGCTCCTCGGCAAAGTAAAAGACGAGACCGGAGATCGTCTCACCCCCTCGCACACCCAGCGTCATGGACGCCGCTTGCGCTACTACGTCTCCAACCGGCTTGTCTCCGGCGGACGGGATCCGGACGCCTGGCGTCTTCCGGCGTCCGCGCTTGAAGACGCAGTCTGCACCGTCGTTGCCACCCATCTGCATGACAGTGCCGCCCGCCACTCCGTTGTGCAGCACGCAGAGGCCTCTGCAAGTTCGGCGATATCGCAAAGAACGCGAGCCCTCGCAGACGAGATCAGGTCTGGCGGCATCTGGCGCGCCGTCCCACTGATCGACAGCATCCTGATCGCGCGCGGAACGATCCGGGTCCACCTCGACGGCACAGCCCTTGCATCCGATCTCGATCTGTCTTCCGCTCCCCTCGCGCCGGGCCTGCTGTCCATCAGCGCCCCATTCACTTGCCGGCGGCGCGGAAACGAGACCAAGATCGTTGCACGCGACCCTTTGCCAGATCCTGACCCGACGCTTCTCCGCGCATTGCGCTCGGCGCATGCCTGGGCGGCGGCCATGCGACGTGGCGCATCGCTCAAGGAAATCGCAGCCGATGCCGGGGTCACCGAACGATACGCTGCCCGCATCATCCCGCTTGCCTGTCTCTCACCCCGCCTCCAACAGGCCATCGCCGAGGGAACCCAGCCCGCGACGGTCACCCTTGAAAGACTGATCCGCCGAAAGCTGCCATTGGACTGGGACGCCCAGGACCAGGCGCTCTATTCCGACACCTGACGCCGTTCCCTGATCCAAGCAGTGCCGTCCCTGCTTCGCAGAGACAATTCCCTGTTCCATGAGAAAAATTCCCTGTTCCAACGCCCAGGGAATTCGCTCGCAAGTCGCTGTAATCGTGCGGGGATTTCTCCTGACGGCAGGCCTGAACACCTTCGATTGACCGAAATTCCCTGTAAATGCGCTGGTATCAGGGAAATCTCCCGAAGACCGCACCGGGCAAACTGGCCGGCTGAGACTGGCGGGATATCAATCCAAGAAACGATGGCGAAGGTGCGTCTCTGTCGAAAACGCCGCCACGCAAGTGGCGGGAATTGCGGGGAGAATTCGCGCAGTTTGCGTACAGGGAAAAGAGACAGGGGTCCGTGGCGGAGGAGGTGGGATTCGAACCCACGGTGCGCTTTCACGCACGCCGGTTTTCAAGACCGGTGCATTCGACCACTCTGCCACTCCTCCGGGCTCTTCGGCCGGCCGCCTCATCCTCTAGAGGGCGGGCCACGATTCTGAAAGCGGTTCGCGACGCTTTCTGCCGTCGATCAACGGATGGCTTTTCAGATTGACGTCAAGTCTGTATGCTCTTCGAAAAAACGACAGGCAGCCGTGTTTCGACACGATCAAAACAAAAGATGTGCACAATGCACGCGATGAGCGCGAAGCGAGCAGTAAGATGAAATCCATGCGACTTTCCCGGTGTAACGGTGCCCTCGTCCTGTCCCTCACCGCCGTTCTGGCGCTTGGGGCATGTTCGGAAACCGGCGAGTTCTCCTTTGGCTCGCGTAACGCCGATGCCGATGGGCCGGCGGCGATCGGGGCCACCCGGCTGATCGAGCGCGACGTCGAGGCCCCCGAGGTCTTTCAGGTCTCGGATCAGGGTCTGTGGGATGGCCGCCCGTCGCTCGGCGGGGTCTGGGTCGCACATCCCGATGCGACCGACCCGGAACGGGTCATCATCCGCAACGAGGAAAACGGCCGCTTCGTGATTGGCGCGCTTTTCCGCCGCGAACGGGACAATCCCGGCCCGGTGATCCAGATCTCGTCGGATGCCGCCGCCGCCCTTGAAATCCTCGCCGGCGATCCGGCGCGGGTGCAGGTCACCGCCTTGCGCCGCGAAGAGGTGGAGGAGCCCGACCCGACGGCCTCGGCCGATCCCGAGGCTGACCCGTTGCCAGAGGGAGAGGCCGTCGCGACGCTCGCGACCGAAGCGTTTGCGTCCGAACCGCTCGACCCGATCGCCGAGATGGCCAGTGGCGCGATCGCGGCCAGTGCGGCCGCCACCCCGGCCCCTGCCCCGACCCCCGCGTCGCTGCCCACGGGTTCGTCGCTGGAGCGGCCCTTCGTTCAGATCGGCATCTTCTCTGTGCAGGAAAACGCCAACAATACCGGTCAGGCCTTGCGCCGCGCCGGGCTTGTGCCCACCATCTACGATCAGGAGAGCAATGGCCGCCGGTTCTGGCGGGTGGTTGTCGGTCCGGCGCCCAGTGCCGCAGATCGTGCCGCCGTTCTCGAAACCGTGCGTGAACTCGGCTTCGGGGATGCCTATTTCGTCACGCGCTGATCGTTTGAGTGGGGCCCCATGACCGCTGCCAACATGACTGTTTCACCTTTTCGCGCCGCGGCCGGTGTCGTTGCGGCCCTCTTGCTGCTCGGCGCCGGCCCTGGCCCCGCGACGGCGCAAGCCTTCGAGACCGAGGCCAGCGCGGCCTATGTCGTCGATCATGGCACGGGCCAGGTCCTGCTTGCGCGCAACGCCGACGAGCCGCTGCCCCCGGCGTCGATGTCGAAACTCATGACGCTGTTGATGACGTTCGAGGCGTTGCAGGACGGTCGCCTGACCCTCGACACCCGACTGCCCGTCAGCCAGCACGCCATGGATTACGGCGGCTCGACCATGTTTCTCAATACCACCGACCGCCCCACGGTCGAGGACCTGATCCGCGGCGTGATCATCGTGTCGGGCAATGACGCCTCGGCCGTCTTGGCCGAAGCACTCAGCCCCGATGGCACCGAAGACGGGTTTGCCGACCTCATGACGCAGCGTGCCCGACAGTTGGGCATGATGCAGTCGGTCTTTCTCAATTCGAACGGCTGGCCCGCCGACGGGCACGTGATGTCGATGCGCGATCTGGGCATTCTGGCCGAGCGGATCATCACGGAATACCCGCAGTACTACACCTATTTCGCGGAAACCGAGTTCGATTACGAAAATCGCGCGCCCTTGAATCGGTTCAACCGCAACCCGATCCTGGGAATGGGGATCGGGGCCGACGGGCTCAAGACCGGCCACACGCAAGAGGCCGGCTACGGCCTTGTCGGCTCGGCCCAGCAGGGGGACCGGCGCGTCACGTTCGTGATTTCGGGCTTGCCCTCGTCCGAGGCCCGGGCGCGGGAATCCGAGCGTATCGTCAACTGGGCCTTCCGCCAGTTCGTCATGCGCGACGTGATCGACGAAGGCACCGAGATTGCGCGCGCGCCGGTCTTTCTCGGGGCGGCCGACAGCGTGGGGCTGGCCCCGTCGCAAAGCGTCGAAATGCTGGTGCCCGCCCTGCTCGACCCCGAGATCACGGCCGAGGTGACCTATACCACACCGCTACAGGCCCCGGTTCAGGCGGGCGACGTGGTGGGCGAGTTGGTGATCCACCAAGGCGTGCGCGATATCGAAACCCGGGTTCCTGTCGTGGCCACGGAAAGCGTGGCGGCGGGCGGCCTGATGACACGGCTGCGCACCGCCGCACGCTCGGTCATGACACAGGTGCTGGGCCCGACGCCGGACGCCGCGGGAAGCTGATGGACAATGTCGCACCGGCCCTGTTCATCAGCCTCGAAGGCATCGACGGCTCGGGCAAATCCACGCAAGCCCGTCGATTGGCCGACCATCTGCGCGCCATCGGGCGCAACCCCGTTCTGACGCGCGAGCCCGGCGGCGCCCCCGGGGCCGAGGAAATCCGGCGCCTGCTGGTCGAAGGGGACCCCGATCGCTGGTCGCCCGAAACCGAGATCCTGCTGTTCACCGCTGCGCGCCGCGATCATCTCGAGCGCACGATCCGCCCCGCTCTGGCCGGGGGGCGCGATGTCGTCACCGACCGGTTCGCCGACTCGACCCGTGTCTATCAGGGGGCCACGCGCGGCGATCTGCGCGGGCTGGTCGATGCCATCCACGCCGATGCCATCGGCGTCGAGCCGGACCTGACCCTGATCCTCGACATGGACCCCGAGGTTGCGTTGTCGCGTGGGCTGGCCCGCAAGTCGGGCGAGGACCGCTTTGAAGAGTTCGGGCTGCCCTTCCAGCAAAAGCTGCGGGCCGGGTTCCGCGCATTGGCACAGGAGTTTCCCGACCGCTGCGTGTTGATCGATGCACAGGCCGACGAGGACACGGTCACCGCCGCCATCGCCGCCGCCATTCCCGCCGCCGCCGACCGCGCGTAGGGCGGGATTCATCCCGCCGACCCCGTTTCACGGCACCCTGCCCCTCCCGCCTTGCGCGCCACCATGCTAGACCGCCCCCATGAGCGACGATGCCCTGCCAGAAGCCGACCGGACAGACGGTGCGCCCCACCCGCGCGCGGCCCAGGCCCTGTTCGGTCAGGACGCCGCCGAGGCCGAGTTTCTCTCGGCGCTCAATTCGCAGCGCCTGCCCCATGGCTGGCTGCTGACCGGCCCGCGCGGGGTGGGCAAGGCCACTTTCGCATGGCGCGCGGCGCGCTATCTGATCGCAACCCCGCCCGATGGCGGCCCTGCGCTCTTCGCCGCGCCCCCGGCCGACAGCCTCGACATCTCGCCCGAGGATCCGGTCGCCCATCGCCTGCGCGCCCTTTCCGAGCCGTCGCTGATGCTGCTGCGCCGGGCCTGGGACCATGACAAGAAACGCCTCAAGACGCAGTTGACCGTGGACGAGGTGCGCGGGCTGAAATCGTTCTTTTCGCTGTCCTCGGGCGGCGGGCGGCGTGTGGTGATCGTCGATTCCGCCGACGAGATGAACGCCTCGGCCGCGAATGCGCTGCTCAAGGAACTGGAGGAACCGCCGCGCGATACGGTCCTGTTCCTGATCTCGCACCGGCCATCCGGCCTGTTGCCGACGATCCGGTCCCGCTGCCGGACGTTGCGATTTGCCCCGCTCGGCCCCGAGGACCTGGCCGCCGCGCTGGCCCAGGCGGGGCTCGTTGCCCCCACCGGCCCCGAGGCCGAGGCGCTTGCCGCGCTCTCGGGCGGATCGGTGGGCGAGGCCGTGCGCCTGATCTCGATGGATGGGCCCACGCTCTATGCCGAGATCGTGGACCTGTTGGCCAGCCTGCCGCAACTGGACCGCGCCCGCGCGCTGAACCTCGCCGGGGCGGCGGCGGCCAAGGGGGCCGAGGCGCGCTTTGACCTGACCTTGTCTTTGCTCGATACGGCCTTGGCGCGCCTGGCGCGGGCCGGGGCCACCGGCCAGCCCCCCGCGCCCATCACGCCGGGCGAGGAGGGCATGTTCGCCAAACTCGCGCCCAATCCCTGGGCAGCGCGCGCCTGGGCCGAGCTTGCGGCAACGCTGACCGCGCGGGCACGACAAGGGAAAGCGGTCAACCTTGACCCTGCCGCGCTCGTATTCGATATGTTCCTCGACCTCGACCGCACGGCGGCCCGCCTTGTCGCCCCTGCCTGACCGAGACCGAAGGACCGATATCCCCGATGCCCGAGACCATCCCACAGATCGTCGACAGCCATTGCCACCTCGATTTCCCCGATTTCGCCGGGGAGTTGCACGAGGTCATCGCGCGCGCGGCCCGCGCCGGTGTGGCACGTATGGTCACGATCTGCACCAAGTTGAAAAATAGCGCGCGAGGTGCAGGCCATCGCCGACATGCACGCGCCTGTCTTTTGGGCCGCCGGCACCCACCCGATGAGCGCCGCCCAGGAACCGCTGGCCAGCGTCGCGGAGTTGGAGGCACTGGCCGCACACCCGAAATTCGTGGGCATCGGCGAGACCGGACTGGATTACCATTACACCGCCGAGAGCAAGGATATTCAGCAAGAAAGCCTGCGCATCCATATCGAGGCCGCGCGCCGCACGGAGCTGCCGCTGATCATCCATGCCCGCGACGCCGACGAGGACATGGCCCGCATCCTGACCGACGAATACAAGGCCGGCGCCTATGCTTGCGTCATGCATTGCTTTTCGTCCGGGGCAGGGCTGGCCCGCGCGGCGCTGGATCTCGGCTTCTACCTGTCGATGTCGGGCATCGCGGCCTTCCCCCGCTCGACCGAGCTGCGCGAGATCTTTGCGAGCGCCCCGCTGGACCGGATTCTGGTGGAAACCGACAGCCCCTACCTGGCCCCGCCACCCCATCGCGGCAAACGCAATGAACCGGCCTATACCGTGCACACCGCCCGCGTCGGTGCCGAGACCTTCGGCGTGACCGAGGCCGAGTTTGCCGCCGCAACGACGGCCAATTTCGACCGGCTGTTCTGGAAGGCCGCCGAGTGGGCAAAGGCCGCGTGAATGGGTGAGCTGCGTTTCACCATTCTGGGGTGCGGCTCGTCCGGCGGTGTGCCGCGCCTCGGCGGCCACTGGGGCGATTGCGACCCCGAGGAGCCGCGCAATACCCGCCGCCGATGTTCGCTGCTGGTGGAACGCGCGGGCGAGGATGGCACGACCGCGGTTCTGATCGACACCTCACCCGATCTGCGCGCGCAACTGCTCGATGCCGGGATCGGGCGGCTGGACGGCGTGGTCTACACCCACGCCCATGCCGACCATGTTCACGGCCTCGACGATCTGCGGATGATCGTGTTCAACATGCGCCAGCGCCTGCCGGTCTGGGCCGATGGCGCCACGCAGAACGATCTGCTGAACCGGTTCGGCTATGCCTTCGTGCAACCCGCGGGCAGCGCCTATCCCCCGATCCTCGACCTCAACAGCATCACCGGCGACGTGGTGATCGACGGCCCCGGCGGGCCGGTCACCCTGACGCCCTTCGAGGTCACGCATGGCAACATCCATGCGCTCGGCTTCCGTATCGGCGATCTGGCCTATCTGCCCGATGTCTCGGATATTCCCGAGGACGCATGGCCCGTGCTTGAAGGGCTCGATTGCTGGGTGCTGGATGCCCTGCGCCGCACGCCCCACCCCAGCCACGCGCATCTGGACAAATCCCTGGAGTGGATCGCGCGGGCCGCACCGCGCCGCGCGATCCTGACCAACATGCATATCGATCTCGACTATCGCACCGTCCTGAACGAGACGCCCGCGCATATCACCCCGGCCCATGACGGGATGATGATCACCTATCACATCTGAGGGGATGCGATGGCCGACCTGCTGAGTGTCGTGCTGCCCGTCTTTCTGGTCGTGGGCGCGGGCTATCTGGCCGTCTGGCGCGGCCTGTTCCCCGATAGCGCGGTCAGCGGCCTGATGGTCTTTGCCACCAAGTTCGCCATCCCCTGCCTGCTGTTCAGTGCGATCGCGACGCTGGATCTGGGGCAAGAGTTCGACCTGTCACTTCTGTTCAGTTTCTACACCGGGGCCGCCAGCGTCTTCGCGCTCGGGCTGCTCGGCGCACGGATCGTCTTTCGCCGTCCCATGGTGGACAGCGTCGCCATCGGCTTTGTCGCAATGTTTTCCAACAACGTGCTGCTGGCCCTGCCCATCATGGAGCGCGCCTATGGTGCCGATGCCCTGGCCCCGAATTTCGCCATCATCGCCGTGCATGCGCCGTTTTGCTACCTGCTGGGCATCATCACCATGGAGATCGTGCGCGCCGGCAGCGCCCGACCGCTACACCTGATACGGGTGGTCTCGGCTGCGGCCTTTTCGAACGCCATCATGATCGGGATCATGCTGGGCTTTGCCGTCAACCTGACGGGCCTGCCCATTCCGGGCGTGGTGGACGAGGCGTTGAGCCTGATGGTACGCGCGGCCCTGCCCGCGGCGCTGTTCGGCCTTGGTGGCGTGCTTTGCCGCTACAAGCCCGAAGGCGACGCCTATGTGATCGCGATGATCTGCACCTTGGCGCTGATCGTGCACCCCGTCATCGCCTACACGCTTGGCCTGCGGGTCGCAGATCTCAGTCAGGGGCAACTGCGCTCGGCGGTCATCGCCGCGGCCATGGCACCGGGGGTCAACGCCTATCTGTTCGCGGACATGTATGGCGTCGCGCGGCGTGTCGCGGCCTCGTCAGTGCTGATCGGCACCGCCCTGACGGTCGTCAGTGCCTCGGTTTGGCTTGTGATCCTGCCCTGACTGCGGCGCGCCGCGGCAATCACGCGGCCAACAGGGCGCGCGCCTCAACGGCCGTGACGACGGGATATGAGGTCTCGCGCGCGGCGAAGGGGCGGAACTCGGGGAAGCGGGCCAGCAGATCGGCCTCGGTTTCGGGCGACAACCAGCCCGCCGCGATATCGCCGGGATGCAGGCTTTCGGCCTCGACCCCTTCGGCCAGTACCGCGTGGTGCCCGTCGAGCAGCAAATGGTGATAGACCACCTCGCCCCCGGCGATGATGCGGACCCGGTGCTGATCGACGAAATGCCCGGCCGGCACCCAGACCGCCGGCGCGCCGAACAGCATTTCGGCCTGCCAACCGCGCACCAGCAGCCGATGCTGGCGCGACAGGCGCAGCCGGCGGGCGTTGCCCACGGTGCCCGGTGCGAATTCGACCGGCGCGAACCGCCCGAGCGCCGGAAACCGGCTGCGCCCGATCCAGCGGATCGGACAGGGCGGGCCGTCGGCAGTCAGGACCATCTGACCCTCATGCAGGGTCTCGACCGCGACCTCACCCTCGGGCGTGGCAATGGCCGTGCCCGAGGCAAAGCAGATCGGGGTGGCGTAGCTGGTCGCCGTGTAGGAGGGCCCCTCCTGCGCGCCGACGACGGTCAGGGGCACCCCGATCGGGGGAAAGCCGCCTTGCGGCCCCAGAAACGCCAGCCCCTCGATCGTGGCATAGCTGGGCGAGCCGGTGCGGAAATTGACGGCCACCAGTTGATAGGTGTTACCGTCGGGATCGCTGACGGTGATGCCGTATTCGGCCTCGACGATGGTCCCAGCCCCGAAGGTTTGCGTAGTCGTCGACGTCACCTGAACCGTTTCGGAATTGGCCAGTCGCTGCCCGGTGTCGTTATCGGCGAAGGCGGGATCGTTGTCGTTCAGCTCGATCTCCTGCCACGCATTCGACCCCAACGTGATCGTGGCCCCGACCAGATGGCTGCCATCGCCCTGCGTCACGCCATCAAGACCGTTACCACCCGTGGTACCGGTCACGGTCAGCAGACCTTCGGGAAGGATGAAAATGGAATAGGCCAAGTCTCGCGCTCGGTGAATAGACTGCTCGACGGCTTCGATAAGGTATCATTGTGGCGAAATTTGGATCGCGCTGCATTCCGGGGCGTGTTCGCCAAAAAAAGGGCGCACGAAACCCTCGCGCGCCCTTCTTGATGGATCGGCGGACCGATCAGCCGGGCGACATTCCCCGCAACCGCTCGGACCGGCGGCGCAGGATCTCGACCGCCGTCAACAGCAGGATCGAGATCGCCACCAGGATCGTAGCGGCGGCCAGGATGGTCGGGCTGATCTGTTCGCGCAGGCCGGTGAACATCTGCCATGGCAGCGTCTGCTGCCCCGCCGAGCCGACGAACAACACCACCACCACTTCGTCGAACGAGGTGATGAAGGCGAACAGACCGCCCGAGATCACACCCGGCAGGATAAGGGGCATCTGGATCCTGAAGAAGGTCGTGACCGGGTTCGCCCCGAGGTTCGACGCCGCCCGCGTCAGCGACCGGTCAAAGCCCACCAGGGTCGCCGTGACGGTGATGATGACAAAGGGAATGCCCAAAGCGGCATGGGCCAGAACGACGCCCCAATAGGTCCCCTGCAGCCCCACACGGGAATAGAAGAAATACATCCCCGCGGCCGAGATGATCAGCGGCACGATCATGGGCGAAATCAGCACCGCCATGATCGCCCCCTTGAAAGGCACGTGGCTCTGGCTGAGGCCGATGGCGGCCAGCGTGCCCAGAGAGACCGAGATCAGCGTTGCAACCGGCGCGATGACGAGCGAATTGCGCAGCGGCGTCATCCACTCGGCCCCGTCCAGGCCCCACAGCTTGCCCACGATCAAGCCGAACAGGGCCCCCACAAGCAGCGGCAGCAGGATGTAGCGTTCGCCCTTCAGCATCCACATGCCCGCCGCGAAGGCCAGGCCAAGCACGGCGCCGATGCCAAGGCCGCGCCAAGGGTAGCCATCGGAACCGAAAAAATCCTGATAGTGCTTCAGCGAGTATCCGGCGGGATCCAGCCGCAGCATTTCCGGCGTGAAGGTGAAGAAATCCTGCGCGTTGAAGCTGAGCGGGATGATGATCAGGATCGGCGCAATCAGGAAAAAGAAGATCAGGCCGCACAGCACGCGGAAGCTGTAGAACCAGATCTTGTGGCCGGTCGAGGCATAGGGCGGCAGTTTATGGTCCATGTCTCGCTCCTTTTCCTCAGCCCAGCTTCACGTTGTCGATGCCGACGAACTTGTCGTAGAGCCAGTAACACACCAGCACCACCGCCAGCAGGATCGACCCCAGCGCGGCCGCAAGGCCCCAGTTCAGGCTTTCCGAAATGTGAAAGGCGATCCGGTTCGAAATGAAGGTGCCGGTCCGGCCGCCCACGAGTTCGGGCGTGATGTAATAGCCGATCGACAGGATGAACACGAGGATCGAACCCGCCCCGATGCCCGGCACCGATTGCGGGAAATAGACCCGCCAGAAGGCCGTCCATTGCGTCGCGCCCAGGGATTTCGCCGCTCGCATGTAGGAGGGCGGGATCGTCTTCATCACCGAATAGAGCGGCAGGATCATGAAGGGCAGCAGGATATGCGTCATGGCGATGATCGTGCCCGTCTGGTTGTTGATCAGCGCAAGCCGCGCATCATCGGCGACGAAGCCAAGCCAGACCAGCGTGTCATTGATCACGCCCTCGTTCTGCAGCAGCACCTTCCAGGCCGAGGTCCGCACCAGCAGCGAGGTCCAGAACGGCAGCAGCACAAGGATCAGGAGCAGGTTCGACGTGCGCATCGGCAGGTTCGACAGCAGATAGGCGATCGGATAGCCCAGCAGGATACAGCTCAGCGTGATGACCAGCGACATGAACAGGGTGCGCTGGAACAGCAGGATGTAGATGCGCTGCTCTTCCGGTTGCGCGGCAACGCCGTCGGGGGTCAGCTGCAGGTCGACCGCCGACAGGAAGTAGCCCGCCGTGTAGGGATCGGAAAACGCCTCGATGGTTTCCCAGACGGGCAACTCGATCCAGCCGTCATCCATGTCTTCCCAGACCGCGCGCAGATCGACCGTTTCGAACCCTTGCGCCGCGTCGGCTGCGGTTCGCAGCATGGCTGCGCCCGGCCCGTCATATGCCGACAGGTTGGTGGCGGTCGCACCGGTCAGGTCACGGTACAGCGCCAGGTAGACGGTATTCCAAGGCTCTTCTTCCAGGGGCGAGTCCGCGTCCTCGGTCTGAACCGTGCGGGCAAAGCTGCGATAGGCATCCGCCGTCTCGGGCAGCGCCTGCCGGATGTCAGCGGCCAGTTGGAACAACGGCTCGGGTCCCGCGGCGTCCTCTCCGTCGGCCGCAAGCGTCGCGGCCCATTCCGCCTGCGCGGCCGTCCAGTCGGGCGATGCCATCATCGCGGCCCAGGCGACGGGGTCTTCCCACGCGGCGTCGAGGTCGATGAACTGGTCGGCGTAGCCTTCGCCGACATCGTCGACCCCGCGCCCCGACCGCCGGAACATCGAACTGAGACCGGTTGTCTCGTAATTCAGTCGACTGCCAAGGCGCGTGTGAATCCGGCGTTCGGCGGCCTCCATGAAATCGTAGCTCAAGGCCGCAAAGACATCCTCGTCGGGAATGTCCTCGGCGTCCCAATCCTCGAGCGCCACAACCGTGCGCGGCAAGGTCTCGGACACGATCTGGTTCTCGACCGACCGGAACAGCATGTCGAAGATCGGCGCGACAAAGGTCACGAGGATGAACAACAAAAGCGGCGCGATCAGCATCAGCGCACGCATCTTCTGCGCGCGCAGGGCCCGGTTCAGGCTGACCTTCAGCGGGCTGCCATCGGCGGCCAGAACCGGACCTGTTTCCGCGGCGTCGGCGCGGCGCGCCTCGGCGGCCGCACGTCCCATATCGCCTGCTGTGGCATCGGTCATTCCGTGCCCTCCACGATGATGATGGTGCTTTCGGCGCAGCGGCGGCGGATATCGGCGACCTCCTGATAGTCGGGGTCGTCATATGCGGCGAGCGCGGCCTCGTAGCTGGGAAACTCGATGACCACATGGCGGTCGCCCGCCGTGCCCTCCTTGACGACCGAGCGGCCGCCGCGAATGACGAACCGCGCGCCATGCGCTTCGAGGATCGGCGTGTCGCGACGCACGTATTCCGGGTAGCCCTCGGGGTCGGTCACGGTGATCGTCCGATGATGTAGCCTTTGGGCATGTGCCTTGCGCCTTTCGCCGTCTGTCGTCTGGGTAGGGTGCGCTTCAACGCACCAGCGGTGCGCAGACCCCGCTGCGTCGGGGCCGATGCGCTCAAGCGCATCCTACGAAGGGGAAGATGTGCCCGGGGCCGCCGCGCGGACGGCCCCGAACCGGATCATCTCAGCCGCGGATTACTGGGCCAGCCACGCCTGGAAGCGGGCGTCCAGATCGTCGCGGTAATCGGCCCACCATTCATAGTTGAACAGGAAGGTCCGCTCGGCGTTGGCCGGGTCGGTCGGCATGTGCGGCGCCATCTCGATGCCAAGGTCGGCATGGGTCGAGACCAGCGGCGCCGAAGACGCACGCGCCGGCCCGTAGGAGATGTACTGCGCCTGGTCGGCCAGACGCTGCGTGTCAGTGGCGAACCGCACGAAATCCAGCACGCGGTTCAGGCGATCCTCAGGCAGACCCTCGGGGATGATCCAGCCGTCGAGATCGAAGACCTGCGCGTCCCACATCATGGCGACGGGCTGGCCCTGCTCTTCGATCAGGCTGAACAGGCGACCGTTATAGGTCGACCCGAAGACAACCTCGCCATCCGCCAGCAGCTGCGGCGTGTCGGCACCAGCGGTCCACCAGATCGTGTCGTCCTTGATCGTTTCGAGCACGGCAAAGGCACGGTCGATGCCCTCTTCGGTCTCCAGAACGTCATAGACGTCTTCCATGGCGACACCGTCGCACATCAGGGCCCATTCGAGGTTGCCGATCGGGCGACGCTCGAGGCTGCGCTGGCCGGGGAAGGCTTCGAGGTCGAACACGTCGCAGATATCGTCGGGCGTGTTGCCGCCCCATTCCTCGACATCGGTGCGGTAGCCGAAGGTGGTCGAGTAGACGATCTGCGGGATGAAGCAGTCCGACACGATCAGATCGCCGAAATCCTCCGAGGCGGGCGTGCCATCGGGGGCCGGCGCCAGGATCTCGTCGTGGTCGACTTCCATGGCCAGGCCTTCGTCACAGAGGCGAATGGCGTCCGATGCCACCACATCGACGAGGTCCCAGGTGACGTTGCCGGCCTCGTCCATCGCCCGCATGCGCGCCACGGCTTCGCCCGAACTTTCGTCCCAGATCACTTCGAGGCCTTCGTGCATTTCCTGGTAGGGGTCGGAATAGGCCCGGATCTGGCTGGTCTGATAGGCCCCGCCCCAGCTGACGAGGGTCATGCTGTCGGCCATCTCCTGCGCCATGGATGCGGGGGCGGCCAGGGCGGCCCCGGTGGTAAGGAGCATCAGGCTCTTGAGTTTCATTATGTCTCTCTCCTTGCTGTTGGACGTCAGTGCTACACGTTCCGGTTCATTGTCTTTGTTGTTGGGCCGTCGCCAAACCGTCCAAGGGCGTTTGGCGACCGGAAAGGCCAAGTCAGGCGTCAAGCGCCCGGCAATCCTGCGGACGCCATCCGATCTCGATATGCTCGCCCGGACGCAGGCGGCGCTGGTCGGGCGCATTGCGTGTCTTGATGATGAAATCGTCACGCCCCGCGACGCGCAAACGCGTGCGATAGATGTCGCCCATGTAGATGAATTCCAGAACCTCGGCATGGATGGTGTGAGCATCCTCGGCCAGACGTTCCTTGTTGTATTCGACGCGTTCGGGCCGGATCGACACAAGCGTGCGGTCACCGACGGCGCTCACGTTCACCGGCATGGCGTCGATCACCTCGCCATCGTCCAGCGTCACCTCGCAGCGGTCGTCGGCGATCTTGCTGACGACGCCTTCCAAGGTGTTGTTTTCTCCGATGAACTGCGCCACGAAACTGTTCTGCGGCTCTTCATAGAGCGTATCGGGCGGGGCCAATTGCTGAATGCGCCCATCGTCGAACACCGCCACGCGATCCGACATGGTCAAGGCTTCGGTCTGGTCGTGGGTCACATAGACCGTCGTGATGCCGAGGTTGTGGGCCAGGTTGGTGATCTCGAACTGCATGGTTTCCCGCAACTGCTTGTCGAGCGCGCCCAGCGGCTCGTCCATCAGCACAAGCTCGGGCTCGAACACCAAAGCCCGTGCCAAGGCGATGCGCTGCTGCTGACCACCCGACAGTTGCGCCGGACGGCGCCCGCCGAAATCGCCCATCTGCACCATGTCGAGGGCGCGATGCACCTTGGCCTCGCGATCGGATTTGCCGACCTTGCGCACCTCCAGCGGGAAGGACAGGTTCTCGGCCACCGTCATGTGCGGAAACAGCGCGTAGTTCTGGAACACCATCCCGATGCCGCGCTTGTGCGGTGGAATGTTGTTGATCGGCTGGCCATCGAGGGTGATTTCGCCATGGGTGGCGGTCTCGAACCCGGCCAGCATCATCAGGCAGGTTGTTTTGCCGGACCCGGACGGGCCCAACATGGTCAGAAACTCACCCTTGCCGATTTCAAGGTTCAGGTCTTTGACGACGAGCGTTTCGCCGTCATAGCTTTTTTGAACGCGGTCGAATGCGACAAACGCGTCGGTCCCGTTGGAGGCCAAACCTCACTCCCCTGTTGTGCGTCCTAGCGTACCCTAGGTTTGGACACCAGTAAAACAAGCGCTTGGCATGCTTGCAACCAATTAGCCCACAAAACCCGGCCACAACGCCGAAAAGGCGTGCAAGCGCCCATTTTCACGGCAAAAGTTGACGCCTTGCTTGCGCATTCTCCATGGCGTAGCACGAAGGCAACCGTTCCTTTCCCCTGGCCAAGGCTGTCTGGTGCCGCGCCCCGTTACGAAATCACGCCCATTCCAAGGTGCGTCGCGATGAGCCGCCAACAGGGATTGGAGGGCACGCCACAGGCGGACGCGACGGTATCGAACCTTGTGCCGCGCTTCTGGCGCGATCACGTGGTGCAACACTGGCCCATGCTGGTCGTCGCCACCATCCTGATGTCGATCGAAGGCGCGGCATTGGGGGCGTTTGCATGGCTGGTGCGGCCGCTTTTCGACGACTATTTCTCGGCAGGCTCCTTCGATGGTGTCGCCTGGATCGCCTTTACCATTGCCAGCCTGTTCCTCATCCGGGCGACGGCGGGGTTCTTTCAGCGGCTGATCGTCGTCACCATCGGGCTCAAGGTGACGATGGCCCTGCAGTCGCGTCTGGTGTCGCATCTGCTGACACTCGACCAGCGCTTTTTTCAGGACAATTCGCCCGGGGCGCTGATCGAACGGGTGCGCGGCGACACGCTCTCGTTGCAGGGGTTGGCCTCCGGGACCTTGATGTCGCTCGGGCGGGATTTCGTCTCGCTGCTTTCGCTGCTGGCGGTGATGCTGTGGACGGATTGGGTCTGGACCCTGCTGGCCATGGTGGGGGTGCCGTTGCTGGTCGTGCCGATCACCCTGGTGCAGCGCTATATCCGCAGGACCACACGCCGCGCCCGCGAGGCCGCCGCCCGCCTGTCGAACCGGCTGGACGAGATCTTTCACGGGATACAGACGATCAAGCTGAATCGTCTGGAAGACCACGAGGATGCCCGCTTCGCACGCGAGACGCGGCGGTTCCTCAAGCCATCGATCAAGGCACAGGCCGGGTCGGCCGCCAACCCGGCCCTGATCGACATGGTGGCCGCGGCCGGTTTCGTCGTGGTGGTCTATTACGGCGGGGCGCAGATCATCGCCGGCGACAAGACCGTGGGGCAATTCATGTCCTTCTTCACGGCGCTCGGCCTGTTGTTCGAGCCTTTGCGCCGGCTGTCGTCGATCTCGGCCAGGTTGCAGGCGGCGATGGCGTCACTCGAACGCCTCTACGCGGTCCTCGATGCACAGCCCAGCGTGCGCGCCCCCGCCAATCCGCAACCGCTCGATCACGGCGACATCGTGTTCGACGACGTGACCTTTTCCTACGGCGACAGCCCGGTGTTGCGCGGTCTGACCTTCACCGCCGAGGCGGGCAAGACAACAGCGCTGGTGGGGCCCTCTGGCGCTGGCAAGACGACTGTCTTCACCCTGCTGACACGTCTGATCGATCCGTCCGGCGGACGCATCATGATCGGCGGAACACCGGTGGATTCGCTCGACATCGCGCAGTTGCGCGCCGCCATCGCCGTCGTCGGGCAGGAAACGGCCCTGTTCGACGAAAGCATTGCCGACAACATCCGGCTGGGGCGTCTGGAGGCGCCAGACGACGCGGTGATGGATGCGGCGCGGAATGCCTCGGTCGACCTGTTTGCCGATCAGCTTTCCGAAGGGATGGACACGCAGGTCGGCCCGCGCGGGTCGGGCCTGTCGGGCGGACAGCGTCAACGCGTCATCATCGCGCGCGCTTTGCTGAAATCGGCCCCGATCCTCCTGCTGGACGAACCGACCTCGGCGCTGGATGCGCGCTCCGAGCAACTGGTGCAGCAGGCGCTTGACCGGCTGGCCAAGGGGCGCACGACACTGGTGGTCGCGCATCGGCTGTCCACCATCCGCGAGGCGGACAAGATCGTTGTGATGGAGGGCGGCCGCGTCGCCGAAGAAGGCACCCATGACATGCTCATGGCCCGCCAGGGGGCCTATTGGCGGCTGCACCAGCTCCAGGCTGCGGGGGTCGATCCGGGGCTCTGACGACTGGCAGCTTCGGCAGACGAGACCTTGTCCGCTGCCCCGCCCCTGCGAACAACCCTGTGCCATGGGCATGGCGACAGCAATCGCCCGCATCTCATTGCGTCGGTTTCGGGAAATGGTGCGGTCGAGAAGACTCGAACTTCCACGGGAGTTACCCCACAGCGACCTCAACGCTGCGCGTCTACCAATTCCGCCACGACCGCACGTGATCCGGTAGGTGCGCGGTCTTTAACCGAGGTGTCTGACCTTGTGAAGAGGGCGCGGCGAAAAATCTGCGCAAGATCCCGACCCCGCAAACCGAAAGGGGCGGGCCGGTCGGCCCGCCCCGGAACACGGCCAAGCGCCGCTTACTGGTTGACCTGGAAGGTCGGCAGCGCGTTGGGCGCCGGCTGGGGCTGGGCTGCGGGCACCGGGGCCGCCGCAGCCGCGCCCCCCTGCAGGCGCATCAACGCCCCGCGCAAAAGCGGCGTGCGTTCGGGTTGCCCCGGCATGAAGGCCGGTGTCGAGCCCTGCTCGAGCGACGAGATCGCCGCATCATACCACTGCACGGCCAGATCGCGCCGCGCGTTGGCGCCGAACCCCTCGCGCAGGTGATGGCCCAGCAACTCGCCATAAGCGCCCTCGCCCAGCGCCACGAGCGTCAGGGCCGAGCCAACGGCCATGCGCATGTCGTCCTGAGCATAGCCGACCGCCAGGCAGACCCGCGCGGTCGAGGCCATATCGGCGGGTGCAACACCCGTTCCGGCCACCACGCGCTGCATCTCGGGGACAAGCTCGGCCTGCCCGACCAGCGACAGGCGGTCGATCTGGGCGCTGAGCATGGTCGAGAAACCGTTGCACTGCTCGGCAATCTGGGCCTGGCTGAGGCCGGAGATCTGGCCCATCAACTCCTCGCCCCGCGCCATGGCATAGGTGCGCGCCACGCAGAACTGTTCGGACAGGGCCTGTCCGGCATCCCCCATGGTGGCGAGCGTGACATACCCGCCATTCGACGAGGTCTGCAGCATCACCGCATTGCAGCTGTTGGCCAGCGACATACGCGGCTGGCTGTTGGCAAACAGGTTCGGCATCGCCCCGCCCCCGGACGCGGTCGCCATGCCCGGCGCGGGCTGACCGGCGGGCGGCTGCTGGGCGGGGTTCACGATGACGGTCGTTGCGGGGGCCATCGGCTGCGGCACCGGCTGGAAGCTCTGGATCGGGGCGCCGCCCTGCAGGCTGTCGCGATAGGCATAGAGCAGCGATTGCCCGCGCAGGCCGGTTTGCTGGGCCCCGCCCTGGTTGGTGGCCCAGAAATAGGCATCCATCAGGAAATCGAACTGGTACGAGGCGAACTCGCGTCCATTCACCGGGTAGCCCATCGAGGCCTGAAAGCGCTCGATCGCCGAGCGCGTGCCGGGGCCCACCTGGCCATCGACGGTGCCGGCATTGTAGCCGAAATAGTTGAGCGCCGTCTGCGTTTCGCGGCCCTGTTGCGTCGCCGGGATGCCAGGGCGCACGACGCGCGTGCCGCCGGTGGTGCGCGGGCGCTGCCCCTGCGACAGGGCGTGGCCGATGACACCGCCAATGATGGCGCCACCGATGAAATCGCCTGCATCTGCCTGCGCGCGGTCGGCAGGGGCGGCAGCCAATGCTGCGACAAGACTGGCCGTGGTCATAATTCTTGCAAACATGCGGTCCCTCCAGGAAAAGCCGAACGTGTCTTAACGTGACCCTAGCACACCACGCCGACATGCTAAGCGCGAATTGGCCGAACTTCAGGAAAACCCCACCTTGGGCACCATACCGGGGTGACATTTAAGCCGCTGCGGCGCATATCGCGGCCATGGTGGAATGGATCACATCGGACGACCCCGTCCCTTACCCCGATGCCGTGGCCTGGATGGAGGGGCGCGCCGGCGCGATCGCCCGGGGCGCGGCTGACGAATGCATCTGGCTGCTCGAACATCCGCCCCTCTACACGGCCGGCACCTCGGCCAATCCGGCGGATCTGCGCGCCCCCAATCGTTTCCCGGTCTATCAGACACGCCGCGGCGGGCAGTATACCTATCACGGCCCGGGGCAGCGGGTGGCCTATGTGATGCTGGACCTCAACCGGCGCGGGCGCGACATTCGCCGCTTTGTCACCAGCCTCGAGACCTGGGTCATCGCGGCGCTGGCCGAGTTCAACCTGCGCGGCGAAATCCGCCCCGGCCGCGTCGGCGTCTGGATCGCGCGCCCCGATCACGCCCCGCTGCCCGACGGCACCCCGCGCGAGGACAAGATCGCCGCCATCGGCGTTCGGATCCGCAAATGGGTCAGCTTCCACGGCATCTCGATCAACCTGGACCCCGACCTCGATCACTTCGACGGCATTGTGCCCTGCGGCATCTCGGGCCATGGCGTGACCAGCCTGGTCGACCTCGGCCTGCCGGTCACGATGCCGGATCTCGATCTGGCGCTGAGGAGGACATTCGACACCGCGTTTCCAGACCCGTCCGCTCCCTGAACCGCCCCTTGGGCCGGCGCCCCGGCCGGCATGCGCCGCGCTGCTGTCGGGTCTGACTGCGGTTGCACCGCTGACGTTTTGCAAGGGTCGGCCCGGTCGCCGCCCTCATCCATGCGGCTGCTGCGCATGCCGCAACGGCACCCTTGGCCCCGCTCAGCCGTGCATTGATCTGGGACAAGTTTTTCGCGCTCAGCGTGTGGCCGATTGACGCGTATCCGTTGCCTTGTCAACGACCGCCCTGATAGAACGGAGGCGAGAGGAAACGCGTGGGGGGGAATCTGTCGATCTCTTCCCGTGCAGAACGCTGAACGGGAGACGACCATGGCAGACGCCACTCTTTCGGGGCATGACCACGAGCGGCCGGGATTTTTCACCCGGTGGTTCATGTCCACAAACCACAAGGATATCGGGCTTCTGTACCTGTTCACAGCAGGGATCGTCGGCCTGATTTCGGTGATTTTCACGGTCTACATGCGGCTGGAGCTGATGGAGCCCGGCGTACAATACATGTACGTCGCCTTCGAAGGCGCGCCCGGCATGATCGAAAGCATCTTCACCCGTGCAGGTGAGGCGCTGGCGACGGCCGGCGGCGGCACGAACGCCTTCGCGGATCAGCTGTCCAGCCTGCAGGGCTCGATCCTGGGGGCCGTGTCGGGCACCGGGGACGAGGCGCGGGTGGTCATCGACGGCGCGCTCCGCGCCCAGGTGGTCGAGGTGCTGGATGCCGCCGCAGCCTCGGCCAACCCGGCCGAAGCCTCGACGCTTCTGGCGCTGCGCGACCAGCTCGACGGCACGCCCGATGGCCATCTCTGGAACGTGCTGATCACCGGGCATGGCGTGCTGATGATGTTCTTCGTCGTCATTCCCGCGCTCTTCGGAGGCTTTGGCAACTATTTCATGCCGTTGATGATCGGCGCGCCGGACATGGCGTTTCCGCGCCTGAACAACCTGTCCTACTGGCTCTATGTCGCGGGGACCGCGCTGGCCTTCTGCGCGGTGTTCATCGACGGCGGCGCCGGCCCGGGCTGGACATTCTACCCGCCGCTGTCGTGGCAGGATGCCCCCAACAGCCGCGCCGTGGATTTCGCGATCTTCGCCGTGCACGTCTCGGGCGCCAGTTCGATCCTCGGGTCGATCAACATCATCACGACCTTCCTGAACATGCGCGCACCGGGCATGACGCTGCACAAGGTGCCGCTGTTTGCCTGGTCGATCTTCGTCACGGCCTGGCTGCTGCTCTTGTCGCTGCCGGTTCTGGCGGGCGCCATCACCATGCTGCTGACCGACCGCAACTTCGGCACCACCTTCTTCGACGTCGCGGGCGGGGGCGACCCGGTCCTGTTCCAGCACATCTTCTGGTTCTTCGGTCACCCCGAGGTCTACATCGTGATCCTGCCAGCCTTCGGCATCATCAGCCACGTGGTCGCGACCTTCTCGAAAAAGCCAATCTTCGGCTACCTGCCGATGGTCTACGCGCTGGTGGCGATCGGTGGCCTAGGCTTCGTCGTCTGGGCGCACCACATGTACACGGTGGGCATGACCCTGACGCAGCAGGCCTATTTCATGGTCGCCACGATGGTCATCGCGGTGCCCACGGGGGTGAAGATCTTCAGCTGGATCGCCACGATGTGGCAGGGCTCGATCGAGTTCAAGACGCCCATGCTGTTCGCCATCGGCTTCATCTTCCTGTTCACGGTCGGCGGTGTGACGGGCATCATCCTGTCCCAGGCCGGCGTGGACCGGGCCTATCACGACACCTACTATGTCGTGGCCCATTTCCACTACGTGATGAGCCTTGGCGCCGTGTTCGGCATCTTCGCGGGGATCTACTACTGGTTCGGCAAGATGTCGGGCCGGCAGTACCCGGAATGGGCGGGCAAGCTGCATTTCTGGGCCTTCTTCATCGGGGCCAACCTGACCTTCTTCCCGCAGCACTTCCTGGGCCGTCAGGGCATGCCGCGGCGCTATATCGACTACCCCGAGGCCTTCGCGCTTTGGAACTATGTCTCGTCGATCGGCGCGTTCCTGTCCTTTGCGTCCTTCCTGTTCTTCATCGGGATCGTGGCCTATGCGCTGTTTGCCGGCCGCCGTGTCGAGGAACCGGCCTATTGGGGTGAGCATGCGGACACGTTGGAATGGACCCTGCCCAACCCGCCGCCGGAGCACACTTTCGAAGAGCTGCCGACGCGCGAGATGTGGGATCGTCAACCGCACCACTGAGGGGCCATGCCGATCCAGACCCATGAACGACAGCAGGCCCCGGCATCGTCCGGGGCCTTCGCGTCAGAGGGCGGGCGCGGGGCGCCGCGCCTGCACTTGTTGCTGACGCCGCACAAATCTTTGACACCCGAAGGCTTCGTGTGGTTCATCGGGCTGACCGCCGCCCTGATCGCCGTGCCGCTTTTCCCCGTGCTGGGCACCAGCGTGTTCTGGGCACTCCTGCCCTTTATCGCGGCGGCGGTCGCGGGGATCTGGTTTTCGCTGAAACGCTCCTGGCGCGACATGGATCTCTATGAAGAGGTCTGCATCTGGGATGACCTCATCCGGATCGAGCGGCATGACCCGCGGCGCAAGACCCCACAGGATTGGGAGGCCAACCCCTACTGGGTGCGCGTCTCGCTGCATGGCAAGGGCGGGCCGGTGCCCAATTACCTGACCCTGTCGGGCGGCGGTCGCGAGGTGGAACTGGGGGCGTTTCTGACCCCGGTCGAGCGCAGCCAGTTGAAGGATGCGCTGAACCGCGCGCTGCGCCCGGACACGGCGTGAACCGCCCCACACACGGGGCGGGGCCCGCGATCAGCTCAACCGCGCCTTGACCAGCGGACCGACCGCACCGAAATCCATCTGCCCGGCGTAACTGGCCTTGAGCACGCCCATGACCTTGCCCATGTCGCGCAGCGTTTCGGCCCCCGTTTGCGCCAGCGCCGCATCCACCGCCGCGGCGATTTCATCGTCATCCAGCTGGCGCGGCAGATACGCCTCGATCACTTCGATCTCGGCGCGTTCCTTTTCGGCCAGTTCCAGACGGCCGCCTTCTTCGTAGGCGCGTGCGCTTTCCTGACGCTGCTTGACCATCTTGGCCAGGATCGCAAGCAACTCGTCCTCGCCAACGCCCGAGCTGCCGCCCTTGGCGCGCGCGGCGATGTCCTGATCCTTGATGGCGGCATTGATCAGCCGCAGCGTGGACAGGCGTGTCTTGTCCTTGTCGCGCATCGCGTCCTTCAGGCCGGTGGTGATCCGTTCCCGCAGGCTGGTGCCGTTCGTGGCAGCCGGTGCTGTCTGACCCATGGCGTCAGGCCCCCTTGATGAAAACCAGGAGGCATAGATAGGGCATACCCCCACGAGCCACAATAAGGACGCTGCAACGCGGCATTTCCCCGCCGGGCGTAACGGGGCACGGCTTGACCGCGCGACCCGCGATCCTTAAACCCGCATCGATTTGCCCGCTGCCCCCCGGAGTTTCCCATGACATCCAAGCCGACCGCCTGCCTCGCCCTTGCTGACGGAACGATCTTTTATGGCCGCGGGTTCGGAGGCACCGGAACGCGGGTGGCCGAATTGTGCTTCAACACCGCCATGACCGGTTATCAGGAAATCATGACCGACCCCTCCTATGCCGGGCAGATCGTGACCTTCACCTTTCCGCATATCGGCAATACCGGCGTCACGCCCGAGGATGACGAAACCGCCGATCCGGTGGCCGAGGGGATGGTGGTGAAATGGGACCCGACCGATCCCTCGAACTGGCGCGCGACGGGTCACCTGGTCGCGTGGCTGGAAAAGACCGGGCGCGTCGGCATCGGCGGGATCGACACACGCCGCCTGACCCGTGCCATCCGGCAGCAGGGCGCGCCGCATGTCGCGCTGGCCCATGACCCCGAGGGCAAGTTCGACCTCGAGGCGCTGGTTGCTGCGGCCCGCGGCTTTGCCGGGCTCGAGGGGCTGGATCTGGCGCGCGACGTGACCTGCGCGCAATCCTACCGCTGGGACGAGATGCGGTGGGCCTGGCCCGAGGGCTACAGCAGGCGCGAAGGGCCCGCGCCCAAGGTCGTGGCCCTCGATTACGGTGCCAAGCGCAACATCCTGCGCTGCCTTGCCAGTGCGGGCTGCGACGTGACCGTGATGCCCGCCACCACCACCGCCGAAGAGGTGCTGGCCCAATCGCCGGACGGTGTGTTCCTGTCCAACGGCCCCGGCGATCCGGCCGCGACCGGCGCCTACGCCGTGCCCGCGATCAAGGGCGTGCTGGACGCGGGCCTGCCGGTTTTCGGCATCTGCCTGGGGCATCAGATGCTGGCGCTGGCGCTCGGGGCGAAAACCGTCAAGATGAACCACGGTCATCACGGCGCGAACCACCCCGTCAAGGAGATGGAGACCGGCAAGGTCGAGATCACCTCGATGAACCACGGCTTCACCGTCGACAGCCAGACCCTGCCCGAGGGCGTGATCGAAACGCATGTCTCGCTTTTCGACGGGTCGAATTGCGGCATCCGCATGGCCGACCGGCCGGTGTTTTCGGTGCAGCATCACCCCGAGGCCAGCCCGGGACCACAGGACAGTTTCTACCTGTTCGAACGCTTTGCCGAGGCTGTCCGCGCCAAGGCCGCCAAGACGGCCTGACCCGACCGCGCCGGCCCTTAACTTTGCGTTAACCACTCCATCCTATCCTGTGGATACTTCGGCAGTTCCACAGACAGGCGGCATGCGCTCGATGGACGGGGACCAACTCGATATCGAGAGGCGCAGCGCCATTCGGGACGTGGATATCGCGCGGCTGTCCTCCGGGGCTGACGACGCGTGCGGGGCGGTTGCGCGCAGCCCCGCCGGATCAGGCGACAATGACAGGTTGGACGACCGGCTTGCCGCGCTGCTGATCGGTCGCGGGCACAGCACGCATGCTCAGGTCGCCGCCGCCCGCGAAGCCGGCCGCAGCCTGTCCTTGCCCATCGGCCAGATCCTGCGCGCCCGCGGCCATCTGAGTGAGGCGGAATTGCTGTCGGCCCTGGCCCAGCTGTGGCACACCACCATTGTCGATCTCGAAAGCGAGCCCCCCGATCCCGAGCTGGCTTCGCGCGTCTCTCCGGCGCAGGCCATCGCGGCCGAGGCGATCCCCTGGCGTCGGGCCGGATCTGCCATTGTCATCGCAACCGCGCGCCCGGACCTGTTGGCGACGCTGGGTGCCGCCTTTCCGCACGGTACACACCTGGTGCCTGTTCTGGCGGGACGCGACCAGATCGTTGCCGCCCAATGCACGCTTTACGGCCACGCCCTTGCGCGCGAAGCGGAAGGCCGAGCGCCCGAAACCACGTCCTGCCGCACCTGGCGACCACAGGCCATGACGCGCGCCGGTCTGGCCATGGCGGCGCTGATCGTCGTGGCCGGCGTTCTGTTTCCCGGCCCCCTGATGCTGTTTCTGATGGGCTGTGCAGGGATCGTCTTTCTGTGCAATCTGGCGCTCAAGCTGCTGGTCGTGGCCGCCATGCTGACACGCCCACGCGCACCCGCCACCGACCCGGCCGGGGCGCGTCTGGCGGTGCTGCGCCCACCGGTGGTGACCCTGCTTGTCCCGCTGTTCCACGAAGCAACGGTCGCCACCCATCTCGTGCAGCGTCTGGCGCGGCTGCACTACCCGCCGGAACGGCTGGACATCCTGTTGTGCGTCGAGGCCGAGGACGATGTTACCGCCCGTGCGCTCGCGGCCACGCGGCTGCCGCCCCACATGCGCGCCATCACCGTGCCCGAGGGTCAGCCGCGGACCAAGCCGCGGGCGCTGAACTATTGCCTGAACTACGCCCGCGGCGACATCGTCGGGATCTACGATGCCGAAGACCTGCCCGAGCCCGACCAGATCGCGCGCGTCGTTCAGCGCTTCGCCGAGGTCGGGCCCGAGGTCGCCTGCCTTCAGGGGCAACTCGACTACTATAACAGTGCGCATAACTGGATCGCGCGCATGTTCACCATGGAATATGCCAGCTGGTTCCGCGTCCTGCTGCCGGGGGTGCAACGGCTTGGGCTGGTGGTGCCCCTTGGCGGCACAACGCTGTTCCTGCGCAGCGACGCCCTCGAACGGCTGGGCGGTTGGGATGCACATAACGTGACCGAGGATGCCGAACTTGGCCTGCGACTGGCGCGGGCGGGCTATCGTACCGAGATCGTCGAGACCACCACCTTCGAAGAGGCGAACGCCGCCATTCGCCCCTGGATCCGGCAGCGATCGCGCTGGCTTAAGGGGTATCTGGTGACTTGGGCGGCGGCCATGCGGCAGCCCTTTGCCCTGTGGCGCGACCTCGGGACCTGGCGCTTTGTCGGGGTGCAGGCGCAGTTTCTTGCCGCCGTTCTGGGGTTTCTTCTGTCGCCGCTCCTGTGGTCGCTGGGGATCAAGGCCGCAGGCTTTGCCCACCCGCTTGACCGCTACATGCCCGAGGGGTGGTACCCGCCCCTGTTCGCCGTGATGTTGCTTGGCGCCGGCCTGACCATGGCGGTCGCGCTGCTCGGGTGCAGGGCCGCGCATCTGCGCCATCACCGCATCTATGCCCCGCTGATGGAGGTCTATTACATCCTCGGCATCGCAGCGGCCTGGCGGGCCGTGTTCGAAACCCTCGTGCGCCCGTTTTTCTGGGCCAAGACGGCCCACGGCCAGTTCGGCGGTACCCATCCATTGGCGGACACGGTGCGCGATCGGCAGCAGCGGCCCGATCAGTCCTGTTCGGCCTCTTCCTTAAGGCGCACGACGAACGCGATGGACAGGTGATCTTTCAACACCTGTGCCGCGCGCTCGCCATCGCGATCTGCGATCGCCTCGACGATGGCGGCATGTTCTTCCAATGCTTTTTCTCCACGCCCGGCCGCGGCCAGGGATGTCCGCGCCATCAGCGCCATCGAGCGATAGACAAGGTCGAGCTGCTGAACGAGGTAGCGGTTGTGGCTGGCCAGGTGGATCTGGTGGTGGAACCGCCGGTTTGCCCGCGCCAGCGCCTGCGGATCGTCCAGCAGGACACGATCGGCCTCGACCATCTCGCGCAGCACCTGGATTTCCTCTTCGGCGGCATGTTGCGCCGCCAGTTTCGCGGCCAGCCCCTCCAGTTCCTGGCGAACGGCATAGAGTTCCGCCGTTTGCGCGTGGTCCAGCGACGCCACGATCAGCGATCGGCCATCGCGGGTCAGCAGGCTTTGGGTTTCAAGCCTTTGCAAGGCTTCGCGAATGGGGGTGCGGCTGACCCCGAAGCGTTCGGCCAATTCGCTTTCGACAAGCCGTGACCCCGGCCGATACACGCCCGAGTCGATGGCCTCGAGGATCAGGGCATAGGCATCCCTGTTGGGCTCGCCGTTCAGTTTCATCGTCGATCTTTCCTTGCAACATCAGGCGCCAACGCTATGCAGCGGCCATCTGCTTGTCCAGTGGACGCACGCGCACAGGTGGGCCGAACGGACTGGACGACGCGCCCCGACGGCCCTAAGCCCCACCCCATGGACACGGATTCCCCAAAACCGCATTTCGCCCATGTCGAGACCTGGGTCTTCGATCTGGACAACACACTGTATCCGCCGGAAATGGCGCTGTTCGATCAGATCAACATCCGCATGACGGATTGGGTGATGCGCGCCCTCAACGTGGACGAGGCCGAGGCAAACCGCCTGCGGTTGAAATACTGGCGCGAGCATGGCACCACGCTGGCCGGCCTGATGCGGCATCATGATGTCGATCCCGGGCCCTACCTCACCGAAGTGCACGAGATCGATTTCACGGTTCTGACCCCGGACGCCGAGCTTGCGGCGCATATCCGCGCCCTTCCCGGGCGGCGTATCGTCTATACCAACGGGACCGAGCCCTACGCCCGCCGCGTGCTGGATCATCGCGGCCTGTCCGGTCTGTTCGATGCGGTATATGGGGTGGAACATGCCGCCTTTCGCCCCAAGCCCGAGCGCGAGGCCTTTGACACGGTCTTCGCCCAGGACGGGCTGGACCCGACCCGCGCCGCGATGTTCGAGGATGATCCCCGCAACCTGGCCGCGCCCCACGCGATGGGGATGCGCACCGTCCATGTCGCGCCCGCCCCGGACCCGGCGGATCATGTGCACCACCACACCGTCGATCTGACCGATTTTCTTGGCCGTCTGGGATGATCGCCCGCAGAGGACAGAGTGCCGCGTCGCCCGATGACGCCACGCGGCCTAGATTTGACCCATGACCGAGATTACCGATATCGACATCTTCATCTCCGGCGGCGGTGTTGCCGGCCTGACGGCGGCCGCGGCCTTTGGACAGGCCGGGTTTTCCGTTCTCTGCGCGGACCCGATGCCGCCCGTGACCGACCGCGATGCGCAAGGCTCGGACCTGCGCACCACCGCTTTCCTGCAACCCTCGCGCACGTTCTTCGAGCGCATCGGCCTGTGGGATCGGCTGGCCCCCCATGCCATGCCCCTGCAGATCATGCGGATTGTCGATGCCGGGGGCGAAACGACGGAACCTCGCGTCGCGCATGACTTCAACGCCGCCGACATTTCCGAGCTGCCCTTTGGCTGGAACCTGCCCAACTGGCTGTTGCGCCGAGAGATGGTGGCCCATCTGGCGAGCATGCCGAATGTCGATTTCCGCCCCGGAACCGGCACCGCCCATGTGCTGACCCGCGAGCGCGAGGCGCGCGTGACGCTGGGCGATGGTACCCGGCTGCGCGCCAGACTGGTCGTGGCCGCCGACGGGCGCAATTCGCCCGTGCGCGAGGCCGCTGGGATTGGTGTCAAGACCATCCGTTATGGGCAAAAGGCGTTGGCCTTTGCCGTGACGCACCCGATTCCGCACGAGAATATCTCGACCGAGATCCACCGCTCGGGCGGGCCGTTCACCTTGGTTCCTCTGCCCGATTGGGAGGGGAGCCCCTCGTCCGCCATCGTCTGGATGGAACGCGGCCCCGAGGCCAAGCGCCTGATGGCTTTGGAGAAAGAGGATTTCGAGGCCGAGATGACCGAGCGCTCGGGGCACCTGTTCGGGCCGCTGACGCTGGCCTCGCGCCGCACGATCTGGCCGATCATCACGCAGGTCGCCGACCGGATGGAGGGCGAGCGCGTTGCCCTGATCGCCGAGGCGGCGCACGTCATGCCGCCCATCGGCGCGCAGGGGCTGAACATGAGCCTTGCCGATCTGCGCACCCTGCTGGACCTGGTCGAAGCGCATCGTGACGATCCGGGCGCGGCCGACCTGCTGCGCAAATATCACCGCGCCCGCCACACCGAGGTCGTGGCGCGGCTGACAGGCGTTGATGCGCTGAACCGCGCCTCGATGGTCGAGGCGCAGGGCCTGCGCGACATGCGGATGCGGGCGCTGAACGCGATCTATTCGGTCAAGCCGGTGCGCCGGGTGATGATGCAGGCGGGGTTGGGCGCGCGCGGCTGATCAAAGCCGACACTGGATCGCCTCGGCCGCCCGCAGCGCCCGATCGGACAGCTTGGGGTCCAGCCCGTCCATCAGCCCGTAGGCGAGCATTCTGTCCGCCAGTTCCTGCGTGATGAAGGCCTCATGCAGGGCGTCCCACGCGCCGGGCGGCCAGTTCGGGCCAAGGGAGTCGCAAATATCGAGCCCGCAGCCCCAGGCGTAGGCCAAGGCCTCGGGCAAATCGGGGTCGGCCATCACCTTTGCGATCAGGTCGCGGATCGGCCAGCCGCCATGGGCCAACATGTGAAGCTCGTAGAAGACATCCGGGCCATTGCGGCGCTGCATGCCGCGTTCCAGCATCATACCAGCAAAGCGGTCGAGCACGGCCCATTGCCGATCCGACCAAAGTGATTTTTGGCCGGTCGGAAAGCGGATCAGCGAGCGTTCGTAAAGGCCGTTGTGACAGGTGTCGCCAGCGGCCAGAATTTCCAGGAAACGTGGCAACAGCCACGACCAGACGCGCTGTTCCAGCCCCTCCTCGACGCTGTCATGCCACGACCAGACATCGGCCAGCGTCCAGTTGCGGGCGGGACGGCGCAAGAGTCTCGCGGCCACATCCGGCCCCATGCACATCCCGCAGGTGCAGATACCCAGATGGATGGGCGGCGGCGCATCAAAGACGCGATACGCCTCCTCGATCAGCCCATGGAACGGATGATCCGAGAAAACGCGGCCGGCGGTGATCTTGTCGCTTTCGAGCAAAGGGCGGGTCATGCGGGCAAGCTGCCCCGTGTGGCTTGCAAGCGAAATGGCGGCTTTCCCTACCCCAGCGGGCCGGGAAGGTGCTCCTCGGACAACAGGACATTGGCCTCGACATTGCCGACACCGGGCAGCGTCATGATCCGGCGACGCAGGATGCGTTCGAAATCCGGCAGATCGCGCGCGACGATCCGCAAGCGGTAATCGTACATGCCCAGCACATGTTGCACCGTCTGCACCTCGGGGATGGCGGTGACCGCGCGCTCGAAATCCTCGAGGCTGACGCGCCCCTTGGTGGCCAGTTTCACGCCCAGGAAGACGGTCACGCCGAACCCCAGTTTTTCGAGGTCGAGATCGAGGTGACGGGGTTTGAGCACGCCCGCCTCGTTCAACCGCTTGATCCGCCGCCATGCGGCGGGCTGGCTGAGGCCCACGCGGCGGCCGATCTCGCTGGCCTTGAGGGTGGCAGAGCCCTGCATCACACGTAGAATGGCGCGGTCGGTGTCGTCCAGATCGATCACATCTTTTCCTTTACAGTGGCAGGCTCTGCGCCTCCTTGATGGTGGCAACCTGCATCAGCGCCTCGATATCGGCGATATGCGGCAGGGTCAGGATGCGGGATCGGTAGATCTCCTGGTAATGCGGCATGGATCGCGCGATGACGTAAAGGCGCACATCCACGACCCCCAGAAAGGTCTGGATCGCGATGACCTCGGGCACCTTGCGGGCGGCGGCAAGAAACTCGTCAAAGGCACGCGGGTCGGTCTTGTCGAGTGTCACGCGCAAGCTGACCTCGACCGCATAGCCAAGCGCCGCCCAGTTGATCGCCGCGCGGCTGCCCTTGATGACGCCCTGAGCCTGCAAGCGTTCCAGCCGCTTGTAACAACTGGCCAGCGGCAGGCCCGCGGCCTCGGCCAGTTTGGACACCGGTTGGTCGGGGTCCGCTTGCAAGTGTCGCAAGATGCGCCGATCGAGATCGCTGAGCATGATTTCTTACGGTAACCCCAATTGACGAATGATTTTCTCTTTTTCTGCGCATTATTTGCCAATTTCGCAACAGGCTTTCGCGACAGCGGGGCGCAGATTGCGCCCCAGAGAGACGAACCGCAAAACGGAGAGACCCATGCGCGTTTACTATGACCGCGACTGCGACGTGAACCTGATCAAGGACAAGAAGGTCGCCATCCTCGGCTATGGCAGCCAGGGCCACGCCCACGCCCTGAACCTGCGCGACAGCGGCGCCAAGAACGTCGTCGTCGCCTTGCGCGAAGGGTCCGCCAGCGCCGCCAAGGCCGAGGCCGAGGGCCTGCAGGTCATGGGCATCGCCGAGGCCGCCGCCTGGTGCGACCTGATCATGTTCACCATGCCCGATGAGCTTCAGGCCGAGACCTATCGCAAATACGTCCATGACAACCTGCGCGACGGCGCGGCCATCGCCTTTGCCCATGGCCTGAACGTGCATTTCGGCCTGATCGAGCCCAAGCCCGGCGTCGATGTCATCATGATGGCCCCCAAGGGCCCCGGTCACACCGTGCGTGGCGAATACGTCAAGGGCGGCGGCGTGCCCTGCCTTGTGGCCGTGCATAACGACGCCACCGGCAAGGCACTGGAAATCGGCCTGTCCTATTGCTCGGCCATCGGCGGCGGCCGCTCGGGCATCATCGAGACCAATTTCAAGGAAGAGTGTGAAACCGACCTCTTCGGCGAACAGGCCGTGCTCTGCGGTGGCCTGGTCGAGTTGATCCGCATGGGCTTCGAGACGCTGGTCGAGGCGGGCTATGCCCCGGAAATGGCCTATTTCGAGTGCCTGCACGAGGTGAAGCTGATCGTCGACCTGATCTACGAGGGCGGCATCGCCAACATGAATTACTCGATCTCGAACACCGCCGAATACGGCGAATATGTCAGCGGCCCGCGTGTCCTGCCCTATGACGAGACCAAGGCGCGGATGAAGGCCATCCTGACGGACATCCAGACCGGCAAGTTCGTGCGCGACTTCATGCAGGAAAACGCCGTCGGCCAGCCCTTCTTCAAGGGCACGCGCCGCATGAACGACGCCCACCAGATCGAAGAAGTCGGCGAGAAGCTGCGCGGCATGATGCCCTGGATCTCGGCCGGCAAGATGGTCGACAAATCGCGCAATTGAGCGCGCCCCACCGTTCCAAAAAACGCGCCCCCGGTTGCCGACCGGGGGCGTTCACGTCTCGACCCGGCATGCCATCGCTTGCGCAAACTGGCCGCCCGCGACAGGGTCGCCCCAGCCGCCCGACAGGAGCCCCATCATGCCCAGCCCCGACCGCCCCGGCGCCCTGAACTGGGCGCTGATCACCCTGTTGGGGGTGATCTGGGGCACGGCCTTCATGGGGGTTTCCCTGGCTCTGGACGGGTTCGGCCCCTGGTGGGTGACGGCGGGCCGCACGACGCTGGCCGCCATCCTTCTGGGCGGTCTTGCGGCGGCGACCGGACAGGGTGTCACCCATCTGTCCGGCGGGCGGGCCTGGGCCTTTTCGACAGCGATCGGCCTTGGGGCCATCGCCCTGCCCTTTTCCCTTCTGAGCTGGGGTCTGACACAGGTGCCGTCGGCCTTTGCCGGCGTCGCGATGGGGGCGGTGCCGTTGCTGGTGCTGCCCCTGGTCGCCGTCTTCTCCCCCGAAGAAGGGATCGGGCCGCGTCGCATCCTCGGCGTGGGCCTTGGGTTTGTGGGGCTGGTCATTCTGGTTGGGCCCGGTGCGCTGGACAGCGGCACCCTGGTGGGACGCATGGCCTGTATCGGGGCGGCCTGCTGCTATGCGGGCGGCTCCGTCCTGACGCGGCGGGCGCCGCCGATGCCGCCGCTGGGCTTTGCCGCCGCGACGCTGATCATCGCCAGCCTCGCCCTCGTACCACTGGCCCTGTGGCAGGAAGGCGTCCCGCGGATGGGTTCGGCCCCGGCCATGGCCGCGCTGATCTATGTCGCGCTGTTTCCCACCGCCCTGGCCACCTTCATCCGCATCCGCGTCATCACCACCGCGGGGTCACTGTTCATGAGCCTGACCAGTTACATGGTTCCGGTCTGGGCGGTCCTGTTCGGCGTCACGCTGATGAACGAGGCCCTGCCCCCACAGCTTTTCTGGGCCTTGGCACTGATCCTGATCGGAATCGGGATCAGTCAGAGCCGCGCCTTGTCAGCCATGCGGCGCAAATCCTAACAGGGCCGCGCCAGGACCAGCACCCAGACCGAGCCGGCCCGTGCGATCCCGTAATCGGTCACGCGCGGGTCGAGCATGTTGCGGCGATGCTCGGCCGAGGCTGTCCAGTCGCTCAGGACAGTGCGCAGGTCGGACTGGCCGCGCGCGATGTTCTCTGCCGTCCGACACGAGTCATAGCCGGTGCGCGTGACGCGCGTATGCGCCGTGGACCCGCCCTGCCCATCATGGCTCAGCCCGCCTGTCCGGCTGAGGTATTCCGCGTGTTGCGCCGCTGCGGCCTGCAAGGCCGAACTGTGCGCAAGGGGGCGCACGATCCCGGCCTGCGCGCGCTGCAGCGATATCTGCGTGCCGGCCGAGGCGATGTTGAGACTCTGCTCGGCAGACAGGCGCGTCGTGCCGGGCGCATTGGCACAGGCGGACAGTCCCGTCACAATGGCACATGCCAGAAGCAATGGGCGGAATGTCATGGTGGTTTCCTCGCTCAAGCGACTGTTTTGGCGAGCATGGCGAGGTCGGAAACGGGCTGCAACACCCTGTGTGCTACGCCCGGCGATCAGCGATTTTCGGCCTGTGTAACGATCTGTGGATAAGCTTGGGATTAATCCGAAAAATGAATTTTTTTCCGATCTGTGCCCAAAATTTTTTCCGAGATGATTGCGAAAATACAAGCATCGAAACCGCTGAAGCATAGGATTGCCCGACAGCCGGGCTCGGCCGCGACCCTAATTTCAAAGCCTGCACCCAGAGCGGACAACTCAAAGATCAGATGCGGCCCGAAGATGCGCAAGGGTCTCGGCATGAAGCTGCGCACTGGACGCCGCGAGGACCCGACCGCCCTCATGCGCCGGGCCACCTTGCCAGTCGGTCACCACCCCGCCCGCGGCCTCGATCACGGCGATGGGCGCGCAGATATCATAGGGGTGCAGGCCGGCTTCGATCACCAGATCGATGTGACCGGATGCCAAAAGGGCATAGGCATAGCAATCCAGCCCGTAGCGCGTCAGCCGCACGGCGTCGCGCACGGTTTCGAACGCGCGACGCTCTGGCCCCGTGCCGATCTCGGGGAATGTGGTGAACAGGGTCGCGTCGGCAAGGCGTGCGGCGGGCGCGACGGCCATAGTGCGCGCCCCGCGCGGGCCTGTCAGGCGGGCGCGTCCCAGACCACCTTCGAAGCGTTCGCCGATATAGGGTTGGTCGATGAGGCCGTAGATCGGCCCTTGGTCATCGCAAAAGGCAATCAGCACACCCCATGTGGGCGCCCCGGAGATGAACGCGCGCGTGCCGTCGATCGGGTCCAGCACCCACGTGTACCCTGATGTCCCCGGTGTCGCCGCCTCTTCCTCGCCCAGGATGCCGTCTTGCGGGCGCCGAGACGCCAGAACGGCGCGCATCGCCGCTTCGGCGGCGCGATCCGCCTGCGTAACCGGGTCGAACCCCGATAGGTCCTTGTTGTCCGAGGTCAGGGTCGCCGTGCGGAAGTGCGACAGGGTGGCGCGCCGCGCCGCTTCGGCCAGGGCGTGGGCCGTGGCGATGATTGCAGGCACCTCCTGCGCGGCGATGCGGGTGGCCGACCCGCGCCCGGTCGGGGTGTCGATTGGAGTCATCGGGAACCTCTTCGCAACGAAGCCGCCGGTCTGGCAACGGCTTCGTCGAGGTCGCATCAACCCCGCCGGGGGTCAAGCCCGGCGCCCGTGTCAGGCCGCGGCGTCTGACAGCACGCGGGCCAGTTCGAACAGGCGACGACGCTGATTTTCCGGGATCGCGTAATACGAGCGGATCAGTTCCAACGCTTCCTTGTCGGCAAGAATGTCGTCGGGCAGCCCGGAGGCCTCGGTCGCAGCGCCCTCCGACAGGACCTTGGCACCGTCCATGCCGTCGAAGAAATAGCTGACCGGAACAGTCAGGGCCTCGGCAATGTCCCAAAGGCGCGACGCGCTGACTCGGTTCATGCCGGTTTCGTATTTCTGGATCTGCTGAAACTTGATGCCGACCTTTTCGGCCAGCTGCTGCTGCGTCATGCCGACCATCCAGCGGCGATGCCGGACGCGCTTGCCGACGTGAACATCAACCGGGTGTTTCACGAC
Source organism: Roseibacterium elongatum DSM 19469 (assembly GCF_000590925.1). Taxonomy (NCBI): domain Bacteria; kingdom Pseudomonadati; phylum Pseudomonadota; class Alphaproteobacteria; order Rhodobacterales; family Roseobacteraceae; genus Roseicyclus; species Roseicyclus elongatus. Next base: position 1,988,288 of record NZ_CP004372.1, on the reverse strand, counting down.
ATTCTCCTTTGTGTTGCCAAACCTGTCTTAGCGTGCCGTGGGTCGTTTGAAACCACGTGGCGAGTGCCGCTCAACCAACGCGACAGTGTGCAATTAGCGCTCCAAAAGCGCAGATCAATCCCAAGTGGTGATTTCATCGCACCCACTCGCGTCCACGGGCCTGAACCGCATGCACACTAGATTACTCGCCCTTCGCGTGTATGCAATGGGGTTAATTCGCGCAGTTATCATTTACCCGTGAAGACGGCACTCTGGCCGCCCGCGACCACAGCGGCTAGCCTTGGCCAAAGGACTGTCACGAAAAGGGGCTGCAGTATGCGCGCATTCCAGGTCACGGGCTTCGACACGGCCCCTCAACTGGTCGAAACCGACTGCCCTGTGCCCGGCCCCGGGCAGGTTCTGGTGCGGATTTCGGCCTGCGGGCTGAATTTTGCCGATCTCTTGATGATGTCGGGCCGGTATCAGGACACGCCCGCCCCGCCCTTTACCCTGGGCATGGAGATCGCCGGCACGATCGAGGCGCTGGGGCCGGGGGTGACCGGGACCGCGCCGGGCACACGGGTGGCGGTCTTTGCGGGTCAGGGGGGCCTGGCCGAATATGGCGTGTTCGACGCCGCGCGCTGCGTTGCGATCCCCGACATGATGCCGGACACCCATGCCGCCGGCTTTCTCGTGGCCTATGGCACCAGTCACGTCGCCCTGGCGCGGCGGGCCCGACTCGGTCAGGGGGAGCGCCTGCTGGTGCTGGGGGCGGGCGGCGGCGTGGGCCTGACGGCGGTCGAACTGGGGGCGGGCATGGGGGCCGAGGTGATCGCCGTCGCGCGCGGCGCCGACAAGCTGGAGGCCGCCCGCGCGGCCGGGGCCCGGCACCTGCTGGATGCGACCGAGGTCGACCTGCGCGGCGCGGTCAAGGACCTTGGCGGCGCGGATGTGGTCTATGATGCCGTCGGCGGCGACATGTTCACGGCGGCCCTGCGCGCCACCAATCCACTGGGTCGCATCCTGTGCATCGGATTTGCCAGCGGCACGGTTCCGCAGATCCCCGCGAACCATTTGCTGGTCAAGAATATCGACGTCATCGGCCTCTATTGGGGCGGCTACCTGAAATTCGCCCCGCAGATCCTGACCGACAGCCTTTCGGAGCTGATGCAGATGTATGCCGAGGGCCGGATCGCCCCGCACATCGGGGCGACACGCGAGCTGGGGGCTGCTGCCGAGGCGTTGGGCCTGCTGAAGGATCGGCGCGTGGCCGGCAAGGTCGTGGTGACGATCTGACCGATCCGCAGCCGCGGCGTCACAGCGCGCGATAGGCCTGCCGGATGAAATCGACCAGCGCCCCGGCGGGTTCACTGCGGCTCAACTCGGCGCGGTAAAGGTTGATCTTGATGCGCGGCAGATTGGGCAGCGCGCCATTGTGGTCGATGCGCTCGACATAGGGCGGTTCGGTCCCTTCGATACAGGCATGTACCGCCAGATCGGCCGAAACCGAGGCCTCGACCGTGCGGGTCGAGTCGCTCTCGACCGCCATTTCCCACGAGATCGCGGCGGCATCCAGCGCGTCCTGCACACCACGCCGAAAGATGCAGGCATGTTCAAAGGCCAGCCGCAGCGGCCTCTGACGCCAGACCTGCCCGGCATGTGCCCCGACCCAGATCAACTGCCGTTCCATCAGCGTTTCGCCCCCTGTGCCGACATGATCCTCGGTGGTGAGGATCACATCCACCTCGCCACGATCCAGCATCCGCTTGAGCCGCGACGTGTAGGACGACACCAACTGCACCTTCATGCGCGGGAAGGCCGCGTTGAACCGTTGCAAAACCTGCGGAATCGCCGGGTAGACGATGTCGCTAGGCACCCCAAGGACCAGTTCGCCGACATAGCCGGGGGCCGTCAGACGGCCCAAAACCTCGTCGTTGAGATCCAGCATGCGGCGGGCGTAGCCAAGCATCTGCTCGCCCGCTGCGGTCAGCGACAAGCGCCGCGCCGAGCGGTCGAACAGGCCGACGCCGATCGACTCTTCAAGGCGTTTCAACTGCATCGACACGGCAGATTGCGTCAGGTTCAGGAACCCCGACGCCTTGGTGACCCCGCCGGCATCGACCACGGCGACAAAGGCGCGCAGCGCCGTCATATCCAGATTTCGCGGCACATCATGATCCTTGATTCAAAAGTTCAGTAACATTCACTTTAAAAATGCCTTGCTGCACCGCATATATCAAGCATCGAAATGGTTCCCCAACCTCATTTCACGATTCCAGAAAGGTGTTGCCATGGCCACTCTTGCCACTGCCCGTCTTGCGCCGTCGCGGCGCCCGTTCAATCTTGCCGCCCTGATCGGGCGCGCCTATGCCACCTGGCGCCAACGCCGGCAGCTTGCCGCGCTCGACGCGCATGCCCGGCGCGACATCGGCCTGACCGAGGGCGAGGCGCTGCGCGAAGCGCTGCGTCCGGCCTGGTCGCTGGGGGCTTGGTAAGGCGCTGCTGTCTGACCCAGGCCAATAGCCAAAAACTATCGAGCTTGCAGCCCCGCCAAGGGTGTTGGCTCTTGAATTGACGCCCGTCCTTGCCGATATTTCGCGTGAGGATGGGCGTCCGCCGTTTTTGGCGCCCAGACACTTGTTTGTCTCAGGAGGACTGCATGGCTGACTATCATACGGCCCGCGCCCGCGCAGGGGCGTTGCCCGCCGAAATCGACCAGGGCCTGCGCACGCACATGAACAAGGTGTATGCCACCATGTCGGTGGGCATGCTCGTAACCGCCGGTGTGGCCTGGGCCGTCGGGTCGAACCCGACGCTGATGGCCATCTTCCGCGACCCGCAAACGATGCAGCCCAACATCCTGGGCTGGGTGGTCATGTTCGCCCCGCTGCTGATGGTGTTTGCCTTCGGCGCCGTCATCAACAAGCTGTCGGCCGCCGCCGCACAACTGTTCTTCTACGCGTTCGCCGCGGTGATGGGCCTGTCGATCAGCTGGATCTTCGCCGTCTTCACCGGCGTGTCGATCGCCCAGACCTTCCTGATCACGGCCATCGCCTTCGCGGGTCTCAGCCTGTGGGGCTACACCACGAAAAAGGATCTGTCGGGATGGGGCACCTTCCTGATGATGGGTCTGATCGGGCTGATCGTGGCGTCGATCGTGAACATCTTCCTGGCGTCTTCGGCCGTGGCCTTCGCGATCTCGGTGATCGGTGTGCTGATCTTCGCGGCGCTGACCGCGTATGACACCCAGTCGATCAAGCAGGAATACATCGACCACGCCCAGTATGGCGATCAGGAATGGCTGGACAAGTCGGCGATCATGGGCGCGCTGCGTCTCTATCTCGACTTCATCAACCTCTTCATGTTCCTGCTGCAATTCCTGGGTAACCGCGAATAACCGCGCCCCTATCGAAACCGTGTCAGGCCGGGCCGGGTGCCCGGCCTTTCCTTTTGCCCCGCCCTGTCACGCAAGTTTCACATGGCAATCGCAGGGGGCCGGTATAAGGCGGCATCATGGAAACGCCCGCCCCGACGCTTAGCGACATCACCCGCGTGTTTGGCCGCATCGGTCTGCTCAGTTTCGGCGGCCCGGCGGCGCAGATCGCGCTGATGCATCGCGAGTTGGTCGAAGACCGGCCGTGGCTGAGCGAAAAGCAGTTTCTCAACGCACTGAGCTTTTGCATGCTGCTGCCCGGCCCCGAGGCGATGCAACTGGCCACCTATGCCGGCTGGCGGCTGCAAGGCCCACTGGGCGGGCTGATCGCCGGGCTGCTCTTCGTCATTCCCGGCGCTGTCGTGATCTTCGCGCTGGCGGCGCTCTATGCCGCTTACGGCGACATCCCCGTGGCCGAGGCCCTGTTTCTGGGCATCAAGGCCGCCGTGATCGTGATCGTCGCCCAGGCGCTGTGGCGCGTGTCGAAAAAGGCGCTGCATGCCCCCCTGGCCTGGGGCCTTGCCATCGCGGCGTTCCTTGGGCTGTCTGCCTTTGCCCTGCCCTTTCCCGTGATCGTGCTTGGCGCGGGCCTGATCGGCGCGCTGAGCGCCCGTCCCGGCGCGGGCACCCCGGCCCACGCCGTGCCGCTGTCGCGAACCTTGCGCACCGTCCTGCTGTGGGGCGCGATCTGGCTCTTGCCGCTTGCGGCCCTGTGGCTTGTGGCGCCCGGCGGAACGCTGGCCGAGATCGGGCTGTTCTTTGCCAAGCTGGCCGTCGTCACCTTTGGCGGGGCCTATGCCGTCCTCGCCTGGATGGTGCAGGAGGTCGTCCAGACCCATGGCTGGCTGACCACGGCACAGATGATGGATGCGCTGGGGTTGGCCGAGACGACACCGGGCCCGTTGATCCTGGTGACCCAGTTCGTGGGCTTTCTGGCCGGCGCGTTCGAGGGCGGCACGATCCTGGGCGTTGCGGCCGCTCTGGTCACCTTGTGGGTGACCTTTGCGCCGTGCTTTCTGTGGATCTTCGCCGGTGCCCCCTATGTCGAGTGGATCGCGACGCAACCGCGGCTGACCGGCGCGTTGTCGGCCATCACCGCCGCCGTGGTGGGGGTCATCGCCAATCTGTCGCTCTGGTTCGCGCTGCATGTCCTCTTTTCCGAGGTGGCGCAGGTCAGCATCGGGCCGATGCAGCTGTGGCTGCCCGATACGGCGAGTTGGCAACCCGGCGCGCTGATCCTGACGGCGCTGGCCGCGCTGCTGATCCTCTGGCGCAAGCTGGACCTGATCGTGGCGCTGCCGCTCATGGCGCTGGCCGGTCTGGGCTGGGGCCTTGCGAATGGCCTTCTGTAAAGGGCGATTTCGCGGTTGACTCCTGCCGTGTGCCCGGTAAAAGGCGCACTTCAATGACCTGCGGGCGTATCGCTGCGCCCCGCCCCGCCCCTATCCCGAGGAGCCCACCATGGCGAAGCCGACCACCATCAAGATCCGCCTGAACTCCACGGCGGGAACCGGCCACTTCTACGTGACCAAGAAAAACGCACGCACGATGACCGAGAAGATGACCGTACGAAAGTATGATCCCGTCGCGCGCAAGCACGTCGAATACAAGGAAGGCAAGATCAAGTAAGATCGACCTCCATATTCCGACAGTCCGGGCCGCGCACACACTGCGCGGCCTTTTTGTTTTTCAGGTTACGAAAGTCACGGCCATGCTGCCCGAGATCAAGATCCGCCCCACCACGGCCGCCGACATGGCGGCCATCGATGCCCTGCTGTCCGAAAGCTACCCGGTTCTGCTGGGCGGTGATTATACGGCCGAAGTTCTGGAAACCACCCTGCCCGTCATCGCGCGCGCCCGGCCCGAGTTGCTGCGCTGTGGCAGCTATTACGTCGCCGAGGATGCCGGGGGCCGCGCGCTGGCCGCCGGCGGCTGGACCCATGGCGGCCCACAGGGCGACGTCGGGCCGCGCGACGTAGCCCATATCCGGCATGTCGTGACCCACCCCGAGGCGACGCGGCGCGGGCTGGGCAGCGCCATCCTCGAACATTGCTTCGACAAGGCGCGCGCGCAGGGGATCACCTGGCTTTTGTGCCAGTCGACCCGCAGCGCCGTGCCCTTCTATCGGACGATGGGGTTCGAGGACCGCGCCGAGATCGACATAACGCTGGAACCCGGCGTGACCTTTCCCGCCGTCGAAATGGCGCGCGTTCTGTAAGCGGCGACCCGGAAATCTCGAGATTTCCGGGCCGTTTTCCTTGAGGAAAACGCGCGCCTATAGCTCGACCGTTTCGCCCACTTCGGGCGCCACGACGTTGCGGCTGGGCAGGGCCGCGACAAGCATCTCGGCGTCCTGCGCCAGCAGCGGGAAGGTCTTGTAATGGACCGGGATCACTGTCTTGAAATCGAACAGGTTCGAGGCGGCATAGGCCGCACGCTTCATATCCATGGTGAAATGCCCGCCGGCGCACAGGATGCCGATCTCGGGCGCGTGCAGATCCTGCAACACCTTCATGTCGGCCATCACGTCGGTATCGCCCGACACATAGACCGTGCGCCCCTCTGCGTGGATCATGTATCCCGCCTCGGCCCCGGCATACATCGGCCCATGCGGCGTTGAAATCGACGAGGAATGGTTTGCATTCACCATCGTGACGCGCACCTCGCCGATGGCGACGGTGCCCCCCTTGTTGAAGCCCACGGTCTCGACGCCCTCGGCCTCGGCCCAGTGGCTCATCAGGTCGTAGATACCGTAAAGGGGCAGGCCCAGTTCGCGCGACAGCGCCACGGCATCGGTGGTGTGATCGCCATGGCCATGGGTGATCAGGATCGCCGTCGCCCCGGCCAGCATCTCGTCTCGCCGATCCTGGGGCCACATCGGGTTGCCGGTTTCCCATGGGTCGATCAGCAGGATCTGCCCGCCGATCTCCAGCCTGATGCTCGCATGTCCCAGCCACGTGTATTTCACGGCCGTGCCCTCCTCTCCCGTTTGGTCACTCTGCCGGGAAGAGTGGTCTTCGTTCCGCGCCGGGTAAAGGGGAAGAGCGCGTTATTCCGCGGCCATGGCGGCGGATGCCTGCCCGTCCCGCACGGGGGCGGGTTGAATCCGGCTGCGCAGGCAGCGCGCGCAGAGCGCCGCGCACAGCCCCGACAGGATCACCCCCACGGCCAGCGACTGGGCAAAGTCCATGCCGCGCAGGATCAGTTGCGGCAAGACGAGAATGCAGGCCGCGAAAAAGCCGACGATACCGGGAAAGACGATACTGAGTACTATCTTCGTGATACGTTCCATTGGAGTCACCTTCGTTGCGTTTGGCGCGATCTTTGGATTTCCCGACCCCAGCCTCGGCATCAAACCTGTCGGCAATATGGCGACTTTCAGGAGTTTTCGCCCAATCCGATGCAGACCGGGCCGCGCGCTTCACCGCTTGCAGCGCCTCGGAGGCCTCGCTAAACCCGCCGTGACCCGAAGGCCCCACGGGGGCCGGCCCGAGTGACGGAGACCGCCCGATGTCCATCGACACCGCAACCGCCGCCAAGGTGGCGAAACTGGCCCGCATAAAGGTCGAGGACGACGACCTGCCGGCGCTGGCGCAGGAATTCAACGCGATCCTCGGCTTCATCGAGCAATTGAACGAGTTGGATGTCGATGACGTGGCCCCCATGACCAGCGTCGAGCCCATGCGCCTGAAGCGCCGCGAGGATGTGGTGACCGACGGCAACCAGCCCGACAAGGTTCTGGCCAATGCGCCCGACGCGCGCGAGGGGTTCTTTGCAGTGCCCAAGGTGGTGGAGTGATCGCCATGTCCGATTTGTCGAAACTCACCATCGCCGAGGCCCGCGACGCCCTGCGCAAGGGCGATACGAGCAGTGTCGAGTTGACCGAGGCCTGCCTCGCGGCCATCGACGGTGCCGATGTGCTGGGGGCCTTCGTGCACAAAACGCCCGAGATCGCGCTCGACCGCGCGCGCGCCGCCGATGCGCGGATCAAGTCGGGCGATGCGCCGGCCATGTGCGGCATCCCCATCGGCATCAAGGATCTGTTCTGCACCGAGGGCGTGGCCAGCCAGGCGGCCTCCAAGATCCTCGAAGGGTTCAGGCCGCAATATGAATCCACCGTCTCGGGCCGGTTGAAGGACGCGGGCGCGGTCATGCTGGGCAAGCTGAACATGGACGAGTTCGCCATGGGCAGTTCGAACGAGACCAGCGTTTACGGCAACGCGGTCAACCCGTGGCGTGCCGACGACTCGACCGAGGCCCTGACGCCCGGTGGCTCGTCCGGTGGGTCGGCCAGCGCCGTGGCCGCCGATCTGTGCCTTGCGGCGACCGGCACCGACACCGGCGGCTCGATCCGCCAGCCTGCCGCCTTCACGGGCATCGTCGGCCTGAAACCGACCTATGGGCGGTGCTCGCGCTGGGGCATCGTGGCCTTCGCCTCGTCGCTGGATCAGGCCGGGCCGATGACCAAGACGGTGCGCGACGCGGCCATCATGGGCCAGGCGATGATGGGCCACGACCCCAAGGATTCCACCAGTGCCGACCGCGCCGTGCCCGATTTCGAGGCGATGCTGACCGGCGACATTCGCGGCAAGGTCATCGGCATTCCCACCGAATACCGCATGGACGGCATGCCCCCCGAGATCGCCGCGCTGTGGGAACGTGGCGCCGAGATGTTGCAGGACGCCGGGGCCGAGTTGCGCCAGATCAGCCTGCCGCATACGAAATACGCCCTGCCCGCCTATTACGTCATCGCGCCCGCCGAGGCGTCCTCGAACCTCGCGCGCTATGACGGCGTGCGCTTTGGCTACCGCGCCAAGCTCGAGCAGGGCGACGGCATCACCGAGATGTACGAGAAAACCCGTGCCGATGGGTTCGGGGCCGAGGTGAAGCGCCGCGTGATGGTCGGCACCTACGTGTTGTCGGCAGGCTTCTACGACGCCTATTACAACCGTGCCCGCAAGGTCCGCGCGCTGATCAAGCGCGATTTCGACGTGGTCTTTGCCGAAGGGGTCGATGCGATCCTGACGCCCGCCACCCCCTCGGCAGCGTTCCAGTTGGGGCAGGAGTTCGACGACCCGGTGCAGATGTATCTCAACGACGTCTTCACCGTGACGGTGAACCTTGCCGGATTGCCCGGCATCTCGGTGCCCGCGGGTCTGGATGCCAAGGGCCTGCCCCTCGGGCTGCAATTGATCGGCCGGCCATGGGAAGAGGGCGATCTGCTCAACACGGCCTATGCCATGGAAACCGCCGCCGGTTTTGTGGCGAAGCCTGAGAAATGGTGGTAATCTCGCCGCAACGATACCGCGACGAGGCCGAGCAATGACAAGATACGGCATGGGACTGGCGGCCCTTTTGGGGTTGGCCGCCTGCGGTGGCGTCCCAAGCGACGTTCCCGCGACGGTGGATCTGCAGGCGCGCGAAGCCTTCGAGGCGCGGCGGACCACCCTGCGCGGGGAGCCGTCCATCGGGGCAGACGCAGCCCAGGGAACCGCCGCCGACACCACCGACATCGCGACCCAGGCCGCAGCCGCCATCGCCGAGGCCGAAGCCGAAGCCCAGGGCATCCAACCGGCGGATCCGGCGGTGGGCGCGCCCGCCCCCGCGGACGCCGCGCCGGGCGAAACGTCCTCGGCCGCTGGCCCCGCCGCCCCGGCCGGCCGCGGATTGCCGGCTCTGCCAGCCGAGGACGAGGCGCTGGCCCTTCCGGGCGGCGGCAGCCCGCCCGACACCAGCGCGCCGGGTTGCGCACAATTCGCAACCGCCGGGGCCGCGCAGAACTGGTTCATCGCCAATGGCGGTCCCAGCATCGACCCCGATGGCCTAGACCCCGACGGCGACGGACGGGTCTGCGGTTGGGTGCCGCCCGCCCCGCAAGGCTAAGGCGGCATGCGTTCGCCCAATCACGGGCCGCGCCGGGGCGGGCACCGGCCCGAACTGGTCGTCTTGCACTATACGGCCATGACCAGTTGCGACGCGGCCGAGCGGGCCTTGTGCGACCCCGCGCGCGAGGTGTCGGCGCATTACCTGATTTCGCGGACAGGCGATGTGATCCAACTGGTCGCCGAGGATCGCCGCGCCTGGCATGCGGGGGCCGGAACGTGGCGCGGCGCGGAGGATGTCAATTCCCGTTCGATCGGGATCGAACTGGACAATGACGGGTTTTCCCCCTTCGCCGCGCCGCTGATGGATGCGTTGGAAGACACCCTTGCCGGCCTCCTGGCCCGCTGGTCCATCGCCCCGCAGGGCGTCATTGCCCATTCCGACATGGCACCCGCGCGCAAGTCCGATCCGGGCCCGCGATTCGACTGGCGGCGACTGGCGCGGCAGGGTCTGGCCATCTGGCCGGAGTGGACGCCGGCGAACGGCACCGACCCGCACGCGTTTCGCCGCGATGCCCGGGCCTTCGGCTATCCCGATCTGTCGGATGAGTTGCTGTTGCGCGCCCTGCGCCTGCATTTCCGCCCTGCCGCCGCCGGCCCGCTGGATGCCATCGATTGCGGCATCGCCGCAGAGCTTGCCGCGCGATACGGTGATTGACCGCACGCCGGCGCAGTCATAGATCCACCCTGCGCGGAGGGCCGGATGGCCGCGGGGTGGCAACACCGCGAGGAAAGTCCGGACTCCCTGAAGCAACGGTGCCGGGTAACACCCGGGCGGAGCGATCCGACGGAAAGCGCCACAGAAATGAGACTACCCCGGTCCGCCGGGGAAAAGGTGAAACGGTGGGGTAAGAGCCCACCGCGCCGCTGGCAACAGGGGCGGCACGGCAAGCCCCACCGGGAGCAATGCCGAATAGGGATCGCATCACGGGGCGCTTCACCCCCGCGATCCGGGTTGGCAGCCCGAGCGTATCGGCAACGGTGCGCCTAGAGGAATGGTCATCCAGAGGGGGCGACCCCTTGGACAGAATCCGGCTTACAGGCCCTCCGCGCAGTTTTCCCCGCCCCGCCCCGGCATGGCCGGTGGATTCCGGCCCGCGACCCATGTTATGCCCGTGCCAAATTAAGACCGCCCGCAAAGGGGCATCCGAGGCGTGCAGCATCTGAAAAACAGCTCGAAGCACGGCACGGTCATGGGCGTGTCGATGATGAAGGACGAAGCGCCCTTCCTGCTGGAATGGTTTGCCCATCACCTCGCGGTCGGCTTCACCGATATTCTTGTCTACACCAACGATTGTTCCGACGGCACGGTCGAGATGTTGCAAAGGCTGGAAGAGCTTGGGCTTGGCTATCACCGGCCCAACGACATCCCCGAGGGGCAGAAACCGCAGCCCTCGGCGCTGAACCATGCCCAGGCCGAACCGCTGGTGCGCAACGCCGACTGGGTGCTGGTGTTCGACGCCGACGAATTCCTGGCGATTACCCATCCGTCCGGCACGCTCGAGGGGATGCTGGACGACGCGGTGGCCCAAGGCGCGAACGGCATCGTCATCACATGGCGGATCTTTGGCTCGGGCGGCGTGGTGGACTGGTCGCGCGCACCGGTCACCGAGCAATACACCCGCGCCGCGCCGCCGCTCTGGAACAAGGGCTGGGGGGTCAAGACGCTGTTCAAGTTCGACCACCAGTATTGGAAACTCGGCATCCACCGCCCCTCGATCAAGAACAAGTGGCTGGAGACCGACTTTCCCGACAGCGTGAAATGGCTCAACGGCTCGGGGCGGCCGATGGAGGACTATTTCAAGTTTCGCGGCTGGCGCTCGATCCGGCGGACGATCGGCTATGACTGGGCGCAGATGAACCATTACGCCGTCAAATCGGTCGACAGCTATGCCGTGCGCAAATTCCGCGGCAACGTGAACAACAAGAAAGACAAGTACAACGCCGATTACTGGTCGTTGCAGGACCGCAACGAGGTCGAGGATACCGCCATCCTGCGCCACGCCGCACGCCGCGCCGAAATCGTCGAGGACTTGCTGAAAGACCCCGTTCTGAACGAGTTGCACTTCGCCGCGCTGGAGCGGGTGGAAAAGCGTCTGGACGACTATCGCAAGACCGAGGCGTACCAGCAGCTGAAGGACAGCCTGATCGAGGCCGGCAAGGTCCCCATCACGCAGGTCGAAGCCAAGCCGCCGCAGCCCCGCGACCCCGCCAAGATCGCGGCCCTGATGAGCCGGGTGGAAAAAAAGGTTGCCGACCAGCCCAAGGACGAGCGCCGCAACGAGACCGTCGCGGGCTGGGCCGCGCCCGATGGCGATCCGTACATGGAGGGCGAGATCGACATCTCGGGCGACATCGCCGTCGAATGGGTCGCCAATCACGAGATCGAATTGCCCGCCGATCCGCGCATCTTCGCGCCCGAGGCACTGTCTGCCGTGCTGATCGGACGGTTCGAGCGTCGCCACGCGCGCAATATCGCAGGCTACCTGTCGGGCTGTAGCCGGGTCCTGGAAATCGGGGCCGGGATCGGCTTTATCCCGATGCGCACCGTCCAGATCAGCGACGGGCTGGTCTATTTGGGTCAGGACAGCCGCGCGGCCCTGATCGAGATGGCCACCCGCATTGCCGCCCATAACGGGATCACGGATACCGCACGGCTCAAGCTCAGCGACGGGCCCTTGCGCCTGCCCGGCGACGGCGCGGACGGGGCGGGGGGGCTGGCCGCCTACCTGCACGATTTTCGCCCCGACGCGCTGCGCATCGCGCGACCGGGCGACCTGCCGCCCGAGCTGCTGGCCAAGCTCGAGTTGAAAACCGTCAGACGCGTGGTCATCCCCTTCGTGTCCGACGAACAGGCCGACGAATTCCGGCTTCGCTACGCGCCGGTCCTGCGAACGGCCGGCTTTGCCGAGGATCCCGAGCGCGCAACCTCGGGCAGCCTGCAATTCGACAGGTGCCAATGACATGTCCAGGGCTTGGAAGCGGCGCGGGGCGGGTCTAGTCTCGCGCAGACATCACGACGGGAGCAGCCGGTGAGCGACAACCCCAAAGACGACGCGGTACAGGTGCCAAGCCACGGCGTCGTCGTTCACGCCCCCAATGGCGACGTGATCCGCTACGATCCCTCGGGGCTGGTGATGCGCCTGTCCGACAAGGTGATCGCGGATATCGCCCTGCGCCTTGGAGGGGTCCCAGCGCCCCCAGGGCGACCGCCGCACCCAGCGCGGCGCAGCCCAACAGCGCAGAGGGTATCGACGCCGAGGCGGCCCTGGCCGGTGTGGATGCCTGGGATATCCGTCAGCAGCGGGCCTGGCTGCGCTTCTCTGCGCGGCTGCCCGGCGAACAGGGCGTGCGCGGCTTTCGCAAACCCGTGTCGGGCGGCGATATCCTGGCCGACAGCCCCGGCGCGGTCCTTGGCATCCTGGGCATCGGTGGCCCCCGTGCGGCGCTGGCCAATCCGCGCCGAGCCGCCTTTCCCCCGCATATCGTGGCACCGGCCGACGATATCGGGGCGGTCGGCCATGCCGGATTCGAGATGGCCGTCAAGACCGACCGGCTGGAACACCTGCGTGAGATGACGCACGAGGCGCTGGCCGCCGAAACCATGCTGTTCTGGCAACTGGAGAAATTCGAGCCGCTGCCCCTGCTCGTGACGCGTGTTGAAACCGACGGCTCGGCCACCGCCGCCGACCTCGCGCGGGGGCGCGCCGCCGAGAACCTGCTGATCGCGGCCGAGAACCTGCGCGATGCGGCGCGAAGCATGGGGCGCAAGCCGCGCCTGCTGGCGATCTGCCTCGATTACGCGCTGGAAGATACCTCGCCCGATGCCACGGCCTATCGCGACGGGATGCTGGCGCTGATGGACCGATTGGAAGAGGGGCTGTGGGCGCTTGGCTATGACAAGCCGCTCTTCGTGGCGCGCTTCGAACCCGGCCTGCCCGAGGTCGCGCCAGCCGCCGCGTTGGAGGGACAGTGGGAACTGGCCTGGAACCACGGCGATCACAAATTCATCCATTCCGCCCCGGCCTACATGTTTGCGCTCGACGCGTTCGACCGCCCGACCGAGGAGGCGCGCGTGCAGATGGCCGAAATGACCGCCGCCGCCATTGCCGCCGGCCCTGACTGGCGTTGCCCCACCCTGTTTCTCGCCGAACACGAGCCGGGTACCCCCGAGGTGATCCGCGTCATCGCGCAGGCCCAGGGCGATCTGGTTATCGACCCCGACGACCTGCTGGGCGCGGGCGGGACCGCGGGCTTTCACCTGAGCGGCGACACCACCGGGGCCCGGATCACCAAGGTCGAGATTGCCCCGGATGATGCCCAGGCCATCCTCGTCCATTGCGACCGCACGCCCGAGGGCCGCGACCTGGGCCTGGCCTATGCCTGCGGGGCCGAGGCCCATGGCGGCCGCAACACCGGGGGCTTGCGCGATACATGGTGGCTCGACAGTCGGACCGACACGCGACTGTTCCGTTGGGCCCTGCCCGCCCGTTTGCCCGTTCGGAAGGGCCGCACATGAGCCTGTCGCTCGACACCCCGCTGCCCGGCGGCGCGCTGTGCAACGATCCGGCCGGCGCCTTCGCCCCGATCCTTGAAGAGAGCGGCGGCCATTGGTGGCACGGGCAGGAAGACAGGTTCCAGATCGACCGCGCCAACGGGGCCATTTCCGCCTGGACACCCGAGGCCGGGGATCTGGTGGCCTACCCGACCCCGCCCAGCGAAGGCCATGGACAGATCGGCCATGCCGGCGATCTGACCGGCCTGCAATGCCGCGATCAGACCCATTGCGGCGTCGGCGTTGACGGGGCGCTCAGGGATGCAGGCACCCTTACTGCGGCCATCCGGTGGTACGCCCCGCCCGGTGCCGAACCGCGCACGCTGATGACCGTGAACACCGCCGTCCACGCCAAGGGCAACAGCGGCAATTACCTGTTTCTCAGCGCCGACGGCGCCACGCTGACCCTGAAAGACGACGCCAACAGCGCCACGGTCAGCGTCCCCCTGCCAAAGGCGGACGCCCCGCAGACGGCCCTGCTCTCTCTCGGCGGCAGGCATCTTGCGCTGCAGGTTCTGGGGGGCGCGCGCGACGAGGCGCAGGCAGGCGCGCCCATCCTGTCAGGGACCGCCAGCCTGTTCATCGGCTGCCGCGACCAACGGCCCCGCCTGCTCAAGAAACTGGGGGCGGCCCTGATCCTCGATACCTGGCTCTGGCCCGGTCGCGCCCTTTTGCAGTCGGACGCGCCCGAGGATCGCCGCCTGGTGACCGAGCTTGCCCGCTATCGTCTGTGGTCGGAGGACGAAACATGACCTTCAGCCCCGACGCCATCGCCGACAGCCATATCTGCCTGATCTGGGTGGATGACATGATCGATGTCTACACCTGGCGCGACAGTTTCGGCATCCGCATTCAGACCCCCAACCTCGACCGCTTCATGGCCCGCGCCGCGCGGTTTTCCAACGCCTATGCCACCGTGCCGCTCTGCGCGCCCTGCCGGGCCGAGATCGCCACCGGCCTGTCGCCGTTCCGCACCGGGCTGGTGGACCTCAACCGTTTCTGGCGCGACGTGATGCGCCCCGAACGCGCCTGGCAATACGACCTGCGCCGCGCGGGGTTTCATACCTTCACGACCGGCAAGGTGGACAGCAATTACCGCCCCATGCCGGAAGAGTATCGCCGCATCCTCTTTCACGAAGAGCCCGAGGCCGAAGACAAGGGGCGGCGGCGCGGCGTGCATGCCTATCTCGACCGTGGCCCCGGCATCAAGGGCGTGAACCACCCCGATGACGACGGCAGCCAGGATGACCGGTTCTACGACTTTTGGGTCGCCCAGAACGCCATCGATTTCCTGGATCGCGCCGATCCGACCCGGCGCAACCTGATCCAGCTGGGCTTCAAGCATCCGCATTACAACCTGATCACGCCGGATCGGTTCTACGCGCAATACGACCCCGCCGCGATCCGCTGGCCCGACATCGCCCATGCCGAGGATTACTTCGGCCCCCAGCCCGGTTTCGCCGTCTACGAGGCCGCCTATATCGCCAATGGGGTCTGGACCCCGGAAAAGGCCGGCGACGAGGCCTGGCGTCAGGTCGTGCGCGCCTATTTCGCCGCCATCAGCCATGTCGATCACGAGATCGGCCGCTTCCTCGATGCGCTTGACGCCTCACCACTGGGTCAGAACACCACCGTCATCTTCCTCAGCGACAACGGCTTCAACCTCGGCAACCACGACAGTTTCCACAAGATGAGCCAATGGGACAGCGCCGCCCATATTCCCTTGGGCATCTGGCATGCATCGATGGAACAGGGGCAAGAGATCGACCTTCCCGTCAGCCTGCACAACATCCCCAAGACCATCATGCACCTGGCCGGCCTGCCGCCGCGCCCCGACTGGACCTCGGGGCAATCGCTTCTGCCCCTGATCGGCGACGGGTTCGGCAGTTTCGACGAGACGAAATCGCCGGTCACTTCGGTCTTCGGCACGCTGTCGGTCCGCCCCTCGGTCGAAGGCTACCGCCACCTGCGCTACTTCCGCTATCCCAATGGCGAGGAACACGTCTACGACATCGAAACCGACCCCGGAGAGACCGAGAACCTCGTCGCCACGGCCCCGATGGAGTTTCTCCGCGCCGAACTGGTCAAGGGCGCGCTGTCGCTCGGCCTCGATCTGCGCGGCTTCGAGAACCCCGCCGGTGGCGTCAACGCCATGATGGCGGTCGATGGCTCGGTCATTCTCGCCGGCGGGCGCGGCAACAATGATTACTGGGCCTACGGATCGGACGCCGAAAAGATCCACGAGGAAAAGGACGGCGGTACCGACACCCTGTGGTACATGGCCGGGCCGGATGACTACGTGCTGCATTGCCCCGCCAATGTGGAAAAGATCCGCATCGCCACCGTCGTGGCACGCCACGAGGGCGACGTGGCCGAGGGCAAGCGCCTGCAGATCGTCGCCCATCCCCACAGCCCGATCGAATTCGAAACCTCGGAACGGGTCGAGATCGACCTCAAAGGGTCCGATGGCGACGACATCATGATCGGCCCGAAACACGGGGCCGCCACCTTTTACGGCGGCGGCGGAAACGACCTGATGATCGCCAAGGCCAAGCAGGCCAATCGCCGGCATGCCTTTTACGGCGAGGCGGGCAATGACACGCTGCATGGCGGGCCTGGGCGCGACACGCTCGATGGCGGCACCGGCGACGACGTGATCCATGGCAACACCGGCCGCAACCACATCCATGGCGGCCATGGCAACGACCTGATCCACGATGGCGAGGGCGCCTCGACCATCGACAGCGGCCCCGGCCGCAACCAGTTGCACCTCGGCGAGGGCGACCATGTCATCCATGTGGGGGCTGGCCTGACCCGGATCGAGGCCGGCGCCGGGGCCAAGACCTTTCACATCGCGCCGGGCGGCGTCACCGTGATCGCGGGCTGGAGCCCGGATCAGCGCTATGACCTGTCGCGCTGGCATGCACGCCCCACGATCACCACACGGGGGCCGGATCAAGTCCGCCTGCGCGTGGGGCTGAGCATCCTCGATCTTCACGGCGTGGCCGAAAACGCCGATATAGCCGCCCAACTGATCCAGCCGGGCGACTAGCCCATATCCCCCTTCATCTTGGCCAGAAACCTCTCGGGGGTGCGCGAGGGGGCAGACAGCCCCCTCGCCCGCGGCCTCGCCGCCAGCGCCGGACGGGGCTCGATGCCCCGTCCGGCGCTGCCCCCGTGCGACGCGCCGCAACCGCGGTGGGCCAAGGCTCATTTCTGCAACATGCTTCGAAAACGCCGCGCAAAGGCTTTGCCTTTGCCCATGAAATCAGGAACATTCACCGCAACAGATCAAGCGCGGCACAAGCCGCCCGTCATCGAGCAGGAACAAGGGGAACCCCCGTGGAACTCAACCGTCGTCCCGTCGCCTCCCTCTGGATCGGCGACCGTCTGCAATACCTCAACCAACTTTGCCTGAAGTCGCATCTGCGCCACGGGCACCCGGTCACGCTCTATTGTACCGACACGGTCACCAACGCCCCCGAGGGGGTCGATATCCGCCCCGCGACCGAAATCATGGATATCCCGATGGATATCGTCGAACAGACCTCGGCCAGCTTTCTGTCGAATGTCTTTCGCTACAAGATGATCCAAAAGACGGGCGCGATCTGGATCGATTGCGATGCCTTCTGCCACAAACCCTTTCCCGATGAATGGGAGTGGATCTTTGCCGGGCACGGCATGCGCGGCGCCTTGAATTGCGGGGTCGTGGGCCTGCCGCAGAGCTGCGAAATGATGGACCTGCTGCTGGACTACTACGACAACCTGCCCGAGGTCCCGCCCTGGTGGAACAAGAACCAGCGCCGCAAGATCACGCGCCAGAACGATGACCTCCCCCACGCGGTCAAGATCTACAAGACCGAGCGCACGGCCTTCGGCCCGCAGGCTTTCACCCATTTTGCCCGTGTGACCGGCGATATCGACCGCGCCATGACGCCCGATGCCCTTTACCCCGTTCCGTTTCAGCTCAACGACATCTTCTACGACCCCCATGGCCGTGTCGAAGGCTGGTTCACCGATCAGACGGTGTCGGTGCACCTTTATACCAACGGGACGAAACCGTGGTGGCGCAAGCACCCGCCGCTGGAAAACTCCTATGCATGGCGCATGTGCCAGGAGGTGGGCATCGACCCCGCCGCCGCGTTGGAGGCGTGATGCAACCGGCACTCCAACTCCCCCCTGCCCAGCCCGAGGAGATGCCGCTCGACTTCGACCCGCTTGCCCCCATGGCGTGGCAGGCGGGGTTTCACCGGGACGTGACGCTTGTTCCCTGGGGCGAAAACCCGGTTCGTGGCGCGAAACGCGCGGCGGGACTGTTCGACGCCACAGGGGCCTTCATGCCCGAGGGGCAATGCTGGCGCTATCGCGCGGGCCCGATCACGGTGCCCCCCGTCCCGCCGGCCGAGATGGGTCAGATCGAACGCCTCGAGGGGCGATGGTTGTTCGGCGGGCTGTGTTACGGCCATTTCGGCCATTTCCTGGTCGAAAGCAGCACACGGCTTTGGGCACTGGACGCGCTGGACGGGATCGAGGGCATCGTATTCTACCCGAAGCAGCAACTCACCCATGAGCGGCGGCAATTCCGCCACCTTCTGCCGTTTTTCGCGGCCATGGGCCTGGAGCATCTGGCGATCCGCGCGCCGCAAAAGCCGGTCGTGATCGACGAATTGGCCGTACCGCCGCCCGGCTTCGGGATGGAAGAGATGATGGCCGGGCGCCCCGAATTCCGGGCCTGGATGCGCGACAACCTTGGCGCCGCGATCGCCGCCGACGGCCCCGAGGCGGTTTATGTCTCGCGCTCGCGGCTTCCGTCCAAGCGCGGATCGGTCCTGATGGAGGATCGGCTTGAACACCTGATGGAGGCGGCGGGCTACACCGTCATCCATCCGCAGGAACACCCGCTCGAGCAGCAGATCGCCCTGTGGAAAGCGGCGCGGCGCATCGTGTCGCTGGATGGCTCGGCCCTGCACCTTGCGGCGATGGTGGTCGACCCGGCCACACAGGTGGCCATTCTGAACCGCGGGCCGTCGCAGAACATCGAGGATTACATCCTGCAGTTCAACCATTTCGCCGGGATCGCGCCCTTGCGGGTCGAGGCGATCAACGGCTTTTTCAGCCGGGCCGGCAAACGCGTGAAAAAGCGCGAGACCTACGCCACGCTCGACTTTCCCTCGGCCGGCGCGCAACTTGCGGCTGCGGGGTTCATTCCCTCGGCAGAGGGCTGGAGCGCCCCCACCGCCGACACGGTCGCCTCCGCCGCGGCCGAGGCCGAGGCCGACCTCGGAGAACCCTTGGCAAGGCACGAGATGACGTGGGCCTGACATGACACCATCCCTCACCCTGTTCTTCATCGTCGAGCCCCCGCAATACCAGTATTACGCATGCTTTCTGGCTGCCTCCATCCGGTCGCACCTGGACCCCGAGATCACGTTGGTGGGCTACTGCCCGGCACAAAAGATCGACAGGCTGGATCCGGCCGTCGTCACGGCACTCGACCGCATGAGGTGCGAGATACGCCCGATGCAGACCGAAGGGATGTTCGACCCGCCCTACCCCCATGGAAACAAGCTTGTCGCCTGCCTGCAGCCGCGCGAAACCGACTGGGGCGGCTTTCTCGACAGTGACATCCTCGTGGTGGCCGGCCATGACATCCGACGCCTGTTCGCGCCCGACCATGTGACCTGCACCGTGGCCACCTCGATCGGTTGGGCCCCCGATTGGCTGTGGGATACCGTCTATGACGCGTGCGGCATGCCCGTGCCCGAGGACCGCGTCTATCTTTCGCGCAAGCCGCGCGATCCGGTGCCACCCTATTTCAATTCCGGCATCGTGATCTTTCCCGAAGGCTATCGCAGCGCCAACGGCCAAAGCTTTGCCGAGACCTGGATGGAGGTCGCCCAGACAGTCGACGCCGTCGACAGCCTCGCGCCGTTCTGCCGGCCCTATCTGGATCAGATCACGCTGCCGGTGGCAATGAAACGCGCCGGGCTGGGCTGGAACGAATTGGCGCAGAAGGACCATTTCATTCTTGGCGGCCGCATGCGCCACAGCGCCGTTCCCATCGACGAGATGGGGATCACCACGGTGCATTACCGAAACTGGGGCCTTTTGCAGACGGCCGACCTGACGGACCGCGCACAGGATGAGTTGGAGCGTCAGGTCGGCGTGCGTCGGGTCCGCGAACTGGCCGACGAAGCCCGTCCGCCCGCGGCGACGCTCGATTTCGCACCCGACCGGTCGATCTGCGCACCACCGATCCTCGAACACGAGGTGACGCTGGTGCCGTGGTCGGTGCAGGAACCCGGCGAGACACGCCGGGCCGCCGGGCTGTTGGCGGCGGATGGGCGGTTTCTGCCCAGCGGTCATTGCTGGCGCAACCACGCGGCCCCCCTCACGATGGCGCCCGACCGCCCCAAGACAGCGCCGCAAGACAGGCTCGCGGGGCGGTGGCTTTACGGGGGCATGTTCGATCCGCATTTCGGCCGTTTCCTGACCGAGACGACCAGCCGCCTATGGGCCGCGGATGGGCAAAAGGCCTTGGCCGGTCTTGTCTTTCTTCCTGCGCAGGAGGCCCGCAACGAACGCCGCCTCTACCGGCATCAGTTGCCGATCCTAGCCGCGCTTGGCTTGTCGCATCTGCCGGTGCGCGTCCCGCAAACGCCCGTGACCATTGAGGAGTTGGTCATTCCCGATCCGGCCTTTGGGACCGCAGACATGATCGCAGGTAGGCCAGACTACCGCGACTGGATGGCCCGCAGCCTCGGCGCCATCGAACCGGCCGTCGATGGCCCGCGCGATCTCTATGTGTCCCGCAGCGCCCTGCCCGAGATCGAACGGCGCACCCTGATCGAAACCCGCATCGACGCGCTGATGCAAGAGGGCGGCTACACCGTCTATCATCCCGAAACGCAAAGCTTTGCGGAACAGGTGGCCACCTACAAGGCCGCACGGCGGATCGTGGCCCTCGATGGGGCGGCGCTGCATTTGGCGGCGATGGCGGTCGCGCCCGACACCGAGGTAGCGATCATCGCGCGCGGCCCCTCCAGCAATATCGACGATTACATCACCCAGTTCCGCGCCTTCGCGGGCATCGACCCGTTGCGCATCGATGCGCCGCGCGGCCATTTCCATCCGGCCGGCCGGCGGGTCGTCGACGCCGACACCCATGCCGTGCTGGACATGGCCCATATCGGCCTCAACCTTGCGGCCTCGGGCTTCATCCCCTCGGCGCTGGGGTGGGAGGCGTCCTTCGAAGACCAGATCGAGGCCGAACAGCGCGACCTGGAACGACGCATGAAAACGAAACTGGACTGGCACACCACCTGAGGAGGCGACGATGGCCAAGGAGTTTGCCTGCGCGCTGACCCATGTGCGGCACGAGACATTCTTTCTGGAAAAATGGATCGACCATTACAGCGGCATCGTCGGGCGCGAGAACCTGCATGTCGTCATCGACGGCGACGATTGGGAGCCTGAGGTCGATCTGACCGGCATCCATACCGAGGTCTTGCTCGAGGCCCCGCGACGCCGGATCAAGAACGACCGGTTCATGGCCAAGGAGATGTCGGGGCGCGCCAACAAGCTGCGCAAACGCTACGAACATGTCATTCGCGGCGATGTCGATGAATACGTGGTGATCGACCCGGCCTCGGGCCTCGACTGGCCGCAAGCCTTTGAGGAACTGACCGAGCAGGGGTATATCTTCGCCCTCGGTGTCGACATGGTCGAGGCGGAGGACGAGACCGCCCCGATCGACCGCACGCAACCTATCCTGGGCCAGCGGCGGCGCGGCTTCGTGGCCGACCGATACACCAAGCCCTTCGTCATCACGCGCTGGAACAACTGGGCCGGGGGGGCGCATCGCCTGCTGAACCGCCCGACCGTGATCTCGAACCATTTTTTTCTGTTCCACATGGCGCTGGCCGACAAGACCGTGGCCGAGGAACGGCTCGCGGCGCGTGGCGGGTTGCAGCAGCATCGCTCCTTTGTCGATCACCAGACGGGACGCCTCGAGGCCATTGCCGATCACGGGCTGTCGGCCCCCATCGACTTTGCCGAGGCCTGTGCCGTGGGTCGGGGGCAATTCCCCGTGGAACCCGACGGAAGCGTCACCAAAAGGCCCCGTGCCGCGACCGACCCCCGCGCCACCGAACAGGGGTTGCCCACCATCGTGCCGGAGCGGTTCTTTGGCCTTGCCTGAGCCGCGACCGTCCCGCCCATAAGGCCCGCCATGACCCTGACCGTCGTCACCATCGCCAAGGAACCGCTGCCGCTGTTGCGGCGCTTCGTGACATGGCACCTGTCGCAAGGGGCGGATCGGATCATCCTGTTTCTCGACGATCCCGACGACCCGGCGCGCACGGCCCTGGCCGGCGAGCCGCGCCTCGACCTGATCCCCTGCACGCCCGAGACCTGGCGCAAGATGGGGGCGAAACCCGACGCGCGGTTCACCCGCCGCCAACGCGCCGCCCTGACCACCGGCTATCACACTGCATCCGAGGGCTGGGTGCTGATCCTCGATGCGGACGAATTGATGTGGTTTCCCGGCCAGACGCTTGCCGACGCCACGGCGCGGTTCTCGCCCGCCATCGCCTCGGTTCGGGTGGCCAGCGCCGAGCAGGTGTTCCTGCAAGACGGGGGCGAGGCCCTGCGCCTGCCGATATCGCGGCAAGCGGTGAACGAGATCTACGGGCAAGATGCAGAGCTTTTCCGCCCCCGCCTGGGCCTGGTGGGCCATGCCGAGGGCAAGAGCTTTCACCGCGCCGGCCTCGACGGCGCGCGGTTCAAGATGCATTGGGGCCATGACGCCGAGGGCAACCGCCTGCCCGAACACCTGCTCTGCCCCGCCGACGGGGCGCATCTGGTGCATTACGCTGCACCGGATTACGACACTTGGCGGGCCAAGGTCGGCTGGCGCACCGGGTCGTGGGGCTTTGCCGAACCGGTCAAGCAAACCCTGTTGGCCGCGTTCGACGCGCCCGATGCCGAGGCGCGGTTTCGCGCGCTTTATGACAGGCTCTATACCCTGGACGCCGATACGGTCCGGCACCTTGAAGATCGTGGCGGGCTGCGGCGCGACGGGCCGCCCCTGCCGCGGCTCTGACCCCGATGGCCCACGTCACGGTCCTGAGCATGATGCGCGACGAGGCGCCCGCGCTCCTGGAATGGGTCGCGTGGCAAAGGCTGATCGGGGCCGAGCGCCTGATCGTCTACACGAATGACTGCCGCGACGGGACGGACCGGATGCTCGACCGCCTGGGCGAGATGGGCGAGCGCGTCATCCGCCGCGACAATCCCGTGGCCCCCGGCGGCAAACCGCAACCCACCGCCCTGACGCATGCCCAGACCCAGCCCGAAACGCTGGACACCGACTGGCTGATCGCGCTGGACGCCGATGAATTCCTGTACGTCAAGACGGGCGCGGGCCGCCTGCCCGATCTGCTGGATGCCGTGCCGACCGGCACGCAGGGCATCGTGGTGACCTGGCGCATGATGGGGTCGAACGGATTGACCGATTGGAACCCCGGCCTTGTGACCGAGGCCTATACACGCGGCGCGCCGGACGATTTTCGCAAGGGCTGGGGCGTGAAAACCCTGTTTCGCCCCTTCGAGGGCGTCAAGCTGGGCATCCACCGCCCAACGGTGAAGGGCGCTGGCCGGGACCCCGAGGTCAAGGCGCGGCTGCTGGACATGGCCTGGGTGAACGGGTCGGGTCAACCGATGACACGACAGTTCATGGACGGGATGTGGCGCTCATCCGCGGTCACGCTGGGCTATGACCTGGTGGAGTTGCCGCATTTCGCCGTCAAAAGCCGCGAGGCCTATTTGCTGCGTCAGATCCGGGGCAACGTGAACGCCAAGCCCGACAAATACGACAGCACCTATTTTGCCATGTTCGACCGCAACGAGACAGACCAACCTGGCCTTACGCGCCATGTGCCGGAGTTGTGTGACCGCATCGCCGACTACCTGCGCGATCCGGTTCTGAGAGATCTTCACCGACAGGGCATGGCGTGGCACACGCAACAGATCGCCCGGCTGCGCGCCCGCCCGGATCACGCCGCGCGCATGGACGCGCTCGCCCGCGCGTCAGAGGTTCCTTTCGAGCGATTGGACGACCTTTTGTTTGTCCAACCCCTGCCGCCGCAGGGCAAACGTGCCGTGGCCCAGATGCGCGCACGCGGCGTGCCCGATCACGACATCGCCCGCGCCGTCGCGACCTCGGTCGCCAAGCTGGAAGCGGCGCGCGATGCCCGTGATGCGGCCGACTTGCGCGCCCGTGGGATCATTCGCTGACCCGCCAAAGCGCCCCCCCACGCCCGAAAGGATCAGTTCGCCTTGTCCGGCGGTAGGACCGGCAAGGGCGCAATCTCGATGCCGTCTTCGATCAGGGCACGAGCCTCTTCGGTGCTGGCCTCGCCATGAATGGCGGCCTGGTCGCGGTCGCCCAGATGCATCGCGCGGGCCTCTTCGGCGAAACGCGGGCCGACATAGGTCGAGTTTTCGGCCAGGTGTTTGCGGATCGCACGCAGGACCTGCTCGGCCGGGTGCTGCGGGGCCGACAGCGGCCCGGCCTCGGGCGCAGGCGCGGCTGACGTGGCAGGCGCGGCCTGATCCTGCGGCGGGGCCGTCGCCTCGCCCACAGCGACGCCGGGGGCCATCAACGCCTTTTTTACATCCGACGATCCGCAGACCGCGCAAGACACAAGACGCCGATCTGCCAAGGTTTCGAAGGCCTCGGCCGATTGGAACCAGCTTTCAAAATTGTGCCCCTCGGCACATTTCAACGCATATCGGATCATCCTGAGTCAGATTTATGGAATGCGGCCCCGCGATCAATAGAGACGTGCGGGATCGAAGCTGCGGATGATCGCCTTGAGTTCCGGCTCGTCCACCTTGTGCGACGCCTTTTCGGGCGTGAGCCATTTGCGCTTCCGTTCCTCGGACTCGGGGTACTCGTCGTCCAGTTTCTGCACGGCGACCGGAAAGACGGCGACGATACAGGGCAGCGACAGTTCCTCGTCCAGCCATTTGTCATAGGCATAAAGGCCGATGCATTGCCCATTGGTCTTGCCTCGGACCCCGGCCTCTTCCCAGGCTTCCTGCGCCGCGGCGGCGGCGGGTGTCATGCCATCCATCGGCCACCCCTTGGGAATGATCCAGCGCCCCGTGTCGCGCGAGGAAACAAGCAGCACCTCGACCCGGTCCCGGCGGCCCGCCTTGGAGGATTTGGATTTTTTCCTGGCCTTGACGACCCGATAGCACAGCGCGGCGAATTGTGTCCGCGTCTCGCGCTTGGAGGCACCGGCGATGCGCAAGGGGGCCTGATATGTCGGTGTGTTCGTCATGACGCGCCGATATGGCACGCGTCATGTGGTTTTTCAATGGCCGGCGCGCGGCGGCGCCGGCCCCTTGACCCCGAAAGCGCCCGCGATACCTGCCCTTTCAAAGGAGAGACGTCATGATCCGCCTGACACGCCGCAGCTTCGCATCCGCTTTGGCCATTCTGCCGGCCGCAACCGTCCTGACGCGGGCGGGCAGCGCCCAGGCCGTGCCCGCCTTTCAGTTCGAGTCCATCGACGGGGGGCAGTACGATCTGTCCGACTGGGCGGGGCGGCCTATCCTTGTGGTGAATACCGCCTCGATGTGCGCCTACACGCCGCAATACGACCAACTGCAAGCGCTGCACGAAACATACGGGCCCCGCGGCCTTGTGGTGCTGGCCGTGCCGTCCGACGATTTTGCGCAGGAGTTTGACAGTGAGGACGAGGTGGCCGAGTTCTGCGATCTGAACTTCAACCTGACCCTGCCCATGACGACGATCACGCGGGTGCGCAGCCCCGACGCGCATCCGTTCTTTGCCTGGCTCGATCAGGAATACGGGGTTCGGCCGGGGTGGAATTTCAACAAGGTTCTTCTTGGGCCAGACGGCCGCCTGGTCGAGCATTTCGGGTCTGCGACGCGCCCCATGGGCCGGCGCATGCGGTCCCGGATCGAGTCGCTCTTGAACACGTGACACCGCTTTTCTTCGGGTCCGAGATCTATCGCGGGTCCTCGTACGGGCGCTGGCACCCCCTCAGGGTGCCGCGTGTCAGCACAGTGATGGATCTGGCCCGTGCCATGGGCTGGCTGGGCAGCGACCAGTACCGCGGTTCGCCCCGCGCCAAACCGAAGGCGCTGCATATCTGGCACACCGAAGACTACGTGGCCGCGCTGCAGCGGGCCGAGACCGAGGGCCGCGTCAGTCAGGCGATGCGCGACCGTCACGGCCTCGGCACAGTGTCGAACCCGGTTTTCCCCGAGATGTTTCGCCGCCCGGCCACGGCGGCGGGCGCATCGCTTCTGGCGGGGGAGTTGCTGGCCGAGGGCGGGGTGATCCACCATCCGGGCGGCGGCACGCATCATGGGTTCCCTGACCGGGCGGGCGGGTTTTGCTACCTGAACGACCCGGTCCTTGCGATCCTGTCGATGAAGCGCGCGGGGGTTCGACGGGTGGCCTATATCGACATCGACGCCCATCACAGCGACGGGGTCGAACATGCCTTTGCAGGCGACCGGGACACATTGCTCATCTCCTCGCATGAGGAACGGCGATGGCCCTTTACCGGCGCCCTTGCCGAGGATGGCGGCGGGAATTGCCTGAACCTGCCGGTGCCGCGCGGCCTGAACGATACGGAAATGGCCAGCATCCGTGACCGCCTTATCCTGCAGGCGGTCGAGGCCTTTGCTCCCGATGCCATCGTGCTGCAATGCGGGGCGGATGCCGTGGCGGAGGACCCGCTTTCGCGCCTGACCCTGTCGAACAACGCGCATTGGGACGTGCTGCGCGGGCTTATGGCGCTGGGGTGCCCGCGCCTCCTGGTTCTGGGGGGCGGCGGGTACAACCCATGGTCGGTCGGGCGACTTTGGACCGGCGTATGGGGGATCTTGAACGGCCACGAGATCCCCGACCGCCTGCCCCCCGAGGCCGAGGCCGTGCTGCGCGCCCTGCATTGGAGCAACGCGCGCGGCGGTCGCAACCCGCCTGAGCACTGGTTCACGACGCTGCGCGATGCCCCCCGCCCCGGCCCGATCCGCCCCGAGGTGGCCGAGCGATTGGCGATCTTGTGCGCCCGGCCCGCCGCCATGGGCCGAACGACGGAACAACAGCCCATCCCGGCCCGTTGACCCCGTGACGCATAACGGAGGTTTCGACATGACCGACAAGACCCATACCGAGAAGCTGCGCCGCGCGCTGTTCGACACGCTGGACGATGAACGCACCGGCATGCTGGGCGTGCAGGGCAGCCCGGACCACATGCAGCCAATGACGCATTTCTTCGACCCCGACACGCAGGTGCTGTGGTTCATCTCGGGTCGTGACACCGACCTCGTTAAACAGGTCAAGGCCTCGCCCCACAAAGCCCATTTCACAGTCACCGCCGGCGATCGCAGCCTCTATGCCTGCATTTCGGGGCAGCTGGCGCAGGTCGAAAACCGCGCCAAGCTTGAGGAATTATGGAGCCCCGTCGCCGCGATGTGGTTCGACGGCGATATCGACGACCCGAATGTCGCGCTGCTGTCCATGCCCCTGTCCGAGGCCGCCGTCTGGACGGTCGAGGCCGGTGCCCTGCGCTTCGGCATGGAAATGGTGCGCGGTGCCGCTGGCGCGCATGACCCGGACTTGGGCGAGCATGGCGTGCTGGAGTTTTCCCGCGTCGCCTGACCGCGCCCGCTGACCGTGAATTTGGCCCGCCTGTCCCGGCGGGCCTTTTTCTTGCGCAATGCGCCGTGCAACGCCTAAGCGAAAACTCAGGATTGACATACCTTACTGAATCACTCAGGATTTTGTCATATCGCCGCGAACCGGAGAGTCACAGCATGAGCTATCAAACCGCCTTCCCCCAAGATGCCATTCGCGCCGACGCCCCCCGCGCGGTTGACCTGCCCACCTACGACGCCCGCCGCCTGACCGGGGGCGAAAACACCGCACAGATCGTCCTGGACGACAAGACCTACACATTGCGCATCACGCGGGCCGGCAAGCTGATCCTGACCAAGTGATGCTCGCGCCGCTCAGCGCAATTGCTCTGCAATCAACTCGAACCGATCGCCGAGCCATTCGTAAATCCAGACCTGACAGCGCGCCGCGCCACAGAACGGATTGATACGAAACTGCCAGTCGCAATCCGCCCGGCCAAGCAGGACCGACACCCGATCTCCGGACACGCGAAACGCATCATCCGGCAGGTCGACAGACGCGCCCGGCGTGCATTGCGGCTGCACCACCGACAGGATGTAATTTCGAAGCGCCTGCACAGCCTCATCCGGAACGCTTGCCGGTTCCTGATCGGGGCTGGCCGCGCGAGCGGGCATGCCCGCTCCGCCCGGAAGGCTGTCGGGATCGTATCCGCATTCGGCCATCACGGTGTCGAACGCTTCTGGAAATCCGTTCAATCCAAAGACCGCCTGCTGTGTGCTGGACGTCAATGGCACAGAGACATGGGTGGCCCCGCCACGCAGGGCCTGAAGGACTCCCGCCTGCAACTCCGGGGAAAACTCCGCGTAGTATCCCAGCACGGCGTCTCGCGTGAACATGCCTGGGGTCACGTTTTCGAATGGCGCAAAGCGCTGACCATCAATGACCAGCGCCAAGGGCGGGTTGGTCTGCCCCAGCACCGTGTTGCTTAGTTGGAATATCCACCGGGTCTGATCGGCGCGGCCGCGTTCACACTGAATGCCAAAGAGTACGGCATCGCGCCGCCGCACGACCGCACGAACGTATTGCGCATCACGCTCGACGTTCCACCCGATGTTTCCAGACGGTGCGGCCTGCACCGGCAGCCTGCTGCCGGGCGCGCGGCCCCCGTTCCACAGCACGGGGCATGCAGCCTCGAGGCGCTCCATGGCTCGGGCCGACCCCCTCAAGGAAAAATTCACTCGCGCGAAATCAAAGGTCTGCTCAAAGCGCACGACGCTGCCGCGGCTGACCTGGTTGCGCATGTTCACCTGCACCGGATGCAGAAAGTCCATGCGCGACTGGTATCGTTGTAGCCCGTTGCGCAACGCGCCGATCGGGAGCGTTTCCATCGTAAAGGTCCATGTCCCGATGGTGAAGCGCGCCACCTCTTCCTCGTCGGGGGCCGTCGTAAGGGGGACCACGTAAAGATCAATCAGAATGTTTTGGCGATCCTCAGGCCGCGTCGTGCAGCGAAACCCGAATTGCGTCCGATCGGGATTCACGACATAGGCCCGCGCCTCGCCGTTGCTTGCCTCGTAACGCCATTGCGCCACGGCGGGCGAGGCCGCCAGAGAGGTAACAACAAGACAAAGGAACAGAAATCTGATCATCGCATCAAACCGGTTATCGAAACGCTGCCCGAGCAGTCTTGCCGATACATGCCATGTTATCAAAGAAAAAGCCCCGGTCCTGCCGGGGCTTACTCTGTTTTTGGTGGGGTGGCGCCTCAGCCCAACTTGGGCAGCAGACTGTCGATCGAGGCCTTGGCATCGCCGTAGAACATCCGCGTGTTCTCCTTGAAGAAGAGCGGGTTCTCGATGCCGGAATAGCCCGTGCCCTGCCCGCGCTTGGAGACGAAGACCTGCTTGGCCTTCCAGACCTCCAGCACCGGCATGCCGGCGATGGGGCTGTTGGGGTCGTCCTGCGCGGCCGGGTTCACGATGTCGTTCGAGCCGATGACGATGACGACGTCCGTATCGGGGAAATCCTCGTTGATCTCGTCCATTTCCAGCACGATGTCATAGGGCACCTTGGCTTCGGCCAGCAGCACGTTCATGTGCCCCGGCAGACGCCCCGCGACGGGGTGGATGGCAAAGCGCACCTCCTTGCCCGCGGCGCGCATCTTGCGCGTCAACTCGCTGACCGATTGCTGGGCCTGCGCCACCGCCATGCCGTAGCCGGGCACGATGATCACGCTGTCGGCGTCGTTCAGCGCCTGGGCCACGCCATCGGCATCGATGGCGATCTGTTCGCCCTCGATCGCCTGCTGTTCGCCGCTGGCCCCGCCAAAGCCGCCGAGGATCACGCTGACGAAGGACCGGTTCATGGCCTTGCACATGATGTAGGACAGGATCGCACCGGACGAGCCGACCAGCGCGCCGACCACGATCAAGAGGTCGTTGCCGAGGCTGAACCCGATGGCCGCCGCCGCCCAGCCCGAATAGCTGTTCAGCATCGAGACCACGACGGGCATGTCGGCGCCGCCGATGCCCATGATCAGGTGGTAGCCGATGAACAGCGCCAGCGCGGCCAGCAGAACCAGTGTCCAGCCGCCGGACCCACCCAGATACATGATCAGCAGGATGACCGAGGCCGCCGCAGCCGCGGCATTCAGCAGGTGACCGCCGGGCAGTTGCTTGGCGCCCGTGTCGATCTTGAAAGGCAGCATCGACGAGGAACCCGACAGCTTGCCATAGGCCACGACCGACCCGGTGAAGGTGACGGCCCCGATCCAGATGCCCAAGGCCAGCTCGACCTTCAGGATGCCGATTTCCACGGCGGTCTTCTTGCCGATCAGCTCGCCAAAGTTCGACAGCGTGCCCAGCAGCGCATAGGCCGCGTCACTCAGCGGCCCCTCGGGCTGCGGGAAGGGCAGATCGTTGCCGGCAAAGATCTCGGCCACGCGGCCGATCTCGATATGGGCGTTGAACCCGACGAAAACAGCCGCCAGACCCACGAGCGAGTGCATGATCGCCACAAGTTCGGGCATTTGCGTCATTTGCACCCGCGTGGCCAACTGGTAGCCCACGGCCGCGCCGGCCACGATCAGGATGATCGACAGCACCCAAAGGCCCGAGCCCGGCCCGATCAGCGTGGCCAGAACCGCGATCGCCATGCCGACGATGCCGTACCAGACCGCGCGTTTTGCGCTTTCCTGCCCCGAAAGTCCCCCGAGCGAGAGGATGAAGAGCACGCCCGCGACCGCATAGGCCGCAATGGTGAATCCGAAATCCATGTGTCCTACCCCTGCCCGATTACGATTTCTGGAACATGGCGAGCATGCGCCGCGTCACGAGGAAGCCGCCGAAGATGTTCACGGCCGCCATGAAGATCCCCGCCGCGGCGAGAATGGTGATCAGGATCGACGACGACCCGACCTGCATCAACGCACCGAGGATGATGATCGACGAGATTGCGTTGGTCACGGCCATCAGCGGCGTGTGCAGCGAGTGGCTCACATTCCAGATCACTTGGAAGCCGATGAAAACCGACAGCACGAAAACGATGAAATGCTGCATGAAGGTCGCCGGCGCGATCAGGCCGACGCCGAGGACCAGCGCGGCCCCCACGCCCAAGAGCAGCACCTGCTGCTTGGTCTGCGCCTTGAAGGCGGCCAGTTCCTGCGCACGCTTTTCCTCGGGCGTCAGGTCCTTGGGCTTTTCCTTGGGCTTTTGCGCGGCGATCGCGGCCACCTTTGGCGGCGGCGGCGGGAAGGTGATCTCGCCCGCATGGGTGATCGTCGCGCCGCGGATGACATCGTCTTCCATGTCATGGTTCACCTGCCCGTCCTTCTCGGGCGTCAGGTCGGTCATCATGTGACGGATGTTGGTGGCATAGAGCGTCGAGCTTTGCGCCGCCATCCGGCTGGGGAAGTCGGTGTAGCCGATGATCACGACGCCGTTGTCGCTGACGATGCGCTGATCCTTCTGCGTCAACTCGCAGTTGCCGCCACGCTCGGCCGCAAGGTCCACGATGACCGAGCCGGGCTTCATCATCTCGACCATGTCCTTGGTCCAGAGCACGGGCGCGGGGCGGTTCGGGATCAGCGCGGTCGTGATGACGATGTCCATGTCGGGCGCGATCTCGCGGAACTTCTCAAGCTGCTTGGCCTGGAATTCCGGGCTGGAGGGGGCCGCATAGCCGCCCGTTTCCGCGCCGTCGGGCAGTTCGTCGTCCGAGAATTCGAGGAAGACGAACTCGGCGCCCATCGATTCGATCTGTTCGGCCACTTCGGGGCGAACGTCGAAGGCATAGGTGATCGCGCCAAGGCTGGTGGCCGTACCGATGGCGGCCAGACCCGCCACACCGGCCCCAACGACCAGAACCTTCGCGGGCGGAACCTTGCCCGCCGCGGTGACCTGACCGGTGAAAAAGCGGCCGAAATTGTTACCCGCCTCGATCACGGCGCGGTAGCCCGCGATATTGGCCATCGAGGACAGGGCGTCCATTTTCTGCGCGCGCGAAATGCGCGGCACCATGTCCATGGCGATGACATTGGCGCCCTTGTCGCGCGCCAGGTTCATCAGTGCCTCGTTCGAGCCGGGGTAGAAGAAGCTGATCAGCAGCTTTCCTTCGCTCAGGTGGCCCACCTCTTTCTCGGTGGGCGGGCGCACCTTGGCGATGATGTCGCTCCCGTCCCAGAGGGCCGCGGCGGTCTTGCAAACCTCGACGCCGGCCGCCTCGTAGGCGGCATCGGTGAATCCCGCCGCGTCGCCGGCGCCGGACTCGATCGCGCAATCATATCCCAGTTTCTGCAACTGAACCGCGCTGTCGGGCGTCATCGCGACGCGCGATTCGCCCGGTTCGATTTCCTTGGGTGCCCCAATTTTCACAGTGTTCCCCCCTCTTGGACTGGGATGACTGACAGCCCCCTTACCAAGAGGGCGAATGCTTCACAACGTCACGAGGCGCGACACTTTATTTCGTATGCCACGATATGCCGCGCAATTTCGTTCTTTCGACGGGCATAGATGCCAACTCTTGCCGGAAAGTCCAGCCAATCGCAGGAGATTGCAGCCCACCACCGTGGCGCTAGGGTGACGCGGACAGATGCATCGGCGCAGCGTCCGGTTGGGCGCTGCCCCGTCAAGGGAGGGAGACGCAACATGCAACATCACGGACGCCACGCCCTGATCACGGGCGGCGGCACGGGGATCGGCCTGGATATCGCCCGCGCGCTGGCCGCCGAAGGCGCCGAGGTCACGATCACCGGCCGCAACCTCGCGCGGTTGCAACAGGTCGCCGATGAAACCCCGCGCCTGCATCCCCTGCAGATGGATGTCGCGAACGACGCCTCGGTTCGCGACGGCATCGCCGCGGCCGCACAGGCCCGCGGGCCGGTCGCCATTTGCGTGGCGAATGCCGGCATCGCCGAGGGGGCCCCCTTTGCCACGGCGTCGCCTGAGCATTGGCGAAGGATCATGGCGACGAATGTGGACGGTGTCTTCGTGACGTTTCAGGCGGCGCTGGCCACATTGGGGCCGGGTGACTGGGGCCGCATGGTGGCCATCTCGTCGATTGCGGGTCTGCGCGGGCTGAAGGGGGCGATTGCCTACACTGCCTCGAAACATGCGGTCGTGGGCATCGTCCGCGGCCTGTCCGAAGAATACATGGGGGGCGCCGTCACCTTCAACGCGCTCTGCCCGGGCTATGTCGACACGCCCATCGTCACGCGCAACGCGGCCCAGATCGCCGAGGCCAAGGGCATTTCCGACGCCGACGCCCGCGCCTATCTGGCGCGCGGCAACCGGCACAAGCAGCTTTTGTCGACGGACGAGGTGACCGCGGCGGCGCTGTGGCTGTGTTCGGATGGCGCGCGCAGCGTGAACGGGCAGGCCATCCAGATCGCCGGTGGTCACGTCACCTGAGTGACGGCGCTTGACGTTGCCGCCGGGCGGGGCCACCGATAGGCCCGGAAGGAGACACTATCCATGACCACGGATTTCAAGGCCACACGGGCCCAGTTCCGCCTATCGCCTCAGATGATCTACCTTGACGGCAATTCGCTGGGGCCGCTGCCGCGCGGCGCCGAGACCGCCAGCCGCCGCGTCCTGTTCGAAGAATGGGGTGACATGGTCATCACCGGCTGGAACCGCGCGGGCTGGATGGCCCTGCCCGAGGCGCTCGGCGATCGGATCGCAAAGCTGATCGGCGCCGAGGCAGGACAGGTTGTCGTGGGCGACACCCTGTCGATCCGCCTGTTTCAGGCCCTCGCCGCCGCCTGCGCCATGACCGACCGGCGCGTGATCCTGAGCGATACGGGCAATTTCCCCTCCGACCTCTACATGGCCCAGGGGCTGGTGGAAAACCTCGCCGGCGACAGGGCCCTGCGCGTCGTCGCCCCCGAAGAGGTCGAGGCCAATCTGACCGAGGATGTCGGCGTCCTGATGCTGACAGAGGTCGATTACCGCACCGGGCGTCTGCATGACATGGCGGCCCTGACCGAAAAGGCCCATGCGCTTGGGATCGTCACCGTCTGGGACCTTGCCCACTCCGCCGGCGCGATCGAGGTCGATCTTGCCGCCGCGCGGGCCGATTTCGCCGTCGGCTGCACCTACAAGTATCTCAACGGCGGGCCGGGCAGCCCGGCTTTCATCTATGTCGCGCCGCACCACGCCGATACCGCCGCGACCGTCCTGAACGGATGGCTGGGCCACGCCGCGCCCTTCGATTTCGAAGACGGCTACCGGCCCGCGCCCGGCATCGCCCGGATGCGTGTGGGCACCCCCGCCATCATCCAGATGCGCATCCTCGAGGCCGCGCTGGATGTCTGGGACGGGGTGGCCATGTCGGATGTGCGCGCCCGCTCGATCGAATTGTCCGAACGGTTCATCGCCGGGGTCGAGGCCCGCTGCCCGGCCCTGACGCTTGCCTCGCCCCGCGATCCGGCCAGGCGCGGCAGCCAGGTCTCCTTCCGCTTTGCGCATGGCTATGCGGCGATGCAGGCCCTGATCGCGCGCGGGGTCATCGGCGATTTCCGC
This sequence comes from Roseibacterium elongatum DSM 19469, assembly GCF_000590925.1. NCBI lineage: Bacteria > Pseudomonadati > Pseudomonadota > Alphaproteobacteria > Rhodobacterales > Roseobacteraceae > Roseicyclus > Roseicyclus elongatus. The sequence continues at coordinate 1,953,739 of NZ_CP004372.1, read as the reverse complement.
GCGCCCGACATCATGCGGTTCGGCTTCACCCCGCTTTATATCGGCGAGGCCGAGGTGGACGCCGCCATCGCGCATATCGCCGCCGTGCTGACCAAGCAGGAATACGAGAACCCGGCGCATCAGGCACGCCAGCGCGTGACCTGAACCGCGCGACGCTGCGGCGCGGCGAAAGCGCCGCAGCGCACCCGCTCGTCGGATTATGCTAGGGTATTCAGGTCTCTGGCCTGGCCGCATGCGACCGTATGCAGCCAAGCTGCCGGAATATTTACGTTTTTGCGTTTACGCAGGTGCAGAAAACGATATCTCTCGACCAACGCCCGACGAAAGACCGCCCATGCCCCTCGAAGATCATCCGCTTCGTTACAAGCTTGCCAACGAGTTGCACGCCCGCCCATTCCCGTCGCTGGCGGCACCGGGGCAGGCCGTGTATTTCGCCATCAAGCAACCGAAAGACGCCGCGAAACGGGACCGCGCGCGGGACCGCGCGCATCTGATCGCCTTGCTCGACCGGTTTGGCGCCCAGCACCCGAAACCCGATGCGACGCATTATTTCGGCGATCTGGGCAAGTTTCGCCTGAAATGGGAACAGCATACCGAGTTTGTCACCTATACCGCGTTTCTGGATAACGGCACCTCGCGGCCCTTTGACCCGACCGCATGGGAGGTCTTTCCCGACGAGTGGCTGAGCGAGGCCCCCGGCGCGCACATCACCTCGGCGCATCTGATGTTTCTGCCGATGCCCGAGGACGAGGACAGCGTCGAGACCACGCTGCATGACTGGTTCGTTCCCGAAAGCCTGGCGGTCAGCAAGGTGCTGGATGACAGTGCCGTGGTGGCCGGTGATTTCCGCATCGACACTTCGGGGCACATGCGGTTTGCCGTCTTCACCCGCCCCGATACCGGCCATCGCCGGCTGGGCCGCATCGTCCAGCGCATCTGCGAGGTCGAGACCTACAAGACCATGTCGATGCTGGGCCTGCCGCACGCCCACGAATTGTCGCGGCGCATGGGCGAGATCGACGAGGCCCTGTCGCATCTGGTCAGTGACATGAACGGCCACCTGTCCAAACCGGACGAAACCCTGCAGCAACTGCTGGGCATCGCAGCCGAGCTGGAACAGCTCCAGACCCAAAGCGCATTCCGGTTCGGGGCGACGGGGGCCTATGACGCGCTGGTCAGCCAGCGGATCGAGGTGTTGCGCGAAGAGCGGTTCAAGGGGCGCCAGACCTTCGGCGAATTCATGACCCGGCGCTTCGACCCGTCGATGCGAACGGTGAAGGCCACGGAAACCCGTCTCTACCAGATGACCAACCGGGCGATCCGCGCGGGCGATCTGTTGCGGACGCAGGTCGATGTCGACCGCTCGGCGCAAAACCAGGAATTGCTGGCCTCCATGGACAGGCGGTCGGACATGCAGTTGCGCCTGCAAAAGACGGTCGAGGGCCTGTCGGTCGTGGCCATCAGCTATTACGCGGTCAACCTTGTCGTGTATCTGCTCGGGCCCCTGGCCGAGCCGCTTGGGCTGTCCAAGGCGATCCTCACCGCGCTGGCCGTGCTGCCCACCATCCTGGCCGTCTGGCTGGTGGTGCATTCGATCCGCCGGTCGATGGAGAAATAGGCAAAGGTCTGCGGAGCACCGTTTTCCGAAAGGAAAACGGCCGGAAAACTCGCGTTTTCCGGCCCTCACCCCTCGCGCAGGGCGCGGCGCAGGATCTTGCCGGTTGCCGTCATCGGCAGGGTCTCGGCGCGGTAGATCTTGCGCGGCACCACATGCGCCGACACCTTGTCGCGCACCAGCGCCTTCAGGCGTTCGGGCAGGCCCGACCATTCGGCCCCGTCGCGCAACACGACATGGGCGACCACGACCTGCGTGCGCACAGGGTCCGGCGCGCCCACGACCGCCGCCATCACCACATCGGGATGCGCGACCAGCGCCTGCTCGATCTCGACCGGGCCGATGCGGTAGCCGGCGCTGGTGATGATGTCATCGTCGCGCGCATGAAACACCATCTGACCATCCTCGCGCAGCAGGGCCAGATCGCCCGTGCGCAGCCAGCCGTCGATGACCTTGTCTTGGGTCGCCTCGGGCTTGCCCCAGTATTCAAGGAACATCACTGGGTCGGGCGCGCGCACGCAGACCTCGCCGACCTCGCCGGCGGCAACGGGCGTATCGCCGGGGCCAAGCACGGCGACCTCATGGCCGGGAACCGGCAGGCCCATCGCGCCCGGCACACGGTCCATCATCCGGTCGCAGGAGGCGATGACAAGGTTCGCCTCGGTCTGGCCGTAGAACTCGTTGATCGGACAGCGCAGCCGCGCCCGCCCCCAGTCCAGCAGATCGGCACCCAAAGGCTCCCCCCCTGAGCCGATGGCCCGCAAGCGCAGATCGTCCGGCACGACGGCCGCGTGCATCATCCGCAACGCTGTCGGCGGAATGAAGGCGTTGGTCACGCCCTCTTGCGCCATAAGACGCAGCGCCGCGTCGCTGTCGAATTTCGCAAATCTGTGACTGACCAGCGGCACACCGTAAAACAGACACGGCATCGCCATGTCCATCAGCCCGCCGATCCATGCCCAGTCGGCGGGGGTCCAGCCCACATCGCCTGTCTGCGGGAACCAGTTTTGCGACAGTTCCATGCAGGGCAGATGCCCGTACAGGAAGCGATGCGCATGCAACACGCCTTTCGGGTCACCCGTGGTGCCCGAGGTGTAGATCATCACGGCCGGATCCTCGGCATCGGTGGGGACGGGCCGAAACCCGGGGGCCGGTGTGTCGAGGATATCGTCCAGCGCGCGCACCGGGGCTGCGCCCTGCCCTGTCGATATGATCAGATCGAGCGCAGGCAGTTGGGGCCGCAACCCCGTCACCTTGTCGATCTGCGCCGCATCGCAGACGATCGCCCGCGCACCGGAATCCGCAAGGCGATAGCGCAGCGCATCCTCGCCGAACAAGGTGAACAGGGGCAGCGAGACCGCCCCCAGTTTCATCGCCGCGAAATGCGTGATCAAGACGGCCGGATGCTGCGCCATCAAGACCGCAACGCGGTCGCCGCGCATGATCCCCGCCGCGGCCATCGCTGCCGCCAGCCGATCCGAGGCGCGTTTCAGGTCGCCATAGGTCCAGACCTCGCGCGCGCCTTCGGCCGTCACATGGATGACCGCCGCGCGATCGGGGGCCAGCGCCGCCCAGGCATCGCAGCACAGATCGGCGATATTCATCGCCGAAGGCACCCGCCACTGAAAGCCGCCGCGCAGTTTCTGCCAATCGGCACGGCCCCGCGCAGGTCGCGCAAAGAGGCGCCGATCCGACAGAAGATCAGCCATCCGACAGAACGGTCACCGTCGGCAGATCGGTCAGGGCGATGCCCAGCGCCTGCATGGCCTGCAAGGACAGGCGCGAGCCCGATCCGCGTTCGCCGCCCGAGGGGATCAGCGTCATCGCCACGACCGTCCCGTCCGGCGCGATCACGCGGCCCGGTCCCTCCTCGGTGACCAGCGGCGTCTCGATCCAGAGGCCGGGACGCGTCGCATCGCCCAGACTGGCAACCGTCAGGCCGCGGAACTGGCCATCGCCGGCCGGGTTGCTGGGGGCACCGGCGGCCATCTCGCCGGCGGGCGGTCCACGGCGGCCGGGCCCACCGCCACCGGCGCCTCGTCTTCGCCGCGCCCGAACAGGCCGCCGCCATCGCCGCCACCAAACAGGCCGCCGCCGAGGCCGCCACCGCCACAGCCGGCCAGGGCCAGCACGAAAACCAGGGAAAGAGAGCGCGTCATCATGGCACGAACCCTAGTGTGATTTGGCCCGCACGATCAACCACTGCAATCGATCCCCTTGCGGGGCGGGCACGCTCTACCTAGTCTTCGCGCATGGAAACGACCGCCCCCCTCATCGACCCGTTCGCGCGCGCGATCACCTATCTGCGCGTCTCGGTCACCGACCGTTGCGATTTTCGCTGTGTCTATTGCATGTCCGAGAACATGACCTTTCTGCCAAAGAAAGAGTTGCTGACGCTGGAGGAGTTGGACCGGATGTGTTCGACCTTCATCCGGCTGGGTGTGGAAAAGCTGCGCATCACCGGGGGCGAGCCGCTGGTCCGCCGTGATATCATGACCTTCTTTCAGGCCATGACGCGGCATCTGGACTCGGGCGCGCTGAAGGAACTGACGCTGACCACCAATGGCAGCCAGCTGGCCAAGTTCGCCGCGCCGCTTCATGCCGCCGGCGTGCGGCGGGTGAATGTGTCGCTCGACACCCTGGACGACCGGAAATTCGCGGACATCACCCGCTGGGGTCGCCTGACACAGGTGCTGGAGGGGATCGACGCCGCCCAGGACGCGGGCCTGCGGGTCAAGATCAACGCCGTGGCCCTGAAAGGCGTCAACGAGGACGAATTGTTCACCTTGCAGGAGTGGTGCGCCAAGCGGGACATGGACCTGACCTTTATCGAGGTCATGCCGATGGGCGATCTCGGCAATGAGGATCGATTGGACCAGTACTGGTCGCTCAAGGATCTGCGCGCGCGTCTGGCCGAACGCTTTTCCCTGATCGACCTGGCCGAGCGGACGGGCGGGCCGGCGCGGTATGTTCAATTGCAGGAGACCGGACAAAAGATCGGGTTCATCACGCCGCTCACGCATAACTTCTGCGAAAGCTGCAACCGGGTGCGCCTGACCTGTACGGGCGAGTTGTACATGTGCCTCGGGCAGGAGGACATGGCCGACCTGCGCGCGCCCCTGCGCGCCTCCGGCGAGGATGCGCCGCTGGAAGAGGCCATTCGCGCCGCCATCCGGCTCAAGCCGAAAGGACATGATTTCGACTACTCCCGCCAGACGGTCGATGGCCAGGTCAGTCGCCACATGAGCCATACAGGTGGCTGACGAAGCAGAGCCGTCAGCCGGCCGGTTGCGGGCGGCGTTTGCCTTGTCCATCGCGGGCGCCCTGAGCCTTTTCGCCGCTCTGATGGGGCACGAGTTCTTCGTCTTCGGCGGTCAGGGCCATGACTTGATCGAGCCGTCCACAGCGCTCTGCGCCGCCCCGCCCTGCCTGACGGTCGAGGTCGTGGTGTCGGGGCAGGTCGCCAAGGCCATCGGCGCGGCCATGGCCTTTGCCATCATCGGCGTGATCTGGGTGCAGGGCCGGTCCCGGATGCTGATCGGGGCAGGTTTCTGGACGCTGCAATTCTGCTGGTCGCTTGTCGGCGTCGCATCCGGCTATCGCCTGCATTTCGGCACCGATTGGGGCTGGTGGGAACCGTTCGCGCGGCTGATGTGGCACCCGCTGGTCACGCCGGGCCTGCTGGTCGCGGGCCTGGCGGCCTTCCTCGGTCTGGACAGGGTGTTGCGCCCGATCCCGCACCGTCCCGCGGCGTGATCCCCCGGCCCGGCATGACGGGGCACGCCCGGGGCCGAGGCCATGCCGACCCCGGCCGAGGCCGGCATTAAGCAGCCGGCATGCGCCGTTCGACCACCTCGGCCAGCCAGGAACAGCCCGCCGGGATCGCCTCGTCGTTGAAGTTGTATTTCGGATGGTGGACCAGTCGCGGTGTCGCCGTTCCCGACAAGGATGTAAGCACCGGGGCGCGCGTTCAGCATGAAGGCGAAATCCTCGCCGCCCATGACCAGCGGGGCCTCGTCACACGCGCCGGCAATGTCGCGCGCGACCTCGGCGGCGAACGCGGTCTGCTCGTCCGAGTTGACCATGACCGGGTAGTTGCGCTTGTAGACCAGTTCGGCCTTGGCACCGAAGGTGGCCGCCGTCCCCTCGACGATCTCTTTCATGCGCGCCTCGGTCAGGTCCTGCACCTCGGGGTCCAGCGTGCGGACCGTGCCCTTCATCTTCACCGTTTCGGGAATGACGTTGTGGGCATGGCTGCCCGTCTCGAAGCTGGTGACCGAGACGACCACCTGTTTCACCGGGTCGACGTTGCGGCTGGCGATGGTTTGCAGGGCCAGAACGATATGGCTGGCCACGACCGTGGTGTCGATCGTGTCATGGGGTTTGGCGGCATGGCCGCCCCGGCCGGTGACGTTGATTTCGAACAGGTCGGCGGCGGCGAAGAACGCGCCGGGGCGAATGGCGAAACTGCCCGTGGGCACGCCCGGCCAGTTGTGCATGCCGTAGACCTCGTCGATGGACCATCGGTCCATCATGCCGTCATCGACCATCTCGCGGCCACCGCCGCCGCCCTCTTCGGCGGGCTGGAAGATGACCGCGACCGTGCCGTCGAAATTGCGCGTCTCGGCCAGGTATTTCGCGGCGCCCAGCAGCATGGCGGTGTGCCCGTCATGGCCGCAGGCATGCATCGCGCCGGGGGTTTTCGAGGCATAGTCCAGCCCCGTTTCCTCGTGGATCGGCAGCGCGTCCATATCGGCGCGCAACCCGATGGTGCGGCCCGAATTGTCGGACTTGCCCTTGATGATGCCGACGACGCCGGTGCGCCCGATGCCGGTCACCACCTCGTCACAGCCGAACGCCTTGAGCTTGTCGGCTACCAGCGCAGCCGTCCGGTGGGTTTCGAACAGGATCTCGGGGTTCTCGTGGATGTCGCGCCGCCATTCGGTGATCTCGGGCAGCATCTCGGCAAAGCGGTTCTTGACGGGCATCTGGGTCTCTTTTTGCTGTTGGCGGGCGTCTGATCTTTTACTTGGCCACGGGCATGCGGCGTTCAACGATCTCGGCGAAGAAACTGCACCCAAAGGGGATGGCCTCGTCGTCGAAATTGTATTTCGGGTGGTGGCACATGGCGGTATCGCCATTGCCGATGAACACATAGGCCCCGGGCCGGGCCTCGAGCATATAGGAAAAATCCTCGGACGGCATGATGGGGCGGGTGTCGCCATCGACCTCGATGCCCACGGCGCGGGCGGCGTCGACGGCATGTTCAACGGCGGTCGCGTCGTTCACGGTGACCGGGTAGCCGGGGTGCCAGACGACCTCGACCGTGGCGCCGAAGGCGGCGGCGATCCCCTCGGCCACGCGGGTGATACGGCCCTGCATCTGGTCGCGCTCGTCGGGGTCGAGGCAGCGGACCGTGCCGGTCAGCTTGGCGGTATGGGCGATGATGTTCGTCGCGCCCGAGTCCGTCTCGAAGGTGCCGACAGTTAGCACCACGCGGTTCAGCGGGTCGACATTGCGCGACACGATATTGTGCAACGACACCACGATCTGCGCCGCGACAAGGGTGGTATCGACCGCCTTGTGCGGCTCGGCCGCGTGCCCCCCAAGGCCCGTGACGATGATGTCGAATTCATCGGATGACGCCTGAAGCGGCCCCGCGCGGGTGACAAAGGTGCCGACGGGCACGCCGGGCGCGTTGTGCATTCCGAAAACCTCGTCCACGCCGAACCGGTCCATGACCCCGTCATCGACCATGGCCTTGGCCCCGGCCCCGCCCTCCTCCGCCGGCTGGAACAGCAGCACGACGGTGCCGTCGAAATTGCGTGTCTCGGACAGGTATTTCGCCGCCCCCAGCAGCATCGAGGTATGCCCGTCATGCCCGCAGGCATGCATCGCACCCGGCGTGCCCGAGGCATAGTCGAGGCCCGTCTGCTCGTGGATCGGCAGCGCATCCATATCGGCGCGCAGGGCGATGACCTTGCCCGAGCCGCTGTCGCGCCCCTTGATGACCCCAACGACGCCGGTCCTGCCGATGCCTTCCACGACCTCGTCGCAGCCGAAGGCGCGCAGCTTGTCCGCGACCACGCCGGCGGTGCGGTGCACCTCGTACATCAGTTCGGGATGGCGGTGGAAATCGTGCCGCCATTCGGTGATCTCTGGCAGAAGCTCGGCAAAGCGGTTCTTGATGGGCATCTCGGGGGCCTCCTCAGGCGGCGGGCATCCGCCGTTCGACGAGTTCGGCGAAAAAGCTGCATCCGTAAGGGATGGCCTCGTCGTTGAAATCGTATTCGGGGTGGTGAACACCGGCGCTATCGCCATTGCCGACATTGATGAAGGCGCCGGGGCGGACGTTCAGCATATAGGCGAAATCCTCGCCGCCCATGCGCGGGGGGCGGCCCCAGCGCACCTTTTCGTCGCCGGCCACCACACGGGCGATGTCTGCGGCAATCTCGGCGTTTGCGTCATGGTTGACCACGACCGGGTAGCCGCGCTCGTAGCGCAGATGCGCCTCGCAGCCATAGGCCTCGGCGGTGGAATGGATCAGGCGCGTCACCCGCCGCTCGGCGATATCGCGCACCTCTTCATCCAGCGTACGGACGGTGCCCCGGATCAGCACCTTGGAGGGGATGACATTGAACGCCTCGGAACTGGTGCGGATGGTGCAGACCGAGACCACGACTTCCTTGATCGGGTCCACGTTGCGGCTGGCCACGGTTTGCAGCGCCATGACCGTGGCGCAGGCCGCCGGGCTTGGATCGACGCAGTGATGCGGGCGCGCGGCATGGCCGCCCTTGCCCACGATCTCGACCTCGAATTCATCGGCCGCGGCCATGATGGGGCCCGGCGAGACCCCGAATTCGCCCACCGGCAGACCGGGTTCGTTATGCATGCCATAGACCTCGTCGATGCCGAAGCGCTCCATCATGCCGTCGCGCACCATCAGGTCGCCGCCGCCGCCGCCCTCTTCGGCGGGCTGAAAGATCAGCGCGACCGTGCCGTCGAAATTGCGGGTCTCGGCCAGATATTTGGCGGCCCCCAGCAGCATCGCGGTATGCCCGTCATGGCCGCAGGCATGCATCCTGCCGGGTGTCTGGCTGGCATGCGGCAGGCCGGTGTGCTCGTCCATCGGCAGAGCGTCCATGTCGGCGCGCAGGCCCACGCAATAGCCGCGACTGTCGGTCTTGCCCTTGATCAGCGCCACGATGCCCGAGCGACCGATGCCGGTGTGAATCTCGTCCACGCCGAACTCTTTCAACTTCTCTTCGACCAACGCCGTCGTCTTGGGCAGGTCGAACAGAAGCTCGGGGTTCATGTGGATCTCGCGCCGCCATTCGGCGATGTCGGGCATCAGTTCGGCGAGACGGTTCTTGATCGGCATGCGGGGGTCCTCAGGCAAGCGTGTCGAGAAGGCGCGCCATGAAGGCCTCGCCCTTCTTGAATTGGTCGACGGTCAGGAATTCGTTCGGCTGGTGGGCCTGCGCGATGTCACCGGGGCCGCAGACCACGGCGGAATACCCGGCTGCCTGGAATTGCCCGGCTTCGGTGCCGTAGCTTACGACGCTCGACCCGTTCTCGCCGGTGATGCGGCGCACCAGCGCCTCGGCGGGGCCGTCCACCTCGGCGCGCAGGCCGGGCACGTCCCATTTCGGCAAGACATCGATGCGCGCCTCGGGGCGGATGGCCTGCATGCCGGCCTCGATCCGGCGCACCTCGTCCAGAATGCGCATTTCCCAGTATTCGTTCGACTCGGTCGGGACACAGCGCGCGGACAGGACAAAGGTGCAGTCCTTGGCGGTGATGTTGTGGGCGGTGCCGCCCTCGATCATGCCCACATGAAGGGTCGTGTAGGGCGGGTCGTAATCGCTGTCGGGATCGGCCTTGTCGCGGTTTTCCGCGTTCACGCGATTGGCCCAATCGATCAGCCTTGCGGCCTCCATGATCGCCGAGACCCCTTTATACGCGATCGAGGAATGCACCTCGTAGCCGTGGAAATGCAGGTCGAACCCGACGCCGCCCTTATGGCCGTTGACCACGCCCATATTCGTCGGCTCGCCGATGATGGCCAGCGCAGCGCGCGGCAGTCGGGTTGCCATATGCGCGATCATCGGCGGGGCGCCGATGCAGCCGACCTCCTCGTCACGCGACAGGCACAGTTGCAGCGGCCGCGACACCCCGCGCCGCGCGGCCTCGACCGTGGCCCAGATCGCCAGGGCATCGAACCCCTTCATGTCGCAACAGCCGCGCCCGAACAGCTTGCCGTCCCGTTCCACCACGGTGAACGGATCGGTGTTCCATGCCTGACCATCGACCGGCACGACATCCGTGTGCCCGGACAGCACCACGCCGCCCTCGACCTCGGGGCCGACATGGGCATAGAGGCTGGCCTTGCGCCCGGTCGCGTCATAATCGCGGCAGCACGTGATGCCGTGGTCGTTCAGATACGCCTCGACCCAGTCCACCAGGTCGAGATTGCTGTCGCGAGAGACCGTGGGAAACGACACGAGCCGGTCGAGAAGAGCGCGTGCGCCAAGCGTGCGTGCCACGGTTTCAATACCCGCTATCGGTGACGAGGACATGATGGCCCGGCCCGACCTCGGTATAGACCGAGGGTTCGGGCTCGTGACCGACGGGATGCACAGGCGACGGGATCGGCTTGAAGTTCAGGTCCCGAGCCAGCTTGCGCATCCCCGGATCGGCGATCGGCACCGCCTTGAGCAGTGCTTGCGTGTAGGGATGACGCGGGTCTTCGAACACGGCTTGTCGTGGCCCGATCTCGACCACACGGCCCAGATACATCACGCCGACATCGTGGCTGACCCGTTCGACCACCGCCATGTCATGCGAGATGAACAGATAGGACAGCCCCAGTTCCTGCTGCAATTCCATCATCAGGTTCAGCACCTCGGCCTGCACCGACACGTCCAGCGCGCTGACCGCCTCGTCGGCGATGATCAGCTTGGGGTTCAGCGCCAGGGCGCGCGCGATGGCGACGCGCTGGCGCTGGCCGCCGGACAACTCGTGCGGGTAGCGGCGCATGAAATCCCGTGGCAGGCGCACCCGATCGAACAGTTGGGCCACCCGATCCGTGCGCTCCTGCGCATTGCCGACGCCGTAGTTGATCAGCGGTTCGGCCACCTGCACGCCCAGCCGCATCTGCGGGTTCAGCGATGCGAATGGGTCCTGAAAGATCATCTGCATGTCCAGCCGCGCCTTTTGCAGGTCGCGGTGGCTCAAGGCCATGATGTCCTTGCCGTCGAGTTCGACTTTGCCCGACAGCGGCTCGACCAGGCGCAAAATCGACCGCCCGCAGGTCGACTTGCCACAGCCCGATTCGCCCACCAGGCTGAGCGTACGCCCGGCGTTCAGCGTCAGCGACACGTCTTCGACCGCGTGGACGTTGGCGATCGTCCGGCGGAAAAAGCCCCCCTTGACCGGAAACCGCGTGACCAGGTTTTCGACCTTCAGCAGCACCTTTTCGGTGCCGGCGATCGGCCCGCCGCCGGTGCCGTCGCGGCCCACCAGCTTCATCGGCTCGGGCAGGGTCTTGCCGCGCATCTCGCCCAGCTTGGGCACCGCCGCCAAAAGCGCCTTGGTGTAATCGTGCTGCGGGTTGTTGAAGATCTGATCGACCGGGCCTTCCTCGACCTTGTGACCGCGATACATGACGACGACCCTGTCGGCCATTTGCGCGACCACGGCCATGTCATGGGTGATGAACATGACCGATGTGCCGGTCTCCTCCTTCAGCCTGTTGATCAGGCTCAGGATTTCGGCCTGGATGGTCACGTCCAGCGCGGTTGTCGGCTCATCCGCGATCAGGATCTTGGGCTCGCAGGCCAGGGCGATGGCGATGACGACACGCTGGCGCATGCCCCCTGACAATTCGTGCGGATACTGCTTGAGGCGGCGTTCGGGTTCGGGGATGCGAACCTGTTTCATCAGCTCCAGCGCCCGTTGGCGCGCGGCCTCTTTCGACATGTTCTTGTGGCGCAACAGACCCTCGGTCAATTGCCGCTCGATGGTGAAGACGGGGTTCAGCGCCGTCATCGGCTCCTGAAAGATCATCCCGATATCGTTGCCGCGGATCTCGCCCATTGCGCCTACGGGCTGCTTGGCCAGGTCGATGGGGGTTCCGTCCTTGCGGTCGAAGATCAGTTCGCCGCCGGTGATTTCGCCCCCGCCGAACTCGACCAGTCGCATCAGCGACAGCGACGAGACCGATTTGCCCGATCCGCTTTCGCCGACGATGCACACCGTCTCGCCGGCGGCGATCTCGAAGCTGACGTCCTCCACCCCGACGACGGTGCCGTTGCGCGTTTCAAACTCGACACGAAGGTTGCGCACCTGCGCGATGGGGTGATCAAGCATGGGGGAGTCGCTCCAGTCAGGACGAGGGTGACGGTAATTGCGGGGTCCATCTGCTGTCAAATGCTGCGACCGCCCAAAACTTGCGCATTCCGCAACGGCACTAGGCTTGCTTTTTGAGGAAGTTGCGCGAACCATGCGGGGATCGGACGGTTCGGCCTGGCGCGACTTGCGTCGGGGCGGGGTCCGTCCAACCTTCGCGCAGACCGTCGGACAAGGCGGCACAAGCTCAACGAGGCTCTGAGCGAACCAACAAGGAGTGAGAGAGACACAAATGAAACGAACAGCGATTCTCATGGGAGCCGCGGCAGCGATGCTGATCCCGCTTGCGGCCACGGCACAGGAGGGCGCCGAGCGCGGCTCTTCGGGCCATCTCAACATCATCTACTGGCAGGCGCCCTCGACGCTGAACCCCTATCTCTCGGGCGGCACGAAAGAGGTCGAGTCGGCCTCGCTGGTTCTGGAATCCATGGCGCGCTTCGACGACACCGGCACGATGGTGCCGTGGCTGGCCGAAAGCATCCCCACAGTCGAGAACGGCGGCGTGGCCGAGGACCTGACCTCGATCACCTGGACCATCTCCGAGGGAATCACCTGGTCGGATGGCACGCCGCTGACCGCGGCCGATTTCGTGTTCACCTGGGAATACTGCACCCATCCCGAGGGCGGCTGCGCACAGGCCAGCTATTTTGCCGGTGTGGACAGCGTCGAAGCGGTCGATGACAGCACCGTGCGCGTGAACTTCGCCGAGGCCACGCCCTTTCCCTACACCGCCTTCGTCGGCTCCGAGAGCCCGGTGATCCAGGCCGCGCAATTCGCCGACTGCCTCGGCGCCCGCGCCCCCGAATGCACCGAGGCCAACTTCGGCCCGATCGGCACCGGCCCCTTCGTGGTGACGGATTTCCGCCCCAACGACGTGATCGAATTCGTGGCGAACGAGAATTTCCGCTTCCCCGATCGCCCCTACTTCGCCTCCGTGACCTTCAAGGGCGGCGGTGACGCCACCGCGGCGGCGCGCTCGGTTCTGGAAACGGGCGAGTTCGACTATGCGTGGAACCTGCAGATCGACCCGACGATCCTGTCCGAGATGGAAGCCCAGGGCAACGGCACGGTCGTGACCGCCTTCGGCACCTCGGTCGAGCGTCTGCACATGAACCAGTTCAACCCCGATCCGGCACTGGGCGACGTCCGCTCGACCGCCGAGGCCGGGCCGCATCCGTTCCTGACCAACCCGGTCATCGGTCAGGCCATGTCGATGGCCATCGACCGTGGCCTGCTGGTCGAGATCGGCTACGGGGCCGGTGGTCAGCCCACCTGCAACGTGCTGCCCGCGCCCGAGGCCTATGCCTCGACCGCCAATGACGGCTGCCTCGTGCAGGACATCGACGGCGCGAACGCGCTGCTCGACGAGGCCGGCATCGTCGACACCGACGGCGACGGCATCCGCGAGTACGAAGGCACGCCGCTGCGCGTGCTCTACCAGACCTCGACCAATGCCGTCCGTCAGGACACGCAGGCCCTGGTCAAGCAGTGGTGGGCGGAAATCGGCATCGATGCCGAGCTGCGCAACATCGATGCGTCGGTCTTCTTCGGCGGGGATCCGGCGTCGCCCGACACCTTCCAGAAGTTCTATGCCGACGTCGAGATGTACACCAACAACTTCGCCGGTGTGGACCCGCAGGCCTACATGGCCAACTGGGCCTGCGACGAGATCCCGGGCCCCGACACCCAGTGGCAGGGCTCGAACATCCAGCGCTTCTGCTCGGAAGAGTATGATGCCCTGATCGCCGAGATGGCCATGACCGCCGACCTGGCCGAGCGTGGCCGCATCGCCATGGCGCAGAACGACATGCTGGTGCAGTCCTACTCGATCATTCCGCTGATCCACCGCGGCGGCGTGTCGGCCCATGCCAACACGCTGGACGGCATCCGCATGTCCGACTGGGACAGCGAGCTGTGGAACATCATGGACTGGTATCGCACCGAAGAGTGATCGCCTGATCCGACGACACCGGCCCGCGCGCGCCCTTTTGCCCGCGCGGGCCTCCCCACCCCTCCCCCCGAAAGACGAACTCATGACCCGAGGCGTTGGCCCATGCTGACATTTACCATCCGTCGATTGCTCACGGCGATTCCGACGCTTCTGTTCATCAGTTTCATCATCTTCCTGATCGTGAAGCTGTCCCCCTCGGACCCGACGGCGGGTCTGCCGCTGACGATCCCGCCAGAGGTGCGCGAACAGATCCGCGAAAGCCTCGGCGTGAACGACCCCATCTTCGTTCAGTATTTCAAGTGGCTGAAACTGATGATGTGGGACGAGCCCCTGCATCTGATCGACGGCTGGCTGGGCACGTCGCTGGCGCCCGAGGACGGGACCCGCATCATCAGCTACCAGACCCGCAGCCCGGTGATGGACCTGATCGTCCAGCGCATGCCGCAGACCCTGTGGGTGGTGGGCACCTCGTATATCGTCGGGATCCTGATCGCCCTGCCGCTGGGGATCATCTCGGCCTATCGCCAGTATTCGGTCTTCGATCAGGTCGGTACCTTCATCTCGATGGTCGGCTTCTCGGTCCCGACCTTCTTCACCGGGGTGCTGTTCATCGTGATCTTCGCGGTGAACCTGGGTTGGTTTCCCAGCGTCTACGATACCACCCACGAAGTGACGGACTGGGACAGCTTCATCGTGCAGCTCAAGCAGATCATCATGCCGGTGATGGTGCTGGGCCTGTTCAATGCCAGCCAGATCAGCCGCTACATGCGCGCCTCGATGCTGGACAACCTGAACCAGGACTATGTGCGCACCGCCCGCGCCAAGGGCCTGACCGAAAAGGTGGTGGTCCTGGTGCATGTTCTGCGCAACTCGATGATCCCGGTCATCACCGTGATCGCGCTGAACATCCCGGCCGTCTTCGGCGGTGCCATCATCACCGAACAGGTCTTCAAGGTGAACGGCATCGGCCAGCTCCTGATCATCGCGATCCAGGGGGGCGACGTGCCGGTGGTGCAGACCGTCAGCTTCATCTTCGCGATCCTGATCGTGCTGTTCAATCTTCTTGCCGACATCCTTTACGGCATTCTCGACCCGAGGATCCGCTATGACTGATCTCCAAGATCCCGCCAACCGCCCGAACCAGCCCCTGCAGACCGCCGGCGCCACGCCGGCCGGCGCCGCCCCGGTCATGGATTTCGAGGCCCACACCCCGCCGCGCAACCAGTGGTGGGACGTCTGGGACCAGTTCAAGACCCACAAGGGCGCGATGTTCGGTCTGGGCTTTTTCATCTTTGCGCTGCTCTTCGTCTTCGTCGGTCCGCTGATCTGGACCGTCGATCCGCAATATATCGACATCCGGTCGCGCAATACCGGCCCCAGCCTGGCGCACCCGATGGGGGCCGACCAACTGGGGCGGGACACGATGGCGCGGATGAGTGGGGGGGGCAGACCTCGATCGCCGTGGGCCTGACCGCGATGCTGCTGGCGTTGCTTCTGGGCACGCTGATCGGCGTGTTGGCCGGCTATTTCAAGAAACTCGACGGACCGCTGATGCGCCTGACCGACCTGTTTCTGGCCCTGCCGCTGCTGCCGCTTCTGCTGGTCATCATCATGCTGTTCCGCGACCAGTTGCGAGCGGCCTTCGGGCCCGAGGGGGGGATCTTCATCCTGATCGTCTTCGTGATCGGCATCACCAGCTGGATGCAGACCGCGCGCGTGGTGCGCGGCGACGTTCTGGCGCTGAAGGAACGCGAATTCGTCCTGGCGGCGAAATCGATCGGCACAACGTCGCACCGGATGATCCTGCGCCACATCCTGCCCAACGTCATGTCGCCGATCATGGTCTCGGCCACGCTGGGGATCGCCAATGCCATCATCACCGAAAGCGCGCTGTCCTTCCTCGGCCTCGGGTTTCCGTCCGATTTCCCGACCTGGGGGCGGCTGCTGTTCGATGCCACCGACTGGCTTCAGCAAAACCCCGAGCGGGTGATCTGGCCGGGCCTTGCCATCTCGCTGACCGTTCTCAGCGTGAACTATATCGGCGATGGCCTGCGCGATGCGCTCGACCCGCGTATTCGGGGCCGCTGAGGGCACCGCCCACCACGAGACGGACCACCGCCGGGCCATCGCGCCCGGCGCTGCACATCCGGGGGGCGCCCTGTCGCGCGGTATCCCGCAAGACCCCGCGCGACATACCCGCGTCATGGTCTATATTCACCATGACCGCGCGCAACCGACCGACCAAGGAGCCCGCAATGCCCACCACCCTGACCGTGAACGGAACCCAACATTCCGTGGACCTGCCGGATGATGTGCCGCTGTTATGGGTCCTGCGCGACGAGCTGGGCCTGACCGGCACGAAATACGGTTGCGGGGTATCCTCTTGCGGGTCCTGCACGGTGCAGATCGAGGGCGAGGCGGTCCGCTCGTGCCAGATCGCCCTGGCCGATGTCTGGGGCCCGGTGACCACGATCGAGGGGTTGGGCACACCCGCCGCCATGCATGCCGTGCAGGCGGCCTGGGTCGCGCATGACGTGGCGCAATGCGGATACTGCCAATCGGGCCAGATCATGCAGGCCGCGGCCCTTCTGGCGGAAAACCCCGCCCCCAGCGATGACGACATCGACGCGGCGATGTGGGGCAATCTGTGCCGCTGCGGCACCTACCCGCGCATCCGCGCGGCGATCCACACCGCCGCCGACGCGCTGCGGCGGGAGGGCTGAGACCATGGCGAACTGGGGAAAGATCACCCGACGGACGCTGTTGATCGGATCGGCCGCCATCGCGGGCGGCGTGGCATTCGGCGTCTGGCAATACCGGCGCGAGTTGCCCAATCCGCTGGACCCCGCCGAGGGTCAGGCCACGCTGAACCCATGGATCCTGATCGACCAGCAGGGCGTGACCCTGATCGCGGCACGCGCCGAGATGGGCCAGGGCGTCTACACCACCCTGCCCGCGCTGGTTGCCGAGGAACTGGATGTCGCCTGGGACGATGTGCGTGTCATGCATGGCCCGGCGGCGCAGGCCTATTACAACGGCGCGTTGATGTCCCACGGCCTGCCGATCAACGATTACGAGCGCACCGGCTTTCACGAGACGATGATCGAGGCGATGACCGTTCTGCCCAAGATGATCGGGCTGCAGGTGACCGGCGGCTCGACCTCGACCATCGATGCGTTCGAGAAACTGCGGATGGCCGGGGCGACCGCGCGCGAAACCCTCAAGATGGCCGCGGCCGAGCGCTTGAACATGCCGCTTGGCGCGCTCGGCACGCGCGACGGCCGGGTGATCGCGCCGGGCGGGATCGAGATGACCTATGGCGATCTGGCGGCGCAGGCCGCCCAGATCGACCCGCCGCGCCGCGTCGCCCTGAAGCCCCCCGCCGATTGGCGCTATCTTGGCCGGTCGATGCCACGCACCGATACCATCGCCAAATCCACCGGCACGGCCGAGTTCGGCATCGATGTGCGGCTGCCGGGGATGAAGTTCGCGTCCCTTCGGCGCAACCCGCGCCTGGGGGGCGGGATGCGCCGCTATGACGACAGCGCGGCGCGGGCCATGCCCGGCGTCGAACAGGTGGTCGATCTGGGCGATGGCGTCGCGGTGGTCGCCAGCAATACGTGGTTGGCCATGCAGGCCGTCGATGCCATCGACATCGACTGGGACGACGCCCCCTACCCCGCCACGTCGGACGCGTTGATGGGGGTCATCCGCGCGGCGCTGGACGCGGCCCCGAACTCCACCTTGCGCGATGATGGCGAGATCGACGCCCTCGAGATCGCGCCCGAGGACCGTGTGATCGAGGCCGAGTATACCGTGCCCTGGCTGGCCCATGCGACGATGGAGCCGATGAACGCCACCGCCCTTTACACGGGCGATCGGCTGGAGATCTGGGCCGGCAGCCAGGCCCCCGGATTTGCCGAGCAACGGGCGGCCGAGGCGACCGATCTCGACGCCGATCAGGTGACCTGCCACGTGACCTATCTGGGCGGCGGGTTCGGGCGCCGGGGCGAGACGGATTTCGTCGTGCTGGCCGCCCGCGTGGCCCGCGCGATGGAGGGCACGCCCGTTCAGCTGACTTGGAGCCGCGAAGAGGACATGCGCCACGACTTCTATCGACCGGCCGCCGCCGCCCGCATGCGCGGCGTGTTGCGGGGTGGCTTTGCATCCGCGCTCGAGGGGCGGGTGGCGGCCCCCTCGGTCACGCGGCAATCGTTGCAACGCATGGCCGGGATCAGCCCCGGCGGCCCGGACAAGGGCCATGTCGAGGGGATGTTCAACCAGCCCTACGCGATCCCGAATTACCGGGTCACGGGGCATCTGGCCGATCTTGACGTGCCGGTCGGATTCTGGCGCGCGGTCGGAAACTCGTTCAACGGGTTTTTCATGGAAAGCTTCATGGACGAGATGGCCTTGGCCGCACGGCGCGACCCTCTGGCCTTTCGCCTTGATCTGGCGCGGCGCGAGCATGCCCCCTCGGCCGGGGTGCTCGAGGCCGTCGCCGAGATGTCGGGCTGGACGGGCCAAACCCCCGATGGCGTCGGGCGCGGGGTGGCGATGACCTATTCCTTCCACACCGCCGTGGCTGTCGTGGTCGAGGTCAGCGACCGCGATGGCGCCGTCGCGATCGATCGCGCATGGATGGCCTGCGACGTGGGCACGGCGCTCGACCCCGGCATCATCGAGGCGCAGATGTCAGGCGGCCTGATCTGGGGCCTGTCGGCGGCTGCCATGCAGGAGATCAGCTTTGCCGGCGGCGAGGTCGAGCAGTGGAATTTCCCCGATTTCGATGCCCTGCGTCTGCACAACTCGCCCGAGGTCGAGGTTCGCATCCTGGAAACCCAGCATCATCTGGGCGGGGTCGGCGAACCCTCCGTGCCGCCATCGATGCCCGCGCTGGCCAATGCGGTCTATGACCTGACGGGCGAGCGCATCCGCGATCTGCCCCTGTCGCGGCGGGTGCGCTTCGTTCTCTGAGCGACGCGCACAGGTCAGGCCGAGGGACCGGGGCGCTGCCCCGGACCCCGGCATTTTCAGGGGATAAAGATGGGCCGGCATGTGAGCCCGCAGGCTCAGAACAGCGAGCCCTGATCGGGGGGCGGTGGTTTTTGGGGCGTTCTGCGGGCCGGGCCGCGCGGGCCGGCGCCGGTCGGTGTGACGGCAAGACGGCCATCGGCAAACTCGATCTCGACGCTTGGCCGCGTCTCGGCCTGCGCCTTGAGGGTCAGCACCGCGTCGCCGTCGCGGACCACGGCATAGCCGCGGCGCAACGTGGCCTCGTAGCCAAGCGTGTCATGCAGGCGCACAAGGCTGGCCAGCCGCTCGTGGCGGCGCCGTGTCTCGGCGGCGCGACCACGGTCGAACCGCGCGGCAAGATCGGTCAGCCGGGCCCGCGCCGCGGCATGCCGGTCGGACAGACGCAGCGGGTCAAGCCGCGAGGCGATCATGGCCAGTCGCTCGTGGCGGCTGCGCAGGGTTGTGTCCAGACGTGCGGGCGTCAGACCGGCCGAGGCCCGCCCGAGCGCGAGGCGTTTCGCGGCCACCGCCCGATCAAGGGCGGGGGTCAGGTTCGCCGACAATCGGTCGAGTTGGCCGCGCCGGTGCTGGGTGGCATGGCGCAGGGCCGGGCCGAGTTGCAACACCAGCCGATCGAGGCGCTGGCGCGGGGTATCCAGCAGGCTGTCGGGCCGTGGCAAGGCGCGCGAAAGATCGCCAAGGCGCTGGCCGCGTTGGCGCACGGCCTGTTCGATCGCGCGTGTCATGTAGCCGTCCTGCGTGCGCAGCCAGGTCAACAGGTCCAGCCGCACCGGGACCGCCATTTCCGCCGCCGCGGTGGGCGTTGGCGCCCGCCGATCCGCCGCGTGATCGATCAGCGTGGTGTCGGTTTCATGCCCGACGGCCGAGATCAGGGGGATGGTACTGTCAGCGGCGGCGCGCACGACGATTTCCTCGTTGAACCCCCACAGATCCTCGAGACTGCCCACCGCCACGCGCCACGATCAGCAGATCGGGCCGTGGCACGGGACCGTCCTCGGGAAGGGCGTTGAAACCCTGGATCGCGCGCGCGACCTCGGGCGCGCACCGCTCTCCCTGAACGGCCACCGGCCAAATCAGCACATGGCGCGGGAAGCGGTCGCGCAGACGGTGCAGGATATCGCGGATCACCGCGCCCGAGGGCGAGGTCACCACACCGATCACCCGGGGCAGGAAGGGCAGGTCCTGCTTGCGGGCCGCGTCGAACAGCCCCTCGGCCGCCAGGGCGGCGCGGCGTTTTTCCAGCATGGCCATCAGCGCCCCGGCCCCCGCCGGGCGCAGATCCTCGATCACCAACTGGTATTTCGACTGGCCGGCAAAGGTGGTCAGGCGCCCCGTGGCGACCACCTCCATCCCCTCCTCCGGGGGATGGCGCAGACGGGTGGCGACCCCTTTCCAGATGACCGAGGCCAGGACCGAGCGATCATCCTTGAGATCCAGGTAGACATGACCCGAGCGCGGCCGAGACAGGCGCCCGATCTCGCCGCGCACCCGGACGTGGGAAAACCCGCTTTCGATGCTGCGTTTGACCGCGCCCGAGATCTCGGACACGGTGAATTCCGGTGCGTTTCCGGGGCCGCTGCCGCCGGGGTCGTCGTCGATCAGGTCATCCATGGGGCGTACCCTAGTCGCGCGGCCCGCCGGCGAAAAGCGGCGATGTGGGATGTCCCGCTTGTGCGCCGGCGCGCGCTTCGCTACTTGCCGAAGGGGTATACGACAGGGGGGGCGTCCATGAACATCCTGATCCTCGGCGGCGGCGGTCGCGAACATGCCTTGGCCTGGGCCGTTTTGCAGAATCCGAAATGCGACCGGCTGATCGTCGCACCAGGGAATGCCGGCATCGCGCAGATTGCAGAATGTTCCGATATCGATGGGGATAATCCGGTGGCGGTGACCGAATTTGCTGCCGAAAACTCGATAGATTTCGTGATTGTAGGACCCGAAGCCCCGCTTGCGTCGGGGGTTGTGGATATGTTGACCGATGCCGGAATTTTGACATTTGGCCCAAGCCAGGCAGCCGCCCGCCTGGAGGCGTCGAAAGGCTTTACCAAGGAAATTTGCGATGCCTGTGGCGCCCCCACCGCCGGCTGGGCCCGCTTTGCCGAGGCCGAGGCCGCAAAGGCGCATCTGCAACAGCACGGCGCGCCCATCGTGGTCAAGGCCGACGGGCTGGCCGCCGGAAAGGGCGTGGTCGTCGCCATGGACGAGGACACCGCCGCATCCGCCATTGACGAAATGTTCGCCGGAGCCTTTGGCGAGGCGGGGGCCGAGGTCATCCTTGAAGAGTTCATGACCGGTGAAGAGGCGAGCTTTTTCGTCCTCTCCGATGGCGAAACGGTTCTGCCCATCGGCACCGCGCAGGACCACAAGCGCGTGGGCGAGGGCGATACCGGGCCGAATACCGGCGGCATGGGCGCCTATTCCCCCGCCCCGATCATGGACGCCGCCGTGACCGAGGCGGCGCTGGAGCAGATCGTCAAGCCGACCATCGCCGAAATGGCCCGGCGCGGCACACCCTATCGCGGTGTGCTCTATGCCGGTCTGATGATCGAGGACGGACAGCCCCGGCTGGTGGAATACAATGTCCGCTTCGGCGACCCCGAATGCCAGGTTCTGATGATGCGCTTGGGGGCGCAGGCGCTGGACCTGATGCTGGCCTGTGCCGAGGGGCGCCTTGCCGAGATGCAGGTCACCTGGGCCGACGACCATGCGATGACAGTGGTGATGGCGGCCAAGGGCTATCCCGGCAGCTATGCCAAGGGCAGCGTGATCGGCGGGCTGGATGCGCTGAGCGAGGACAGCTCGAACATGGTGTTCCATGCCGGCACGAAAGCGGTGGATGGCAGGATCACAGCCACCGGCGGTCGCGTTCTGAACGTCACCGCACGCGGCGCCACCCTGCAGGACGCCCGCGACCGGGCCTATGCGGCGGTGGACCGGATCGACTGGCCCGAGGGGTTTTTTCGAAGTGACATCGGCTGGCGCGCGCTGTCATAGGGCCGCTTAGTCCCCGGCCTAAAGCCAGGTGGCATAGTCGGACACCAGCAGGTGCATCGGCGCCTCGTCCTCGTCGATGGCGGCAAAGCGACCGATCGGGTCGCGGAACCAGTTGTCGGTCTCATCGTCATTGACGGTCGACACCTCGCCGATCAGAACATCGCCGCCCTCGCCCCAGAAGGCATGCCAATCGCCCGGCATCAGGGTCACGCTTTCGCCGGGGGCGAATGTCAGCACCTCTCCGGGGGCGAACGCGCGGGCGATCCCGTCACACAAGACCGTGCCCCCTGCCGTCTCATCAAAGGACCCGTCCGGGGCCGATCCGAACAACTCGACCGCCAGTGTGGCGCCACCGCGGTTGATGATATCCTCGGCCTTGAGATTGTGGCGATGCATCGGGCTGATCTGATCGCGTTTGGAAATCAGCAGCTTTTCGGCATAGCACATGCCGGTGCCGCGCTTCAGGTCGTCCAGACGTCCGTTGCGAAGCGTGAACAGGAACAGGCCCAGCCTGTCGAAATCCCCCTGCCCGTAATCGGTGATGTCCCAACCCATGCGTCCCGCGATCAGGTGATCGATATCGGCACGGCGGGCTTTCATCTGCTCGGGCGACCAATAGGCAAAGGGCGGCAGGACGACGCCAAAGGATTTCATGAAGGCGTCGGCTTGGGCCATGATTTCGTTGACATCCGAACGTTTCATCTTGCCCCCAGATCCATGATGCGCGGTGCGGTGCGGCCTGTCGGGCCGCGAAACGACCGCTTTGCCTCGGCCCGTTTCCGCAATAGCCTGACGGCACCGCCTTTCCGGCCGGAGGAATACGCATGATCATCGCCCTCGTCCAGATCCCGCTTGACGGGCCCAAGCGCGACCATCAGGCCGTGATCGACCAGTCGCTTGAATCGACCCGCATCTTTCACAAGGTGCAAGGACTACGACGCAAATACTACCTCAACAGCGCGGCGGGCGGCGGCGGCATCTACGAGTTCGCAACCCGCGCCGATGCCGAGGCCTGGTTCAACGATGGCTGGGCCGATTGGATGGAGGGCCGGTTCGGGGTTCGCCCCACGCTGACCTTGTTCGACAATCCCGTGGTTCTGGATAACGAGCGTGACGAGGTCCGCGTGGACGGGGCACCTGTGACCCCGCCTTGGGCCGAGGACGCCTAGGCGCTACTCGGCGGCCACGTCGCCGTAGTCGCCATTGGCGGCCTCCTCGGCCTCGATGGATTCGAACAGCGCCTTGAAGTTGCCCTCACCGAACCCGTCGTCGCCCTTGCGCTGGATGAACTCGAAAAAGATCGGGCCGATCACGGTTTTCGAGAAGATCTGGAGCAGGATGCGCGTCTCGCCGCCATCGACCACCCCTTCCCCATCGATCAGGATGCCGTGCCGTTTCATCCGGTCCACGGGTTCGTCATGGCCTTTGACCCGATCGAAGCTGCGGTCGTAATAGGTGTCGGGCGGTCCGGGCATGAAACGAATGCCGCGCGCCGCGATGGCATCGGTCGCGGCATAGATGTCACGCGCGCCCACCGCGATATGCTGGATGCCTTCGCCATTGTATTTCTTCAGGTAATTGACGATCTGCCCCGTTTCGCCCCGGTCTTCGTTGATCGGGATGCGGATACGCCCACAGGGCGAGGTCAGCGCGCGCGAGAACAGCCCGGTGTACTTCCCCTCGATATCGAAAAAGCGGATCTCGCGGAAATTGAACAGGTCACCGTAAAACCGGAACCATGTGTCCATGTTGCCCTTGAACACGTTATGCGTGAGGTGATCGAGATAGTAGAAGCCCACGCCCTCGGGATGGGCATCCGAGATCCAGTCGAATTCGGCGTTATAGGGCGAGCTGTCCCAATACTGGTCGGTGAAATAGATCAGGCTGCCACCGATCCCCTTGATCGCGGGCCAATCCAAGGTCTTGTCCGGCCCCTCGTACGGTTCCGCCCCCTTGGCGACGGCATGGGCAAAGGCGTGTCGGGCATCGGCCACCCGCCAGCCCATCGACGGGGCGCAGGGGCCGTGCTCTGCGACGAAGCGGGCGGCAAAGCTGCCCGGTTCGGCATTCAGGATGTAGGTAATATCGCCCTGCTGCCACAGCTCGACCGCCTTGGTCTTGTGCGTGGCGGTATGCGTGTAGCCCATGCTGGCGAACAGATCGCGCAGAACCTGCGGATCGGGA
Source organism: Roseibacterium elongatum DSM 19469 (assembly GCF_000590925.1). Classification (NCBI taxonomy): domain Bacteria; kingdom Pseudomonadati; phylum Pseudomonadota; class Alphaproteobacteria; order Rhodobacterales; family Roseobacteraceae; genus Roseicyclus; species Roseicyclus elongatus. Next base: position 1,929,548 of record NZ_CP004372.1, on the reverse strand, counting down.
TGGGCGAATTCGACGAATTCGAACCCGTCGGTGCCGGCCGGGTTTTCGGCCGTGATGCTCGCGCGCGGCGCGTCGTGCGGAAACGGTCCCATGAAGAGCCTCCCCTCAAAATGGATTGAAACAGTCTACCGCCTGAGCCATGCGGTATCTGCGCAAAGTCGTGGATCAATCTCGGAAATGATGGCAATGTACCGCATCAAACCTTAAGAAATCGTGAAATTCGCGCATGATGGATCAGATTGATACACGCTTGCTGGCCCTGCTTCAGGGGGATGCGACCCTGACATCGCAGCAACTGGGCGACCGCCTGAACCTGTCGCCCAGCCAGGCGGGCCGCCGGCGCCAACGCCTGGAGGCCGAAGGCTATATCACCGGCTACCGCGCCACGCTGGACCCCGATGCGCTGGGGCTGGGGGTGCAGGCCTTCGTGCAGGTCGAGATGGCGACCCATACCGAAAAGAACGCGCGCGATTTCGTCCGCCTGACGCACCTGCAACCCGAGATCACCGGCGCCTGGACCCTGACGGGCGAGGCCGATTACCTGCTGCGCGTCTTTTGCCGCGATCTGCCCGCGCTGAACCGGCTGGTCCAGCAGGTCCTGCTGCCCCACCCCGCCGTCAGCCGCGTACAAAGCCAGTTGGTGATGGAACGCGTCAAACCCGATGCCCCCCTTCCCCTGGGACCGGCCCGGGGATAGAGGCCCGGTGCAACATGGACTTTGCACCTGCAGCACGACTAGGGTTGGCGCACAGGTGCAGACGGCACGCAAACAAGACAGGCCCCCCGATGGAAGGCATTCTCCTCCAAGGCACGATCTATCTGACGGCGATGGTGATTGCCGTTCCGCTTTCGGTGCGGTTCGGCCTTGGATCGGTTCTGGGATACCTGATCGCCGGCATCGCCATCGGCCCGGTTCTGGGCCTCGTCGGGTCGGAAACGCAGGATTTGCAGCATTATGCCGAGTTCGGGGTGGTGCTGATGCTGTTCCTGATCGGCCTCGAGCTGGATCCGGCCGGCCTGTGGGACATGCGCAAGAAACTGTTGGGCACCGGGGGGGCGCAGATCCTGCTGTCGACCGCCGCGATTGCCATTGGCGTCGCGCTGTTGGGGTTGCCGTGGCAAACCGCCCTCGCCATCGGCTTGACGCTTGCGCTGTCCTCGACCGCGATCGTGCTGACGACCTTGAACGAAAAGAACCTGATGCGCACCGAGGGCGGGCGATCGGCCTTTTCGGTCCTGCTGACACAGGATATCGCCGTGATCCCGGCGCTGGCATTGCTGCCGCTCCTGGCGCTGTCGCGGCCAATGGGCTTTTCCGAGGATGGATCCATCCATCGCGGCGCCGAGCACGAGGCACATCACTCGCTGTCGCTGGTCGAGGGCCTGCCAGCCTGGGGCGTGACGCTGGTGACCCTGGGCGCGGTGGCGGCGGTCATCCTGGCCGGGCGGTATCTGTCGCCGCTGTTGTTCCGCTTCATCCATGCCAGCCGGATCCGCGAGATGTACACGGCGGTGGCGCTGGTGATCGTGGTCGGCATCGCGCTGTTGATGATCCTGGTCGGTCTGTCCCCGGCCCTGGGGGCATTCGTGGCGGGCGTGGTTCTGGCCAACTCGGAATTCCGCCACGAGCTCGAGGCCGATATCGAGCCGTTCAAGGGCCTGCTTCTGGGGTTGTTCTTCATCACGGTGGGCGCCGGCATCAATTTCGGCACGCTGTTCGACAACGCATCGCTGGTGATCGGCCTGACCCTGGCCTTGATGATCGGAAAGGGTCTGGTCCTTCTGGCGATCGGCCTCGTATCCGGGTTGAAGGGGCGGGATCGCTGGCTGTTCACGCTTGGGCTGGCGCAAGCGGGCGAGTTCGGGTTCGTGCTTGTCGCCTTCGGCCTGCAACAGGGCGTGTTCCAGACAACAACGGGCGAGATCCTGCTGCTGGTCATCGCGCTGTCGATGCTGCTGACGCCGCTGTCCTTCATCGCCTACGAGATGATCGGGCGCCGCCTGTCCGCCGAGGCCGACAGCGAAGCGCCGCAACATGACGCCATCGACGAAAAGGCCCCGGTCATCATCGCGGGCATCGGGCGGTTCGGACAGGTGGTCAACCGGATGGTCCAGGCCTCGGGGTTTCGCACGGTGGTGCTGGACAGCGACCTTGCGACGATCCAATTGATGCGCCGCTTCGGGTTCAAGGGGTATTTCGGCGATCCGACACGGCCCGAATTGCTGGCTGCCGCCGGGCTGGAGGAGGCGCGGGTGCTGGTGGTTGCCGTCGATGACAAGGCCGCGGCCGTGCAACTGGTCGAATATGCCCGTCGGCTGCGCCCCGATATCGCCATCGTCGCCCGCGCCCATGACCGGCTGCATGTCTACGCGCTCTACAATGCCGGGGCGGACCATATCGTGCGCGAGATGTTCGACTCGAGCCTGCGGGCCGCGCGCTACGTGCTCGAGGATATGGGCCTGTCGGATTACGAGGCGCATGAGCTTGAGATCGCGTTCTACCGCCATGACCGGCAGAACCTGCGGGAATTGGCCGAACTGTGGAAACCCGGTGTCCCCGTCGCCGAGAACACCGCCTATGTCGAGCGGTCGCGGGAATTGAACAACAACCTCGAAACCGCGCTGCTCAGCCAGTTGGACGACCTTATGGACGACGACGAGCCCAAGGGGCGGCGGCCGCGGGGCGATGCGGGCGCGCTGGCCGGCACCCTGAGGGGGATGCAGCCGCGCCGACCGGGCGGGCGCGAAACCTAGGCGTGATGGCCGCCCGCGTGGGCGATGGCGGCGCATCGAAAAGGCCCGCCGCACTGCTGTGCGACGGGCCAAGCGGTGGGTGTGAGGCGATGCGTGGTCAGCGAATGCGCGGCGCGCCGCAATCGGCGTGCCGCCGGATCGTGTCTCAACAGGGGCGCACGGTGTAGGTGCCGTCACCATTGGAATAGGCGCAGTTGCCGGTCTGCATGTTGCGTGCGACCAGCGTGCCCACGGCGGCCCCGCCAAGGGCGGCAAGGATCGTCCAGTTCGCGTTCGCGTTCAGCGCATTCGCGGTGATCAAACCGGCGCCGGCACCGGCCAGAAGCCCGAGATTGGCCTGATCCTGCGGGCTGAGCGATTGACACCCCGCGGTGCCCAAGGCGGCGACGAGTGCGATCGGTGCGAGAAGCTTTTTCATGGCGGGTCCTTTCAGGTGACAGTCTGGGATGCAACGCAACGCGCGTTGCGGAGGTTCCCGTTTCCCCCGGAAGTGACCTTTATCACATAGAAAAACCCGCCGCGACTCGCGCGGCGGGCGGGATTTGGGTAGGCGGGAGTGCGCCGATCAGGCCGCGCGGGCCGTCAGCACCTCGTCCACCTGGCGTTGCGCGTTCGCTTCGTCCATGCCTTTGACAGCCGCAAGCTCGCGGGTCAGGCGTTCGAGGGCCGCCTCGTAAAGCTGACGCTCGGAATAGGACTGCTCGCGCTGATCGTCGGCGCGGTGCAGATCGCGCACCACCTCGGCAATCGAGATCAGGTCACCGGAATTGATCTTTTGCTCGTATTCCTGGGCGCGGCGCGACCACATCGCCCGCTTGACGCGGGCCTTGCCCTTGAGCGTCTCCATCGCCTTGGACACGATATCGGGCGAGCTGAGGGACCGCATACCGATTTCCGTGGCCTTGGCGGTCGGAACGCGCAGCGTCATCTTGTCTTTCTCGAAGGAGATGACGAAGAGTTCCAGCTTGAGGCCAGCAATTTCCTGTTCCTCGATCGACACGATCTGCCCGACCCCGTGGGCCGGGTAAACGACGTAATCGTTTGCGCTGAACTCCTGCGACTTCCGTTTGGTCATGTGCGGTTCCTTTTCATTGCCGAAGCTCAGGCGACAAAAAAAGCCGGTGAAAAGCCCAAGCTTTTCACTAGCGGAGTCCATGTTGCTCTGACGTTGTACAGGCTGGCAGGCCCGCGTTTCACTTCGGACAGACAATCTTCGTGACGGTTGTATAACACAAAAAGCAGCGAACTTAAAGATTCGCACACCATCCCCGGTGACCCGCCTTGCGATTAAGGGGGTTATGCATGTCACGCCATGCCATCCCGTCGCCGATACCGGCTTGCCCACGGGCGCGGCCGAATCGGTGGATCGACCGATCCCGCCGGGTCAACCGCCCTCGCCGGGGTTCTCCGACAACAACTCCATCTTGCCGGGTTTGCCGTCCATCTCTTCGGCGGTGGGCAACGGATCCTTGCGGGTGATGATGACGGGCCACATCTCGGCATATTTGCGGTTGATCTCGACCCATTTCTCCATCTCCGGTTCCGTATCCGGGCGGATGGCATCGGCGGGGCATTCGGGCTCGCACACGCCACAATCAATGCATTCATCGGGGTGAATGACGAGGCAATTCTCGCCCTCGTAGAAACAGTCCACCGGACATACCTCGACACAGTCGGTGTATTTGCAGGCAATACAATTCTCAGTCACGACATAGGTCATGCGATACCCTCGGATGGTCGTTCTTGGACCTTGCTGCTACGCGAGGGGCTTGCGCGATGCAAGCCGCCGTGCGCGCGTTGCGACATGTGGCCCCCATTCGCACAAGTGTAAACCCAGGTTTACATATTTCCAAGCCAAACACGCGCCGAAAATTGCGATCTTTCGTCCTGTGCCTCAGATCTCGTCGGGCGGGTCACCGCGAAGCGCATCGAGGCTGCGCCGGTCCTTTTTCGTCGGGCGCGGGCCGATGCGCTGCGGGGCGGGGGATGCCGCGTCGGGCGGGGACAGATCGTCGTAGAGCATGCGGGCCTCGGAGGCCGGGCCGCGCCGCTTTGCCAGCGACAGTATGCGCACCACCCGAATGTGCCGTCCCTGGGCGAATGTCAGGACATCGTCGACACCGATCGACGCGGCCGGCTTGCTGACACGTGCCCCGTTGATCCGCACGCCTGCATCCGCGACCTGACGGGCGGCCATGCTGCGCGTCTTGAAGAACCGCGCCTGCCACAGCCAACGATCCAGCCTGTCCGTCGGCCGCGGGTCGGTCAAAACCGACCCCTAAGACCGGTCCTTGAGCGCCGCAAGCGCCGCGAACGGGTTGTCGGGGTCGATGGCCTTTTCCTTCTTTTTCGGCGCGGCGGTGAAGCTGCGCGGCTTGTCCTCGTGCCGGGGTTTGCCGCCCTTGCCCCTGGGCTTGCCCTGTGGCTTGCCACCATCCTTGCCCTGCGGTCTGCGCCCCCCCTTGGGCTTGCCGCCACCGCCATGGGCGCCGCGCTCGGACGCGCCCGCACCGCCACGGCGCCGGGGCACCCAGGAAAAGGTGTAGAACACCTCGGTCTCGGGGGGCGCGTCGGCCTGCGACGCCTCGGACGGGGGCGATTGCGGGGCCTCGGGCGGCATGTCGTCGGGCATTTCTACCGGCGGTTCGGTCGGGGTTTCCTGCGGCTGCTCGACCGGGGTTTCGGCGGGGCTGTCGCCGGGGATCTCGGTCGGCGCGGCCGGATCGGGCGTGTCGGCCCCCTCCAGACCCGTGGGCGGGGCCGTGTTCAGCGGGGTTTCATCCATCGCTTCGGGGGCAGTCGTCGCGGCCGGTTCCGGCGCCGGCGCGGCTTTTACCTTTTCCCGCTCGCCCTTTTCGGCCTTGTAGCCCAGCCCGGCCATCAGGTCGGCGAATTGCTCGAGGGTCAGGCCCGTGATCGACAGCATGTCGGCGCTGGCTTCGAACCCGCCGCGGCTGTCCTGACCGCGCAGCATGTCGGCCAGACGCTCGAGCATGTCGATACGGATGGCGCGGGTGCCCGCTGTGCGATAGCCCGCCATCGTGTAGTATTCGCGGTCATGGGCCGTGTCGTTCGGGATGGTGACCAGGCCCGGCGGCGGGCTGTCCGGCAATTCGTCCATGTTCCGCGACAGACCCCACAAAACCAGCCGCAGTCGCGTGGGCGCGGGCTTGAGCAGCAGAGGCTGGAAGATGGTGAACTGACCAAAGCGCACGCCATGCTTGCGCAGCAGGCCGCGCGCGTCCTGATCCAGGGCCTTGATGTCCTCGGCAATCTCGGTGCGCGGGACGATGCCGAACCCTTCGACCAGGCGAAAGGCGACGCCACGGGCCAGCCCGGTGATCGTCTCGTCGCGCGACATGGCCAGCAGGGGCTCGAACTGTGCGGCGACGCGGCGGTCGACATAGTGTTGCAGGCGGCGCTGCACCTTTTGAATGATCTCGGCGCCGGCGTCCTCTTCCACGAAGGCCTCGGCCGTCGGGCGCAGGGGTTCGGGGCCGCCGACCAGCTTGCCCACGGCCATCTCGCCCCACATCAACCCGCCCTGTTCGGTCAGGTCGAACTCGGTGTCCGGGGCGTTGTACATGCGGTCGGCGCGCAGGTGAAACTCGGGGCGCAGGGCCGCCATGGCCGCCTGGCGCAGCGTTTTCGCCTCATCCGGGCTGGCCGTGTCGTCCTGGCGAAAACGGAACCCTTCGATCCGGCCCAGCACCTGGCCTTCGACCGTCACTTCACCCATCTCGTTCACATCAGCCACCAGGCTCTCCTTCTGTTTCAACCGGCGGAGCAGCACGCTCGTCCGCCGGTCGACAAATCGTTGCGTCAGGGCGCCGTGAAGGGCGTCCGACAGGCGGTCTTCTACGGCACGGGTCGCCCCGCGCCAATGGGATTCATCATCGACCCAGCCACGACGCTGCGCGACATAGGTCCACGTCCGGATATACGCCAAGCGTTTCGACAATGTGTCGATATCGCCATCGGTGCGGTCGATGCGCTTGACCTGACGGGCCAGCCAATCGTCCGGCACCCGGCCCGTGTCATGCAGAAACTCGAAGATCCGGCCCAGCAGGTCCGCATGTTCGGCGTGGCTGATGCCGCGGAAATCGGGGATACGGCAGACATCCCACAGCAGTCGCACGTCGCGCGCATCGCGCAGGCGGTCGGCCACGTCAGGACGGCCGCTGAGCGCCTTGAGCGCCATGAGGTCGTCGGCCTCGCGCGCACGGGTCAGCCATTCGTCCTCGGTCCGCTCCTCGAGCGAGGCGATCAGCCGGGCGACCGAGCCGAAATCGAGATCGGGGTTGCGCCATTGCAGTTTGCGCACCGGGGCAAAGCGATGTTCCATGATCGCCTGCGCCAATCCGTCCTCCAGCGGCGGCGCCTCGCCGGTCACGCCGAACGTCCCGGCCTGCGTGTGCCGCCCGGCCCGGCCCGCGATCTGGGCCAATTCGTTCGGCGCAAGGTCGCGCATGCGCCGCCCGTCGAATTTGCGCAGACCCGAAAAGGCGACATGACGGATGTCGAGGTTCAGGCCCATCCCGATGGCGTCGGTGGCCACCAGAACATCCACGTCGCCGTTCTGATACAGCTCGACCTGCGCATTGCGCGTGCGTGGGCTGAGCGCGCCCATCACCACCGCCGCCCCGCCCTTCTGACGGCGCAACAACTCGGCGGTCGCATAAAGATTTTCGACGGAAAACCCGACAATGGCACTGCGTGGGGGCATGCGGCTTATCTTTTTCGAACCTGCATACACAAGCTCGGAAAACCGCTCGCGGCGCATGAACTGGCAGCGCGGCACAAGGGCCGCAATGGCCGAGCGCATCGTATCCGCCCCCAGAAACAGCGTCTCGTGCAACCCGCGCGCATGCAGCAGGCGGTCGGTAAAGACGTGCCCGCGTTCGAGATCGGCGCAAAGCTGGATCTCGTCGATCGCCAGGAAATCGGCCCCCAGGCCCGTCGGCATCGCCTCGACCGTGCAAACCCAATACTGCGTGCGTTCGGGAACGATCCGCTCTTCCCCGGTGACGAGGGCCACGACGGACGGCCCGCGCAAGGCGACGATCTTGTCGTAGACCTCGCGCGCAAGCAGGCGCAGCGGCAGGCCGATGACCCCGGTCCTGTGGGCCAGCATCCGTTCGATGGCATAGTGGGTCTTGCCGGTATTGGTGGGGCCAAGCACGGCGGCCACATGACCGCGGTTGCTCATGTCCTGCATGGCTCATCCCCTTTCGGCCCGGCGGGCCGTGTGCGGTTACAGCGCGCGACCGTCGAGCTGTCGCTCGACCCGATCTATCGCGCTTTCTATTTCGGGATGGTGCGGATGTATAGCATGGGCGGCGCGCAAGGCCGCCAGCGCGTTTTCGGTGTCGCCCATTTCCTCGAGCATGAAGCCAAGGCCCGTCAGTGCCCCGAAATGGCGCGGCTCCAGCGCGAGGGTGCGCTGGATATCGGCAATGGCCGGCCCGTAGCGCCCCATCTCGAAAAACAGGGTCGCACGGGTGTTCCAGCCTTCGGCGAATTCCGGCGCATGATCGGTCAGGGCGGTCAGGTGATTGTAGGCGACATCGAAATCCTCGGCCTCGAGGGCGGCGCGCCCTACACGCAGCAGATAATCCGCCGTGGCCGACCCCGACCGGGACCACTCGGTGTATAGCTGCTGTTCGACCACGTTCCAGTTGCGCAGATCGGGCTGGCCGAGTCGGTCCAGCAACTCGTCAGCCGTGACCTGTGCCGCAGCAATGGCGGGAATCCCGCAGATGACTGCCGCAACGAGAACATTGAGAAAGGGGGGCGCACACCTCATGTTGAGCATCGTAGCACGGCCCCGGTCACATTCCACATCAAACGCACGCGATCGGGGGCGCGGAACATCAAGAGGGAAGAGGGAGACACCACCCATGAGCGCAGTGATCGACGCGGCCGTCGAGGCCCTGTCAGACAAGCTTGGCGACGGGTTCGACGGAACGGCGAAATTCGTGATCGAGGACGAAGGAGCCGTTTTGGTCGATGGCACCGGTGTGCGCGCCGCCACCGATGACGATACCGCCGATGTCGTGATGACCGCCGATGCCGACACCTTTCAGGATATCCTGTCCGGCGATCTGAACCCGACGGCCGCCTTCATGTCGGGCAAGCTGAAGCTGGATGGCGACATGGGCACCGCGATGAAGCTTGGATCCGCCCTGGGTTGAGACGATGTTGACCAGCCCTTCCCCCACCGGGCTTTCGCCCGCCCCCTTTTTCGACGAGATCGCCGAAGGCCCCAAGGGTGCGAGCGCCTGGTGGGTGAAGAGCGCGGACGGCACGCAGCTGCGCCTCGGCCTGTGGCCGGCGCGGGAAAAGGGAACGGTGCTGCTGTTTCCCGGCCGAACCGAGTATATCGAGAAATACGGCCGCGTGGCCGAGGATCTGGCGGCGGCGGGCTATTCGATGGTGGCCTTCGACTGGCGCGGTCAAGGCCTTGCCGATCGGCCCCGTCATCGCCGCGACATGGGCCATGTCACCAGCTTTGACGAATACCGCGAGGATGTGGCCGCGTTTCGCGCCGCGCTTGCGGCGCTGGAGGTGCGCGGCCCCCTGTACCTGATCGGTCATTCCATGGGCGGCTGTATCGGCCTGCGGGCCCTGCATGATGGTTTGCCGGTGCGCGCGGCGGCCTTCACCGGGCCGATGTGGGGCATCCAGATGACCCCCTTCATGCGCTCGATCGCCTCGGTCGTCATGGGGCTTGCCGGGCCCTTGGGCCTGGGCACAAGCTTCGCCCCGACGACCGGCCCGTGGGAACCGATGGAGTTTGACGACAACCCGCTGACCACGGACCGCGGGCAGTTCGACTACATGATGCGTCAGACCGAGCGGCACCCCGACCTTGCCCTCGGGGGGCCGTCGATCCTGTGGGTGAGGGCGGCCTTGCGGGAAACGCGGGCGCTGATGCAGATGCCCGCGCCCCAGCTTCCGGCGCTTGCCATTGTCGGCACACGCGAACGGATCATCGAGGTGCCCACGATCCACACCCGCATGGAAACCTGGCCGGGCGGCCGGCTGGTCGAGATCGCCGGCGCCGAGCATGAAGTGCTGATGGAAAGCCCAGACCGGCGGGGACGCAGCCTGCGCGAGATCACCGACTGGTTCACGCAGCACGCCTGAGCGCGGCCGCGCGCAGGCCGGCTCAGCTATCGACCAGGATGCCCTGTTCCAGCCGCAACACACGATCCATCCGGGCGGCCAGATCGTGATTATGCGTGGCGATCAGGGCCGACATGCCCGTCTCGCGCACGAGGGTCATCAACACGGCGAAAACGGCGTCCGAGGTTTCGGGGTCGAGGTTGCCGGTGGGTTCGTCCGCCAGCAACAGGCGCGGGGCGTTGGCCAGAGCACGGCAGAAGGCCACGCGCTGTTGTTCGCCCCCCGACAGGGCCGCGGGGCGGTGATCGGCGCGAGCGGCCAGGCCGACCTTGTCCAGCAGGCTTTGCGCGCGGGCCATCGCCTCGGGTTTGGCGGCCCCATGCGCCAGTTGCGGAACGGCGATGTTTTCCGCTGCGCTGAACTCGGGCAGCAGGTGGTGGAACTGATAGACGAACCCCACCAGGGCGCGCCGTGCGGCGGTGCGCGCCCGGTCCGACGCGCGCGCCATGGCCGAACCCGCAATGCTGACCTCGCCCGCATCGGGGGTATCGAGCAGCCCCGCGATATGCAGCAGGGTCGATTTGCCCGCGCCCGAGGGCGCGATCAGGCCGACGACCTCGCCCGGTGCGATCACGGCGCTGGCCCCGCGCAGCACCAGAACCTCGTTCGGCTTGCCGCGGTTGTAGCCCTTTTCCAGCCCGTCCAGCCGCAGGATCGGATCACTCATAGCGCAACGCCTCGACCGGGTTCATCCGCGCCGCGCGCCGCGCCGGGAAGATCGTGATGAAAAAGGACAGTCCCAGCGACAGGCTGACCGCGCTGAGGACGTCCCCCCATTCCAGTCGGGCCGGCAGCGACGACAGGAACCGCACCGAGGGGTCCCATGCCCCGCCCCCGGCAAGATAGTTCACGAAGGAAAAGATGGGGTCGATCCAGATCGCGAAGGCACAGCCCAGCGCCACCCCCATCAAGGTGCCCGCCACCCCGATGGCCGAGCCGCAGATGAAGAACACGCGCAGCACCGCCCCCTCGGTCAGGCCGACGGTGCGCAGGATGCCGATGTCGCGCGACTTGTTCTTGACCAGCATGATCAGCCCCGAGACGATGTTCATCGTCGCGATCAGCACAAGGATGGACAGGATGATGAACATCACGTTGTCCTCCATCTGCAGGGCGCGCAGATAGGCCCCGGCACTGTCCTGCCATGTGCGCAGGTAGACCCCCTCGCCCGCAGCGCGGACCAAGGGAGCGTACATGGTTTCGACGCCTTCGGGATCGTCGACCGCGATATCGATGCGGTCGGCCACGCCGTCGCGGTTGAAGAAGCTCTGCGCCTCGGCCATCGGCATGTAGATGCGGATCGAGTCGATGTCGTAGCGGCCGACGCGAAAGATATAGACGACCTCGTAACTGCCGATACGCGCGGCCCGGCCGCCCGCCGTCTGCGCGCCATTGGGCGAGGTGATGCGGATCTCGTCCCCGACGCGAAGGCCCAGCCGGCGCGCCAAGGCATCGCCGATGGCGACCCCCTCTTCGAACCGTTCCAGATCGCCCCAGAAGATTTCGGGGTCGCGGACGAGCGGCACGGTGCGCAGATCGTCCAGCGTGATCCCGATCACCTGCCCCAGCGTATCCTCGCCCGAGGCGCTGGCCATGACCTCGGCACGAATGACGGCGGCGGCATGCACCACGCCGGGCACCGCGCGCACCGCCTCGGCAATCTGGTCGGGATTGGCGATGGTCCGCGTCGTGGCGGCCCGCCCCTGAAGCGCGGCGGCCACATCGGGATTGGTCGCGATCAGCTCGAGCTGTTCATCGGTATAGGCGTAGCGTTCCTGGCCCATCACGCTGACATGCGGATTGGCCCCCAGGATCGTGCCGACGAATTCATACCGAAACCCCGACCGCACGGCCAATGTCGCGATCAGGGCCATGACCGCCAGAGCGATGCCGACGAAACTGATCCAGGTCATCGTGCTGACGCCACCCTCGGCGCGACGGGCGCGCAGGTAGCGCCAGGCGATCATGAACTCGTAGCCGGAAAAGGGCGACGGCGATTGTGCCAATGGGGCCTCCTGTCGGTCGGTCGGGCGCAAGGTGGCCAGTTTCACGGGCGTGTCAAGAAGCGCAGCTATCACGGATCCGCGTTCCTTGGGTCAGGGTTGCCAGATGCGGGGATGTCGTTTTTGATCCTCCGTGTCGCTTTTGGACCAATCGGCGATACATTGATCCATCAGACGGTCCAACCGGGAGAGAATTTTCATGATGTATTCCGCACGAAACGTGCACCCTGCCGCACGCGCCTATGCACAAGAGGTCGCCGACGGCACGCTGTCACGGCGCGAGTTCCTCAGCCGGGCCACCGCGCTGGGTGTGTCGGCCGCAGGCGCCTATGCGCTGATCGGCGTCAGCCCCGCCCACGCCCAAGCCCAGATGCAGCAAGGCGGCGAGTTGCGCATCCAGCAGGACGTGCGCGCCCTGAAAGATCCGCCGACTTTCGACTGGCCGCAAGTCGCCAATATCTGCCGCGGCTGGCTGGAATACCTCGTGCAGTACAACCGCGACGGCACCTTCGAAGGCCGCTTGCTGGACAGTTGGGAGGTGAACGAGGATGCCACGGTCTACGTGCTGAACCTGCGTCCGGGCGTCATGTGGAATGACGGCACCGCCTTCACCGCCGAGGATGTCGCTTATAACGTGAACCGCTGGTGCGACGGCTCGATGGAGGGCAACTCGATGGCCTCGCGCATGGGTGCGCTGCAGAACGAAGAGGGCACGGCCGCGCGCGACGGCGCCATCGAGATCGTCGACGACCTGACCGTGCGCCTGAACCTGTCGCGGCCCGACATCACGATCCTGCCGACGATTTCCGACTATCCCTCGGCCATCGTGCAGGCGGGCTTCAGCGGCAATCCGGCCGACAACCAGATCGGCACCGGCCCCTACCGCATGGTCGAGTACGAGGTCGGCGTCCGCGCCGTGCTGGAAAAGAACTCCGATCACACCTGGTGGGACGAAGGCAACGCGGCGGCGCTGGACCGGATCGTGTTCATCGATCTCGGCACCGATCAGGCCGCACATGTCGCCGCCGCCGAAGCCGGCGAAGTCGACATGCTCTACGAAACGCTCGGCGATTTCGTCGACGTGTTCGATGCCATCGGCTGGACCAAATCCGAAGCCGTGTCGGCCCAGACCTGCGTCATTCGCACCAACCAGAACAATCCGCCCTACGATGACGTGCGCGTGCGCCGTGCGCTGGCCCTGGGTGTCAACCACCAGGTTCTGCTGGATCTGGGCGTGAACGGGTTGGGCACCGTGGCCGAAAACCACCATGTCTGCCCCGTCCATCCCGAATACGCCGATATCGGCCCGGCGGTCTATGACCCCGAAGCCGCCCGCGCGCTGATGGAAGAAGCCGGCCAGATGGATTACGAGCACGAGCTGATCTCGATCGACGACAGCTGGCGCCGGCCGACCACCGATGCCTGCGCGGCGCAGCTGCGCGACACCGGGTTCACCGTCAACCGCACAATCTATCCGGGCAACACCTTCTGGAACGACTGGACGAACTACCCGTTCTCGTCGACCGATTGGGGCCACCGGCCACTTGGCGTGCAGAACCTGACGCTGGCCTATAAATCCGGCGTGGCGTGGAACGAAACAGGCTTTGCGAACGAGGAATTCGACCGACTTCTGGAAGAAGCCTCGGCGATCGCGGATGCCGATGCGCGGCGCGTTCTGATGGCCGATATCCAGCAGATCATGATCGACGAAGGGGTCATCATCCAACCCTACTGGCGCTCGATCTTCCGGCACCACAATGGCGAGGTCGTGGGCGCCGAGACGCATCCGATCTTTGAAATCCACGTCCACAAGCTCGGGCTGGCGGCCTGATCGGGCGCCCCTGACGCAACGACACCTGCGCGGGCCGGCCCCAAACCGGCCCGCGTTCTGCATCCCGGCCCTTGACCTGCACGGTCCGCTGCGGTCCCTTGCCCGAACCACAAGGGACCCAGAGACATGCACCAGCCCGCCATCACCGGCTCAGGCGTGTTCACGCCATCGCAGGTCATCACCAATGATGAGCTTGTCGCCGCCTTCAACGCCTATGCCGCGCGCTGGAACGCCGAAAACGCCGAGGCCATCGCCGCGGGCGCGGTCGAGGCCAAACAACCGTCCTCGTCCGAGTTCATCCTGGCCGCGTCGGGGATCGAACAGCGCTACGTGCTTGACAAGACCGGCGTTCTCGACCCCGAGGTGATGCACCCGTGGCTGCGCGAACGCCGTGACGACGAACCGGGCCAGATGGCCGAGATGGCGCTGCCCGCGTGCCGCGATGCGCTGGACATGGCCGGTGTCGCGGCCCCCGAGGTCGATGCCGTGATCTGCGCCGCATCGAACCATGAACGCGCCTACCCGGCCATCGCCATCGAGATCCAGGATTTGTTGGGCACCGGCGGTTTCGGCTTTGACATGAACGTGGCGTGCTCGTCAGCGACCTTCGGTATCCAGGCCGCCGCCGACATGATCCGTGCAGGCAGCATCCGCCGCGCGCTGGTCGTCAACCCCGAGATCTGCTCGGCCCATCTGGAATGGCGCGACCGGGACTGTCACTTCATCTTCGGCGATGTCTGCACCGCCATCCTGATCGAGCGCGCGGATCTGGCCAAGGGGCCGCATTTCGCGATCCGCTCGACCCGCTGCGCGACGCAATTCTCGAACAATATCCGCAACAACGCCGGCTTTCTGCGCCGCACCCGCAAGGGGCACATGGATGACCGGCGCGACATGCAGTTCATGCAGAATGGCCGCAAGGTGTTCAAGGAGGTGCTGCCGCTTGTGGCGCAGCACATCGCGGATCACATGGAGGACGCGGGCGTTGGCGCGGACGAGTTGAACCGGCTGTGGCTGCACCAGGCGAACAAGACCATGAACGACTATATCGGAAAGAAGGTGTTGGGCCGCACGCCCCGGCCGGGCGAACAGCCCAACATCCTGCAAGACTATGCGAACACCTCGTCGGCGGGGTCCATCATTGCCTTTGCGACCCATTCGGACGACCTGAGCCCCGGGGATCTCGGGCTGATCTGTTCGTTCGGCGCGGGCTACTCGGTCGGGTCGGTGATCGTGGAACGGGTCGGCTGACCCGGCGCCTCATGGCGTCTGGCCGCGGCTTTCGGTTTCCAGCCGCAGCTTCATTTCGACCAGAACCTTTTGCAATTCGAGCGTTTCCGCCAACAGGCGCCGCGCCTCGTTGACCGAGATCACGCCATCCTCGATCGACTGGTGGTATTCGGCCATCAGGATGGCGAAGCGCTGGCTCAACTTGATGACATTCGCATTCACCCCCGCCTCGCCCTCGCCGCGCAGGGAATTGCGCCGATCCGAGCCATAGCTCATCTGACCGCCATTCAATTCGGCCAGGGCGGCGGTGACATGCGGAAAACTCGAGGCCGCCTCGAGCGCGGCCACCGCATCGACCGGCATGAAGCGTTCGGCATGTTCGTCCGCCTCGGAAAAGTAGCGCCCCAGCGTGGCCTTGGATCGCCCGGTCAAGTCGCAGGCAGCGGCATAGCCGACATCCTTGATCAACCGTTCCGTATGGCGCTTGAGATAGCCTTTGGCCGCGTCGCCCATGCCCTGCCCCCTGTCTCGATCCCGCGCACAAAACCGTGTTTGGGCGGCATGGTCAATCTTGCAGGCGGCGGGCCCCTGCGGCACAAGCCGGTCATGGCCAAGCTGTACTTTCACTACTCGACGATGAATGCAGGCAAATCCACCCTGCTTCTGCAAGCGTCCTACAACTACAACGAACGTGGCATGCAGACCTACCTGCTGACCGCGCGGTTCGATGACCGGGCCGGTGCCGGCAAAATCGGCAGCCGCATCGGCATCGAGGCCGAGGCCGACACCTACACCGCCGATGACGACCTGTTCGCGAAGATCGAGGTGCGGCTTTCGGCCGGACCTTGCGCCTGTGTCCTCATCGATGAGGCCCAGTGGATGACCCGTGCGCAAGTCTGGCAACTGGCCCGTGCGGTGGACGATCTGGGCGTGCCGGTGATGGCCTACGGGTTGCGCGTGGATTTCCGGGGCGAGTTGTTCCCCGGCTCGGCCGCGCTGTTGGCGCTGGCCGACGAAATGCGCGAGGTGCGCACGATCTGCCATTGCGGCAAGAAGGCCACGATGGTCATTCGGGTCGATGACAGCGGGGCGGCCCTGACCGAGGGCGACCAGATCGAGGTCGGCGGCAACGATCGCTATGTCGCCCTGTGTCGTCGCCATTTCCGCGAAGCCGTCGGGGACCGTCCGCCGCGCTGAAGGGTTGCGCCGCGCTGTGGCGCGGGCCTAGCGCCGCGCGCAAAGGGGGCTCTGCCCCCTCGGCCTGCGGCCTCACCCCCGGAGTTTTCTTGCCAAGATGAAGGGGCAGGTCAGGGCACCGGGTTCGGTGGCGCGCGCCCTTCGGAAACGGCGATGCAATTGGCCAGCGCCATGCGCCCCATCGCTTCGCGCACCTCCAAGGCCGCCGTGCCCAGATGCGGCAGAAGCGTGACCTGGTCCATGACGCGCAAGGCCTGCGGCACAGCGGGTTCGTGTTCGTAGACATCGAGCCCGGCACCGGCGATCTGACGGGTCTGCAAGGCATCGATCAGGGCCGTCTCGTCCACCACGTCGCCGCGCGAGATGTTGGCGAAGATCGCATCCGGCTGCATGGCCGCGAAAGCATCGGCCCCGATCAGGTGGTATGTCTCGGCCCCGCCGGGCGTGGCAAGCACGACGATATCCGCCTGTCCCAGCGCATCGGCCATGTCCCGTTGCTCGGCCGGGAAGTCGACCTGTTTCGCCGAGCGGTTCACATAGAGGATGCGGCATCCGAACCCGAAATGGCAGCGCCGCGCGATGGCCTGCCCGATACGGCCCATGCCGATCACGCAAACGGTTTTGCCAGTGACATGCAGGCCCAGCATCTGGGTCGGGTGCCAGCCCGTCCATTGGCCGGCGCGCACGAGACGCTCGCCCTCGCCCGCGCGGCGCGCGGTCATCAGGATCAGCGTCATGGCGATATCGGCGGTCGCATCGGTCACCGCCCCCGGCGTGTTGGTCACGGCCACACCCGCGGCGCGGGCGGCGGGAACGTCAATGTGGTTGTAGCCGACGCCGAAATTGGCCAGCAGTTTGCAGCGCGGCTGCCCGGCGGCATCAAACGCCTGGGCCGTGAACGCATCGCCAAGGGTTGGCACGATCAGGTCATAAGCCTCGAGCGCCGCCACGCAGTCGCCGTGATCCATCGGCAGGGTCGTCGCTCGGCAGGTGACGTGAAAACACGCCTCGGCCTCGGACATGACGCTGTCGGGCAGGCGGCGGGACATCAGCAGGTTCATCAGCACAGCCTCGCGCCATTGGGGATATCCTTGTCCGATGTGGCAAGGACAACCGCGTCGTTATCATCGTGAAAGCCGAGGACCAGCGCCTCGGACATGAAGGGGCCGATCTGACGCGGGGGAAAATTCACCACGCCCATCACCCTTTTGCCGACCAGATCCTCGGGCGTGTAATGGGCCGTGATCTGGGCCGAGCTTTTCTTGACCCCGATCTCGGGGCCGTAATCGACCCAAAGCTTGATCGCGGGCTTGCGCGCCTCGGGGAAGGGTTCGGCGCGGGTCACGGTGCCGACACGGATATCGACCTTGAGAAAGTCGTCGAAACCGATCTCGTCGCTCATCCCTTCAACTCCCGGCTGCGGGCCGCGGCGGCAGCCACCGTGGCGCGCATCAGCGGCATCAGCCCGCCCTTTTCTTTCATAAGAACCTCCAGCCCTGCCTGTGTGGTGCCGTTGGGCGAGGTCACGTTGATGCGCAACTGTTCGGGCGTTTCCGCGGCGGTTTCGGCCAGCGCCCCGGCCCCGGCCACCGTCGCCTTGGCCAGGTGCATCGCCAGATCGGGGGCAAGCCCCTCGGCCACGCCGGCGGCGGCCAGCGCATCGATCATGTAGAAGACATAGGCCGGCCCGGACCCGGACACGCCGGTGACCGCGTCGATCTGATCTTCGGTCTGAAGGCGTACGACCTGCCCGATGGCCGAAAGCAGGGCCTCGGCCGTGTCGAGATCGGCCGCACCGGCCTGCTCATTACCGATGATCGCGGTGATCCCCTTGCCCACGGCGGCCGGCGTGTTGGGCATCGCGCGGACGATACGGGTGCCCGCACCCAAAGCCGCCTCGAAAGCCGAGATCGGCGTGCCGGCGGCGACAGAGATGAACAGGGTCGCGCCGCCACCGTAAGACGCCATGCGCGGCAGCGCCTCGCCCATCATCTGCGGCTTCACCGCCACCAGGGCGACGGCCGGGGTTTGCGGAAGGTCGGCATTGATCGACACGTCCGTGGATCGCAGCCAGTCGGACGGGTTGGGGTCGGTCACATGCACGGCCGAGGGCGACAGCCCCCCCTTGAGCCAGCCGGCCAACATGGCCGATCCCATCTTGCCGCAGCCCAGCATCACAAGGCCACGGCGCTCGATCTCGGTAAATGACATGCCTACTCCCTCGGGCGATTTGCCCGCGGCAGGTTAGGCGCGGCCATAGCCCTCTGCAATGGCGACCTGCATCGCCTCGTCGGGGCTGCGATCCGACCACAGCGCCAGCTGGAAGGCGGGGTAGTACCGTTCGGCCGACAGCACCGCGGTTTCCACCATACACGCGATCTGGTCGGGGCTGGCCAACTGATCGCCCGCCAGTACCAACCCGTAGCGATAGACCATCAGCTTCTGCGCCGCCCACCAGGTGAACGCGCCCGCCCAGCAACGGTCATTGACGAGGTTGAGGGTCTCGTAGAGCTTGCCGCGCGCCTCTTCGGGCGGGTCCATGTCGAAGGTGCAGATCATGCGCAGCGTTTCGTCATAGGACGACCACGCCAATGTGACGGAATAGGTCCGCCACTGGCCCTCGATGGCCATGGCAATCTGGTCATCGGCGACACGATCGAAATCCCATTCGTGATGCGCCGCCAGCGTTTCGACGATGTCGATGGGGTGCAGATCTTCGATGTCCAGATATTGCTCGGATAGCGACATTGCCCAGGCCTCTCGATTTGGCAGCCGGCGCGGGGCCTTGGTTGTCGTCCCAAGACTCCCACTATTGGCTGGGTGTCTTCTCTAGGGGTCGCCGGGCCAGTCCCGGCCCCTACGAAATATGGTGCGTTGGCTTGGAACGTCTGTAAAGAAGATTTTTTGTAACCGATAGGGGCAAGCCCGCCAGTTATCGGCTTACCCACAAGATATTGCGCGGGGCGTGGCCGCCATCGCTAGGGGAACCCCAACTCTGCCATCCCGCCCGGCGTTACAGGTCGGCCTGCCAGTTGGGCGGGCGAAACAACGCGTTGATTTCGGCCAATTGCGCCTCGTTCAGGCCACTGGCCATGACCTCCATGAAGCCGCTCCCGGCCGCGTGGCACATCATGCGCTTGATGGCATCGCGCTTTTCGGCGTCGCGCCGCAGCTTGCGCGCCCCGTCCGGGCCATAATGCCCCGCACCCTGATACTCGATCACCAGAACGGGGTTCCAGGATGGATCGACAATCAGGAAGTCGACCCGTTTCGCGTTGATCCTGTTGAAATCGGAT
The DNA here is from genome assembly GCF_000590925.1 of Roseibacterium elongatum DSM 19469. Lineage (NCBI taxonomy): Bacteria > Pseudomonadati > Pseudomonadota > Alphaproteobacteria > Rhodobacterales > Roseobacteraceae > Roseicyclus > Roseicyclus elongatus. The sequence goes on along the minus strand of NZ_CP004372.1, from coordinate 1,910,049 downwards.
GTCCACGCCCCGTAGCTGCGCCCCTTGCGCCGGATCGCGAGGAACTCGCCCATCGACACCTGCGCCAACAGGACGTGGCCCATGATGTTGCGCTCGACCAGATGCTCGAGTTGGGCAAAGACCCGCTCCTCCGAGCGGTTCAGAACGGGGCGCTGGGATACAGGCGGGATGCCCCTCCCCTCAGACGGCTTTGCAGATGCAGGCACCCTGCGCGCGCCTGATTTCGGCACCGGCGTCTTGCGTGCGTGCCCGATGCGCCATGCGGCGATGTCGGCACGCCGCCCGGTCCGTTTGCCGTGCGCGCGCAATCGCCGTTTCGGCACGACCAGCGCCACGACAAGGGCGGCGCCGGACACGGCCAGGGGAATCGCGATGTGAAGGTCGGACAGATCCAGCATACGGCACTCGGGGCTGGGAAATACCCGCCGAGCCCTAGCGTCCCCTTATGGCACAAACCGGGCGCAATCGGGGAAAGACGAAGGGCACGCAGCCGCCCATGAAAAAGGGGGCTCGAGGCCCCCCTGTCGCGTAGCGTGTGTGGGCTGCCGCTCAGCCCTTGCCGCCTTCCAGCGCCTCGAGACGGGCCTTGAGCGCCTCGTTCTCCTCGCGTGCCTTCTGTGCCATGGCCCGGACGGCCTCGAATTCATCGCGTGTGACGAAATCGCGATCGGCCAGCCAACGGTCCATCATGGATTTCATGGCCGTCTCGGCCTCGGCCTTGGCGCCCTGTGCGACACCCATGGCATTGGTCATCAACTGGCTGACATCTTCCATGATCTTGTTGCGGGTCTGCATCACATTCTCCGTTACAGCTTGGGGCAGATATGGCCCCGATACCGGCCGCGATCAAGGTTGACTTCGCCGCAGGGCCCGGCCACCCCTTGCATCCGACGCCATCACCCGGCCCCGATCAGACGGAGACGCCATGCCCTTCGCGATCCTCTTCCCCGAGATTTCACCCGAGATCTTCACCATCACGATCGGCAGTTTCACCTTTGCCCTGCGCTGGTATGCTTTGGCCTATATCGTGGGCTTCGCAGCCGGCTGGTGGATCATCCTGCAGGCGGTCAAGCGCCACGCACTCTGGCCGGGGGATACGGCCCCGATGCGACCCGACCAGGTCGAGGGGTTGCTGACGTCGGTTGTTCTCGGCGTGATCCTTGGGGGCCGGTTCGGCTATGTCCTGTTCTACCAACCGGACGGTTACCTATCGGACCCGCTGGCCATTCTTCGCATCTGGGAGGGGGGCATGTCCTTCCACGGCGGGCTGATCGGCGTGACGCTGTCAGCGTGGATTTGGTGCCGCCGCCACGGCATCCCACCGCTCCAGGTGGCCGATGCGATGGCGATGGTGGTCGGCATCGGCCTGTTCCTTGGGCGCGTCGCAAATTTCATCAATGCCGAGTTGTGGGGCCGGCCCAGCGATGTGCCCTGGGCCGTCGTGTTTCCGGGCCGGGCGGCGCAGGATTGTCTGACGCCGGTGGGCATGGTCCAGACCGAGTGGGGGCTGGCCTGTGCGCGCCACCCCTCGCAGCTTTACGAGGCTGTGCTTGAAGGTCTGGTGATGGGCGCCATCCTGTTGTGGCTGGCCTGGCGCCGCGGCTGGCTGAAACGGCCCGGCGCGCTGACGGGCCTGTTCTTCGTGCTCTACGGGCTGTCGCGCTTCGCGGTCGAGTTCGTCCGCCAGCCGGACGCGCAATTCGCCGGCCCCGGCAATCCCTTGGGCTATGCGCTGCAATTCGGCCCTGCGATGGGCCTGACGATGGGCCAGCTTCTGACCATCCCGATGATCCTGGCGGGCCTGTGGCTGATCCGGCGCAGGCCCGCAGCATGAGCGCACTGAAACACCGCCTGATCTCCCGCATCGCCCGGACCGGCCCGATGACGGTCGCGGACTACATGACCGAGTGCCTGCTTCATCCCGAACACGGCTACTATACCACGCAGCATCCTTTGGGCCGCGAGGGCGATTTCATCACCGCCCCCGAGATCAGCCAGATGTTCGGCGAATTGCTGGGGCTGTGGCTGGCGCAGGTCTGGATGGATCAGGGGGCGCCGGCCCCCTTTACCCTGGCCGAGTTGGGTCCGGGCCGTGGCACCTTGATGTCGGATGTGCTGCGCGCCACGCGCGGGGTGCCGGGCTTTCACGACGCCCTGAGCCTGCACCTTGTCGAAGCGTCGCCGACCCTGCGTGCAACCCAGGCCGAAACGCTGACCGGGTATCGCCCGACCTGGCACGACACGTTGGAAACCGTGCCCGAGGGGCCGCTCTTCCTGCTGGCCAACGAGTTTTTCGACGCGCTGCCGATCCGGCAGTTCCAGCGCGGGCGCGCCGATGGCTGGCACGAACGCATGGTCGGCGCGGCGCAGGACAGGCTGATCTGGGGCCTTGCGCCCCCCGTCCCGGTGGCGATGCTGGCCGACCGGCTTGCCACAGTCACCGAAGGGCAGATCGTCGAGACCTGCGCCCCCGCCACGGCCATCGCCGGCGAGATCGGGCGACGCCTGTGCGCGGGGGGCGGCGTGGCGCTGATCGTCGATTATGGCGAGTGGGACAGCATCGGCGACACCTTTCAGGCGGTCGCGGGCCATGCCCCTACCGACCCCCTCGACAGCCCTGGCATGGCCGATCTGACCGCCCATGTCGCGTTTGCCCCGATCGCCGCGGCGGCGTGCCCCGCAATGGCCTCGGCCCTGACGCCGCAGGGCGTGTTTCTGGAACGGCTCGGCATAACCGCGCGGGCCCAGGCGCTGGCCGCCGGGCGGCCCGGCCCGGAGCGCGAGGCCATCGTAACCGCACACAGGCGGTTGACGCATCACGAAGAAATGGGAAACCTCTTTCGGATGCTCGCCCTCACACCGCCCGATGCGCCCCCGCCGCCCGGCCTTGCCCGACAACAAGACACTGTCTGACCCCATGGTTGCTTCGACACCGCAGCTCGAAATCCTGACATCGCCCCTGCTCGACGGGGTCCACCACGCCTTTTTCACCCGGCGCGGCGGGGCGAGTTCGGGCATTTTCGAAGGCTTGAACTGCGGCGGCGGTTCGTCGGATCAGGCAGAGATCGTCGAGATGAACCGCAAGCGTGCCGCCCATGCCATGGATGTAGCGCCCGAACGGCTTGTAACGGTTCATCAGGTGCATTCGGCCCAGGCGGTGACCCTTGCGACACCGCCCGACGCGGCCGCGGACCGTCCGCGCGCCGATGCCATCGTCACCGCGACGCCCGGACTCGCCGTTGCGATCCTGACCGCCGATTGCCAGCCGGTGCTTTTTGCGGATCGCACGGCGGGCGTGGTGGCCGCCGCCCATGCCGGCTGGCGCGGCACGCTGGACGGTGTGCTGGACGCCACGATCGACCGAATGGAGGCCCTTGGCGCGACGCGCGCTTCGATCCGCGCCGTCATCGGCCCCTCGATCAGCCAACGCGCCTACGAGGTCGGACAGGAATTCCTGGAAAGGTTCCTTGACGACGATCCCGCCAATGGCCGCTTTTTCATCAATTCGGCCGATGGCAAGTACCTGTTCGATCTGCCCGGCTACGGTTTGCAGCGTCTGCGCGCGGCCGGGGTGGCGGCGGCCGAATGGACGCGCCACTGCACCTATTCCGATCAGGACCGGTTCTTTTCCTATCGCCGCGCAACCCATCGCGGCGAGGCGGACTATGGCCGGCTGCTGTCGGCGATTCGTCTCTGACGACACGGCGCTGCCCCGTCGCCATGTGACAGGGTAGCAATCTGGGCGCGATCAGGGCAGAGGCCGCCCCATCGGTGCCGCAAAGACCGGTCGCATTTTCAGAAAACCCAAATGAAAAAGGCCGCATCGTCCCCGATCAGCGCCCAAATCCTGCCCCGATTTTTTACCGCCGATTAGCGATTTCGCCCCAAGACTGCCGGAAAGCCGGGTCACATTGGTCTCAAGCCCGGAAAGGGCATGACCAAACGAACATAGCGAAAAATCGCGGCACGAAAGGAACAGGCAGATGAAAACCCGGCGTTGGATGAAAACGGTCCTGAACGAAGCCAAAAAGGCAGAAGACGTGAAGATGCCTTGGCACCGCGCGGCGCGCCCGAAGCGCGGCATCGCGGCCAAGCCGGCCGGCCTGAAGGCCACGGGCTGACCACACCCATTGCGAACGCTTGCGCAGGGCGGCCAGAACGGCCGCCTTTTGCGTTTTGTCGGCATGATCGCGGAGACCGGCGTCAGTCGGTCGGGAACAGACTGACCTCGGTTTCCAGGGCGCTCAGCAAAGGGGCCAGGGCCGTTTCGTAATGGCGCCACCCTGCGACGGCATCGCGCCCGATGGGCTGCCGGGCGGTGGCAAAGCTGAGCGTGCTGATGGCACGATCGGCGGTTTCGGGCGACAGGCAGGCCCCCTCCCACTCAAGACCGGCAAAAGCGATCAGCGCCCGGATCTGCGACTCGGGCCGGGCCGTCAGCTCCTCGTAATCGAGGACATGCACCCGCTCGGGCAACGCCTCGGACCAGAAGCGCACCAGGGCATCGTGCAAGCGGATGTATCGGCCCATCTGCGCGAGGTCATAGGCATACCGATGCTGCCCCTCGGCAAAGAGATTGCGCCAGAGCGACAGCCCGACATCGCGCGGATCGCGGCGCAACACGATGAACCTGGCGCCAGGCAGGGCCATGGCGGCGTGCCCGATCCGCGAAAAGGTCGAAATGGCCTTGTCGGCGATAATGTCTGCCGCGCCGCTGCGGCGACGGGCGGCGGCAAGGTAGCGTGCGCCGGCCTCGGCGAAATCCGTGGCGCCACCCGATCCGCTGCGCAAGGCGTCGATCGCCGGGGCCAGGGCCCGGTAGAGGAAGGGCAACTCGCCGGCCGGGGTGACGCGGGAATGGGCCGCGAGGATCGTCTCGGCCAGGGTCGTGCCCGACCGCGGCAGGCCGGTCACGAACAGGACGGGATCGTCCGGCCCCTCCGGCGTCAGGCCCTGCAATGTCGCGCGCCATTCGGACACCAGCAGCCGGGCCTCGGCCAGATCGGCCTCGAATCCGTAGGGAAAGGCCGAAGCCATCAGGCGATTGGCGCGCGCAAGGTGATCTGCGGCCTCGTCGTAGCGGCGCAGATCGTGCATCGCCTTGGCCGCCGCAAACCCGAGCGTCCGGCGCGCACGGGCATCCAGCGACGGACGGCCCAACTGCGCCTCCATCCGGGACAGGACCGGATCGTCGCCCTCGATCCTGCGCCCATTGGCATAGGCGCGATAGGCCTCGGCATAGGATGGGTCGGCCGCCAGCGCGGCGGCGAGGTCCGTCTCCGCCCCGGCAAGGTCGCCACACGTCTGGCGCAACTGGGCCCGTTGCGTCAACAGGCCCGGCTCGGCGGGCTCGCGCGCGAGCAATGCGTCGAGCAGCGCACGCGCCGCGGCGCCTTCGCCCGCTGTCTCGAGGTCCTGGGCCAGCCGCGCGGTCAAGGATCGCCGCGCGCCCCCTGCCTTGATCGCCGTCTCCAGGGCGCGCCTAGCCTCATCGGGGCGGCGCAACTCTGCCAGTACGCTGGCCAGTTCCATCTGCAGGTCCACATCCCGGGGCTGCGCGCCAGCCGCCTTGACCAGCAGTTTGGCCGCCGCGTCGGCGCGGCAGGTATCGCGCAGCAAACGCGCAAGGGGCCGGGCCATGGAATGGCCTGCGGCCATGGCCTCGTGCATCAACGCCTCGGCGCGGCGGGGCTGGCCGACGCGGGCCAGCGCGCGCGCCAGATCCCCCTTGTAGACCGAATTGGCCGGGTCCCGCGCCAACGCGGCTTCGAGCGGTTTGATCGCGGCGGCCCAATGGCCGCGCGCCATCCGTGCCACCCCAAGGGCATGCGGCGGGGCCGCGGCCAGCGGTGCGGCCTTGGCCAGGGCGAGGGCGCGTTTCTCGGCCACCTCCGCCTGCCCCTGCGCGATCTGTTTCAGGATCGGCTGCACCTCGGCGGGCAGGCCCAAGGGCACGCGGGCCTTCAACGCCTCGCGCGCCAGTTTCTGGCGGGCCGGCCCCTCGAGAACACCATGCAGGGCCTGCCAGATGGCGGCCTCTGTCGGTTTCGCTTTCAGGGCCTTGCGCAGATAGCCTTCGGATTTCGCGGCGTCACCCAGTTGTGCTTCGATCCGCCCAAGCTGAAACAGTACCTCGGCCTGCCCCGGCACGACCAGCAGGACGCGTTCATAAATGCCGCGCGCCTCGGTCAATTGCCCGGCCTGCTGCAGCTTGAGCGCCTGTTGGTACAGCGCCGGCACTTGCGACTTGTTGGGTGGCAGCATGGCTCAGGCCGAACGGCTCAGCCGATCCTCCATCACGTCGAAGGGCACGCCGGGCGTGTCCTTGGCCGCGCGAATCACAAGCGAGGTACGCACGCTGGCCACGTTCGGCGCCGCGGTCAACTCGCCGGTCAGAAAACTCTGGAAGGTGGACAGATCGGGCGCCACGCATTTGAGAATGAAATCGATCTCGCCATTGAGCATGTGACATTCCCGCACCAGCGGCCAGTCATTGCACTGCTCTTCGAAGGCGACGAGGTCCGTTTCGGCCTGGCTGTTCAGGCCGACCATGGCGAACACCTGGACCTCGAACCCCAGCTGACGCGGATCGACATCCGCATGATAGCCCCGGATGAACCCCGCCTCTTCCAGGGTGCGTACACGGCGCAGGCAGGGCGGGGCCGATATGCCGACCCGCTTGGCCAGTTCGACATTGGTCATGCGACCATCCTGCTGCAGTTCGGCCAGGATCTTTCGGTCGATCGGATCAAGCTTTGTGCTGGGCATGTCTGGCCTCTCCGTCGGGTGCCCAATTTCGTTTCTGACGAGATGATGAGCGCTTGCGCAATATTATTTCACGCTTGCGCAACATATGGAATACACTTGTCCAAGATGCAAGCCGCAAGACCGTCGCCTCTTGCGCGATTTCGGGGGCCTTTAACTGCGGCGGACACCTGTCTATATCGGCGGGGTCCGTGAGGCCGCCAATGACGTAGCCAAATCATCCCATGACGACAAGCCCCGGGGGGTTCCAGCACATGTCCGACACTCGCCATACCCGCGTTCTGATCATCGGCTCAGGCCCGGCCGGCTATACCGCCGGCGTTTACGCAAGCCGCGCCATGTTGGAGCCGATTCTGGTGCAGGGCATCCAGCCCGGCGGCCAGTTGACCATCACCACCGAGGTCGAGAACTGGCCCGGCGACACCGAGGTGCAGGGCCCCAACCTGATGGTTCGCATGGAAGAGCATGCCCGCGCCATGGGCACCGAGATCATCTCGGACCACATCACCGATCTCGATCTGTCCAGGCGGCCCTTCACCGCCACCGGCGACAGCGGCACCACCTACACCGCCGATGCCGTGATTCTGGCCACGGGCGCGCAGGCGAAATGGCTGGGCCTGCCGTCGGAGGAGCACTTCAAGGGCTTCGGCGTGTCGGCCTGCGCCACCTGCGACGGGTTTTTCTATCGCGGGAAGGAGGTTGTGGTGATCGGTGGCGGCAACACCGCCGTGGAAGAGGCGCTTTTCCTGACCAATTTCGCCTCGAAAGTGACGCTGATCCATCGCCGCGACGAGTTGCGGGCCGAAAAGATCCTGCAGAACCGCCTGATGAAGAATCCCAAGGTCGAGATGCTGTGGAATCACACGGTCGAAGAGGTTGTCGGCAGCGACAATCCCCGCGGCGTCGAAGGCGTGCGCGCCCGCAATGTTCAGACCGGCGAGATCACCGAGGTGCCCTGCGACGGGTTTTTCGTGGCCATCGGCCACGCCCCGGCGACCGAATTGGTCAAGGACCAGCTCGAGTTGCACAATGGCGGCTACGTCAAGGTCGAGCCGGGCACGACCCGCACCTCGATTGCCGGTGTTTTCGCAGCGGGCGACCTGACCGATCACGTCTATCGCCAGGCCGTGACCAGTGCGGGCATGGGCTGCATGGCGGCGCTTGATGCCGAAAAATGGCTTGCAGAACAAGATGGTGAGACCACGACCGCGGCCGGTGCCTATGCCGCCGTCACCGATCGAGCCGAGGGCGAGGTCGGCGCCGCCGAGTAAGCCGCCGCCCGACCCGTGCCCGGTTCGGGCGCGGCGGGACCAGACCCTGTTTGCATTGCGCCCCGCATCGCACAAACCGTGCTGCGGGGCGTTTTCGTGCCGTTGTCGCGTCGGCCGCTCGGATCATGCCCAGTGCGCGAGATCTGCCCTTTTCAGCCAAAAGTTGAAATTCGCTCTTTTCTGCGGATGCGAGATGTGACATGTGTTCAGCATTGAACACACATGGCCCACGATGTCCGCAACCACGCCCCAACCCCATTTGCCGGAAGACGATCAGCTCTTCCGCCTTCTGCGCCAGCTCGATACGGCGCCGGACGCGTCGCAGCGCGCGACGGCGCAGGCGTTGGGAATCAGCCTCGGGCGGCTCAACGCCCAATTGCGGGCCGTTGCCGAGGCGGGATTGGTCAGGATCACCGACCGTCCCGGCCCCGACAAACGACAGCGCTATGCCTATGCGCTGACCTCGCGCGGGGCGGCGGAAAAGGCCCGCCTCACCGATCGCTTTCTTGCCCGCAAGCTTGCCGAATACGACGCGCTCCATGCCGAACTGACCGGCAGCGGCAGCGGATTTCTTTCCTCCAAACCCAGGATTCAAGTCATGCAGAACCATCACGCCCCGATTCAGGAACTCTACGTATCGCCTGACAGCGCCCAGAAACTGAAACGCGAGGCCGCCGATTTGCCCTCGTGGGATCTGACGCCGCGCCAGATCTGCGATCTCGAGCTTTTGATGAATGGCGGCTTCAACCCGCTTAAGGGCTTTCTTGGCAAAGACGATTACGAAGGCGTTGTCGAGAACATGCGCCTGGCCGACGGCACCCTGTGGCCCATGCCGATCACGCTGGACATCTCGGACGACTTTGCCGCGACGGTCGAAGAAGGTCAGGACATCGCCCTGCGCGATCAGGAAGGCGTGATCCTGGCCATTCTGTCGATCAGCGACAAATGGATCCCGAACAAGGCACGCGAAGCCGAAAAGGTCTATGGCGCCGATGACATCGCGCATCCGGCCGTGAACTACCTGCACAACACCGCCGGGTCGGTGTATCTGGGTGGCGCGATCACCGGCATCCAGCCCCCGATCCATTATGATTTCCGCGCCCGCCGCGACACGCCGAACGAATTGCGCGCCTATTTCCGCAAGCTGGGCTGGCGCAAGGTCGTGGCCTTTCAGACGCGCAACCCGCTGCACCGCGCGCACCAGGAACTGACCTTCCGCGCCGCGAAAGAGGCGCAGGCCAACCTGCTGATCCATCCGGTCGTCGGCCTGACCAAGCCGGGCGATGTGGATCACTTCACCCGCGTGCGCTGCTACGAGGCGGTGCTCGACCAATACCCGGCCGCCACCACCACCATGTCGCTGCTGAACCTGGCCATGCGCATGGCCGGCCCGCGCGAGGCTGTCTGGCACGGCATCATCCGCAAGAATCACGGCTGCACTCACATGATCGTCGGGCGCGACCATGCCGGCCCCGGCAAGAACAGCGCCGGCGAGGATTTCTATGGCCCCTATGATGCGCAGGACCTGTTCCGCCAGCATCAAGAGGAAATCGGCATCGAAATGGTCGATTTCAAACACATGGTCTATGTGCAGGAGCGCGCCCAGTACGAACCCGCCGACGAGATCGAGGATCGCGACAATGTCACGATCCTGAACATCTCGGGCACGGAACTGCGCCGCCGTCTGCGCGAAGGTCTCGAGATCCCCGAATGGTTTTCGTTCCCCGACGTCGTCAAGGAACTGCGCCGCACCTCGCCGCCGCGCTCGAAGCAGGGCTTCACCGTGTTCTTCACCGGGCTCTCCGGGTCGGGCAAGTCGACCATCGCCAATGCGATCATGGTCAAGCTGATGGAAATGGGCGGCCGCCCGGTCACGTTGCTGGACGGGGACGTGGTGCGCAAACACCTGTCGTCGGAGCTTGGCTTCTCGAAGGAACACCGCGACATCAACATCCGCCGCATCGGCTATGTCGCCTCGGAGATCACCAAGAATGGCGGCATCGCGATCTGTGCGCCCATCGCGCCCTATACCGCGACCCGCCGCGCGGTGCGCGAAATGATCGAGGCCTACGGCGCCTTCGTCGAGGTGCATGTGGCCACCAGCCTTGAAGAATGCGAACGCCGCGACCGCAAGGGCCTCTACCAGCTGGCGCGCGAGGGCAAGATCAAGGAATTCACCGGGATCTCGGACCCCTATGAGGCCCCCGAGGCCGCCGAACTGGTCGTCGATACCGAAGGCATGGATGTCGACTACTGCGCCCAGCAGGTCCTGCTGAAGCTGGAAAGCATGGGCCTGGTGGCCGGCTGATCCGGCAGATCGCCAAACCGATCATGATGGTGGCGCCCCGTGGCGCCATCATCGAAAACGCCGCAAGGGTCCGGTGACCCCTGCGGCGTTTTTCGTTGGCCCGCGCGATCAGGCACAAGGGGCCGGATGCTGGCGGGCAACCCTGGGCTTGGTTATTCCGTCTCCGGCGCGGTTTCGGTCGTATCCGGTTGGACGGCCGGCGTCGGGGCCGTGTCCGCCTCTTCGCCGGACAAAAGGCCGTTTTCCCAATCGCCCTCGATCACCTCGCCCGAGGCGTAACGCATCGTACCCGCGCCCTGGCGCCGGCCATTCACGAACATGCCCTCGTAGACATCACCGTTTGCATAGGTGGCCGTGCCCATGCCGTTGATCTCGCCGCCCTGCCATTCGCCGACATAGGTGAACCCATCGGGCATGGTCAGGGTGCCCTGCCCTTCGCGTTGACCGGCCACGAATTGCCCATCGTAAACCGTGCCGTCCGCATAGGTGGCCACCCCCTGCCCGTGGCGCAGGCCGTCCTCCCACGCCCCTTCATAGCGGTAGCCGTCGGGATGGCTCATGACCCCCTGCCCATGCTGGCGGGCATTGACGAACTCGCCCTCGTAGACCAGCCCGTTGGCATAGCTGGCCGTGCCAGTGCCCTGGATCACGCCATCGACCCATTCCCCTTGGTAGGAGGACCCATCGGGATAGCTGATCGCGCCGGTGCCATGGGCGAGGTCATTGCGGAATTGACCCCCATAAACCGAGCCGTCGGGATAGGTCACTTGACCCGTGCCCGAAATGCGCCCTTCGCGCCATTGGCCCTGATAAACATATCCATCGGCCCCGGTGAAGGTGCCCTGGCCGTGGCGGCGATCGTCGGCGAACTCCCCCTCGTAGATGTCGCCATTGGCATAGGTCACGCGCCCCTCGCCCTGACGCTGCCCGTTGACGAGGGTTCCGGTATAGACATCGCCGTTGGGTTGCGTCAGCGTGCCGTCGCCATTGATCTGCCCCTCTGCCCACGCGCCTTCGTACACGACGCCATCGGCCATCTCGAGGCGTCCGGTGCCCGATCGCTGACCGGCTACGAACTGGCCGGAATAGACCGCACCATCGGGATAGGTGATCGTGCCCTGCCCGTCTTTCAGCCCGTTCGACCACTGCCCCTCGTAGCGATAGCCGTTCGGCCCCGTCATGACCCCCTGGCCATGATGCAGAGCGTTCTGGAACTCGCCCGTGTAAGCGACGCCATTGGAATAATTGGCCGTGCCTGTGCCTTCGATCCGCCCGTCGACCCATTCGCCCTCGTAGGTCGACCCGTCGGCGAATGTGATCGTGCCGGTGCCATTGGGACGACCTGCCAGGAACGCGCCCTCGTAGACGGACCCATCGGGAAAGCGGGCAACGCCCTGACCGCGGATTTCGCCATCCACCCATTCGCCGGTGTATTCATACCCGTTGGGCAAGCGGTAGGTGCCGGTGCCATGCTGCACGCCGTTGCGGAACTCGCCCTCGTAAATGCCGCCATTGTCGTATTGCTGGATATCGACAGTATCCTGCGCCAGCGCACCCGTCGCCGCCAACGCAACGCCAAGACCGGCCGCAGCCCCCTTGGCCCAAATCCCGCTTTGCACCTTGTGTGCCCCCCTGTGTCGGAGCCGGTTTCCCTTTTCGCTGAACAAGCTAGGTGACGCTTCGCGTGCGCGCAATGTCTTTCCCCGACACTGTGGGCCAATGGCTTGGCCCCGCGCATGGGTCTGCTATGACAGGGCCCGCGACCAGACCGCAGAGGCAGGAAACCCGATGTCCGACAGATTTCGCCTGACGCTGGCACAGATCAACCCGACCGTGGGGGATTTGCGCGGCAATGCCGGCATCGCGCACGCGGCATGGGACGAGGCCAAGGCCGCCGGCGCGGACATGATCGCGTTTCCCGAGATGTTCATCACCGGCTACCAGTTGCAGGATCTGGTCAAGAAGCCGGCCTTCGCGATGGATGTGCAACGCGTGCTCCAGGATCTTGCGGCGGATTGCGCGGATGGACCGGCCATCGGCATCGGCGGCCCCCTGCCCGGCGGGGCCAAGCCCTTCAACGCCTATTTCGTGCTACAAGGCGGCAAGATCGACGCGACGGTCCTCAAGCACCACCTGCCGAACTACGCCGTCTTCGACGAAAAGCGCTACTACTATGCGGGCGATCCCGCCGGCCCCGTGCGCGTCGGCCCTGTGCGGATCGGCATGCCGATCTGCGAAGATGCCTGGTTCGAGGATGTGACCGAGACGCTGGCGGAAACGGGGGCCGAGATCCTGTTGGTGCCCAACGGCTCGCCCTATCATCGGGGCAAAATGGGCATCCGTCAGGCACAGATGGTCGCCCGCGTGATCGAGACCGGCCTGCCGCTGGTCTACCTGAACCTGCTGGGCGGGCAGGATGACCAGGTCTTTGACGGGGCCTCCTTCGTGCTGAACCCGCACGGGGTGCTGACGCATCAGTTGCCGGCCTTCGAACCCACCTTGACCCATGTCGATTTCGAACGAGGCGCCGAGGGCTGGCAAGCTGTCGAGGGCGACAAGGCCCGCCTGCCCGACGCATGGGAGGCCGACTATCACGCCATGGTGCTGGCCTTGGGCGATTACATGCGCAAGGCGGGGTTTTCCAAGACGGTGCTCGGCCTGTCGGGCGGGGTCGACTCGGCGCTGGTGGCGGCCATCGCGGCCGATGCGTTGGCCCCGGAAAACGTACGTTGCGTGATGCTGCCCTCGAAATACACCTCCGCCATGTCGCTGGAAGATGCCGGGGAAACCGCTCGGCGCCTTGGCTGCAAGCTGGACACCGTGTCCATCGCGGGGGCGCATGACGCGGTCGGCGATGCCCTGTCCGACCTGTTTGCCGGGATGGCCCCCGACGTGACCGAGGAAAACATACAGTCGCGGCTGCGCGGTGTGATGCTGATGGCCATTTCGAACAAGTTCGGGGAAATGCTGCTCACGACCGGCAACAAATCCGAGGTCGCCGTCGGCTATTCGACGATCTACGGCGACATGGCCGGCGGCTACAACCCGATCAAGGACCTCTACAAGACGCGCGTGTTCGAGACCTGCCGCTGGCGCAATGCCAATCACCGCGACTGGATGGCCGGCCCCGAGGGCGAGGTCATTCCCCCACGCGTCATCGACAAACCGCCCACCGCCGAGTTGCGCGAGGATCAGAAGGACGAGGACAGCCTGCCGCCCTATTCCGATCTCGACGTCATGCTGGAAATGCTGATCGACAAGGAGGCCAGCGTCTCGGACGTGGTCGCCATGGGCTATGACCGCGCGACCGTGAAAAAGATCGAAAGCCTGATCTACATCAACGAATACAAACGCTTCCAGGCCGCGCCCGGTGCCCGGCTGACCGAGCGTGCCTTCTGGCTGGATCGCCGCTACCCGATCGTCAATCGCTGGCGCGACACGCTGGACGAATGACAAAGGGCGCCCGATCGGGGCGCCCTTGCGTGAAAGGTTCCGGTCCGGTCAGTGGACGCTGACCGGAGTCATGTCGTTCTGACGTGCAACCACAAAGGCCAGCTTGCGGTCCTTGACCAAGGCCAGCTGCTCGCCGGTTTCCGAGCCGATGGCATACACCTCGTCCAGGCCCTCGGCCTGTTCGCGCACCTCTTGCGGCAGGTCCGCGACGGCAATCTTGCGGATGTAGACGATGGGCCGCCCCTGGGTTTCGGCGGCAGAATTGCGTGCGTTCATGGCGTCACCCTTTCTTACTGCTCCGCCTTGGCGGAATTGATGCGGATCGTTTGCACGACACTGTCGGGCACGGCCCGTTTCAGGTCGATATGCAGCAGCCCATGCTCCATCGACGCGCCCGCCACCTCGACGCCATCGGCAAGGACGAAACTGCGCTGGAACTGTCGCGCCGCGATCCCCCGATGCAGAAAGACGCGCGCGTCATCGTCGTCGCGATGCTTGCCGCGGATCACCAGCTGACGGTCTTCGACGGTGATGGACAGGTCAGCATCGGCGAACCCCGCCACGGCCAGCGTGATGCGATAGGCGTTTTCGCCACGCTGTTCGATATTGTAGGGCGGGTAGCCATCGTTGCCGGATTTCGCGGTGCGTTCCACCAGGCGTTCCAGCTGGTCGAACCCCAAAAGAAAAGGGTGCGACCCAAGGGTAAGTTTCGTCATCAGGCACATCCTTTGCATGAAAGCGATCTGCGGTCGAACGCCGCCCCGGTCATCGGCAACGGCGCGCTCGAGGAAAATATGGGGGTCAAAGGCGGTTTGCGCAAGATGCCGCCGCGCTACCACGCGTGACGGGCTTTGCGCTTCGGACCTTTAGGTGTATCGTCCTGAGGCTGATCCCACGCGCGACGGATCAAGGGGACGACCGATTAACATGAACGCACCCACCGAGATGAGCCACGAAGACGTTTTGCGCGTCAAACTCGAGGTATTGCGCCGCGAACATCGCGATCTCGACGCCGCCATCGGCGCGCTGCAAGAGGCCGTCAACCCCGATCAACTGACGCTGCGCCGCCTGAAAAAGCAGAAGCTCGCCCTCAAGGACGAAATCTCGCGCATCGAGGACGAGCTGACCCCGGACATCATCGCATGATGGGGCCCGCAAGGGCCGGTCACTGAGCGCGGCACGCCCCACCCGCCGCGCCACGGACGCTGCTGCATTGCGCCGCCTTTTCCGGTCGCTATAGTGCGCCGCTCAACATGCTGGCGGATGGAGTTTGGCCGATGGCGGAAATCGAAGTGGGCATCATCATGGGCAGCCAGTCGGACTGGCCTACCATGAAGGAAGCGGCCGAGGTTCTCGACGCTTTGCAGGTGCCCTACGAGACGCGGATCGTCTCGGCCCATCGCACCCCCGACCGCCTTTGGGACTATGGCACATCCGCCGTCGATCGCGGCCTCAAGGTCATCATCGCCGGTGCCGGCGGGGCGGCCCACCTGCCGGGCATGATGGCGTCGAAAACGCGGGTCCCGGTGATCGGCGTGCCGGTCCAGACGCGCGCCTTGTCCGGCGTCGACTCGCTCTATTCAATCGTCCAGATGCCACGCGGCTTCCCCGTGGCCACGATGGCTATCGGGGCCGCTGGCGCCTGCAACGCCGGCTTGATGGCGGCCGGCATCCTCGCCACGTCGGACCCGGCACTGGCCGGCCGCCTCGATCGGTGGCGCGCTGATCTGTCGGCCTCGATCCCCGAGGTGCCCAGCGATGACTGACCCCCTCCCCTCGGGCGCGACCGTCGGCATTCTCGGGGGCGGGCAATTGGGCCGCATGCTGGCCATGGCCTCGGCCCGCCTCGGCTACAGAACCCATATCTTCGAGCCGGGCGCCGCCCCCGCCGCCGATGTGGCGCATGAATGGACGCAAGCGGCCTATGACGATGACGGGGCGCTTGCCCGCTTTGCCGCCGCCTGCGACGTCATCACCTACGAGTTCGAGAATATTCCGGCCCCGGCCCTCGATATCCTGTCGGCCGAAACGCCCCTCTTCCCCTCGCGCCGCGCGCTCGAGGTCAGCCAGGACCGGCTGACCGAAAAGACCTTTCTCAGCGGGCTGAACCTGAAGGTCGCCCCGTTCGCCGCCGTCGAGACCGCGGCCGATCTGCCGGCCGCCCTCGCACAAACCGGCGTCCCGGCCATCCTCAAGACGCGCCGCTTCGGCTATGACGGCAAGGGCCAGGCCCGCATCAAGGCCGAGGACGAGGCCGCCGCCGCGCTGGCGACCCTGAAAGGCGCCCCTACGATCGCCGAGGGATTCGTCGATTTCTCGATGGAAATCAGCGTGATCGCCGCGCGCGGTCAGGATGGCGCCGTCGCCGCCTATGATCCGGGCCAGAACCTCCACCGCGACGGAATCCTGGCCACGACGACCGTCCCGGCCCCCATTCCCGCATCGCTGAGAACCGACGCGGTGCTCTTGGCCTCGCGCATCCTGACAGACCTGAACTACGTGGGCGTGATGGGCGTCGAACTGTTCGTGACGGCTGCGGGACTGGTCGTGAACGAGATCGCCCCCCGCGTTCACAATTCCGGGCACTGGACGCAGGCGGGCTGCGCCGTCGATCAGTTCGAACAGCACATGCGCGCCGTGACCGGCTGGCCGCTTGGCGATGGCGCACGCCACGCCAACGTGACCATGGAAAACCTCATCGGCGGCGAGGTCGCGCGCGCGCCCAACCTCGCCGCCGAGCCGGGTGTCCAGGTGCATCTCTACGGCAAGGCGGAAACCCGCCCCGGCCGCAAGATGGGTCATGTCAACCGCATCACCGGCCCGTCAGGCTGATCGCCCACCCCTTCCCTTCATCTTGGCCAAAAAAACTCCCGCGCGGAGCGCACAAGCGCCGCAAGGGGCTCGATGCCCCTTGCGGCGCTTCGCCGGGCGACGGCGACGCCGGCGCAAACCCTCACTCGATGATCTCTTCCACCGCGTCGAAGAATTCCATGTCGTGATCGAACACGCCACTGCGCAGAAACGTCACGACCTCGGCGATCACCAGCGGACTGTTCATCATGAACGTATGGGTGACGGGCAGCACGATGTGATCCGCCATGCCGGTGACGCGGGTCCGGTCCACGGCGACCTTGCCGTCATCCGGCCCGGGAATGAGGGCGGAATAGATCGGGTTCAGCGTCCGATCCCCGGCGATCACACCCAGGTCGAAATCCACATCCGGCAGTGAACGCGGCAGATCCTCGTCCCCGGTGCCAAGCTGCATGCCGGCCGGGCCGTTCATCCATTCGAACGGCTCCAGCGGCCCCAGGACATCGACCAGTTCCGAGCCGCCATTTGGCGGGGCCAGCATCACCACACGCCCCAGCCGCGCGGGACGATGCGCGGCGATCCAGTAGCGCAGCAGGATTCCCCCCATGGAATGGGTCACGAAATGCACACGCTCGGCCCCACATTGGGCCATGGCCGGCAACAGGGTTCGCGGCGCAAGCTCGGCAATGGACGCGCGGGTCGAGGGATATCCCCGGTTGACGACACGGTAGCCCTCGGCCTCCAGCGCCTCTTCCATCAGAAGGAGCGACGCCTCGGTCCGCGCCAATCCGTGCAGCAGGACCACGCACTCCTGCGCGCGCGCCGACGACGCGGACAAGACGATGGCAAGCAGAACGGCGAGAGAAGCGAAAGACCGGCGCATGGACCAGAGATAGGGCACCCGCGCGCCCTTGCCGAGGGGGCTTGCCGCCGACGCAGCGTCACGGCAGGCTCGCGCCCATGTCACGCCCCGGAAACCGCCCCCGACTGGCCGTGCGCGGCCTGCTCCTGATCGAGAACCGGCTGCTCCTCGTCAACGCCTGGGGGGGCGGGAAATCCGACCTGCTTTGCGCGCCCGGCGGCGGGGTCGAGCCGCATTCCTCCCTGCCCGAAAACCTGATGCGCGAGTTTCACGAGGAAACCGGCCTGACCGTCGCCGTCGGCGCGCCATGCCTTGTGAACGAGTTCCACTCGCGCAGCCGCGATTTTCACCAGGTCGACGTGTATTTCCGGGTGTCGCTGGTCTCGGGCGATCCCCGTGCGCCCTGGACCGATCCCGAAGGGATCGTGACACAACGCATCCTCGCCAGCCGCGCCGACATGGCGCGCCTGCGCTACAAGCCCGACAGCCTGCCCGACATCGCCTGGGGCGACAGTGTCGGCTATGACGCCCTGGAACCCCTGATCATGTGAAATGCGCCAAGGCCGTACGCGATGCCGCCCAGGGTCAGCGCCCCGGCCCCCAGCATGCGCAGGCTCAGCCCCTCGCCCAGCAGGGCCACGCCCGCGGCCGCGGCGATGACCGGCACCGACAGTTGCACCAGCCCGGAAACCGAGGGCGCCATGCGCGGCAGAACCGCATACCACAGCGCATAGCCCAACCCCGAGGTGATCGCGCCCGACACCACCGCCAGCGCCACCCCGTAACTCGTCGGCGGGCTCGCCTCGGGCGACGCGGGCAACAGCAGCACGGGCAACAGGCAGAGCGGCGCGGCCCAGGCGAAATTGGCCGCGGTTTCCGCCAAAGGGTCGGTCGCGCCGCGCCCGGCCAGCGAGTAGACGCCCCAGCCCACCCCGGCCGCCAGCATCGCGGCCGCGGCCATGGGCGGCACGCTGATCGCGCCGGCAGGCCAGATCAGCCACCCCAACCCTACAAGCGCCACCGCCGCCCCGATCCAGCGCCGGGCGGGCGGGCGATCTCCGCCGACGACGCCCCCGGCGAACATCGTGACCTGCACCGCCCCGAACAGGATCAGCGCCCCGAGGCCCGCATCGATCTGCACATAGGCGACGGAAAAGCCCAGCAAGTACAGCGTCAGCGCCCCGGCCCCGACGACACGCTGGGGCCGCAGGACAGGCACGCGGCGGCGCCGCGCCAGCACCAGCGCCGACAACATGATCGCGCCCGAGACGGCGCGCAGGATGGCAAAGGACAGGGCGTCGATCTCGCCCCCTCCGACCGCGGCGCGATTGAGGATCGAGTTCGCGGCAAAGGCCAGCATCGCCAGGCTGACGAGGCCGATCAGGCGCGCGGCGCTCATCCGATCATCCGTGCGGCCAGATCGCCCGCAAGCCAGGTGACCTGTCCCCCGGCAATGGTAGCGTGGACCTGGCCCAGATCCGGGTCGGTGATCAGCAAATCGGCGCGTTTCCCGGGCATCAGCGCGCCCCGATCGTGCAGACCGATCATCTGCGCCGGCCGCAAGGACACCAAGGCCCAGGCATCGCGCAGCGACCAGCCCAGCGCGACCAACTTGCCGGCGGCGGCGAAGGGGGCCGGATAGAAGTAATCGGAACACAGGGCATCACAAAGCCCGTCCTGCAGCAGATCGAGGGCCGAGATCGATTTCTTCTTGTGACTGCCGCCGCGGACCACGTTGGGCGCGCCCAGGATCACGGGGTCGCCCGCGGCGGCCGGGGCTCGGGCCATGGGAAATTCGGCGATCCGTGCCCCCATCTCGCGCCATGTCGTCCGGTCTTGGGCGGTCCTGTCGTCATGGCTGCCCATCCGTATGCCACGCGCGGCAAGATCTGCGCAGAAGGCCGGCAGCTTGGCGCGGATCTCGGGCATGGCGTCATGCAGGGATTGCATCAGCGCCCGATGCGTCTCGGGCGAGCGGCCGGATTTCAGCGCCTGCCCCTGGAGCGACGGGGGGCGCTTGCCGCTGGCCAGCGCGTCATGCGGCAGGTGGTCGTTGAACACCACGAAGGGGATTTCGTAATCGTCGATGAAGTCCAGAACCTCGCCCGTCTCGATCATGCACCCCAGTTCAAGGCGCAGCTGATAGATCAGCGCGGCGCGTTCCCTGTGCGTCCTCAGCGCCTCGGCCAGACGTTTCGCGAAGGCAGGTGCGCGCATCCCCCCCTCCCCATGACCAGTATTGCGCCAGGACGGCGGTGGTGATGCCATTGGCGGCCAGTTCCGCCTCGAGCCCGCGCAGACCGGGACCCAGATCCCCGACGAGGCCCCGGCGCGGCGCGACATGGCGTTCGAACCCGTCGCCGTGCAGGTCCACGATGCCCGGCAGAACCAGATAGCCCGACAGGTCGATGCGCCGCGCCTGCGGCGCTTGGGTGATCACGCCGCCCGCAATCGACAGCGACGCGATGCCGACGCCCTCAGGCGTCAGCACGCGGGCCTTGTCGAAGGTGAGGCATTGGCCGGTCATGCCCGCCCAATGCGCGATTTCCCCGACGAAGGGAACCCCTCAGGGCATCGGTTCGGGCGCGGGATCAGACCCGCCACTATCGCCCTTGTCATTGCGGCGGGCGCGATAGCTGTTCACCAAAGCCCCCAAGCCGTAAAGCGCCAGCGCCATGACGAACAGCCACCCAAGCAAGGGGATCAAGGCGACCACCCCGGCCAGAACCGCGCCCAGAGCGGCCAGCCCGACCTTTGGCAACGTGTCGGTCGGCATCGCGTTGCCCAGCTTCAGCCAGATGGCAACGCCCAGCACATAGGACCCCAGCACATAGCCGGCATAGGCCAGCGCCGCGCCGATCAGGAAAGCCGCCGGAAGAAGTGGCAGGCCGAAGATGGTAAAGGCCAGCACCACCCCCGCGCCCCAGATCAGCGACAGGGTTCCGAACCCCCAGGCAAGGCTGCGGCCCGGCTCGGCCAGGGCCCTTTCGCGCCAATGGATGACCCGCTCGGGCAGGACGACGATGGCCACGGCGGCGATGACGGCGACGAGCAGCACGCTGAACGCGAAGCCACGGATCGCGGCGGCCCAGCCTGCGCGGCGCAGATCGCGCATCGAGGGACCGACATCGCGATCCCAACCTTCGATATCGCGCAACTCGATCCGGTCGGCCGGCACCACGGCCTCGGGGATCGCGGGGGCGTCGCCTTCTTCGGCATAGAGGATAAGCTGCCCGGTGATGCGGGCGTCATCGCCAAACTCGATCTCGCCGGCCGACAGCATCACATCGCCTTCGATCGTGGCATCAAGGTCCAACTCGTCGGCGGCCAGAATCGCCGACCCGCCCACCGCGCCGGACAGGCTGAGGTCCGAGGCGAAGGCGCGCAGGTTCCCCCCAAGTGTCGTCTCGATCTCGACATCGGCCCCGAACACCGAGACGGGCCCGTCTATCGCCGCCTCGACGTCGATCTCGTAACCGGCCGCATAAAGCGCCCCGGCGACGGGCGCCTCGATACTCAGGCGCCGCCCGGCCATATGGGCGGCGCCGTCGACATCGGCCGACAGGGTGACCTCTTCTCCGGCAGCGAAGAGATCGCCGGTCGTGGTCTCGTCGATCTCGACATCCCCACCGGCGATGTAGCGGTCATCGGCAAAAACGGTGGTGGCCGTCTCATCCTCCTGCGCCGTCGCGGCCAATGGCAGCACGACAAGGGCGGCAAGAACGGCAGCTATGACGTTTCGGGGCATCCTGGACCTCCGGGTTCCGAACAAGGCACATGCGTGCCGGAACCGGGGATGTCAGGCGGGATTCGGCCGCCACCAAGGCCGGCCAGCACGGACGCCACGCTGCGCCAGGTCGGGCCCCGGCGCCTTGATCTGCCTCATGGCATGGTGCGGCCGGGCGACTCGTCAGGCGTTGTCATAAGCGTGCGGCAATTGCATGGCGACATCCGCATCGGCCAGGCCATCGGCGATCCCGGTTTGCCACAGCGCGTCGGCCAGGGCGAGGGTTGCGGCCTCGACACCCAGTTCCGTCGCGACCTGCCGAAACACGGCGTTATCCTTGGCCACGCCGGAAATCGGGAACCCGACGCCATCCTCGTGGCCCAACATCCTCGGCAGACGCGCGGTCAGCATGGGTGTTCCCGCCGGCCCCTTGGCGATGATGCGCAGCGCCGTCTCGAACGGCAGTCCCGCGCGCTTTGCGATCCGCATCATTTCGGCCAGGGTCGCGAAATACCCCTGAAGCACCCCGTTGTTCACGATTTTCATCGCCACGCCCGTGCCAAGCGGCCCGACATGCGCCAGTTTGTCGGATAGAACCGCGCCGATCGGCGCGAAACGCTCTGCGGCGGCGGTATCGCCACCGACAAAGATCCCGCATTCCCCTTCTGCGACCAGTTCGGGCCCGCCCGAGATCGGGGCGTCGAGGATCGAGGCCCCCTTCGCGGCGACATCCGCAGCGCGGCTTTGCACCTGCTGCGGCGACACGGTCGAGGTCTCGACGATCAGTTTCCCGTCGAGCGGCAGCCCAAGCACCGTGTCGAGCACCGCCGCCACAGCCGCATCGTCATAAAGCGACAAGATCAAGGTCTCCGAGGCCGCGACCAGATCCGGAAGGGTTTCGGCCCGCGCGATCCCCAATGCCTCGGCGCGCTCGGGCGTCAGCCCGGACCGCGTCCATCCGGCGACGGGATGGCCTTGGGCGGCCAGTCTTGCGGCAATGGCCGACCCCATGCGGCCGAGCCCGACAATACCGATCTGGTTCATGCGAAGTCCCCCTTTGCGCGCACTGCCGGCAACCCGATGCCGGTGCTTTCGAACCCGCCATCGGCCGAGATCAATTGCCCTGTCACATAGCTCGCCTTGTCGGAACACAGAAAGGCGATGACATGTGCGATCTCGTCCTCCGCCCCGTAGCGATTGAGCGGGATGGCGTCGTGATAGGCGTCGATGATCTCTGGCGTGTGGACGGCCATGGCCAGTTTCGTGCGCACCGGCCCCGGCGCGACACAATTCGCCCGGATGCCGTATTCGCCCAGTTCCGCCGCCTGTTGCTGGGTCAGGTGGATGACCGCCGCCTTCGAGGTGCCATAGGCCACCCGCAGGGTCGAGGCGCGCAACCCCGAGATCGACGCGATGTTCACGATCGCGCCGCGTGTCTTTTTCAGATGCGGGATGGCGGCCTGCGAGCACAGGAACACGCCGTCGAGATTGGTCTCCATCACCGTGCGCCAGCGGGCAAAGCTCGTGTCCTCGATCGGGCCGAAATCGGCCACGCCTGCGTTGTTCACAAGGCAGTCGATGCGACCGAAATGCTGGATGGTTTCGGCCATGATCGCATCCACCTGTTCGGGGATCGACACGTCGTAGGGAAGCGGCAGGACGCGCTCCAACCCGTCTGCGGCGCGCTGCAGTTCCTCGGCATCGCGGTCGACCATGGCGACGGACAGCCCTTCGGCGAGGAACAGATGCGTGGTGGCAAGCCCGATGCCCCGCGCCGCCCCGGTCACGATTGCGGTTTTGTGGTCTGACACGCGCGCCCCCCTCGCTTCGTTGCGTCACGGACGCTAGCCGCGGCGGTTGATGAAGGAAAGGCACCTTTCAGACATGACAAAGGCCCGCGCGATGGCGGGCCTTTGCGTGTTCGACTGCGGCAGCAGGATTACATCATGCCGCCCATGCCGCCCATGTCGGGCATGCCGCCACCGGCGGGTGCGCCCTCTTTCTGCGGCTTGTCGGCAACCATGGCCTCGGTGGTGATCAGCAGACCAGCGACCGATGCAGCGTCTTCCAGCGCAGTGCGGACCACCTTGGCGGGGTCGATGACGCCGAACTTGAACATGTCGCCATACTCTTCCGACTGGGCGTTGAAGCCGAAGGCCAGGTCGTCGCTTTCGCGGATCTTGCCGGCCACGACCGAGCCGTCGACGCCGGCGTTCTCGGCGATCTGGCGCAGCGGAGCTTCCAGCGCGCGGCGCACGATGGCGATACCGGCATTCTGGTCGCTGTTTTCACCCGACACACCCTCGAGCGACTTGGCACCCTGCACGAGGGCCACGCCACCGCCGACCACGATGCCTTCCTGAACGGCGGCACGGGTGGCGTTCAGCGCGTCGTCGACACGGTCCTTGCGCTCTTTCACTTCGACTTCGGTCATGCCGCCAACGCGGATGACGGCCACACCGCCGGCCAGTTTGGCGACGCGTTCCTGCAGCTTTTCACGGTCGTAGTCCGAGGTGGTCTCCTCGATCTGCTGACGGATCTGGGCGACGCGCGCCTCGATCTCGGCCTTTTCGCCGTGACCGTCGACGATGGTCGTCTCGTCCTTGGTGATCTGGATCTTCTTGGCGGTGCCAAGCATGTCCATCGTCACGTTCTCGAGCTTCATGCCCAGATCTTCCGAGATCACCTGGCCGCCGGTCAGGATCGCGATGTCCTGCAGCATGGCCTTGCGGCGATCGCCGAAGCCCGGCGCCTTGACGGCCGCAATCTTCAGACCGCCGCGCAGCTTGTTGACCACGAGGGTGGCCAGCGCTTCGCCTTCGACGTCCTCGGCGATGATCAACAGCGGCTTCTGCGACTGGATCACCGACTCGAGCAGCGGCACCATCGGCTGCAGCGACGAGAGCTTTTTCTCGTGCAGCAGGATCATGCAGTCTTCCAGCTCGGCGATCATCTTGTCGGGGTTGGTCACGAAGTAGGGCGACAGGTAGCCGCGATCGAACTGCATGCCTTCGACGACTTCGGTCTCGGTCTCGAGGCCCTTGTTCTCTTCGACGGTGATGACGCCGTCATTACCGACCTTCTGCATCGCGTCCGCGATCTGACGGCCGATTTCCTTCTCGCCGTTGGCCGAGATGGTGCCGACCTGGGCGACTTCGTCGCTGTCGGCGACTTCGCGGGCGGCATTGCGGATCTGCTCGACGACCTTGGCGGTGGCCAGGTCGATGCCGCGCTTGAGGTCCATCGGGTTCATGCCGGCGGCGACCGACTTCATGCCTTCCTTGACGATGGCCTGCGCCAGAACCGTCGCGGTGGTGGTGCCGTCACCGGCCTCGTCATTGGTGCGGCTGGCCACTTCCTTGACCATCTGCGCGCCCATGTTCTCGAACTTGTCCTCAAGCTCGATTTCCTTGGCGACCGACACACCGTCCTTGGTGATGCGGGGCGCGCCAAAGGATTTCTCGATGACGACGTTGCGGCCTTTGGGGCCGAGGGTGACCTTCACCGCATCGGCGAGGATGTTGACGCCTTTGAGCATGCGGTTGCGGGCATCGGTGTCGAACTTGACGTCCTTAGCAGCCATTTGGGGCTCTCCTTGGAATTGGGTTGAATGCTTGGAATTGGACCGGGCGCGGACGCGCCCCTACACTCAGGCGATGATGCCGAGGATGTCCGTTTCCTTCATGATCAGCAGTTCTTCGCCGTCGACGGTGACCTCGGTGCCCGACCACTTGCCGAACAGGATGCGATCGCCTTCCTTGACGTCCATCGCGATGCGGTCGCCATCGTCGTCACGGGCGCCGGCGCCCACGGCGACGATCTCGCCCTCGGCGGGCTTTTCCTTGGCGCTGTCGGGGATGATCAGACCGCCCTTGGTCTTTTCGTCGCTTTCAACACGGCGGACCAGCACACGGTCATGCAGCGGTTTGAATGCCATCTGTCGAACTCTCCTCTGGGTTCGGTTGTTCTTTCGTTGGCACTCTCTCGGTATGAGTGCCAACAGCGCGGAGATAGGCAGGCCGCCAGCGCGTGTCAACAGCCCGTTCCGCGTCACCGGCCAAATTTATCACGCTGCCGCCGAGCCGTATCTTTCGTGGCAAATCCATGGCATAGTGCAAAGGGAGATCGGGGCCCACCCCGACGAATGAGGCAGTTTTTCGATTTGGCGCGTTCATGGCCACCATCAATGGAACACCGGGCGACGACAAGCTGAACGGGTCGTGGCAGGACGACGATATCGACGGCGATGCCGGCGACGATACCCTGCGGGGCAAGTCCGGCAACGACAGCTTGTCGGGCGGCACCGGAAACGACTCGCTGGACGGCGGATCGGGTGCTGACACCCTGCTGGGGGGTGACGGCGATGACGAACTTGATGGCGGGTCGCAGGACGACCTGCTGCAAGGCGGGGCTGGCAACGACACGCTGGACGGCGGATCCGGCGCCGACACGATCGAGGGCGGCGATGGCGACGACCTGATCGAGGCCGCCAGCCAGGATGACGTGATCTCGGGCGGCGACGGCAACGACACGATCGAGGGCGAGTCGGGCGATGACCTCGCCTCGGGTGGCGATGGCGACGACCTGCTTGAGGGCGCGTCAGGGGCCGACACGCTTTTCGGCGGCGCTGGCAACGACACCATCACGGGTGGCAGTGGCGATGACGTGCTGACAGGTGGCGCCGGCGACGATGTCATCGACGCGGGTGGCTACGGCGGTGGGTCGGACACCATCGTTTTCACCGTCGGCGACGGCAACGACACGATAGACGGGTTCAACCCGGCGTCGGACGTTATCCATGTGGGGGGTGTTGCCCTCGAGGATGTGATCCTCACGGCAACCGAAGACCCGCAGGTCTGGGTGCTGAGCTTCGACGGGGTAGAGGGCACCTCGCTGACCTTGGATTTCACCCATTACTGGAATGAAGGCCTGACGGTTGAAGACCTGATCGACAACGTCGTGAATATCGAGGCGGCGCCCCTGCCCGAAGATCCCTACGAGACGCCGATCTGCCTTGCGGCGGACACCAGGATTCGAACAGCGCGCGGCCAGGTCGCGGCCTGCGCGCTGCGCGAGGGCGACATGGTCGCGACGCTGGATGCGGGGTGGCAGCCGGTGCGACTGGTGCTGCGCCATACGGTGCTGGCCGCGGAGATGCCGGGCAACAAGGCCCTGCGGCCCGTCACGATCCCGGCCGGATCATTCGGCAACGGCCTGCCACGGCGCACGATCCGGGCTTCGCGCCAGCATGCGTTCCTGGCCACGGACCTGCGCGACGACAGTACTGAGGTGACGATCCGGGCGGCACATCTGGCGGAACACCTGAAGATCGCGACGCTTGGACCCGAGGCTCCGGCACAAGGCGTGACCTACGTCCACCTGCTGCTCGACGCCCATCACCTGATCGAAGCCGAGGGGGTCTGGACCGAGACGATTTTTTCCGGGCCGATGGCCATGGCAAACGATCCGGTCCTGCGCCGCTTGATCGCCGGGCGCCACCTTCCCGAGATGACCGAACGGGCACGGCCGCTGCTGCTGCGCCGCGACCTGCGCGCATGGGACGGCTATGCCCTTGGACGTGCCACGGCACATCCCGATCGCAAGCCGCGCGCAGCGTAACGGCCAATGTCCCACAACACCCGTGACACCGACCGCGCGCTTTGCTAAGCGGCCCGCGACCGAGCGCAATTTCCGCCGAAAGGGACTTTTCGTCATGACCACGCTAGTTTTCGGGCACAAGTCGCCCGACACCGATTCCACCGGGTCGCCCATCATCTGGGCTTGGTATCTGAACGAAGTCAAAGGCGGCGACGCCGAGGCCGTTCTGCTGGGTGAGCCCAACACCGAGGCCGCCTTCATGCTTGACAAGTGGACCCTGCCCAAGCCGCGGATCATCGACGCGGTCGAAGCCGGTCAGCCTGTTGTCATCGTAGATACGAACAATCCGGCCGAACTGCCCGCCGCGATCAATGACGCGGACATCACCGCCATCATCGACCATCACAAACTGGTCGGCGGGCTGGAAACCAAGGGCCCCATCGACATCCGCATCGAACCCGTCGCCTGCACCGCGACCATCATGTACAAGATGATCGGCAAGGACATGGCCCAGGCCCCGGCCTGGGTGAAGGGCACGATGCTGTCCTGCATCCTGTCGGATACGCTGGAATTCCGCAGCCCCACCACCACCCAGGAAGACCGCGCCATCGCCGAGGCGCTGGCCCAGGAGTTGGACGTCGCCATCCCAGCCTATGCCGCCGAGATGTTCGCGGCCAAGTCGGACGTATCGGCCTTTTCCGACGCCGAGCTGCTGCGCATGGACAGCAAGGAATACGAGGTCGGCGGCAAGAAATTCCGCGTCAGCGTGCTGGAAACCACCTCGCCCGAGACGGTCCTGTCGCGCAAGGACAGCCTGATGGCGACCATGCCGGCCGTGGCCGAGGAAGATGGCGTCGATCAGGTGCTGCTGTTCATCGTCGACATCCTGAACGAGGAATCGACCATGCTTCTGCCCAATGACCTGACGCGCCAAGTCGCCGAAAAGAGCTTTGCCACCGTCTGCGGAGATGGCGACACGGTCGTGCTGCCCGGCGTGGTCAGCCGCAAAAAGCAGATCATCCCGAACCTCGCGGTGTAGGTCGTCAGATTTCACACCGGGTGAAGCAATCAAGGCGGCCGCTTGGGCCGCCTTTTTTGCAGGTGCTCAGCCTGTCGCGAGTGAGCCTTCGCCACGAAAGGCCGGGGGCGACACCGCGATCATCCCTGCCACCTTTACCCAACCCCGACCGCGTCGGTCGGGGTTGGGGGCGGACCTGCGGATATCTGACCCACGCCCCCGTGCGCGGGCCCGGCCCCAACGACCGGATCGGCGGGCGGCATGGTCCGGCATGTCGCCCTCGGGCCGGATTGGATGCGACACGCCCCCCCGGCTGTTACGCATCATCAGACCGCGCCATCGCCATACAGCGCGCGGCGCGACCGGATGGCACCCGCACGCCATGCCATTCGCGGTCGGCGGCACCGCGACCTCAGCGGGTTTCAAGGCGCCGGAGTGCGAATAGGACAATCATCAGGACATCGACACCCTGTTGCTGCGGCCGCGCGCCCGGCATCGATGCGCCGACATAAGAGAGCAACGTGCCACCAGGCTTCTGCCCGCATTCAGTTTCCCAGCAGGGCGGCCCGGGCCCGGCCCAGGCTGCGCGCGTCCAGAAACCGCGGCGTCCGTTTCATGTAGTGCAGAAAGGCACGCCCGTATCCTCGGATCAGCCAGCGTTCCTCGTTGACGGCGAACAGCCAGTAGATCGCCAACAGCCCCATCGCCATCGCAAGGGCCGCCCATGTTCCCGCAGCGATCGTCAGGCCCGACGATTCTATCAGTGATGCCACGTAGCCGGGATTGCGCGATAGGGCATAGGGCCCCTCGGTCACCAGACCTTCGGTGCCGAAATACGTGTTCTTGCGCCCCAGCGTGGCATAGGCCCTGACCGAGGCCCAATAAGCGCCGATCATGATCGGGATGCCCAGCAGATAGCGGGGCCAACCGCCCAGGCCGGCCTGCCAGATGGATAGTGCGGCCACCGCCAGCAGCGCCGCGCAATAGATCCGAAACAGGGACAGCACAACCACCTTGCGGACCGCATCGCGCGCCGGCCAGAAGCCAAGCGTCGGGCTCAGAAACGTGGCCATCAACACCAGCACCAATGTCAAACCAGCCGCCCCTCCGACGCAAAGGGCGATCCACATCCCCGTCATCAGGCTCATGACTGCATCCTTCACACATGTGTCACCGGTCTCGGGGCGCAGCGTGACAGGATTTCTTGAAGGTTTTTCGACACGGCCACTGCCCGCGCCATATTCCGGGGTTCGGGGCTGGCCCCCCTGCCCCATCCGCCTTATGCAACGCCCGTTCGCCCAAGGAGCCCCCCATGACCCAGATCATCGAATCCCTGTCCGAGATTTCCGACCGCTACGACGTGCTGTTCTGCGACCTCTGGGGCTGCGTGCATAACGGCCTCGAGCCTTATGCCGAAGCGATCGACGCGATGCGCGCCTTCAAGGCCAAGGGCGGTACGGTCCTGCTGCTGACGAACTCGCCGCGGCCGCGCGCCAGCATCGAGCGTCAATTGAACAAGATGGGTCTGCCCAAGGACACCTGGGATGTCATCGCCACGTCGGGCGACAGTGCGCGGCTGGCCATGTGGCGCGGCGCCGTGGGCGAAAAGGTTTATTTCATCGGAGAGGATCACGACGAAGGATTCTTCCGCCCGATGGAGCTGGCCGAAGATGCGGTCGACATCACCCGCGTTCCACTGGCCGAGGCCGACGGGATCGTCTGCACCGGCCCCTTCGACCCTATGGCAGACCCGTCGGTCATGCGGCCCGAGTTCCTGTTGGCCAAGACGCGCGGCCTGAAATTCCTGTGTGCGAACCCCGATATCGTCGTCGACCGCGGCGAGACCCGCGAATGGTGTGCCGGGGCGCTTGCGCAGCTCTATACCGAGATGGGGGGAGAGAGCCTGTATTTCGGCAAACCGCACCCCCCGATCTACGATCTGGCGCGCCGCCGCTTGCAACAATTCGGGCGCCCCGCCTCGACCGAGCGGATTCTGGCCATCGGAGACGGCATTCGGACCGATGTGTTGGGCGGCATGGGCGAAAGCATCGACACGGTCTTCATCACCGGCGGCCTGGCGCGCGAGGAAACGGGCACCCAGCGTCAGCCCGATCCGGAAAAACTGCAGGCTTTTCTAACAGATGCGCAGCTTTCCCCGACCTATGCCATCGGCATGTTCCGCTGAACGAAAGGAGAGTGCGCGCAACATAATTGCGACAAAACCGTCTCGTATCGGCATTTTCTTACTTTCCGCATTGCAGAATCCCGCTATCTTGCCGTAAGAGGACGCCATGATGGCAAAGGAGACGGTAGACATGCTGGACAACATGCCCCGCGGCACCATCGTGATCGAGGATCTCGAGGTCGGAATGACCCGCACCTTGACCAAGGTCGTCACTGATCGCGACATCGAGCTCTTTGCCGAAGTGTCCACCGATCGCAATCCCGTCCATCTCGATGACGATTACGCGCAGGACACCATCTTCGAGGGCCGTATTGCCCATGGCATGCTGACCGCCGGCCTGATCTCGGCGGTGATCGGCGAGCAACTGCCGGGCCATGGTACGGTCTATCTGGGCCAGTCGCTGAAATTCATGGCGCCCGTGCGCCCCGGTGATCTTGTGACGGCCGAGGTCGAGGTGTTGGAAATCGACTATTCCAAGCGCCGGGTGAAACTGGCCACCCATTGCCGCGTTGGCGACACTGTAGTGGTCAAGGGCGAGGCCAACGTGCTGGCCCCCTCGGGCAAGTTCGACTGACACCCCCACCCCGCTTGTGCTCGGGTCTGTGCGCGGGTAAGCCCGCCCCATGCGGATCGTGCGCGACTATCAGTTTGTTCGTCCGGAAGAGCGCGGCGCCTCGGTGGCGATCGGCAATTTCGACGGTGTGCATCTGGGCCACCAGCATGTGATCGACCTGGCCCGGCGCGATGCCGCGCCGCTTGGCATCGTCACCTTCGAGCCGCATCCGCGGGCCTTCTTCGCCCCCGACGCCCCGCCCTTTCGCCTGATGAATGCCGAGGCGCGATCTCACCGGCTGGCCAAGCTGGGCGTCGAGGTACTGGCCGAACTGCCCTTTGACCGCAACCTGTCCAGCCTGACCGCCGAGGCCTTCGCCCGCGAGGTCCTGGCCGAAGGCCTTGGTGTCAGCCATGTTGTTGTCGGGGCCGATTTCTGTTTCGGAAAGGGACGCGCCGGGACCGCCGAGATGCTGCGCGACATGGGCCGCGAGATGGGGTTCGAGACAACCATCGCGCCCCTATTGCAAGGCGATCTGGGGGCGGTCTCCTCGACGGCGATCCGCAATGCCCTCTCCGAAGGGCGTCCGCGCGACGCCGCCGCGATGCTGGGCCATTGGCACCGCATCGAAGGCCCGGTTCTGCACGGCGAAAAACGCGGCCGGCAATTGGGCTATCCGACCGCGAACATGGAACTCGACGGTCTGCATGTGCCAAAGGCCGGCGTCTATGCCGTGCTGGTCGATGTCCTCTCGGGGCCCCATGCGGGCAGCTACCGCGGCGTCGCCAATCTGGGCATTCGGCCCATGTTCGAACGCACGGTGCCGAACCTCGAAAGCTTCCTGTTCGATTTCGCCGGCGATCTCTATGAACAGCACCTGTCGGTCGGCCTAGTCGACTACCTGCGTGGCGAGGAAAAATTCGACAGCCTCGATGCCCTGATCGTCCAGATGGACCGCGACAGTGAACAGGCGCGCGCGGCGCTGGAGCGTGCATGAGACCCCGCTTCTGGGAGCGCGTGCCGATGGCCCGCATGACGCCCGAGGAATGGGAGGCGCTGTGCGACGGCTGCGGCAAGTGCTGCCTGAACAAGCTGGAAGATGAAGACACGGCCGAGGTCGCCCTGACCCGCGTCGCCTGCCGGCTGCTCGACGACCAGACCTGCCGCTGCGGCCAATATGAGATCCGCAAGCAACTGGTCCCCGACTGCATTCAACTGACGCCGCAGACCATGGCCGAGGTCGCCTATTTCATGCCCGAAACCTGTGCCTACCGCCTGCTGCACGAGGGCAAGCCACTGGCCTGGTGGCATCCGCTGATCTCGGGCGACCCGGAAACGGTGCATCAGGCCGGCATCTCGATGCGCGGCATAACGGTGCCCGAGTTTGAGGTGCCCGAAGAAGACTGGGAAGACTACATCATCGAGGAGCCGGGAACATGAATTTCGCATCCGACAACACAGGGCCCGCCCATCCCAAGGTGATGGAGGCCCTTGCCCGCGCCAATGCGGGCTACGCGATGCCCTATGGCAACGACCCCCTCAGCGCCGAGGCCGCCGAGGCGGTGCGCACGCTGTTCGAGGCCCCCGAGGCCGCCGTTCACCTCGTCGCCACCGGCACGGCGGCGAACTCGCTGGCGCTTGGCGTCATGACCAACCCCTGGGATGCCGTCTTCTGCCACCGCGTCGCCCATGTCGAAGAGGATGAATGCGGCGCGCCCGAATTCTTCACGGGTGGCGCCAAGCTGACCCTGATCGACGGCGCGGATGGCAAGATGACGCCCGAGGCGCTGGCCCGCGCGATCGAGCATACCGGCGACAAGGGCGTGCATGGCGTGCAGCGCGGCCCGGTCACGATCACCCAGATCACCGAGGTCGGCACCGCCTATACGCTCGACGAGATCCGCGCCCTGACCGACGTGGCGAAATCCTTCGGCCTCAAGACCCATCTCGACGGCGCGCGGTTCGCCAATGCCTGTGCCGCGCTCGGCTGCCACCCCGGCCGAGATGACGTGGAAGGCCGGGATCGACGCGGTCAGCTTCGGCGGCACCAAGAACGGCTGCCTCGGCGTCGAGGCGGTCGTCCTGTTCGACCCCGCGCTGTCCTGGGAATTCCAGCTGCGCCGCAAACGCGCCGCGCATCTGTGGTCGAAACACCGCTACCTCGCCGCTCAGATGCTGGCCTATGTCACCGGTGACCTCTGGCTCGAGACGGCCAAATCCGCCAATGCCCGTTGCGCCGATCTGGCCCGCGCCCTGCGCGACATCCCGCAGGCGCGTCTGCACCACGATCCGGCCGGCAACATGATCTTCGCCGACCTGCCCCGTGGCGCCCACAAGCGCGCGATGGAGGCCGGCGCGCAGTATTACCTCTTCCCCTTCCAATCCACACTCGAGGGCCCGGAAGAAGAGCCGATCCGCTGCCGCCTCGTCACCGACTGGTCCTGCACACCCCAAGACGTCACACGCATCGCCGACCTGTGGCGCGGCTGAAACCCAGGCCCAAACCTGCCCCATCTTTATCCTTCAAATATGCAGGCGCGCGGCACGCGCAACAGCGCGGCAAGGGGCTCGATGCCCCTTGCAGCCCTCCGCCACGGCGACGCGCGATAGCGCGGCGCAAACCCTCCGGGAATTCAGGATAGAACCCTTCGGATCTCGGCTGCCACCCGGTCTGGATGGGTGATCGGCAGCATGTGCCCCGCCCCCTCGATCCCCACGCGGCGCGCATCCGGCAGTCCGGCCGCCAAAGCCGCCTGAATCTCTCCGATCACCGGCGGCGATGCGCTCCCCTCGATCAACAGAACGGGGCAACGCACCCGGTCCAGTCGCGGCAGCAGCGCCGCGCGATCGAGGCTCAGGGCCGGGTCGCTGGCCGCAATCACCCAGATCCGGTCGGCCATGTAGCGCTGCTGCGCCGCCTGCATCGCATCATAGGGAACGCCACCGCCCCAGACGTCCAGAAACTGCCGCGCCGCACCGGCCATGTCGCCCGCCGCGATCCGTTCCTCCATCCCCGCCAGCGTCGCGGCATGGGCGCGCCGGCCCGGGCTGTTGCCCGCGGCGGCGAACAGAACCGGCTCGATCAATGTCAGGCTGGCCACGCGATCGGGGTGCTCGACGGCCAGACGCAAGGCGACGGTGGCGCCGAAACTGTGACCGAACAGATGGCCGCGCCCGTCGGGCAGAAGCGCACGGGCTTGGGCCGTCACCTGATCATGGTAATCCTGCGACGCATCGCGTTCGGGTCCCCGCCCATGACCGACCAGATCCGGCGCGGTGATGCGCAATCGGTCCGACAACGCGCGCCCCACGCCATCCCAGGCCGCCGCATGGGCCAGCGAGCAGTGCAGCGCCAGCGCCGCCTCGCCCGCGGTGCCCCAGTGGCGGAGCCCTGCGTTCAAAGCTTGCCCGACAGGAACAGATCCAGATCCTCGACCCGGTCCTGCCCCCAGAAATGCTCGGCCCCATCGACCACCCAGAACGGCGCGCCGAAGACACCGGCCTCGACCGCGTCCTCGAGATTGCGGCTGTAGATCTCGGCCCCCGCCAACATCCCCGAAAACGCGAGGCCGGGATCAAACCCCGTCTGCTCCAGCGCGGCCTTGATCACGTCATCCTCGGCGATGTCCTTGTCCTCGACCCAGCAGGCATGGCTGATCGCATGGACAAGTCCGAACAGGTCGCCACCGCCTGCGCTCTGCGCCGCGATGATGGCATAAGAGGCCGGGGCCGCGTTGGTCGGCCAATGCGCGGGCTGGATATTGATCGGCAACCCGGACTTGCTGGCCTGCCGCCGCAAGTCCTGCTTGCGATAGGCCTGCCGCGACGGATGACGCTCGGCCGGGCGTACGCCCCCGGTGCGATCGAACAGCGCCATGATATCCAGCGGCTTGAAGGTCACCTCGGCCCCGTGGCGCGCAACCACCTCGCGAAACCGCGGCCCGGCCAGGTAGTGAAACGGGGAAAGCACCGAAAGGTAATAGTCGATATGGGCCATGTGCCGCGCGCTCCTCATTTGGCTTTGCGCGCAGCCTAGGCGGGTGCTAGGGGGTGTCAACCGATCGCAGGTCGCCTGTTGGGGGGCGGCGGCGTGCGTCCGGCCTCGAACACCAAGGGACAGACCAGGGGACCGCTGCCGCCATGCCTTCGACCGAACCCAAGCTCATTTCCGGAAACGCCAACAGGCCCCTGGCCGAAGCCATCGCGCGCCGCATGTCCATGCATCGCGGCATGCAGGTGGGTCTTGTCGATGCCCGCGTCGAACGGTTCAACGATCAGGAAATCTTTGTCGAGGTCTACGAGAATGTCCGCGGCGAGGACATGTTCATCATCCAGCCGACCTCGAAACCGGCGAATGACAACCTGATGGAGTTGCTGATCATGGCCGATGCGCTGCGACGCTCCTCGGCCGCGCGCGTCACCGCCGTGATCCCCTATTTCGGCTATGCCCGGCAGGATCGCCGCACCAAGGCCCGCACCCCGATCAGCGCGAAACTGGTCTCGAACCTGATCACCCATGGCGGCGTCGAGCGCGTGTTGACCATGGATCTGCACGCCGCCCAGATTCAGGGGTTTTTCGACATTCCGGTCGACAACCTTTATGCCAGCCCGATCTTCGCCCTCGACATCCTGCACCAGTTCGATGGCGACATGTCCGACGTTATGGTGATCTCGCCCGATGTCGGCGGCGTCAGCCGCGCGCGTGAACTGGCCACCCGTATCGGCGCACCTCTGGCCATCGTGGACAAGCGCCGCGAAAAGGCGGGCGAAGTCGCCGGCATGACCGTGATCGGCGACGTGACCGACAAGAAATGCATCATCGTCGACGACATCTGCGACACGGCCGGCACGCTGTGCAAGGCGGCCACTGTCCTGATGGAGGCCGGCGCGACCGAGGTGCATGCCTATACGACGCATGGCGTCCTGTCGGGCCCCGCGGTCGAGCGGATTTCGAAATCGGTGCTGAAATCCATGGTCATCACCGACACGATCGAGGCATCGGACCCGGTGAAATCCTGTCCCAATATCCGCATCGTGCCGACGGCGCCCATGCTGGCGCAGGCGATCGTGAACATCTGGTCCGGCACCAGTGTGTCGTCACTGTTCGACACCGCCAGCCTGGTGCCGATCTACGAAGGGCTCTACCCGCGCGGTATGTGGGGACGGTAGGGGCCCAGCGGCGCGCCTAATCGACATCCCAGATATCGTCATCGGGCAAGGGCCCGATGGCCATCCAGTCGGCCCTGACCCGCGCGATCCGGCTGTCGCCCCAAGTCCGGAACACCATGTCGAACCCCTGCGGCGTGATGTTTTCGGCGCGCAGATCCGCGCGCTGATTCGTCTGCCCCTCGGTGTCCCACATCCCCATCGAGACATGCACCACGGGGGCCGTGCTGAACGCCTCGCCGAAGGTCACGGCGACGCGCGCCTCGCGCGGGCCTTCGGCCGACCACATCGGCCCGTCATGCTCGAAATCGCTGAACATGATCTCGGCCCCTTGCGCGACACCGAGGAGATGGCTGGCGAAGCGTTTCATGCGTTCCGTTTCGATCTTTGGCATGGCGGCGGATGGCGCGCGTCACGGCCCGGCGCCGCCCACCTCGATACAGAGCGTAGGGCCCTGCACGCCCCGGGCAAAGAAAAACCCCGCACGCCATCGGGCGTACGGGGCAATGCGTCACGTCGGGCCAAGGCAGCGCTCAGATGCGGATGTGGTCACCCAATGCAACCATGTCCGACAGCAGCTTGGCCGCGTCATCGACCGGCCCCGGCTCGTTCTTGAACGTGTCCTTGGCCTTTTCATGGGCGGCCCGGAACTCTTCCACGAGGCTTTCATGCGTCTCGCGGTCCAACTCGCCCTTGGGCATGGCGCGTTCGGCCAGGACCGTCACCGATGTACCCGAGATGTCGGCGAATCCACCCAGCACGATATAGTCATCGGTGCCCGAGGCATGGGTGACCGACAGAACGCCGGGACGCAGCGTGGTGATGGTCGGCGCGTGATCGGCCATCGCGGTCAGGTCGCCCTCGGCGCCCGGGATGCGCACCTCGGAGGCCTCGACCGACGCGAGGCGCCGTTCGGGGCTGACGAGATCGAATTGCATCATCTCTGCCATGATATCCTCCGTTCAGGACCCGTGAACGCGGGGACGCGGCAGGCGCCCCCGCACGGGGTTTGATCAGGCAGCCTCGGCGGCCAGTTTCTCGGCCTTGGCGATCACCTCGTCGATGCCGCCCACCATGTAGAAGGCCGCCTCGGGCAGGTGGTCGTATTCGCCGGCGACAACCGCCTTGAACGAGCGGATCGTGTCCTCGAGCGGAACCTGCACACCGTCCGACCCGGTGAAGACCTTGGCCACGTCGAAGGGCTGCGACAGGAAGCGCTGGATCTTGCGGGCACGGGCCACGGTCAGCTTGTCCTCTTCCGACAATTCGTCCATCCCGAGGATCGCGATGATGTCCTGCAGCGACTTGTAGCGCTGAAGGATCCCCTGCACGTCACGGGCGACTTGGTAATGCTCTTCGCCCAGGATCTGCGGATCCATCAGGCGCGACGAGCTGTCGAGCGGGTCCACGGCCGGGTAGATGCCCAGTTCCGAGATGGCGCGCGACAGAACGGTCGTGGCGTCGAGGTGGGCAAAGGTCGTGGCCGGGGCCGGGTCGGTCAGGTCGTCCGCGGGAACGTAGACGGCCTGGATCGACGTGATCGAGCCCGACTTGGTCGAGGTGATGCGTTCCTGCATCGCGCCCATGTCGGTGGCGAGCGTCGGCTGATAGCCCACGGCCGAGGGAATACGACCCAAGAGCGCCGACACCTCGGAGCCCGCCTGCGTGAAGCGGAAAATGTTGTCGACGAAGAACAGAACGTCGGTGCCGGACTGGTCGCGGAACTGCTCGGCCAGCGTCAGGCCGGTCAGCGCAACGCGGGCACGGGCCCCCGGAGGCTCGTTCATCTGGCCGTAGACCAGGGCCACCTGGCTTTCCGACAGGTTGTCGGGCTTGATCACGTTCGACTCGATCATCTCGTGATACAGGTCGTTGCCTTCGCGGGTCCGTTCACCCACACCGGCGAACACCGAGAAGCCCGAGTGCACCTTGGCGATGTTGTTGATCAGTTCCATGATGAGAACCGTCTTGCCCACGCCGGCGCCGCCGAACAGGCCGATCTTGCCGCCCTTGGAATAAGGGGCCAGCAGGTCAACCACCTTGATGCCGGTCACGAGGATCTCGGACTCGGTGGACTGGTCGTTGAACTCGGGCGCCGCCTGGTGAATTGCGCGCTTCTCGTCCGCTTCGACAGGGCCGCCTTCGTCGACGGGCTCACCCACGACATTCAGGATGCGGCCAAGCGTGGCGTTGCCGACAGGCACCATGATCGGCGCGCCGGTGTCGCTGACCTCCTGGCCGCGCACTAGGCCCTCGGTCGCATCCATGGCGATGGTGCGCACGGTGTTCTCGCCAAGGTGCTGGGCCACCTCGAGCACCAGACGCTTGCCGCCGTTGTCGCATTCGAGAGCGTTGAGGATCTCGGGCAGGTGATCGTCGAATTGCACGTCAACGACAGCGCCGATGACCTGCGTGATTTTTCCGACTGCATTCGCCATTTTGTCGTGTCTCCGCTTTTCAGGGCACGCTGGCCCAAAACCTTCAGTTTAATTCAAGCCAGTGCCTTCAGCTCGGTCGTCCCGAGGGTGTCCAGCTTTTTATAGTAGTTCGCCAGTTCGCGCATAAGCCGCATGGCGATGTGCGATCCCTCGGCTTTGGTTGAGGTGCGCACGATGAGTTTTTGGCCGCTGATCAAATGCAGGATCAGAAGACCGGTGCTCTGCGGCCCGCGGGCGGCCTTGGTCATTCGCCAAGCGATCAGCCCCCCAATGGCCGCAAGGATCAATGCAGAAAGCATTTCACTCAGTTCGAGGCCAAAGCCGATGTTTCCTTCAAGCGCTGACAGCGCGTCGCCAAATGTCTGCCAGAACCAGCGCGATTCGAGTGTGAAGACGTAAACCCCACCGACCATGAGCGCCAATGACCCCCAGATCAACACAGGTTTCTTGACCTCGTCCGAGGCTGCAGTTGCGAGCATCAGGTCGCCAAACGGCACGGTGCCGTTCGGCCACACGATCCGGTCACCGACCGTCTCGAAATCCTTTTGCTCGAACCGTGCGCTCATGCCGTCAAAGAGCCTCTGCGCCCGAGATGATTTCGATCAGCTCGTTGGTGATGACGGCCTGACGCGACCGGTTATACTGGATCGTCAGGTTCTCGATCATCTCGCCCGCGTTGCGCGTGGCGTTGTCCATCGCGCTCATCCGCGCGCCCTGTTCGGACGCGCCGTTTTCCAGAAGCGCGGTGAAGATCTGGGTGGCGACGCCGCGCGGCAGCAGATCCTCGAGAACGGCCTCTTCCGAGGGTTCGTAATCGTAGAGCGTCCCGGCCTCGTCGGCGCCGTCCTCAACATCGTCGAAACTGGCGGGGATGATCTGCTGCTCGGTCGGGATCTGACTGATCACCGACTGAAAGCGGTTGAAGTAGATCGTCGCGACGTCGAACTCGCCGGCATCGAAGCGATCGAGCAGGTTGGCCGCGATCTCGGCCGCATTGGCATAACCCAGACGCTTCACCTCGCTCAGGTCGACATGGCCGACGAAGAGATCGGCATGGTCGCGCTTGAGCTGCTCGCGGCCTTTCTTGCCGACGGTCAGGATCTTGATCGTCTTGCCAGCGGCCCGCAGGCTGTCGATGCGCTGACGCGCCTTGCGTACGATGGTCGAGTTGAAACCGCCGCACAGACCGCGCTCGGCCGTCATCACGACCAGCAGATGCACGTCGTCCTTGCCCGTCCCGGCCAGCAGGCGGGGCGCGCTTTCGGACGCGCCCACCGAGCGGGCGAGGCCGCTCATGACGGCCTCCATCTTCTCGGCATAGGGGCGCGCCATCTCCGCCGCTTCCTGCGCACGGCGCAGTTTCGCGGCGGCGACCATCTGCATCGCCTTGGTGATCTTGCGGGTCGATTTGACCGACTCGATCCGGTTCTTCAGGTCCTTAAGGCTCGGCATGTGCCTTTACCTCTCTCGATCAGGTTCCGGATCAGGCGAAGTCTGCTGCGAACTCGTCGATCGCGGCTTTCAGCTTGTCGGCTGCATCACCCTTGATCTTCGGATCCTCATTCGTGATCCAGTCCAGAACATCCTGCTTTTTCGACCGCATGAAGGTCAGCAGGGCCTTTTCAAAGCGGCCCACATCGCTGACCGGCAGGTCATCGAGGTAGCCGTTCGTGCCGGCGAAGATGACGCAGACGATTTCGGCGTTGGTCAGCGGCGAATACTGGGCCTGCTTCATCAGCTCGGTCAGGCGCGCGCCGCGGTTCAGCAGACGCTGGGTTGCGGCATCGAGGTCCGACCCGAACTGTGCGAAGGCCGCCATTTCGCGGTACTGCGCCAGCGACAGTTTCACCGGGCCGGCGACCGAGGACATCGCCTTGGTCTGGGCCGAAGAGCCGACGCGCGACACCGACAGACCGGTGTTCACCGCCGGGCGAATGCCCTGGTAGAACAATTCGGTTTCCAGGAAGATCTGGCCATCGGTGATCGAGATCACGTTGGTCGGAATAAAGGCCGACACGTCGCCGCCCTGGGTCTCGATAACGGGAAGCGCGGTCAGCGAACCGGCGCCGTTGTCTTCATTCAGCTTGGCCGACCGCTCCAGCAGGCGCGAGTGCAGGTAGAACACGTCACCGGGGTAGGCTTCACGCCCCGGCGGACGACGCAGCAGCAGCGACATCTGGCGATAGGCGACGGCCTGTTTGGACAGGTCATCATAGATGATCAGCGCGTGGCGGCCATTGTCGCGGAAGTATTCGGCCATTGCCGTCGCGGCGTAGGGCGCGAGGAACTGCATCGGCGCGGGGTCCGACGCGGTGGCGGCCACGACGATGGAATATTCCATCGCGCCGCTTTCCTCGAGCTTCTTCACGAGTTGCGCCACGGTCGAGCGCTTCTGCCCCACGGCGACGTAGACGCAGTAGAGCTTCTTGCTCTCGTCGTCGCCGGCGGCGTCGTTGTAGGATTTCTGGTTCAGCATCGTGTCCAGCGCCACGGCGGTCTTGCCGGTCTGGCGGTCGCCGATGATCAACTCGCGCTGGCCGCGGCCGATCGGGATCATGGCGTCGATGGCCTTGAGGCCGGTTGCCATCGGTTCGTGCACCGATTTGCGCGGGATGATGCCCGGTGCCTTCACGTCGGCGACACGACGCTCGGAGGCTTCGATCGGGCCCTTGCCGTCCAGCGGGTTGCCCAGGCCGTCCACGACGCGGCCCAGCAGGCCGTCACCGGCGGGCACGTCCACGATCGAGTTCGTGCGCTTGACGGTGTCGCCTTCCTTGATGTCGCGGTCCGAGCCGAAGATCACGATACCGACATTGTCGGCCTCGAGGTTCAGCGCCATCCCCATGATGCCGCCCGGAAACTCGACCATTTCACCGGCCTGCACGTTGTCGAGGCCATAGACGCGGGCGATCCCGTCGCCCACCGAGAGCACGCGCCCCACTTCGGCCACTTCGGCGTCCTGGCCAAAGCTCTTGATCTGGTCCTTTAGGATCGCAGAGATCTCGGCTGCTTGGATACTCATTTATCCGACCTCTTTCATGCTGTTCTGGAGGGTGTTGAGCTTGGAACGGATCGACGTGTCGATCATCTTCGAGCCCACCTTGACGACAAGACCGCCGATGAGCGCTTCATCGACGGTCGCATTCAGTTTCACATCCTTGCCGACCGACGCCGAAAGCGCCTGCTGCAGGTTGTCCGATTGCGCCTTGGTCAGCGCCTTGGCCGACACGACATCGGCAGTGACCTCGCCCTTGTGTTCGGCGATCTGTTCGCGCAGCGCCGCCAGAAGGGCGGGCAGCACGAACAGACGGCGCTTTTCGGCCATCAGACGCAGGGTATTGCCGGCGATCGGACCCAGCGACATCGCATCGGCAAGCTTGCCAATGGCGAGCCCGGTTTCCTCGCGGCCGTAGACGGGCGACGAAATCAGGTCACGCAGATCTGCGCTTTCGGTGAGGGCCGCGCCAAGCGCGTCCACATCGGCCTCGAGCGCGCTGAGCGCTCCATCCTCTTCGGCGAGTTCGAACATTGCGGTCGCGTAACGCGCGGCAATGCCGGTCGAGATCGAAGCTGGTTCGCTCACGTCCACCCTTTCACATGGTTGGCCCGGGCGGTGGCGGTCTGCACCTCCGGGCAAGTTCGCGTGACGGACGCGGTATCCGTCGTTTCCCCTGAAATCGCGGTGGATGTAGCAGAGCGTTTCCCCTGCTGCAACCGCCACGCGGCAACAGAGGCAAACCAGAAAACCGCGCCTTTTCAGAGTTATGGCGAGAGCGGGCTCGAATGCGACGGTTTGAAGCGAACAGAAAGTGGCATTCTGGTCACAGCCGGATCACGATTCTGCGCGCCCTGTTAGCGCAAGCGGCGCCATGCGCGGGGTGCAAGGCCGGGTTGCGTTTGCGCCCGTCAGACGGAATTGCGCCCCGTGGCCCCCGCCGGTTGAGGCGCCCCTTCGAGCACACGCAACGGGCGCCGCACCCGTTCCGCCAGCCCCGGACCGGTGGGCGCGTAGACGCGTTTCGAGGCCTCCAGCAGGATCACGCCGCCCGCTCGGTAACTCGACAGCTTGGCGCCCATCCGCTCCATCATGTCGGCCGACCGCATCCAGAAACGCCGCTCCGAGGGTGGGGCGAACAAGGCGGCGGCGTGCCGCTCGGGCACGAAATCGTGGCGCTTGAGTTGCGCCTCGAGCTGTCCCAGCGAATAGGGCCGGCCAAAGCCGAACGGCGTCGCGTCGCGCCGCGCCCACAGGCCGCCGCGATTGGGCACGATGAACAGCGCCCGTCCCCCCGGCCCCACACCCGAGCGCATTCATCGAGAACGGCCGACGGGTGTTCCGAGGTTTCCAGCCCGTGCAGGCATACCAGCTTGTCGGCGTGGCCCGTCTCCATCGGCCAGAGGTTTTCGCGGCACAGGACCGAAACGTTTTCCATGCCCGCGGGCCAGGGCATGACCCCCTGCTCCGCCGGCATCAGCCCGACGACCCGCCGCGCATCGGCCAGATACGGCCTGAGGAGCGGCACCGCAAAGCCGAAGCCCACGACCGTCTGCCCCTTGGCCTCGGGCCACAGGGTCAGCATCCGGTCGCGGATTGCCTTTTGCGCGATCCGG
Source organism: Roseibacterium elongatum DSM 19469 (assembly GCF_000590925.1). NCBI lineage: Bacteria > Pseudomonadati > Pseudomonadota > Alphaproteobacteria > Rhodobacterales > Roseobacteraceae > Roseicyclus > Roseicyclus elongatus. The sequence goes on along the minus strand of NZ_CP004372.1, from coordinate 1,867,283 downwards.
CCCAACCTCGTCCTGTAGTAAAACTGGCGCAGGTCCAGCACGTCCAGATGCATTGCACTTCCCATCGCTCTGCGCGAGGCTGACGGCCCGCGCCGCCCCCCCCCCGACCTTACTCAGCCAAAGGCGAAATTCCATGCCCGAGATCACCCCAAGCGCCGAAATCGTGACCGTGCCCTGCCTGCAGGACAATTATGCCTTCCTGCTGCACGACAACGACACCGGGGCCACCGCCCTGATCGACGCGCCCGAGGCAGACCCCATTCACACGGCGCTCGAGGCCCGCGGCTGGACGCTTACCGATATCCTGATCACGCATCACCATTGGGACCACGTCGATGCCGTGACCGACCTGCGCACCACCACGGGCGCGCGCGTCTGGGGCGCAAGGGCCGACGCGGCCCGCCTGCCCCCGCTCGACCATGCGCTGGCCGAGGGCGACACGGTCAGGATCGGCGCGCTCGAGGGCCGGGTCATGGATGTCTCAGGCCACACGGTCGGCCACATTGCCTATCATTTCCCGACAGCCGGCGCGGTGTTCACGGCCGACAGCCTGATGGCCCTTGGGTGCGGGCGCCTGTTCGAGGGCACGGCCGAGCAGATGTGGCACAGCCTGTCGAAACTGGCCGCGCTGCCGCCTGACACGCTGGTCTGCTCGGGCCATGAATACACGCAGTCGAACGCGCGCTTCGCCCTGACCATTGATCCCGAGAACGCAGCGCTTATCTCTCGGGTCGAGGCCATCGACCGGGCCCGTGCCGCCGGGCAGGCGACCGTGCCGTCGATCCTTCGGGACGAGCTTGCCACGAACCCGTTTCTGCGCGCCTCGCAACCCGGGATCGCCGACAGACTGGGCATGGCGAATGCGGACCCCGTCTCGGTTTTCGCCGAGATCCGCGCCCGCAAGGACAGGTTCTGAGCCAGGTCGCGGCCCCGGCAAAACGGTCGGCCGATTCAACCCTGCCTGATCCATGGGCAGACCGCTGCGACCGATGCGCCGGAAATCAAGGGCTTGTGCCTAATCTCGTTGCGGACACAGGGCTTTGAGCAGAAATTTCTTGAAACGCGACGATAAAAACCAAAGCTTAATCATATGAGGCCATGATCGAGTGGCGGCCACGGCCCCGACTCGATGACACCGAAAGGAGCACAGCTGTGCCGTCTTTTTCGAACACCCTAGAGCAGGCCATTCACGCTGCCCTCGCCAACGCGAATGCACGCCGTCACGAGCTTGCCACGCTGGAACATCTTTTGCTGGCGCTGATCGACGAACCCGACGCCCAGAAGGTGATGAAGGCATGCAGCGTCGATCTTGAGGAATTGCGCCAGACGCTGGTCCAGTTCATCGAAGACGATCTGTCGACCCTCGTCACCGATGTCGAAGGGTCCGAGGCTGTGCCGACCGCCGCGTTTCAACGCGTGATCCAGCGCGCGGCCATCCATGTGCAATCCTCGGGTCGGACCGAGGTCACCGGGGCGAACGTTCTGGTCGCCATTTTCGCCGAACGCGAAAGCAATGCCGCCTATTTCCTGCAAGAGCAGGACATGACGCGCTATGACGCGGTCAACTTCATCGCCCATGGCGTGGCCAAGGACCCGTCCTATGGTGAACAGCGCCCCGTGACCGGCGCCACCGAAGAAGACAGCGACAGCGGCGGCCCCGCGGCACAGGCCGCAGGCCCCGAGGGCGAGCAGAAGGAATCGGCGCTGGCCAAGTATTGCGTCGATCTGAACGCCAAGGCCGTGAAGGGCGATGTTGACCCGCTGATCGGTCGCGACCACGAGGTCGAACGCTGCATCCAGGTGCTGTGCCGCCGGCGCAAGAACAACCCGCTGCTCGTGGGCGACCCCGGCGTCGGCAAGACCGCGATTGCCGAAGGTCTGGCCAAGAAGATCGTCGAGGGTCAGACGCCCGAGGTTCTGCAAGGGGCCACGATCTATTCGCTCGATATGGGCGCGCTGCTGGCGGGCACCCGGTATCGCGGCGATTTCGAAGAGCGGTTGAAAGCGGTCGTCAAGGAACTCGAAGATCACCCCGACGCGGTGCTCTTCATCGACGAGATCCACACCGTGATCGGAGCGGGCGCCACCTCGGGCGGGGCGATGGACGCCTCGAACCTGCTGAAGCCTGCGCTTCAGGGTGGCAAGCTGCGCTGCATGGGCTCGACCACCTACAAGGAATTCCGCCAGCATTTCGAAAAGGACCGCGCGCTGAGCCGCCGGTTCCAGAAGATCGACGTGACCGAGCCGTCGGTGGAAGACGCCGTGAAGATCCTCAAGGGCCTGAAGCCCTATTTCGAAGAGCATCACGACATCAAGTACACCAGTGACGCGATCAAGACGGCGGTCGAATTGTCGGCGCGCTACATCAATGACAGGAAACTGCCGGACAAGGCCATCGACGTGATCGACGAGGCCGGGGCCGCCCAGCACCTGGTGGCGGAATCGCGGCGCCGCAAGACCATCGGCGCCAAGGAAATCGAGGCCGTCGTGGCCAAGATCGCCCGCATCCCACCCAAGAACGTCTCCAAGGACGATTCCGAGATGCTCAAGGATCTCGAAAGCACGCTCAAGCGCGTCGTCTTCGGCCAGGATGCGGCCATCGAGGCCCTGTCCAGCGCCATCAAGCTGGCCCGTGCCGGCCTGCGCGAGCCGGAGAAGCCCATCGGCAACTACCTGTTCGCCGGCCCCACCGGCGTCGGCAAGACCGAGGTCGCCAAGCAACTGGCCGACACGCTGGGCGTCGAGCTGCTGCGCTTCGACATGTCGGAATACATGGAGAAACATGCGGTCAGCCGCCTGATCGGTGCGCCTCCGGGCTATGTCGGGTTCGACCAGGGGGGCCTGTTGACCGATGGGGTCGATCAGCATCCGCATTGCGTGCTGCTGCTCGATGAAATCGAGAAAGCCCACCCGGACGTGTTCAACATCCTCCTGCAGGTGATGGATCACGGCACGCTGACGGATCACAACGGCCGGTCGGTCGATTTCCGCAACGTGATTCTGATCATGACCTCGAATGCGGGCGCCGCGGAACAGGCCAAGGCTGCCATCGGCTTCGGCCGCGATCGCCGCGAGGGCGAGGACACCGCCGCGATCGAGCGGACCTTCACGCCCGAGTTCCGCAACCGCCTCGACGCCGTGATCTCCTTCGGTCCGCTGCCGAAAGAGGTGATCCTGCAGGTCGTCGAAAAGTTCGTCCTGCAGCTCGAGGCGCAGTTGATGGATCGCAACGTGACCATCGACCTGACCAAGCCGGCGGCGGAGTGGCTGGCGGACAAGGGTTACGATGACAAGATGGGCGCGCGTCCGCTCGGCCGCGTGATCCAGGAGCACATCAAGAAACCCTTGGCCGAGGAACTGCTGTTCGGCAAGCTGGCCAAGGGTGGCAACATCACGGTCGGCGTCAAGGATGGCAAGATCGACCTGCGGATCGACGAACCCGGCGCGCGTCGCCTGTCATCCAAGAAGCCGCCCCTTCTGACGGCGGAATGATCCCGCGCCTGATCTGCATGACGGCGGCCCTGCTTTGGGCCGCCGTTTTGCCGTCGCCCTTGCGCGGAGATGCGCCTGCGCTGCTGTTCCCGGTGGACTGCACATTGGGCGACACCTGTTTCCTGCAGCAATTCATGGATCGCGACCCGGGACCGGGCTGGCGCGATTTCACCTGCGGCCCGGCCAGCTATGACGGGCATACCGGCACCGACATCCGCGTGGCGGATCTGGCAACCATGCGCCAGGGCTGGGCCGTGCGCGCCGCGGCCCCCGGCACGGTACGGGCCATCCGCGACGGCGTCCCGGATGGCGGCACCGCCGCTGCGCCGCAAGGGCAAGGATGCGGCAACGGGGTGGTGATCGACCATGCCGAGGGATGGCAGACTCAGTATTGCCACCTCGCGCAGGGATCGGTCACCGTCACGCCGGGCCAGGCGGTCGCCGCGGGGGCCGTGTTGGGCGAGATCGGGTATTCCGGCATCACCGAGTTTCCGCATCTGGAATTCCTCGTGCGGCACAACGGCGTGCTGGTCGACCCGTTCGACCCGAGCGACCTGTCGCGTTGCGGCATGGGCGTCGACCCGCTCTGGGCCGAGCCGATCGCCAGCACGGCAAGCGGCGTTCTAAGCGTCGGCTTCTCCGATGCGGTTCCGGAATTTTCGGACATCCGCGCCGGAACGGCGAACGCAACCTCCCTCGACCGAACGGGACCGGCCCTTGTGCTCTGGGGGTTTGTTTTTGGCGGGCAGGCCGGAGACATCCTGCGCCTGGAAATCCGCGACCCGGAAGGGGCCGCGTATCACCGTCAGGAGGTCGTGCTCGAGCGCACACAGGCCGAGCTGTTTCGCGCCTCGGGTCGCCGCATATCCGACAGCCTGCCGGCGGGGGAGTATACCGGCACGGTCACCTTGATCCGCGACGACATCGAGATCGACACGCGGACAACGCACATCCCCGTGCGATAAGCCGTCTCAGCGTTCGGTCAGTTTCAACTCGATCCGGCGGTTCTGCGCCTGCCCTGCATCCGTCTCGTTCGACGCGATGGGGGAATATTCGCCAAACCCCGTCGCGGCCAGACGGTTAGGCGGAAAATCGAGATCCTCGGTCAGGTAGCGCACCACGGACAGAGCGCGCGCCTGGCTGAGTTCCCAGTTGTTCGCGAAATCCGCATTCGGGCGAAGCTGCTGATCATCGGTATGGCCATCGACGCGCACGATCCAGTCGATGGCCTGCGGGATGTCATCGGCGATATCGAGAAGCAGCGTGGCGACATTGTCGATCTGGGCCAAACCCTCGGGCGACAGATCGGCCGAGCCGACCTCGAACAGCACCTCCGAGGAGAACACGAACCGGTCGCCGACGATGCGCACGCCTTCGCGCCCCTCCAGCAGATCGCGGAGACGGCCGAAGAACTCGGACCGATATCGCTCAAGCTCTTCCGCCTCGGCCAACAGACGCGCGGCCTCGGCGGCCTCGAGTTCCGCGCGGGCGCTTTCTTCGGCGGCCAGTTGCGCCAGGGCGGTGTTCAGGCGCGCGCCAAGCGCCTCGATCTGCACCTGAGCCTCGGCATCCCGGGACTCGGAATCGTCCAGCAAGGTTTCGAGCGCGCCAAGTTGCTGGCGCAATGCCGCGACCTGTTCGTTCAGCAATGTCACCTGCCGCGCACTTTCGGCCGAGGCTGCCTCGGCGGCTTCGAGTTCGCGATTGGCCTGCGCCAGAAGGGCCTCGCGCCGGTCGGCCTCATCCAAGGCCGTGCCTTGCGCGGCCTCGGCGGCCAAGCGCGCGGCCAGCGCGTCGGCCAGTTGCGCCTCGAGTTGCGACAGGGTCGCGTCGCGCTCGGCCAGGGTTTGCGACAGCGTCTCGGCGCGGTCCTCGGCGGCGGCGGTTTCGGCATCGCGCGCGGCGATCTGGGCCTCGGCCTCGGCAATGCGGGCTTCGAGTTCGACAAGGCGCGCGGCAGCCGAGGCTTCGGCGGACTCCAGTCGTGACAGCGCCAATGCCAATTGCGTTTCCAGATCGCTGAGGCTGCGGGATTGCTCGGCCCCCTGCTCTTCAAGCCGCGCCAACTCTGCCTCGGCCTGGGCCAGCTGCGCCTCGAGCGTCTGAGCGAGATCGCCCTGGCTGTCGGCCTGCGCCAACGCCGCGGCAAGCCGGGCGGCCAGATCCTCGCGGGCGGCCTCGGCCGCGGCCAGCAGCGTCAGGGTTTCCTCGGCCCGGCGGCGCTGTTCCTCCAGCGCCAGCGTCATCGCCGTCAGTTCGGCGTCCGCATTCTGCAAACGCTCTCGCAACGCCTCGGCCGCGGCCGCCTCGGCCAGACGCGCGGCCTCTTCCTCGGTCAGCGCGGTTTCGGCCTCGGCCAGCCGTTGGCGCAAGGCCTCGGCTGCGGCCAATTCGGCCAGACGGGCGGTCTCTTCGGCGCTCAACGCGGCCTCGGCCTCGTCAAGCTGCGCCTCGAGCGCCGCCAGACGCGCGCGTTGCGCCTCTTGCGCAGCTTGCGCGGTGTCGAGGTCTTCTTCCAGTGCGGCGGCGCGTTCGCGCACCGCCTCGCTGTCCTCGAGCGCGGCCAAAGCCTGCGCCAGCGAGGTTTCCCGCGTCGCCGCCTCGGCCTCAAGGTCGTCGATCAGCGCTTGCAGCGCCTCGCGCCGGGCCGCGGCAAGGCGTGCTTGCTCGGCGGCCGCGTCGATTTCCGACCGCGCTTGCGCCAGCGCCAGTTGCAGCGCCTCGGCCCTGCTCATGGCGTCGGCGGCGTCGGCCTCGGCGGTGTCGCGGGCGGTGGCCAGATCGCGGTTCTCGGCCAGCAGTCCCGCGACCTGCTCTTCGAAATCGACCAGACGCGCCGCCTGTGCCTCGGTCTCGGCGGTCAGCGCGGTGATCAGTGCGGCCTGCGCGGCGACCTCGTCGCGCGCAGCGGACAGATTGCCCGACAAGGTGGCCACACGGCTTTCCAGTCTGTCGGCCCGGCCCGTTTCCAGACCCAACGCTTCGGAGAGTTGATTGAGCTGTGCGTTCAGCGCGGTCAGTTCGTCATCCTGGTTGGTGATCTCTTCGCGCAGCACGTATTGCACCACCATGAAAATGGTGAGCAGGAAGATCATGACCATCAGCAGCGCGGTGATCGCGTCCACGAAACCCGGCCAGATCGCCCCGGAAAAACGGCCCCCCGAACGGCGGTGAAAGGCCATGGCCCCTAGCCTCCGGCGTCGGGCGTGTCACCCGCGGGCGACGGGGGCGCGGAGCGCGGGGCGGGCCGTCGCGCGGCCATTGGTGCGCGCGCCGCCTGGGTCAGGCTGCGCAAGGCATCGGTCAGGCCGGCGATATCCTCGCGCAACAGGCTGACATCCAAGGCCCGCCCCTCGCCCAGCTCTTCGAAGATCTGGAACAGCTGCACGTCGATCGACCGCAGGCGCATGCGGCTTTCCTCATCCAGCCCGTGCTCGGTGCTGGCCTGCGACTCGATCACCTCGGCCAGGCGCTCCTGCGCGGTGGCAAGCCGTCCCGCGGCCTCGATCTGGCCGCTGCCCATCAGCTCGGTGAACGCACCCAGCCTGTTGGCCAGATCGGCCAGCCGCGCATCGGTTTCGGCGCGGCGCGCTTCGGATTGCGAATACAGGCTCTGGAGCGTCTCGACCTGATCGACCATATGGTCCAGCACGGTGGCGATGGCACCGCGGTCGACGCCGCCTTCGCCCTCGCCCGAGGAAAAGCTGACGCGCGTGATCGAGGCCAGCCATTCCTCCATCTCGCGGTAAAACCGGTTCTGCCCATGGCCCGCGAACAATTCCAGCAGCCCGACCACCAACGAGCCAGCCAGCCCAAGCAGCGACGAGGCAAAGGCCGTGCCCATCCCGCCCAGTTGATCCTCGAGCCCATCCATCAGACGGCCGAATACGGCCAGGCCTTCCTCGCCCTCGGTCGGCTGCAGCGACCGTATCGTCTCGACAACGGCGGGAACGGTCGTGGCCAGGCCAAAGAACGTTCCCAGAAGGCCCAGGAAAATCAGCAGATTGGCGATGTAGCGCGTGATATCCCGGCTTTCTTCCATCCGCGCGCCAACCGAGTCGAGGATCGACTTGGACGTGGCCGGTGTGATCTGCATCCGCGCGCCGCGCAGCCTCACGATCCCGGTGGCCGCCGCCAAAAGCTGCGGCGGCTTCTCGACCTCGTCCTGCGCGCCCGCGCCGGCCACCTGTTCGATCCACGCGACCGAGGAAAACAGTTGAAAGACCTGCCAGAAACAGGCGAACACGCCGATCACGAACACCACGCCGATGGTGCCGTTCAGATACGGGCTGGACAGGAACACCGGCTCGACTCGCGGCCAGACAAGCACGCCCCCGGCAATGACGCAGCCTAGGATCAGCAGCATCAGGACGATTTGCCGGGTCGGTCGTATGATGCGTGGCGCCCCCGCGCCGTCGGCTCTGCTCGCCATGGCCCTCTCAGCCACTTCTTGGTGTTTACGCGTCGCAGACTACTACTGCTTGCGTCATATTCCAATGGCAGACCACGCGTCAGGGCGATTTCAGTTGCGCCACCCGTGTTTCCAGCCAATCCAGATCGGCATCGGCCAGGCCCAGTTCGCGCAGATGGGCGGCCGTGTTGAACAGGTATTCGTCGTTCGGCCCGCGCCCGCCCGTGGCATGCGCAATGATCTGCGCCTGCTGCTCGAGGCTGAGCGTGCCGCGATACTGATCGTGGGCGGCGTCGATCACATAGGTCAGAACGTCCGGCACATCGGTGCCGCTGTCGTGCAGGCGCACATTCTGGCGCGTTTCGATATAGGCCGAGGACGCCAGTTCCCGCTCGCGCAGATAGGCAAGGGTTTGCGTGGCATAGCGCCGTTCGACCCGAAATGCGACGCCGTCGCAATGCGCCCCCTCGGCGGCATCGAGCGCCAGCACAAGGCCCGGCCGTTCGACGGTGCCGCGATGGTGGATCGACGACATGCAAAACGACCGGTGCCAGCCATTCAGGCGCGCGACACGGGCCTCGGCCACCGGAAAACCGGGGTTCCACAGAAGCGACCCGTAGCCGAAGACCCACATGTCATTCTGCACCTGCATCACCATTCCCGTGGCCCTTTGCGTTCGGCACGGCTATATCCGGCCATGTGGTGCAGGGTGAAGGGGCGAAAACCATGCGGCGGCTGATTTTCGGTCTGGTGGTGCTGACGGCGCTGGCAAGCGGCTGGTGGGCCTTTTACGCCTGGAGCACGGAACGGGTGGTGTCGCAATGGATGGCCGCCCGCGAGGCCGAAGGCTGGCTCGCGCGCTATGCGGACCTGTCGGTCGAGGGGTTCCCCACCCGCTTCGACACCAGGCTGCGCGACCTGGAACTGGCCGATCCCGACACCGGTTGGGTCTGGCGGGTGCCCGAACTGTTCCTTGGCCAGCGCGCCTTGCGCCCCGATCATCTGCGGGCGATTTGGCCACGGGAACAGGTGCTGTCGTCCTCACGCGAAAGCGTCACCATCCGGTCCGAGGTCATGCGCTCGGAGTTGGATGTCCAGCCCGCGGCGCAGTTCGCGCTGGATGCCTCGGTCACCGAGATGCAGGGGGTCGAGGTCGCCTCGACGGAGGGGTGGTCGATGTATCTGTCCGACGGGCGATTGACCGGCCAGCGGGTCGAGGGCACGGACGATACCTATGACGTCGCCTTCGTCGCCGAGGGGCTGGAGCCGCCAGGCCCCATGGCGGCGCTGCTGGATCCCGCCGGCGTCTTGCCGCAGCGGATCGGGACGGTGACCTACCGCGCGCGGATGGCCTTTGACCGCCCGTGGGATCTGCGCGCCATCGAAGAGCGGCGGCCCCAGATCAGCCAGATCGCGCTCGAGGACATGTCGGCCCAATGGGGCGACATGCTGTTTCGCGCCACCGGCGCCGTTGATGTCGATGCGGCGGGCCAGCCCGAGGGCGACATCGCCGTCCGGGCCGAAAACTGGCAAAGCATGGTCGAGCTGGCGGTCAATGCCGGGGCCATCCCGCAGCAATTGCAGGGCAGCATCGAGGCCGTTCTGGGCATGGTCGCGGGCCTGTCCGGGCGGCCCGAAAACATCGACGCGACGCTGTCGTTCCGGGACGGGCGGGTGTTCCTCGGGCCGCTGCCACTGGGACCTGCACCGCGGCTGATCTTGCAATAGAGTTTTTTACAAACGGACAAGATCACAGGGTTTTCCACAGGTTTATCCAAAGAAACCTGTTCAAGACGCCACAAACATCCCGGCCTAGCGGCAATAGGGCCCGCCGCGATAGGATGCGACGTCAAAGTGGAAATGGTCCTGGTGGAACCGGTCCGAATTGGGCCCCAGCACCGTTCCGAAGGTGCCGCAGGCGGCGCGGTGCATCTCTTGCAGCAAGGGGCCCGCGCGGCGATCGCGCCAACCGCCGAGCACCGTCAACTCCGTTCCGTTGGCAAGGCCGATGCCGGCGATATCCACCGCGTTGCCGCGGGCATGCTCGCTCAGCCTGGCGCCCGCCTGCGAGTTTCGTGTGCGGCAGGCGTATGAGGCAACCACCCGGATATTCGACACCCCGCCGCCGCTCCGCCCCACCGTCGGCACCACACTGCCGCGCACCCATTCCTGAAAGGCGCGCGCCGTGGTGCAATTTATGGTGGCCGGCTGCGTCAGCGGGATGCCGTCGATCGCCCGCAGGCGCACAGGCTCGGCAATGCCGCACCCCGAGATGCGGCCCGTGATCGCCTCGAGCCGGTCGCCCTCCAACCCGCGCACCCCGCAGAGCTGGCCGCGCTGGCCGGGTTGGGCGACCCGCGCCGGTGTCTGACGGGTGGCCGAGGCGCGCACGCGCCCCTCCAGCCCCTGGGGACGCAAGGACGGTCGCAGCGATTGCACCACGGCCAGCGCCGTCGCATTCCGCCCGGCACCCTCGCGGGGCCGGTCCGGTGTGGCGGCCAGCACCGCCGCCACGGCTGGCATGGTCGCGACGGGCGGCGGATCGGGCACCGCCGCTGCGCCGGGCCGCGCCTGTGGCCTGAGCGATCGGCGCGGGGCCTGCGCCGTGGCGCGCAGCGTGACCCGCGTGACATCAACCGGGGCGGGTGTTTCGGGAATCGCCCGCATCACCGGTCGTGGCGACCTGTCGGGGGCATCGGCAGCGGCGCCCGCGGCGGCAACGATCAGGCCAGCCGCCAGGATCGCTGCCGCCCGCCTCACTTTTCCGCCCCTTCATCAGCCCGCGCCTTGGCCGGCATCCGGCCAAAGTCGGGCGCGTCGGTATCCTGCCCGGCCTCGATGATGCCGCGACGGATGGCGCGGGTGCGGGTGAAATAGTCGAACAGGTGGTCGCCATCGCCGGTACGGATCGCGCGTTGCAGGGCGAACAGTTCCTCGGTGAACCGGCCGAGGATTTCAAGCGTCGCATCCTTGTTCGAGAGGAACACATCGCGCCACATGGTCGGATCGCTGGCCGCGATCCGGGTGAAATCGCGGAAACCCGCGGCGGAATACTTGATGACCTCGCTATCGGTCACGCGGCGCAGGTCGTCGGCCACACCCACCATCGTATAGGCAATCAGGTGCGGCGTGTGGCTGGTCACCGCCAGCACGAGGTCATGGTGATCGGCGTCCATTTCCTCGACATTGGCGCCGCACCCTTCCCAAAGCGCGCGCAGCCTGGCCACGGCCTCGGGGGCGGTCCCAGGATCGGGGGTCAGCAGGACATAGCGGTTGTCGAACAACTCGGCAAAACCGGATCGCGGGCCGGAATGTTCCGTCCCGGCCAGCGGATGACCGGGGACGAAATGCACGCCCTTGGGCAAATGCGGGGCGACGGCGGCGATCACGTCGCGTTTGACCGAGCCGACATCGGTGATGGTGGCGCCGGGGGCCAGATGGGGGGCGATTTCCCTTGTGACGGCCTCCATCGCGCCGACCGGCACGGCCAGCACCACCAGATCGGCATCTTTCACCGCTTCGGCGGCGGTGTCGACGATCCGGTCGCACAGGCCGATCCGCGCGCGATCTGCCTCGTCTCAGCGGACCGCGCGGTGCCGACAATCTCGCCCGCAAGGTCCGCACGCCGCATGGCATGGGCCATCGACCCGGCGATCAGGCCCAGGCCGATCAGGGCGACGCGGGTGTAGATCACGCTCATGCCGCCCCCTTGAAGCTGCGCAGCGCATCGAGGACACGGCTGTTGTCCTCGGGGCGGCCCACGGTGATGCGCAGGCATTGCGGCATGCCGTAGCTGCGCGGGTGACGCACGATGATGCCTTGTGCTTTCAGATACGCATCGACGGCGACGGCCTCGGCCTCGTCGGCGAAGCGGGCCAGGACGAAATTGGCATGGCTGTCGTCACAGCCGATCCCCAGTTGGCGCAAGCCCCCGGTCAGGCGCGCGCGTTCCTCGGCGTTGACGCGAATACACTCGGCCACCCAATCGGTGTCGCGCACTGCCGCCTCGGCCCCCGCCAGCGCAATGCCCGACAGGTTGAAGGGCCCGCGGACGCGGTTGAGCACATCGACGATCTCTTTCGGGGCATAGCCATAGCCCACGCGCAGCCCGCCCAGGCCATAGGCCTTGGAGAAGGTGCGCGTCATCACGACGTTCTCACGCGTCTCGACCAGCGATTTGCCGCCGTCATAGCCCTCGGTGAACTCGGCATAGGCCCCGTCCAGGATCAGCAGACAGACCTTGGGCAAGCCCTCGGCGAGGCGGGCCAGATCCGCCATCGGGATCAGGGTCGCGGTCGGGTTTGCGGGGTTGGCGATGAAGACCAGCCGCGTCTTGTCGGTGGCCATGGCCAGCAGCGCGTCGACATCGACCATCCGCTCGCGTTCGGGCGCCACGACCGGCGTGGCCCCGGCGGCCAGCGCGCTGATGCGGTACATGCCGAAGCCATGGGTGGTATACAGCACCTCGTCCCCCGGCCCGGCATAGGCCTGGCAGAGGAAATGGATGATCTCGTCCGAGCCGACACCGCAGATGATGCGGTCGGCATCGAGGTCATACACCTCGGCGATGGCGGCGCGCAGCGCGGCGTGATCGGTCGAGGGGTAGCGATGCGCCTGCGTGAGCGCGCCTTGCATGGCCGCGACGGCGGCGGGCGAGGGGCCGAACGGGTTTTCGTTCGAGCTGAGCTTCAGTGGCTCGGCCTGGCCCTCGATCTGCGATTGACCGCCCTGATAGAGCGCGATGTCGAGGATGCCGGGCTGCGGGCGGATCTGCGTGGCCATGTCACAAGTCCTGATACGCAAGGAGTTCGCGGGGTTCTAGCGAGAGTCTGGCGCCGAGGGAACCGCAATCAATAGAAGCTTTGCGGGTCGATATCGACAGAAAGACGCAGATTGGCGGGCAGTTTCACCCCACCGGTCCACCACCGGATCGCCCCCTGCAGCGCGACGCCCTTGGGCGCCTTGACCAACAGGCGCACGCGATGCCGGCCGCGCACACGGGCAATCGGGGCCGGTGCGGGGCCATAGACCACCGCGCCCACGGCGCGCAGCGCGTCGTCATGGCGCGCCAGATGGCTGCCCAGATCAAAGGCGGCCGCCGCCTCGGGGGCGCTGATGATGATACCGGCAAGCCGGCCATAGGGCGGCATGCCGGCCTGTTCCCGCTCGGCCGCCTCGGCGCGCCAGAACCCTTCCTCGTCGCCCGACAGGATGGCGCGGATTACCGGATGCTCGGGCTGGAAGGTCTGCAGCAGGGCCACGCCGCGTTTCTCGGCCCGCCCGGCGCGGCCCGCAACCTGTCGCATCAGTTGAAAGGTCCGCTCGGCCGCGCGCAGATCGCCACCCTGAAGGCCCAGATCGGCATCGACCACGCCCACCAGCGTCAGGCGCGGGAAATTGTGCCCCTTGGCCACAAGTTGCGTGCCGATGATGATATCGGTGTCACCCTGTGCGATGTCCTCGATCTGGGCCTTCAGCGCGCGGGCCGAGCCGAACAGGTCAGAGGACAGGATCGCCAGTTTCGCATCGGGAAAGGCGCGCGCGGCCTCTTCGGCCACACGTTCGACGCCGGGGCCGACAGCGGCCATTTTCCCTTCGACCCCGCAGGAGGGGCAGGCCGTCGGCAGGGGTTTCGTCTCGCCGCATTGGTGACAGACGAGGCGTTTCTGGAACCGGTGTTCGACCATGCGCGCGTCGCAATGGTCACACCCCACCTGCGCCCCGCAGGCCCGGCACAGCGTCACCGGGGCATAGCCGCGCCGGTTAAGGAACAACAGCGCCTGTTCACCGTTCTGGATGCGCTTGGCAACCTCGGACACGAGCGTCGGAGACAGCCAGCTTTGCGCCGGCAGATCCTGCATGCGCATGTCGATGGCGGCCATCTCGGGCAAGACCGCTTCTCCGAACCGCGATGTCAGGTCGAGCCGCGCGTATTTTCCCGCCTCGGCATTGGCCCAACTTTCCAGCGACGGCGTGGCCGAGGCCAGCACGACCTGCGCGTCGTTCAGGCTGGCGCGCAGCACGGCCATGTCGCGGGCATTGTACAGCGCGCCTTCCTCCTGCTTGTAGGAACTGTCGTGTTCCTCATCCACGACGATCAGGCCAAGGTCGCGATAGGGCAGGAACAGCGCGGATCGTGCGCCCACAACCAGTTGCGCGGCCCCCTGCCCCACCATTTTCCACGCGCGGCGGCGTTCGGTCATGGTCACGCCCGAATGCCATTCGGCCGGTTTCGCGCCGAACCGCGCCTCGACCCGCGTCAGAAACTCGCTGGTCAGCGCGATCTCGGGCAGCAGAACCAGCGCCTGACGGCCCTGCCGCAGGCATTCGGCCACGGCCTCGAGATAGACCTCGGTCTTGCCCGAGCCGGTGACGCCTTTCAGCAAGGTCGTGCCGTATCGGCGCGATGCCATGGCCGTGCACAGCGACGCCGCCGCGCGGGCCTGATCCTCGGTCAGCTCCTTTCCGGGCAAGTCGGGGTCCAGCGGCAGGTAGGGTGCATCGCGCGGCGTATCGGCCTCCTCGACCACGCCCTGTTTCGCCAGCCCCTTGATGACCGAGCTCGACACGCCCGCAAGGCTGGACAGTTCCGACAAGGTGAACCCCAAACCGCCATACTCGACCAGCGTGTCGATCACGCGGCGCCGCGCCTCGGTCATGCGGTCAGGCTCGCCCTGCCCCAGCCGGTAGATCTTGCGCATCGAGGGCGGATCGCTCAGGCCCGGCACCCGCGTCGCCAGCCGCAGCATTTGCGACAAGGGCGTCAGCGTGTAGGCCCCGGCCTTTTCCAGGAAATCCCGCAACTCGGCGCGCATGGGTGCTGCATCGAGCACGCGGTTGACCGCGCGCAGCTTGGCCGCGTCGAAATCGCCCGCCCCCTCGCCCCAGACCACGCCCAGCACCTTGCGCGGCCCAAGCGGCACCTCGACGAAGGCCCCCAGCCAGCAGCCCCCCTCGGGTGCGCGGTAATCCAGAACGCGGTCCAGCGGCTCGGGCGTCAGGATGCCGACGCGCGCGCCTTCCTCGAAATACTCCCGGCTCATGCCTTTTCGCTGCCCGACCCTTGCGCTAGAAGGCCGCCAGATGACCATGGCCTGCCCGCGAAAGGAAGCCGAGCGATGAAATTCTTTGTGGATACCGCCGATATCGACGCCATCCGCGACCTGTCGGAACTGGGGATCGTGGACGGGGTGACGACGAACCCCTCGCTGATCATGAAATCCGGCCGCGACATCAAAGAGGTGACCAAGGAGATCTGCGACCTGATCGATGGTCCCGTCAGTGCCGAAACCGTGGCACTGGACGCCGAGGGCATGGTGGCCGAGGGCCGCGAACTGGCCAAGATCGCCGACAACATCGCCATCAAGGTGCCGCTGACCTGGGAAGGGCTGAAGGCCTGCAAGACGCTGTCGGGCGAGGGCCGCATGGTCAACGTGACGCTGTGCTTCTCGGCCAACCAGGCGTTGCTGGCCGCCAAGGCGGGCGCGACGTTCATCTCGCCCTTCATCGGGCGGCTCGATGACCTGAACCTCGACGGAATGGACCTGATCGCCGAGATCCGTCAGATCTACGACAATTACGGGTTCGAGACCGAGATCCTCGCCGCCTCGATCCGCAATGTGAACCACATGAAAGAGGCTGCCCTGATCGGGGCCGACGTGGCGACCGCACCGCCGGGCGTCATCCACGCGATGGCCAGCCATGTGATGACCGACAAGGGCCTCGATGCCTTCATGAAGGACTGGGCGAAGACGGGTCAGAAAATCCTCTGATCCGCCGCTCGGTGGAAACGAACAGGGCGGCCGATCGGCCGCCCTTTTTGGTTGCCGCAGCGCTGCGGGTTATTCGGCCGGAACAGCCCCGTGATCGGTGCGCGGCTGGCCGCCGACCCGCGCCTCGACAACCCCCGCGCCCCACATGCCCGCGACGATCGACACCAACGCCAGGATTGCCGCAACCGACAGGGTCGGCACACCGGCCAGCCCGGCGCCCACGGTGCAGCCGCCGGCCAGAACGCCGCCCACACCCATCAGCGCCGACCCCGACAGGGTGCGCCCCATCTGAACGGGGCTGCTGAACGCCTCCCAGGCAAAGCGGCGCGCTGCGATGGCCGCGACGAGCGCTCCTGCCAGCACACCGCCGATCAGACCCACGCCGAACCCCGGCTCGATCAGGCTGGCCGCGACACCCCAGAACAGGGAATCGGCCCAGGGCTTGGTAAAGGACAAGCTTTCCAGCGCGATCGGGTCGAACTCGTCATGAAGGACGAAGCCGGTCCCGACCCAGCCCAAGGGGGCCAACGTCCCCAACAGGGCTGCGCCCGCCAACAGCCAAGCCCCCGCGCCCGAGCGCCACGCAACCACCAGCGCCGCGGCCGCCAGGAGCGCGGCCCAAACCGTGGCGCCCCCCGGCAGCGCCCCAAGCCCGACCTGTGCGCCCAGATCGACCGTCATGGCCGACAGGCCGCTGCGCAGCGGCGCAAGGGCCCCTTGAAGGGTCGCGTGGGCAAAGACCGCAAAGACCAGCAAAGCCGTCAGCGCCCGCAGATTGCCCGCCCCGCCGAGCACCGTCAGCCGCGAGATGCAGCCCCGCGCCAGCACAGCGCCCACCCCGAACAGCAGACCGCCCACAGTGATGCCTGCGACGGGCAGCGCCGAGACGTGGAACCTGTGCGCATCGAACGAGACCCAGCCGAGCGCGACAGCGGCCTGCGTCCCGAGGATCGAAACCGCCAGCGCCATGGCCCAGACGCCGCGCGCCGATGCACGCTCTTCGACAGGGCCGACCACCGCGCGCCGCAAGCAGAACTGCGTCAGCTGCGCCAGGGCACCGAAGGCGAGGCCAAGGGCAAGCCCAAGCCACAGGGCGGCCGCGCGCGGCGACATTTCCAGACCAAGGGTTTCGTACATGTGTCTCTCCGGAAGATCGGGGGTGGCGAAGCAGTCTCCGGGCGGCATGTAGACGGTCTGATCCGTCCCGCAAGCGCGCCCCGAAGGACACCGTTCGCCTGCTCCGCAAGGCTGCAGAACATCCGTTCTTCAGCCCTGGCACCGAGGCGACCCGGAAAGAGCGTTCCCCCGGAATTGCGGATCGCGCGGACCTGTTTGGCACCACAGCCCGGTGGCGTGGCACCGCCCTCGGGGCACTACTGCAACAACGGCCTGCAACCACCTCTGTCCATGGCAAAAAAACTGGCCCGACGCGGCCAGCCCATGCTATGTGCGGCGGTAACACGGTGTGAAACCGACCAAAGACACGAGGCAGACCAGTGAGCAGCGAACAGGCCGGGGCGCAGCCCGGATATTTTGACGATTGGCGCGAACGTGTGATCTCGGACCCCGAGTTGATCCTCGAGGACCGCGACCTGATGCGGGCGCTGATCTCGGCCAATGACCGCCAGATGGGCGGCAATATCGTGGACATGCGCGGCATCGCGATGGAGCGGCTGCAGAACCGGCTCGACCGGCTCGAGGATACGCACCGCTCGGTCATCGCGGCGGCTTATGAAAACCTGGCCGGCACCAACCAGGTGCATCGCGCCATCCTCAGCCTCATGGATCAGCGGGATTTCACCGAGTTCCTCAAGGCGCTCGGGACGGATGTGGCCGGGATCCTGCGGGTCGATCGCATGCGGCTGGTGCTCGAATCCGCCGAAGCGACCGAAACCGAGGCCCCGCGCGTGCAGAAGCTCGAGGATGTGCTGACGGTCGTCGCCCCCGGTTTCGTCGAAAGCTATGTCACCGGCGGGCGCGACATTCCCCACAAACAGGTGACATTGCGCCAGGTGGGCACGGGGTGTCAGCGGATCTTTGGCGAGGAAGCCGCCACATGGATCAAGTCCGAGGCGCTTTTGCTGCTGGATCTGGGGCCGGGGCGGCTGCCCGGGCTGCTGGTCATGGGGGCCGAGGACCCGCACCAGTTCCGCCCCAGCCAGGGCACCGATCTGCTGACCTTCTTCACCGGGGTGTTCGAACGCCTGATGCGGGGATGGCTGGACTGAGGCGATGAGCCTTGCGCTTTCCCCCGTTCTGCGCGACCTGCTTGAGGGCTGGTTGACCCATGAACGCGCGATCAAGGGCGCGTCCGGGGCGACGGTGGCCGCCTATGGCGCGGATGTCGGCGGGTTTCTGGTTTTTCAGGCCGAGCATCTCGGCGGGAACGCGACGCCCGCCGCCCTGCGTCGGCTTGGCCCGCGCGAGATGCGGGCGTGGATGGCGGGACAGCGCGCGCGCGGTGTGGGCGCCAGATCATTGGCCCGGCGCCTGTCCGCGGTGAAGGGCTTCTACAAATGGTGGGCGGAGCGGGACGGGTTCGACGCCTCGGCGATCTTGTCCATGCGCGCGCCGAAACACCAGCGCCGCCTGCCCCGCCCCCTGACCGAGGAGGGCGCCAGCGACATGATCGCTAGCGTTGGCGAACAGGACGCGCGCGACTGGGTCTCGGCCCGCGATGTTGCGGTGGTGACCCTGCTTTACGGATGTGGCCTGCGGGTTTCCGAGGCCCTGGGATTGGACGGCGGCCTCATCCCCCTGCCCGAGGCGCTGCGCATTCGTGGCAAGGGCGGCAAGGACCGGGATTTGCCCGTCCTGCCGGCGGCGCGGGCCGCCGTCGACCGCTACGCGGCGCTGTGCCCGCATGATCTGTCGCCGGGGACGCCGCTGTTTCGCGGCATTCGCGGCGGCGCCCTCGGCCCGCGGGCCGTGGCCCGCGTGATGGAGAAGGCACGCCTGCAACTGGGGTTGCCGGCAAGTGCGACGCCGCATGCGATGCGCCACAGCTTCGCCACCCATCTGCTGAATGCCGGGGGCGACCTGCGCGCGATCCAGGATTTGCTGGGCCATGCATCGCTTTCGACGACACAGGCCTACACCGCGGTGGACAGCACCCGCCTGCTCGAGGTCTATGCCGCGGCCCACCCATCGGCCCGCAAGCGCCCGTGACCTGTCACAGGACGGTTGCATGTGCCGCGCCAAGCGGGCATCACGACAGCCCATGACACCACGCTTGCAGGCTCTGTCCGTTCACCTCTTCACGGCCCTTGGCGCGGCCCTCGCCATGCTGGCCCTTCACGAGGCGTTCGAGCGCGATTGGGCGATGATGGCCATCTGGCTGGCCGTGGCCTTTGTCGTGGACGGCATCGACGGGCCCCTGGCGCGCAGCGTCGACGTCAAGCGCAATTTCGCCGAAATCGACGGCGTGTTGATGGATCTTATCATCGACTTCCTGACCTATGTCGTCATTCCGGCCTACGCGCTTTATGCCTCGGGCCTCTTGCCGGGATGGGCGGGCTGGATCGCGGTTCTGACCATTCCGGTGGCCAGCGTCCTGTATTTCTCGGACACGCGCATGAAAACGGCGGACAACAGTTTCGCGGGCTTCCCCGGCTGCTGGAACATGGTGGTTCTGGCCCTGCTGGTGGTCACGCCGCCCTGGTGGGTCACGGCGGGGCTGGTCGTTTTGCTGAGCGTGGCGATGTTCCTGCCGCTGAAATTCATCCACCCGGTACGGACGGATCGGTGGCGCTGGCTGTCGCTGCCGGTGGCGCTGGTCTGGACGGGGGGCATCGCCTGGGCGGCCTGGATCGGCTTTGCCTCGAATCCGGCGCTGACAATGACGGTGGCAATCACCTCGGTCTATCTGCTGTTGGCCGGGATCGTGCAGCAGGTGGTCCCGCAACGGCGCTAGCCGCCTTCGCCCACCCCGTCGCCGGCGGCCTGTGCGGCCTGTTCGGCGCGAAACGCATCCCAGTCCTCGAACCGCGCGCGCAGGGGGATGTCGCCCAATCGCTCGGAAATCCGCGTGGCAAGGTCCTCGACCCCGGCCGACACCTCCGAGATCACGGCCAGCCCCAGCGCCACGCTCGCGGCGGTCATCACCACCCAATCGACCGCAACGGCGCCGCTGTCGCAGCGCAGAAACCCCCTGCAATGGTCAACCACACGATCCATGCGGGCCCAATACCGGCCGATTCGGTCGTTTCTGTGGCCCAAGTGCTCGAACGGGGGGGCGCCCCGGCCGGCAGGGGTCAGTCGCCGCGATCGCGGATAATCTTGGAAAAACTGTCGAAAATCGGTTCCGAGGCGGCCAGGACATGGCCATCGGTCAGCACGTCCTGCCCCTCGCGGATCGGTTGGACCAGGCCGCCCGCTTCCTTGACCAGCAAGATCCCCGCGGCGACATCCCAGGCGTCCAGGCCGCGTTCCCAATAGCCGTCATAGCGGCCCGCCGCGACATAGGCGAGATCCAGCGCGGCCGAGCCCCAGCGCCGCACGCCTGCGCAGGTCGGCATCAACCGCGCGAGATCCTGCAAGGTGGCGGGCAGATACTTGCCGCCGCCAAAGGGCACACCCGTGGCAAAGACCGACTCGATCAATCGGTTGCGGCCCGAGACACGCAAACGCTGGCTGTCATTCAGCCAGGCACCGGCCCCTTTCTCGGCATAGAACATCTCGTCCTTGGCCGGATCATAAACGACGCCCGCGACGATCTCGCCCTTGTGTTCCAGGGCGATGGACACCGCCCAATGCGGCATGCCGTGCAGAAAGTTCGTAGTGCCGTCCAGCGGATCGACGATCCAGCGCCGCGTCGGATCCTTGCCTTCGATCTCGGTACCTTCCTCGCCGAGGAAGCCGTAATTTGGGCGGGCCTCCATCAACTCGCTGCGGATGATCTCTTCGGCGGCGCGATCGGCGCGGCTGACGAAATCGCCGGGACCCTTGGAGGAGACCTGCAGGTTCTCGACCTCGCGGAAGTCCTTGACGAGGCTGCGCGCGGCCTTGCGCGCGGTCTTGATCATCACATTGAGATTGGCGGAGCCTTGCATCGTCTCGATCCTTCGCAAACTGCCCGCGCGCCATAGCCGAGCGCGCAGGGCTTGCCAAGGGTCCGTCCTGATCGAGGCGCGCGCGATCCGGGCAAAGCGGGCCCGGCAGACGCGATGCGCCGAACCCGTCAGCGCGTGCCCGCCCGGCCCGTCCATTGCCCCCGGCGGTCCAGCACATCGCGCAAGACGGTGGGGCGATCGGTCATGATGGCGTGGACGCCCAGATCCAGCAGCCGCGCCATCTCGACCGGGTCGTCGACCGTCCAGACCTGGATGTCGATCCCCCGCGCGGTCGCCGCGCGCAGGACCCCCGGCGTCACCACCGGAATGCCCCGGAACACCGGCGGCACCTGCGCCACGGCAAAGCCGGGCCGGCGCATCGGGAGACCCTGACCCGCCAGCCACAGCGCCAGAACACCCGCCTGTCCGGGCGACCAGCACAGGCCAGGCCCCAGCATCGCGCGGATCGCCGCCGTCCGCTTGACCGCGAAGGACCCCACACAGACCCGCGCCAGCGCGTCGGCCCGGCGGATCACCTCGGCCAGCGGCGCGGCGACGCGGTCGCATTTCAACTCGAAGGTGACATGCAGATCGGGAAATGAGGCCAGAACCTCCTCCGCCCGCGGGATCGCGGCGCCGCCATGGGTGCGGATGCGGGCGATGTCGGACCAGTCCAGATCGGCGATGCGCGCCGTCTCGCCGGTCATCCGCGCGAAACTCGGGTCGTGATGGATCACGGCGACCCCGTCGCGGGTGGCGTGCACGTCGGTCTCGATATGGGTGAACCCAAGATCGACCGCGCGGGCGAAGGCCTCCATCGTGTTTTCCTCGGCCTCGCGCGCGCCGCCGCGGTGGGCCACCGCGGTGGGCGTCGGATGGTCGAGAAAGGGGTGCCGCGCGCCGGTCATGCGCGTTGCAACTTGGGCGGTATGGTGCGGCACAGGCGCAGCACATGCGCCATGAACGGTTTCGAGGTGTCGTCGGCCCGTGTCGCGCCATACATGCGCCGGGTCAACCCGGCCTCGGTCAGCGGGCGCGTCACGATCGACTCTGGCGTGCGCGGGTCGCGCACGACCCAGTCGGGCAAAACCGCCACACCCCGCCCCGAGGCCACAAGCAGCATCATCACGGCCGAAAGTTCGACCTGCCGGATGCTGCGTGGTTCGACCCCCGCCGGAAACAACAGCGCGCTGAACACGTCGAGGCGCGCACGCTCCATCGGGTAGGTGATCAGCGTCTGATCCTCGAAATCCTCGGCGGAGATGTAGTCCTTTTTCGCAAGCGGATGATCCCGGGCGCAGACGAAAACGGGCTCGTAATCGAACAGCGGGGTGAAATCGACGCCGGGCAGATCCTCGGGATCGGCCGAGATCACCAGATCGACCTCTTCGCGCAACAGGGCGGGCAGCGCCTCGAATTGCAGGCCGGGGCGGATATCGACATCGACATCGCCCCAGGCGAGGCGAAACGCCTCGAGAACCGGCAGCAGCCAGTCGAAACAGGCATGGCATTCGATCGCGATATGCAGCCGCCCGGTCTTGCCCGAGCGCAGACCTTCGAATTCCTCCTGGACGGCTGCAATGCGTGGCAGGACGTCCTCGGCCAGGCGCAAGAGCTTCAGTCCGGCGGGCGACAACCGCATCGGTTTCGAGCGGCGGACGAACAACTCGAGTCCGGCCTGATCCTCCAGCCCCTTGATCTGGTGGCTGAGCGCGGATTGCGTGATGTGCAGACGCTCGGCCGCCCGCGCCAATCCGCCTTCTTCATGGATGGCCTTGATCGTGCGAAGATGTCGGAACTCGAGATGCATATGCGGCTCATGTTGATGATGAGTTTTATGAATTTGTCGCAACCATCCGCATATGCGACAAAGCTGGACGAGAAATCAAGGATCCCGATCGCCATGACCCCGCCTCGCGTCTCGTTCGAGTTTTTCCCGCCCAAATCGCTGGAGGCGTCGTTCCGCTTGTGGGAGACACTCGGCGTCCTGGCCCCGCTGGCCCCGGAATTCGTATCGGTCACCTATGGCGCCGGCGGGACCACGCGCGCGCTGACCCATGATGCGGTCAAGACGATCCACAAGCATTACGGCGTGCCGGTGGCCGCGCATCTGACCTGCGTGGACGCGACCCGCGCCGAGACGCTGGAGATCGCCGAAAGCTACGCCCAGGCCGGCGTGACGCAGATCGTGGCCCTGCGCGGCGACCCGCCTCAGGGCCAGGGCACGTTCACGCCCCATCCCGACGGGTTCGCCAGTTCCATCGAGTTGATCGAGGCCCTGGCAGACACCGGCAAGTTCACCCTGCGCGTCGGCGCCTATCCCGACCCCCACCCCGAGGCGGAGGGCCTGCAGGCCTGTGTCGACTACCTCAAGCGCAAGATCGACGCCGGTGCGCACGAGGCGATCACGCAGTTCTTCTTCGAGGCGGACGCCTATTTCCGCTTTCGCGATGCCTGTGCCGATGCGGGCATCACGGCCAGGATCATCCCAGGCATCCTGCCCGTGAACAACTGGACCCGCGTGCGCCGCTTTGCCGAGGCCACGGGCGCGGTGATCCCGGCCTGGGTGGACGAGGCTTATGACAAGGCCATTCGCGACGGGCGCGAGACGCTGCTGTCGACCAGCCTGTGCGCCGAGCTGTGCAGCACGCTGATGGAAGGCGGTGTCGAGGACCTGCATTTCTACACGCTCAACACGCCGGACCTGACGCGCGATGTTTGCGCCGCGCTTGGCGTGACGCAACCGGTGGACCTGTCCGAAGTCGCGTGAAAGAACGGTTTTCCTGACGGATTTCGCCGCGCTTTCAGCGCGTCGACCCGCGCGGGGGCTCTGCCCCCGCACCCCCGGAGTTTTTCCGCCAAGATGAAGGGGCATGTCCGTGGGCGGTGTCTTCATCAGGCGCGGCACTTGACCCCATCACCGTCTCTGAATTGACTTCGCGACAGGCCTCGGGCAAGCCGGGGCCTTCACATGGTCAACCCCAGGAGACAGAAGATGATCTCGCCGGTTCTGCCAAGCTATGCGCGCGCGCCGCTTTCCTTCGTCAAGGGCGAGGGGTCTTGGATGATCGAGGCCGACGGACGACGTTTCCTGGATTTCGGGTCCGGCATCGCGGTGATGGCGCTGGGTCATGGTCACCCGGCGCTCGTGGACGCGCTCAAGGCGCAGGCCGACAAGCTGTGGCATACCTCGAACCTTTACACCGTGCCCGAGCAGGTGGCGCTGGCCGAGCGGCTGGTCGAGCATACATTCGCCGACACGGTGTTCTTTTGCAATTCGGGGACCGAGGCGGCGGAACTGGCCATCAAGATGGCCCGCAAATACTGGCACGAAAGCGGTCAGCCCGAGCGGTCGACCATCCTGACCTTCGACGGGGCCTTTCACGGCCGGTCGATGGCCGCGATCTCGGCGGCCGGGTCGGAAAAGCTGACCAAGGGGTTCGGTCCGCTGCTTGAGGGGTTCGAGCATCTGCCCTTCGGCGATCATGACGCCCTGCGCGCGGCCGCCGCCCAGCCCCATGTCGGCGCCATCATGGTCGAGCCCGTCCAGGGCGAAAGCGGCATCCGCCCGCTGCCCGATCAATGTCTGAAAGGGCTGCGCGATCTGTGCGACGAACACGGGCTGCTCTTGATCCTCGACGAGATCCAGTGCGGCATGGGCCGCACCGGTCGCCTTTTCGCCCATGAATGGGCCGGGATCGCGCCGGACATCATGCTGGTGGCCAAGGGGATCGGCGGCGGCTATCCGCTGGGCGCGCTGCTGGCCACCGAGGGCGCCGCCAAGGGCATGACGGCGGGCACGCATGGCTCGACCTATGGGGGCAACCCGCTGGGATGCGCCGTGGGCGCGGCGGTGATGGACGAGGTCACCCGCGAGGGGTTTCTCGACGAGGTGAACCGCAAGGCGGGGCTCTTGCGCCAGAAGCTGGAGGGGCTGGTCGCGGCCCATCCCGAGGTTTTCGACGAGGTGCGCGGCGCGGGCCTGATGATCGGGGTGAAGTGCAAGGTCACGAATACCGACATGGTTCAAGCCGGCTACGAGGCCGAGGTTCTGACCGTGCCGGGCGGCGACAACGTCATCCGCGTGTTGCCCGCGCTGACCATTTCCGAGGACGAGATCGCCGAGGGCGTCGCGCGGCTGGACGCCGCGGCCTCGGCGCTCGAACGACAGGGCGCGCCCGCCTGACCCCTCGCCCCCAATAGATGAAAAGACCGTTCCGATGACCCATTTCCTCGATATCGACAAGACAGACCCGGCCGACCTGCGGGCCATGATCGACCAGGCCGCCACGATGAAGCAGGCCCGCGCCGGTCGCCCCAAGGGCGCCCCCGATGACGACCAGCCCCTGAAGGACCGCATGGTGGCGCTGATTTTCGAGAAACCCTCGACCCGCACGCGCGTCAGCTTTGACGTCGGCACGCGGCAGATGGGCGGGCAGACCATGGTCCTGTCGGGCAGCGAGATGCAGCTTGGCCATGGCGAAACGATCGCCGACACCGCCCGCGTGCTGTCGCGCTACGTGGATCTGATCATGATCCGCACCTTCGAGGATGACGTGCTGCTGGAACTGGCCGAGCATGCCAGCGTGCCCGTCATCAACGGCCTGACCAATCGCAGCCACCCCTGCCAGATCATGGCCGATATCCTGACCTACGAGGAACATCGCGGCCCCATCGCGGGCAAGAAGGTCACGTGGTGCGGGGACGGCAACAACGTCTTTGCCAGCTTCGCCCATGCCGCCGGGCAGTTCGGCTTCGACCTGACCTTTGCCGGCCCGGAAACGCTGGACCCCGAGATGACCTTCATCGAGGAGGCGCGCGCCAAAGGGTCGAAGGTCGAGATCATCCGCGACCCCGCACGCGCGGTCGAGGGGGCCGATCTGGTCGTGACCGACACCTGGGTCAGCATGCATGACAGCCAGTCGGCCAAGGAGCGCCGCCACAACCAGTTGCGCCCCTACCAGGTGAATGCGCAGTTGATGGCGCATGCGAAACCCGACGCGCTGTTCATGCATTGCCTGCCCGCCCATCGCGGCGAGGAAGTCACGAACGAGGTGATGGACGGCCCGCAATCGGTGATTTTCGACGAGGCCGAGAACCGCCTGCACGCGCAAAAGGCGGTCATGCGGTGGTGCCTCGGCCTGTGAGGTCGCTGACCTGTCCTGCCCGGCTCGACGCAGCGCGTGGGCACCCATGGTCCGTTTGATCCTGACCCTGATCGCCCTTTTGGCGTCGCCCGTTGCGGCCGAGACCCGCGAGATCGCGGCCGAAGGGCCCGCCGGCCGGCTGGCCGGAACGCTCGAAACCCCGCAGGGCGTGGCGCAGGCCGCCGCGCTGATCCTGCCCGGATCGGGCCCGACGGATCGCGACGGGAACAACCCGTTGGGCAGTTTCGCGCACAGCTACCGCATGCTGGCCGAGGCGCTGGCCGAGCGCGGCATCGCCACGGCCCGGATCGACAAGCGCGGCATCGGCGACAGCGACGGCGATGGCAACGATGTCAGCCTTGCGGCCTATCGCGCCGACACGGCGGCGTGGGTCGCCACCCTGCTGGATGCCACCGGGGCACCCTGCATCTGGCTGATCGGCCATTCCGAGGGGGCGCTGCTGGCCATCGACGCGGCAGGGCTGCCCGACATTTGCGGCCTTGTCCTGCTGACACCCCCCGGACGCCCCATTGGCGCGCTGGTGCGCGACCAACTGGCCGCGCAACCCGCCTCAGCGCCGCTCGTCCCCCTCTTCGACCGGGCGCTCGCGGCGCTTTTGGCGGGCGAGGCGCCCGATCCGGCCAGCCTGCATCCCGGCCTTGCGCCGCTGTTCGCCCCCGAGGTGCGGGCCTATTTCCGAGAGCTGGCTCAGTTCGACCCGGCGGCGGCTTTGGCCGGGACCGACCTGCCCGTCCTGATGATCCACGGCGATGCCGACCTGCAGGTGCCCCCGTCCGAGGCCGCCCCGCTGGCCGCGGCGCGCCCGGATGCCACGCGCCTGACGCTCGGGGGGCTGAGCCACATGCTCAAATCCGTCCTGACGCTGTCCGAGGCCGGGTCGGTCGCCGCCTATCTGCAGGCCAACATGCGCAGCTACCGCGACCCGACCTTGCCGCTGCATGACGATCTCGTCCCCGCGATCACCGATTTCATCGGGGCGGCCCGTGACTGAACCGCAGGCCCCGCAGACCGCCATTCCGCCGGCGGCGATCACGCCGACGGGCCCCGCGCCGAACCCCGGTCTGGCGGTTCTGCTGATGATCTGTGCGACCGCCTTCATCGCGGCGACGACCCTTCTGGCCAAGGCGCTTGGCACCGAGGCTCTGGGCGACCCGCTGCACCCGCTGCAGGTCAGCCACGGGCGGTTTCTGTTCGCTTGGATCGCCATCGCGACCACACTGGCCGTGCTGCGCCCGCGCCTGATCCGGCCCGATTGGGCGCACCATGTGGGGCGTACATTGTGTGGCTGGGGTGGGGTTTCGCTGATGTTCGCCGCCGCTGCGATGATCCCGCTGTCGGATGCCACGGCCATCAGTTTCCTGAACCCCGTGTTCGGCATGATCCTGGCCATTCCGTTTCTGGGCGAGACGGTGGGCAAATGGCGCTGGCTGGCCGCGGCCATCGCCTTTGCCGGGGCGATGATCCTGATCCGTCCGGGGACCGAGGCGATGCAGCCCGGCGCCCTGCTGGCCCTAGGCGCGGCGCTGTGCCTTGGGTTCGAACTGATCTTCATCAAGCGGCTCTCGGGCCGCGAGGGGCCGCTGCAGATCCTGTTCATCAACAACTCGCTGGGGCTGGTCATAGCCAGCCTCGCGGTCCTCGCGGTCTGGCAGCCGCCCAGCCCGGCGCAATGGGCCGCGCTGGCCGGCCTGGGCCTGGCCATGGCTTGCGCGCAAGCCTGTTTCGTCAATGCGATGGCGCGCGCCGATGCCAGTTTCGTGACGCCGTTTTCCTACCTGACGCTGGTCTTTGCCGCGCTTTACGATGGCGTGATCTTTGGTGTCCTTCCGACACCCCTCAGCGTGGCGGGGGCCAGCATCATCATTGCGGGTGCGGCCCTTCTGGCGTGGCGCGAGCAGGTCAATCGCCGCAAGCGAGCCTGAGCACCGCATCCCCCGCCGCGCCCACCGGCCCGTCGACCAGCCCCATGGCCGCTGCGTTCACCGCGACGAACCCGGCGCAGCCCCGCGCGGGATCGACACGGGCATTGGCAAACCACATCGTGTTCGAGCCCGAGTGCCGCAGGATGCCATCCACCGCGACCCAGCCCAGGGCGTAACTACCGGGGCCATCCGCGCGGTGCAGGCGCGCCCAACTCTCTGCCGACAGGAAATCGGGGTCGCGCCGTGCATGGGCCGCCAGATAGCGCAGCATGTCCGGCGTCGAGACATGCACCCGGCCCGCCGGCCCCAGCGCCGAGATGTTGTCGGCGCGCGGTCCGGGCGGCACCGGGCGCGGCCCGCCCAGCAGGCTCATGCGGTGCCCGGCGGGCTGTGCGCCCAAGGGGGGGCCGAACCCTGCGCTGTCCATGCCGAGCGGCCGGAAGACATGCTCTGAAATCAGCATCTCCCACGGGGCGCCGCCGGCCACCTCGAGCAGGGCGCCGGCCACGACATAGCCTGCGTTCGAGTAGTGAAATCCACCGCGGGCGGGGCGCGGCGCCTGCCCCACAACCTTCGCCACATAGGCCGATCGCGGGCCATCGCCCAGCCGCAGGGCCGCCAACATCCCGAGATTGGCCCGCATCCCCGAGGCATGGCGCAACAGCTCTTCCAGCGTGACGTCGCGCCACTCCTGCCGCATGTCGGGAACGACTGGCCCAAGCACCGCGCCGATGGGGGTCGACCAATCGACCGCGCCCGCGTCAACCATACGGGCGGCCAGCGTCGCGGTCATGGATTTGGTCAACGACCCCAGATGCCACAGGTCCGCCGCCTCGACCGGCGCGTCCGCGTCGCTCCGCCTGACACCGGCGACGGCGACATCCTGGCCCCGTGGCGACACCCAGCCGACCGCGGCCCCCGGAATGGCGGGATGCCTGACCAGGGCCTGCGCGATATCGGGCAAATCGGCCTTGGCCGGCAGTGGGGCAAGACCCGCGAATAGGGCCGCAAGCAGAGCAGGCATGCGCATCGCCTCCACGTGGGATCCCACGGCCCTCGGGGCAAGCCTCAGCTTTTCAGACGCCACCCGCTGCGGAACCACGACCAGGCCAGGCCCCCGACGCCGGCGGTTGCGGCAAGGGCCACGAGAAACCCCTTTTCCGGGGCGCTGTCCGAAACGCCCAGAACGCCGAAACGCACCCCGTCGATCAGATAGAAGACGGGGTTCCAGTGGCTGAGCGTGTTCAACACGGGCGGCAGCGCCTCGATCGAATAAAAGGTCCCCGACAGAAAGCTGAGTGGGATCACGATGAAATTCGTGATCGCGGCGATCTGGTCGAATTTCTGCGCGATGATGCCCGCCACAAGCCCAAGCGCACCGAGAAACGCCGCGCCGAGCGCCACAAACGCCAATGCCCAGAGCGGATGCGCCACGCCGACCCCGACAATCGGAAACAGCACCACGGCAATCGCCAGGGCCACGAGAACACCGCGCGCCGACCCCCCCCACGAACGTAGCCGGTCACCAGTTCGCCCGCCGACAGGGGCGGCATCAGCGTGTCGACGATATTGCCCTGGACCTTGGAAATCACGATCGACGAGGACGTATTGGCAAAGGCGTTCTGGATCACCGTCATTGTCAGGATGCCGGGCGCGATGAAATGCAGGAAACTGACGCCCATCACCTCGCCCCGCTGCGGACCGATCGCGATCGAGAAGATCAGCATGAACAACCCCGCCGTCACCACAGGCGCCAGCAAGGTCTGCGTCCACACCGCCAGAAAGCGCATCGTCTCACGCCGGATCAGCGTGCCCAGGCCCAGCCAGTTGACGCGGCCAAAGCGTCGCACGCCCATGTCGCGCGCATGGGTCAGTCCTGTGTCATTCATCGGCTTGCCGTCCCCTTGTCAGTCCGTCGGCCCCCAGAGGTGCCTTGCCCTCGGGACATGGCAGCTTAGAATGGGGCTTTCAATATCGCGGCGCGCGGCCCATATGAGGCCTCGAGCCGGAAACGCGCGCAAAAGCGAGGAATACGCATGTCCTGGACCGAGGAACGGGTCGAGCTGCTAAAGAAGATGTGGGGCGAAGGTCAATCGGCAAGCCAGATCGCCAAGGAACTGGGCGGCGTCACCCGCAATGCCGTGATCGGCAAGGTGCATCGCCTCGGCCTGTCCAACCGTTCGGGCGGCGGCGGCACGACCGCCAAGGCGGCCCCTGCGAAAGACGCCGACGCCAAGCCGGCGGCCCCGAAACCGGCGAAGAAACCCGCGCCCGAGCCCACGCCCGAACCGGCCACGGCGGCTGAACCGGCGGCCAAGTCCGAGCCCAAACCCGAGCCCGCGCCGCGCCCCTCGAACGTGACCCCCCTGCGCAAGGCGATCGTGCCGGCGGGCCAGCCCCTGCCGCCGCAGCCCTCGGCCAATGAAATCAGCCCCGAGGCGCTGGCCAAGCAATCCGAGGTCGAACGCCACGCCAAGCGGCTGACCCTGATGGAGCTGACCGAGCGGACCTGCAAATGGCCCATCGGCGACCCCGCGACCGAGGATTTCTATTTCTGTGGCCTGCCCGTGCAACAGGGCAAACCCTATTGCGAGGCCCATGTCGGCGTCGCGTTCCAGCCCATGAGCAGCCGCCGCGACCGCAAGCGCTGAGCCACGGCACAGACACGGGCGGCGTCAGTCGCGCCGCCCGACAAGGCCGGTCAGCACCGCGGCCGCCAGCGCGGTGATGATCCAGCCCGCCCCCTGGAAAAACCAGCGCGAGTAGAAGGCGGCCTTGCCCAGCACCCCGCGTTCTGTGCTCGGGCGCCACGCCTCCTCCTGCCCCAGCGCGTCGAGCGGGATGAACAGGTCCAACCCGTAAAGCAGCGGCTGGAACGTCTCGTAATCCTGCGCCGTCGCGCTGCCCTCCTGCCAGATCTGCACCGGCATCCGAGCATCGCCCGCCTCATGCGCCGCCACCGCGCCCAGCCAATCGGCGGAGGTCAGCACGATATCGGAATTCGGCGCGAACTGCCCGGCCTCGTAGGTAAAATGCGCCAGACCCGAGGCCAGCAGGACCAGCACGATCGAGACCCCAAGCGCCCGCGCCGGGCGGTGACCATAGCCCGCAAGCAGCCAGAACAGGAAGTCGACAGGACGGCCAACCAGGGTCATAGCCCATCGCAGTATCTCCCTCGGGCTGTCATTCTGTTTCCAACGCCATTCCCGCATGGCGCGTCGCTGACGTTTTTCGCGGTCCACCAACACAAGTGCCGCCCCGGTGCGGTCGCCTTGCGCCCTAAGAATCGTGGCAAGCTGCACATGTGGCTGTGGGTCAAAGGCCGGGCCGACCTGTGTTTCCTGCCGCTTGGCCAGCCCCTCCTGCGCCCGCCCCAGCCACGCGATCCGCTCGGTCACCGACATCGACCCGTCGATCCGGTCATAGCGGAACCCGTGAAGGATCAGAGTGTCCACGCCCTCCCAACTTGCCCGGTCATCGCGCAACGACCCGACCCGCGCCTCGGTCAGGTCGATCTTCCGTCGCGCCCCGGTGACGTTTTTCCAGAAGAACCCATGGCCGATACGGGCCGCTTCAAGGCCGATCCCGTCCCCGATCTCGGCCCCAGTGACCACCAAGGCCCCAACCACGTCGGCTCGCGCGAAATCCACCTCCGCCGTCGCACGAAACCCGCCTTTCAGAAACACATCCGCCCCGATCCGCGCGGCATTGCACGTCAGCGCAAGGCCCTCCGTAGCCTCAAAGGTTCCGCCAACCGAGGCCAATTGCCCACCGATCTCGGCGCCGCGAAAATTCACCCCCGCCTTCGCTCGGAACCCGTTGCTCAGGGATACATTCGATCCAAGCCGCACGGCGTCGCAGTTCAGAGCCTGGCCCTTTTTAGCCTCGAAGGCCCCGCCATCGCATGCCAATTGCCCGCCGATCTCAGCGCCACCAAAATTCACTTCCGCCCTCGCCCGGAATTCTTTGATTAGGAAAACAGAAGCGCCGATCCGCGCGCCGTTGCAGTTCAGCGCCCGGCCTTCCGTTGCCTCGAAGGCTCCACCAGTGCAGGCCAAGTGACCGCCGATCCGCGCGCCGCCAAGGTCCACCCCCGCCCCTGCTTTGAACCCCTCGCGCAGATGCACATTGTCCCGCGTGGTCAGTTGTTGCAGGTCCAGCCCCTGCGGCGCGGCGCAGCCGGGCAGGAACAGCGCCCCGATACGCGCGGCATGAAGATTGGCGCGCTCCGGCAGGAGGCAATCTTGCAGCCATAGGCCAGCGGGCTCTGGCAGCTTTCAAGGTCCAGCACCCCGTCGATCCAGCCGCCCATGATCCGTACGCCGTTGGGGTGCGGGCGCGCGCCGCGCGGCCTGTCACAGCCGCCCAGCATCAGGTAGCGGATCAGCCCTGCGCGCACCCGTCGGTCTGGGTCGGAACAATCCGGCGGCAGGTCGGTCTTGCCCGGCAGCCCGGCCGGGGCACCTGTCTGGCAGCAGTCTAGCAGGCGGTGCTCCAGCGCGCTCCACGCCAGGTTACCTTTTACCTCGTCGATGCCGGGGCGGTACATCTCGATACTCGTCATACGCCCGATCATGGCCGCGCAGACGCATGGCGCAAGGGCTTTCGCCGCCCCGGCCCCGCTGCGCGGTGTATGTACGGGCTGTGTACAGGATGTGTACGGGCTGTGACGCCAAAAAATCAGCGGCAATGGCGGGCGATCTCGCGGTCGTTCAGGCCGGTTTCCACCAGCAGGCAGCGGTTGCGCGCCTCGTAGTAATAGCCGCGCGCATACCACATGACCGCCGCGTCGATATCGCCATCCGAGACCAGCCACGCCCCGCGCAAGTATCTGCCTGCAAAGGTCAAATTGACCTCCGGGTCGAGCAGTTCCTCGGGCGGCCCCCTGTGCCCCATCGTCCTGGCGGTCTGCGGCAGGATCTGCATCAGCCCCCAATAGGGCCCGTTGCGGGCATCGGCGCGGTAGTCGCTTTCGCGCTGGATGACGCGGTGCAGCAGCGCCTCGGGAATGTCGTGAACCTCAGCATATCGCCGCACCAACCGGCGCATTTCGGGCGTCTCGCCGGGATAGAGATCCGCCGTCATGCGGGCCTGCGTGGTCGCACGCGCGTCGGTGTCGCCGAAAAATCCGCCGCCACACCCGGCCAGGGCCACCACAAGCGCCAGCATCCCGGCGCGCATCAGAAAACCTGTCACTCTACCCCCTGTTCCACGGGCTCTTCGGCAGGTGCCCCGCCGAACAGGCGCAGCAACTGCTCGCCGATTTGCTCGTTGATCCGCTCCTCGACCTGCGCCTCGATTTCCGCGCGCCCGTCGCCCTCCTGGATATCGAGGCCGAGCGCCTCGTTCGCGCGGTTGCGCGCCTCTTCCTCCAGACGAGCCTGTTCCGCCTCGAGCCGTTCCTGCGCCTCTGCCTCGAGCAGGGCGCGCTGTTCCTCCAGTTCCTGCTGGGCGAGGTATTCCAGATCGGGGCGAATGCGCGGCCCCGACCATGGCCCCGAGATCAGAACCGGCACCTGCACGCCCGCCACCCCGGCCTCGTCGCGCAGCACACCGGGGATGACGCGATAATCCAGGGTCTGCGCCCCAAGATCGACGCGCCCCGCGCCGCGCACCTCGCCCCAGGGGGCATCCAGAAGCAGGTCATCGTTGTCCAGGATGCCGCCCGCGATGGTGAAATTCGCCTCGATGCGGTCATAGACCGTGCGCTGCCCCTCACCCTGATAGGAGGTGTCCAGATTGCGGATCACGCCGGCAAGGTCAAAGCCCCGGATCGCGCCGGCCCCAAAGGCGAGATCGCCCTGCCCCTCGAGCCCGTCCATGATCGCCGCAAGGTCGTTGCCCACGCCCAGAAATTCCAGGCTGGCGCTGCCGGACCCTTCAAGGCGGTCCCACTCCGCGAAATTCACGAGCAAGGGGTTCAACTGCACATTGGCCAGCAACAGATCCCCGCCGACCGACAGGCCGCCGCGTCCGTTGACGACGAACTGGCCGGCCAGTTGCCCGCCAAAGGCCGCGACCCGCGCAATGTCGAGCACCAGCCGCCCGCGTGTCAGCGTGGCGTTCAGCTCGACCGGTTCCAACATGGCGTGGCCCAGATCGAGCGCGCCCACGACAACCGACACCTCGGCATCCGCCGCGAAAAGGCCGCTCACGTCGATCGGATCGCGCGACCATCCCCCGTTGCCGCCGCCGGCATCGCCACGCGACGCCCCGCCACCGCCCGCCAGCCCCGCAAGCGCAAGCCGATCCGCCGCCAGCCTGCCACGGATCATCGGGCGGTCGTCGCCCGGCAGCATGTCGAGATTTGCCGCGATCTCGTTTTCGTCGAGCCGGATGCGCCCGTCGCGCAGATGGGCACTGCCCTCTTCGGTCACGGTGACCTGCCCCGAGGCCGCGATGCGATTGCGGCCAAGCCCCGCCGGCACATCCGGCGCCGCCACCCCGGCCAGGCCCAGAAGCGGCGCCATATCGGTGGCGTCCAGCGAAATCGCGCCGGCAAGCGCCGGGGTTGTCGCGACAACCCCCTCGAAACCGGCCGCGCCGCCCGGCCATTCAAGGGCAAGCGTGGCATTGCGCACCTGGCCGGCCAGCAAACCGGTCAACCCGTCCACCGTCGCCTCGACCGACAGCGCGGCCCCATTCACATCGGCGCTGGCCACCAGCGACGCGCGCGCCGCCCCCTGGGGCAGCGAGACTGTCGCGCTGAGATCCGAAACCGTGATGTCCTGGCCAGCCGCCTCGTCGATCCAGCGCACCCGCCCCTGCGTGATCGTCGCGCGATCGAAACCGATGGACGCCAAGCCACCGGATGCATCTGCGCCCTCGGCCATGGTCTGGCCCTCGGGCCCCTCTTCCGCACTGTCGGCGCCGAAATCCCAGCTGACCAGACCCGACGCATCGCGCATCAAGACGATGTCCGGGCCGATCAATTCAGCCTCTTCCAAGGTGATCCGGCCGGAGAACAGACTGTTCCAGGCCACCCCGACATGCAGGGCATCCGCCGCGATCAGGGGCCCGGCCGCGACCCAATCGGGGTTGCCGACGCGCACCCCTTCGGCGCGAATGCCCAGATGCGGCCAAAGCGTCGGCCGTACGGGGCCGGTGATCGCCACCTCGCGCCCCGTCGCGGTCGCAATACGGTCGGTCGCCACGCTGGCAATCCGCTCGGCGGGCAGGATGAACAGGGTCGCGGCCCCCAGCAGTGCCACGGCCATGATGCCCACGACGGCCCTGATGATCCAACGCATCTGCTCTGCCTGCCCTTTCCGTTTTGGCCACTTAGCCACAAACCGCGCCCATGTGCATCCTTATTGACGTGCCGGGCCGCGACCGGCGGCAGGCCGCCGCCGATCGCCTTGGCCCTTTCCGGACCGGCGCGAAGCCGCTATCTGGCAGGCCATGAGCACGAACCCGCCCGATCTGCGCCCCGACCTTGCGCCCCGCGCCCGCATCACCGAGGCCGCCCGACCCGGCCAGCCGACCATCGGCATGGTCAGCCTGGGCTGTCCCAAGGCGCTGGTGGACAGCGAACGCATCCTGACCCGGCTGCGGGCCGAGGGCTATGCGATCAGCCCCGACTATGCCGGCGCCGATGCGGTGATCGTGAACACCTGCGGGTTCCTCGACAGCGCCAAGGCCGAAAGCCTCGATGCCATTGGCGAAGCGCTGACCCAGAACGGTCGGGTCATCGTCACCGGCTGCCTGGGCGCCGAGCCCGATTATATCACCGGCGCGCATCCCAAGGTTTTGGCCGTCACCGGGCCGCACCAGTACGAGCAGGTGCTGGACGCCGTTCATGCCGCTGTCCCGCCAGACCCGAACCCTTTCGTCGATCTGCTGCCCGCCGCCGGTGTCAAGCTGACGCCGCGCCATTACAGCTACCTCAAGATTTCCGAGGGCTGCGATCACAAGTGCAAATTCTGCATCATCCCCGACATGCGCGGCCGCCTGTCCTCGCGCCCCATTGCGGCGGTAACGCGCGAGGGGGAAAAGCTGGTCGCCGCCGGGGTCAAGGAACTGCTGGTCATCAGCCAGGACACCTCGGCCTATGGCACCGATTGGAAGGGGCGCGACAGCAAGTTTCCGATCCTCGACCTTTCCACAGAGTTATCCAAGATGGGCGCTTGGGTCAGGCTGCATTATGTGTATCCCTATCCACATGTGCGCGACCTGATCCCGATCATGGCCGACCCGTCGAACGGGCTGCTGCCCTATCTCGATATTCCGTTTCAGCATGCCCATCCCGACACGCTGAAGCGCATGGCGCGGCCCGCCGCCGCCGCGCGCACGTTGGACGAGATCGCGGCCTGGCGGCGCGCCTGCCCGGACATCACCCTGCGGTCGACCTTCATCGTGGGCTACCCCGGCGAGACCGAGGCCGAGTTTCAGACCCTGCTGGACTGGATGGACGCGGCGCAGCTCGATCGGGTCGGCTGTTTCAAGTACGAAAACGTCGCCGGGGCGCGGTCGAATGCCCTGCCCGATCACGTGCCCGACGAGGTCAAGGACGACCGCTGGCACCGGTTCATGGAAAAGGCGCAGGCGATTTCCGAGGCGAAACTCGCTGCCAAGGTCGGACAGCGCATGACCGTTCTGGTGGACGAGATCGACGCAGACGGCGCGACATGCCGCCCCATGGCCGACGCCCCCGAAATCGACGGCAATCTCTTCATCGACGAGGGGCACGAGGGCCTTGCCCCCGGCGATCTGGTCGAGGTCGACGTGGACGAGGCCAGCGAATATGATCTGTGGGGCAGGCCCGTGCGCTGACGCGCCGCCGTTTCCCCCTGCCCCTGTCGTGCCATTGCAGAACGGACATACCCCGATGGACCGGACCGATGCGACGATGATCCACGTGACCACAACCTGTGCCGATATCGGGCAGGCGAGGCAGATCGCGCGCGCCCTGTTGCAGCCGCGGCTGGCCGCCTGCGTCACCATCACGCCCGGTGTGCTGAGCCTGTTTCACTGGCAAGGGCGCATCGAAGAAGACAGCGAGGTTACCCTCGTGGCCAAGACCCTGCCTGCGCATCGGGCGGCCGTCGTGGCCGCGATCGGGCAGGCGCATCCCTACGATCTGCCGGTCATCACCTGGGAAACCGTTGGCACCACGCCCGAAGCACAGGCCTGGTGCGCCGCCGAAACCGGCGGCGTTCAGGCGTCGGACTGACTGCCGATCACGGCGTCGAACATCTCGGCGTTCGGGCAGGCACGCGGCACCGTGGCCTCGCCGGCCGATTGCGTCTGCATCCAGCAATCACACCCGTCGGCCCAATTGCACCCGCGGCAGCGTTCGACCATGCCGGCCCAATCACCATGCGTGATCCGGCCCTCTTCCAGCGCCCGCTGCAGATCGGCGCCCGAGATATCGGCCATGCCGACAGCCAGCCAGTAATGCCGGCGTGTGTCGCCCAGTTTATGAGTTGTCCCGGTCATCATCGTATCAGGGTCCCTCCGATACCGGCCCGCGCCAGCGCACGCGGGCGACTGCGCCTCAGCGCTGCGCCAATTCGCGCAACGACCCGCGATTGCGGCAGTATCCCGGCGCCTCATCGGCACTGCCATTGCCCAGCAACCATTCCTTGCAGGCGGCAGGGTCGGTGCACCCGGTGCAGGCCATCAGCATGTCGGTGCGCCCCTCGGGCGTCAGGTCACCGCGCAATTCGGCCTCATCAAGGTCGGCCCCCAAACTGGTGGCCATCCGGTTCATCAGATCTTCGTGCCGGTCCAGCGTCTTCTTGCCTTGCATGACGCCCCCTCTGATAAGATTGGCGTGGAGAAGAAACAGGGCCATGGGCCGCGTTTTATCACCGCGCACCCTAGACGACACTTGCGGGGCCGCCTTGACGCAGATCAAGGCCGATTTCGGCGGATCTAGGGGGCTTGCAATTGGGCAAATGTGCGCTGCACGACCGCGGCCCGTTCGGCATTGGGGGGATGGGTGGCCAGAAACGCCACCCCCGGATCCGGCAGGCGCGAAAAGATCTGCGCCCCGGCGACCGGGTCGAACCCTGCGCGCCAAGCGATCAGCGTGCCGATCGCATCGGCCTCAAGCTCGGCGGCTTGCGAATAACGCCGCGTGCCGACGAAGGCACCCAGTTCCGCCGCCTCGATCACCGTGCGCCGGTCCGCACCCTGCGCGGCGGCGATCCCACCGAGAATGCGCGCCCCTTCGGCCGCGGATTGCGCCTGCCGGTCACGATGGCGCGCGATGTGGTGGCCCGCTTCGTGGCCGATCACGAATGCCAGTTCGTCCGGCCCTTCCATGCGCGCCAGCAGCGCGGCCGTCATCAGGATCAGGGGCTGCCCGGATCGGTCCGAGGTC
Source organism: Roseibacterium elongatum DSM 19469 (assembly GCF_000590925.1). Classification (NCBI taxonomy): domain Bacteria; kingdom Pseudomonadati; phylum Pseudomonadota; class Alphaproteobacteria; order Rhodobacterales; family Roseobacteraceae; genus Roseicyclus; species Roseicyclus elongatus. The sequence goes on along the minus strand of NZ_CP004372.1, from coordinate 1,829,140 downwards.
TGGAATGCATTGGCGCCATTGCGGGGGTCGGTGTCGATCAGGATACGGAAATCGCAGATCTGGTCCGGGGTTTCGGCCCGACACAGCGCTTCGGCCACCGGCTCGACCGTCCGGGTCACCTCGACCACCCTCTGCGGCGAGAGCGTGGGCACCGGCGTCGGGCCGCCACCGGGCCCCGCCGACGGTGTCGGCGCCCCACATGCTGCAAGCAGCAGTGCGGACAGCAAGCCGACCCAAATGCGCAGAGCCTTCGCCAACATCATGCGATGGAAATTGGCCGCGCCCGGCGCCTCGTCCAGTGCCCTCACGCAGTTGTGGTCGCCATCGGCTGGGCAGGGCGCCGTCCGTGCCTAGCTATGCATGATGGAACCTGTGCATATCCTTTATAACGACCGCTGCCCGATCTGCCGGGCCGAGATTTCCCATTACCAGGCGCGCGCCAGCCGTGCCGAGGCCCCGCTTGTGTTCGACGATCTGAACACGACCGACCTGGCGGGATGGAAGCTGACCCCCGATCAGGCCAAGCGTCGGATGCACGCGCGTTTGCCGGATGGGCGCATCGTGTCCGGGGTGCCGGCCTTTGCCGAAATCTGGACGCGCCTGCCCGGCATGGGCTGGATGGCGCGCGCCGTGCGGCTACCGATCGTGCGCCCCCTTGCGGCCTTTGCTTACAACCGCATCGCGGCGCCGTGGCTCTATCGTCGCCACCTCAAACGCGAAGCGCTGGACGGCGAGACGTCCCAGCCCTAATCTGCCCCCATGTTCACGATCGAGCACGATTTCGACGCAACCGTTGTCACCCTTGTGGATGAGGGCGAAACCCCGCTGAACGAAGATGTGACCGTCACGGCCTTTGCCGAATGCGTCACCGTCGAACAATGGGACCCACGCACCGACAGGGTCGAAAAGGTCACCCTGTCCCTTGCGCAATTGCAGGATCTTGCGGCGGCGCTGGATCTGCCCGAAGGGGTCTATCGCCTCCGCCCCGAGCCCTGACGCGCGGTCCGTTACAGCTGCTCAATCCACGCGCACCACCTTGTCGCGGGCGTGGCCCCTGCGCAAGATGCTCAACCGCGCCCTGGGCACCCTCATGGCCTTGGCCAGCAGCCTGAGCGCTGCGGCCTTCGCCGCCCCCTTGTCGGGGGGCGCGATGACATGGACCGGCAGTCGGCCATCCGCGTCCCGCGCGATCCGATCGCGCGCGGCCTTGGGCGTCACGCGCAGCGCAATCTCGTGCCGATCCACAGCCAGACAGGCCAAATCGGACAAGTTGCATGCCATTTACCAACCTTTCCCCAAGCCCATGCACAGGGCGATGACACCCATTGCAGCCCCGATGGACGGGCGGCATAGTCCCGCAAACACCATCGGAGGGCCATATGCGCACAGGGTTTTTCTGGGACGAACGTTGTTTCTGGCACTCGGGTGGCAATTACAGCTTCCTTGTGCCGGTCGGCGGCTTGATGCAGCCCTCGGTCGCGGGCGGTTTGCCGGAAAACCCGGAAACGAAACGCCGGCTGAAGAACCTGATGGATGTTACCGGCCTGCTGGCCGAACTCGAGGTGCGCTCGGCCGCCCCTGTGACCGAGGCGGACCTGCTGCGCGTCCACCCGCACGACTATGTCGAGGCGTTCCGCGAGGCCGCGGCGGCGGGCGGCGGCGAGTTGGGCCTGCGCACACCGTTCGGCCCCGACGGGTTCGACACGGCCTGCCTGTCGGCTGGTCTGGCCAAGGCCGCCCTTTTTGCCACCCTGCGCGGCGAGATCGACAACGCCTATGCCCTGTCGCGCCCGCCGGGCCATCACTGCCTGCCGGATTTTCCGAACGGGTTCTGCCTGCTGGCCAATATCGCCATCGCGATCGAGGCCGCATTCGATGCGCGCATGGTGGACCGTGTCGCGGTGATCGACTGGGACGTGCATCATGGCAACGGGACCGAGGCGATTTTCTACGACCGCGACGACGTTCTGACGATTTCCCTGCATCAGGAACGCAATTACCCGGCCGATACCGGCGGGTTTGACGATCGCGGCACGGGGTCGGGCGACGGCGCCAACCTGAACATCCCGCTGCCGCCCGGCGGCGGGCATGTCTGCTACACCGAGGCGATGGCGCGGCTTGTGATCCCGCAACTGCACGCCTTTCAACCCGACGCCATCGTTGTTGCCTGCGGTTTCGATGCCTCGGCGGTCGATCCGCTGGCGCGCATGATGGCGGGATCTCACACCTTTCGCGCCCTGAACGAGATGACGATGGAGGCCGCGGCCGACCTGTGTGACGGGCGCCTCGTGCTGGTGCACGAAGGCGGCTATTCCGAGGCGCATGTCCCCTTTTGTGGCCATGCCGTGATCGAGGCGCTGTCGGGCAGCACCATCACCGCCGAAGACCCCTTGGCCGCGCGCATCAATCACCAACAGCCGGGCCCGCGTTTCGATGCCTTCTGCCGTCACCTGATCGCCGAAATGGAAGAGGCCCTGGCGCCGTGAGAGACGCCGCGGCGCGGCATCGCCGTTGACACCGGGCCGCGCCCGCGCGAGGGTGCGCGCGGTTTTCGAGAGGGGGAACAACGACCCATGAAAAAGGTTTACGGCTCAGCCGACGAGGCGCTGGATGGCCTCTTGCATGATGGCATGCTGATCGCCGCGGGGGGCTTTGGCCTGTGCGGCATTCCCGAGCTATTGATCGACGCGTTGGTCAAGTCCGGCGTCAAGGACCTGACCGTGGCATCGAACAACGCGGGTGTCGATGATTTCGGGCTCGGCAAGTTGCTGGCGACCCGGCAGATCAAGAAAATGATGTCGTCCTATGTGGGCGAGAACGCCGAGTTCATGCGCCAGTACCTGTCAGGCGAGCTTGAGCTGGAATTCAACCCGCAAGGCACCCTGGCCGAGCGGATGCGCGCCGGCGGCTGCGGCATCCCCGGTTTCTACACCAAGACGGGCGTGGGCACCGTCATCGCCGAGGGCAAGGACCACAAGGAGTTCGACGGCGAAACCTATATCATGGAAAAAGGCATCTTTGCCGATCTCGCCATCGTCAAGGCCTGGAAGGCCGACGAGACGGGCAATTGCATCTTCCGCAAGACGGCCCGCAACTTCAATCCGCCGGCGGCCATGTGCGGAAAGGTCTGCGTGATGGAAGTTGAGGAAATCGTGCCGGTTGGCAGCCTCGACCCCGACCACATCCATCTGCCCGGCATCTACGTCCATCGCCTGGTTCAGGGCGAGCACGAGAAACGGATCGAACAGCGCACGGTGCGCAAGCGGGAGGAAGCCTGATGCCCTGGGACCGCAACCAGATGGCCGCACGCGCGGCCGAGGAACTCGACGACGGGATGTATGTGAACCTCGGGATCGGCATCCCGACGCTGGTCGCCAACTATGTCGGCGACAAGGACATCACCCTGCAATCGGAAAACGGCATGCTGGGCATGGGGCCCTTCCCCTTCGAGGGCGAGGAAGATCCCGACCTGATCAATGCCGGCAAGCAGACGATCACCGAGTTGCGCCGCACGGCGTATTTCGACAGCGCCCAAAGCTTTGGCATGATCCGGGGCGGCAAGATCGCGGCGGCGATCCTGGGCGCGATGGAAGTGTCCGAAAAGGGCGATCTGGCCAACTGGATGATCCCCGGCAAGCTGGTCAAGGGCATGGGCGGCGCGATGGATCTGGTGGCCGGCGTGGGCCGCGTGATCGTCGTGATGGATCACACCAACAAGCATGGCGACAGCAAGGTCCTCAGGGAATGCACCCTGCCCCTGACGGGCAAGGGCGTGGTGGATCGGATCATCACCAATCTCGGCGTGCTGGATGTGACGCATAAGGGGCTTCACATCGTCGAATGCGCCGATGGCGTCAGCCGTGACGACATCCGCGCCGCCACCGAGGCCACGATTGTCTGAGCGCGCGCCCGGCATGCCCGAGCAGCCATCGGGCACCCTGACGATCCAGACCGTGCCGATGCCCGCCGATACCAACTCGGGCGGCGACGTGTTCGGGGGCTGGGTCGTCAGCCAGATGGACATCGCGGCCGGAACGACGGCGGCGCAGCGGGCCAGGGGCCGTTGCGCGACCGTCGCCATCGAGGCGCTGAGGTTTCACGCCCCCGTTCTGGTGGGGGACCTGTTTTCGGTCTATTCGCAGATCGTGAAGACCGGGCGCACCTCGATCACCATGCATATCGAGGCCTGGGTTCAACGCCAGCGCAGCGGCGAGCACCTGATGGTGACCGAGGGGGATTTCACCTTTGTCGCCATCTCCGATTCCGGCGTGACACGCCCCTTGCCCGCCGAAACGCCGGACTAAAGCCGGTCACTGCACCGCGAGCGGCTGAAACACACAGCCATCCGACACAAGCTCGGGCGGGGTGCGGCACAAATTGCGGGCCATCTCCCACGCGGCCAGCACGCGGGGCACATAGGTGCGCGTCTCGGCGTAGTCGGGCACCCCGCCCGCGCGCCGCACCGCCCCCTCGCCCGCGTTATAGGCGGCCAGCACCAGGATCGGGTCGCGGTCGAAAGTGCCCATCAACCAATCCAGATAAGCGATCCCGCCCGTGATGTTCTGAAGCGGGTCGAAGGCATCCACCACCCCGAAGCGCGTGGCCGTGTCCGGCATCAACTGCATCAAGCCCTGCGCGCCGGCAGGACTGGTCACCTGCGCCCGACCCGCGCTTTCGACGGCCATGACAGCCAGCGCAAGCGCCGGCGAGATCTGCGTGCCGATCGACGCGCGCAACAGGTCACGGCCATGGGTATCCGCCAGACGATGCAGATCGTTCAGCCGCGGCGTTCCCAATGTCGCCACTTCGGAGGCCGAAGCCAGATGGCGCCGGGCGGCCCAATATCGGGCCGGGTCGGCGGGCAGCTGCGGATCGACCACATCCCAGAACCATGCCGCGCCCATGGACCGGTCCGATGCGGCACCACCCGATGGCCCCGAGGGCGTTGCAGCCGCCACCTGTGACATCGGTTCAGGTCCGGGCGTCAGGAAATTGTCACCGGGACGGATCTGAACGGTGATGCGCGGGCCGGCATGCCCCGCCTCGGGCGCGGTGATCCGGCGAAATGTATCCTGCGCCTCGGGCGCTGCCGTCTGCGCAAGCATGATCGTGGGCCAGCCGATAACCCCCACGGTCAACAACGCCCGGAACATGGAAAACTTCGGCATCCGCCGGTCTGCACAAGAAGGCATGGGCCTGTCCATTTAGCTCGATCGGGCCTGTCGCCCTTGTTTTATTGACGTAGATGACCGCGCAGCGGCCCTTATGTCCAATTCTTTCTTCAGTGTTGACGCAGGGGCAGCCTCAAAACAACCCCGGAGAATTCTCGGAAAATTCTAACGAGTGCCCCAATCCCGCCCCGATCCGGGGGGATAAATCAACCCATCGAAGCGGTGAGGGCAGCACCCCAAACGTCCCGATCCAAAAGACAACGAACTTAATGAGCTACTGGAGACCGAACACATGAACGCTCTGATCAAGAACTTCGCCAAATCCGAATCCGGTGCCGTGACCGTCGACTGGGTCGTGCTGACCGCAGCCATCGTTGGCCTGGGCCTCGCCGTGATGGCCGTCGTCTCGGGCGGCATCAACGACCTGTCGGACGACATCAACGACGGTCTGGCTGGCATCGCGCTGGAAGACGAGTTCGGCGCCGACGACATGACGCTCGAGCTCGGCGCAGCCGACTGAGCCTGACACCTGACGCCCGCCGGGGGCGACCCCCGGTGGGCCCGGACCCCAATGACCTTGCAGGAGCGCCCCTGACCCTCCTGCGCATCGAAAGGAAAAGACCATGACCAACCTGTTCAAGAACTTCGCCAAGTCCGAATCCGGTGCCGTGACCGTCGACTGGGTCGTGCTGACCGCAGCCATCGTCGGCCTGGGCCTGGCCGTGATGGCCGTCGTCTCGGGCGGCATCAACGACCTGTCGGACGACATCAACGACGGTATGGCCGGCCTCGCGCTGGAAGACGAGTTCGGCGCCGACGACATGACGATCGAATTGGGCGCAGCAGACTGAGCCTGACACCTGACGCCCGCCGGGGTGCCCCCGGTGGGCCCGGACCCCAATGACCTTGCAGGAGCGCCCCTGACCCTCCTGCGCATCGAAAGGAAAAGACCATGACCAACCTGTTCAAGAACTTCGCCAAATCCGAATCCGGTGCCGTGACCGTCGACTGGGTCGTGCTGACCGCAGCCATCGTCGGCCTGGGCCTCGCCGTGATGGCCGTCGTCTCGGGCGGCATCAACGACCTGTCGGACGACATCAATGACGGCCTGGCCGGCATCGCGCTGGAAGACGAGTTCGGCGCCGACAACATGACCCTCGAGCTCGGCGCAGCCGACTGAACGGTTCATATTCCACGGGCGCCGTCAAACGCGCACACGTGATCTGACATTGCAGGGTCGCGGCCGGATGGTCGCGACCCTGTCGCCATTTGGATGGCTCCAGTTTTCGGAAAAGCCTGACCACTCGGCGTGGTGGCACCGTCGCTCTGCCACATTCCTGCCCTGCGATTTCGGTCAATCTGGCCCTGCGCTACCGGCGCCGGTGCAGAACGCACCCGGCCCGTTCGGATCGCGACACATCTCGCGGATGACGGCCGACTTCCAATCACATCGACATCTGATGAGCAGGAGTGCTGATAATGGCCTTTTCGCAGTTCAAAACCTTTCTTTCCGACGAGTCGGGCGCGGTCACGGTCGACTGGGTCGTGCTGACGGCCGCCATCGTGGGCCTGGGCCTGGCGGTCATGGCCGTCGTGTCGGGCGGGATCGAGGACCTGTCCTCGAACATCTCGGACGGGATGACCAACATGGAGCTTCAAGACCGCATGACCGACGGTGGCGGCCTCGAAACCTCGCTGGGGGGCGGTGAAACGACCGATCCGTAATCGCACCCCGTGCGCGTGCATCCCGCGGATTGGCGCCTTGCCACCGACGGATGCAGAGAAGCTGCGAATGGCGACCCTTGGGGTCCTTCTCCTGGGGTCGCCATTCAACATCCAGGGCGTGACCATTTTTTCGCCAGATTCTTGCGGCACAGTCGGCCATGGCAAAGTGGCCTGCGCATGATGCGCGCGCCCGCCAACAAGAAAAACAAGACGCCAGACGGCGATTGAGAGCAGACAGAAGGGAAACGCGGCCATGCGCTTGATCTTTATCCTCGTGCTTCTGGTCGGAGTCGGCCTTGCGGCCTTTGCGGTGTCCGTCGCCAAGGACCGCTTTGACCAGTACCAGACGGCCCTGAACCAGCAACGCAGCGCCATCGTGCCCACGACCGAGGTTTTCGTGGTGACGCGACAGGTGCGCTATGGTCAACGCCTGCGCCCCGACGATGTCGAGGCCATCCGCTGGCCGGCCGACCATGTGCCATTCGGCGCCTTCACCGAACACGAAGACATCTTTCCCCCCGACAGCACCGAATTGCGCACCGTCTTGCGCGTGATGGAACAGGACGAGCCGCTGTTGCGCAGCAAGGTCACCGCCCCCGGCGAGGATGCGGGCGTCGCCTCGCGGCTTGCCGAAGGGATGCGCGCCCTGGCGCTGCGGGTCGATGTGACCTCGGGCGTGTCGGGGTTCCTGCGGCCCGGCGACCGTGTCGATGTCTACTGGACCGGCAATGGCCGCGAGGGCGAGCGGATCACGCGCCTGATCCGCTCGAACGTGCAGATCATCGCCATCGACCAGATCGCGGACGAGGATCGCAACAATCCGACCGTTGCGCGGACCATCACGGTCAGTGCGGCCCCCGGCGACATTGCCGCGCTGACGCAGGCGCAAGCCTCGGGGTCGCTGACACTGGCGCTGGTCGGCGTGGGCGATCAGACCGAAAGCGAAGAGGTCGAGGTCTCGACCAGTCAACTGCTCGGCGCCGTCGAAATCACGCCGAATGCCGCCCCCGAAATCTGCACCGTTCGGGCCCGACGCGGTGGCGAGGTGGTGGTGACCCAGGTGCCCTGCACCAACTGACCCTCAGACCCGAGACACCCCGATCGCCGGCGCAAGGCCCCTGCCTTGCGTCGGCGAAAGCACATCAAGACAGCGATGCAACATCGTGATTCTTGCAAGAAAAACAAAAATGGTGCATTCTTGACTGAACGGGCACCCAAAAGAACAACGCCCGACCGAGGCATAGAGGCAGGTTCACCATGCGTGTGACGTCCATCCTGAGTGCGGCCCTGATGGGTTTGTGCGCGGTTTTTTCCCAACCCGACATGGCGATTGGGCAAGGCCTGCGCGTGTTGGAGGGCGCCACCTCGGCGACCCTGCGCGTCCCGATGAACCGGGCCGTCGTTGTCGAGAGCGAGGGCCTGTTCGCCGAATTGTCGGTCGCCAATCCCGCGATCGCGGATATTGCGACATTGTCGGAACGCTCGATTTATGTGCTGGGGCGGTCGCCCGGCCGGACGACGATGACGCTGTTGTCGGCCGAAGGCAGCCTGATCGCCAATGTCGAGATTCACGTGGTGCCCGATATCGCCGAGCTGCGCGAGCGCCTGCGCGAAATCCTGCCCGGCGAACCCATCGAGGTGCGCACCGCGAATGACGGGATTGTCCTGTCCGGTACGGTCGGCTCGGCACGGGCGGTCGATAGCGCAGTGCAACTGGCCGAACGCTATGCGCCGAACGGCGTGTCCAACCTGATGCTGGTCGGTGGCACACAGCAGGTCATGCTCCAGGTCCGCTTTGCCGAGATGCAGCGCAGCGTCAGCCGCGAATTGTCGACCTCGCTGGGCCTCAGCGGCACGAACGGGGACCTGGGATCGGTGATCGGCACCGGCGGTGCCGACCTGACCGGCGCCACGAATTTCGGGTTGAACGGCACCCTGCCCCCCGGTCAGGCCGGGCGCGAGGGCGGCATCGGCGTCAGTTTCGGCGCCGGATCGATGCAGTTGAACATCCTGCTCGAGGCGCTCGAATCGAACGGACTGGTCCGGACCTTGGCGGAACCCAACCTGTCGGCCCTGTCGGGCAGTACGGCGACCTTCCTGGCCGGCGGTGAATTCGCGGTGCCGGTTCGGGACGAAGACGGCGGAACCTCGGTCGAATTCAAACCCTTCGGCGTGGACCTGGTATTCCTGCCCACGGTGGTGGATGGCGACATCATCAACCTGCAGGTCGATGCCGAGATCTCGTCGATCGGGACATTCACCACCCAGGGCGACATCCCTTCGCTCAGCACGCGCCGCGCCACGACCACGGTCGAAATGCGCGATGGGGAAAGCTTTGCCATCGCGGGGCTGTTGCAGGACGATTTCCGCAGTTCACTTGGCGAAGTGCCCTGGTTGAGCGATCTGCCCATCCTCGGCACGCTGTTCCGCTCGTCCAGCTATCAACGCGAACAATCCGAACTGGTCATCATCATCAGTGCCCATCTCGTCACCCCCGTGCGGGGCGAGGCGCTGGTGCTGCCGACCGATCGCGTCGCCATTCCGACCGAGAACGAATTGTTCTTCCAAGGTCGCGTCGAAGGACGTGGCACCGCCGCTGCCGATGTTGCGGCGCAGGATTTCACCGGTTCCTACGGTTACGTGATGGATTGAGCCAGAACATGACACGCGCCCTGCCCCCCTCCGACCTTGCCCCCCTCACGCGCCCCATGTCGCGGCGCGCATTTGCCGGCGGCGCCATGGTCGCCCTCACCCTTGGCCTGACGGCCTGTGGCACCGTGAACCGGCCGCTCGGTCATCATCTGGACCCCGACGGCGGTTTTGGCGACGCAACCCGCAACAACATCGCCTTCCATACGGGCGAATTGCAGTACGGCGAAATCCTGGGCGAACGCTTTGCCAACGAGGTGCCGACCACGATCAATTTCGCGTTCAATTCCGCCACGCTGGATGAAAACGCCCGCGCGATCCTGCGTCAGCAAGCGCGCTTCATCCGGCATTTCCCCGAGGTGCGGTTTTCGGTCTACGGGCATACCGACCTTGTCGGCAGCCAGGCGTATAACCAACGCCTCGGGCTGCGCCGCGCCCGCGCCGCGGTCAACTACCTGGTCAGTCAGGGCATCGATCGCAGCCGCCTCGAGGCGCTGGTGTCACTGGGCGAGACGCAGCCGATCGTCGCCACGCAAGAGCGTGAGTTGCGCAACCGGCGCACCGTGACCGAGGTCACCGGCTTTGTCCAATCGCACCCGATGGTGCTGGATGGCGAATACGCCCGCATCATCTACCGCGCCTATACCGGGGCCGGCGAGGATTAATCCGGGCTGAGGACAGATCGGTCCGGCTTTGGCCGATCTGCAAACAGAATCCCCAATTTCCGTCCTATTGTTGCCCACATTGCGCAGCACCTTCCCGAGTGAAGTGGTCCGCCCATCGCCCTGAGATGGCACGACCGCCTTCCCCAAGCGGGCACAGCAGACCCGTACCAGGGGGAAAACGACGATCCGGGCCACCGGACCAATTTGGGAATTGAGCAATGAGCAGCGGTCTAGCACTGCGATCCGAACCGGCGCCGATTGTCGCCTGCACCGTATCGCGCAACGTACAACGCTTTGACCTCCTGATCGAGGACATGGAAGCCGACCTTGGCGAGGGCTGGGGCGATCTCGGGTTTGGCGAGATCTGCACCTTTCTGGCCCAACCCGAAGCCGACGACCTGTTGTTCATCGCCATGGCCATCGATGCCGAGGACGAGGCCGATATCGGGCACCTGGGCGAGATCATCCGCACGGCGCGGGCCCGCGACGTCCGGGTCATTCTGGTGGCCGACGGGGTATCGCCGGCCACGCTGCACCAGCTGCTGCGGATGGGGGCGTGCGATTTCCTCCCCTACCCGCTGGCCGAAGGTGCCCTTCACGACGCCATCGAAAAGATGCGGACCGCGCCCGAGACAGGCGCAGCACCCCAGCCCGATGCGATCGAAGGCCCCTCACCCGCCCGCCCGGTCGAGGCCGGCCCCTCGCTGGATGGCGACGGTGCGATCTTTGCCGTGCAGAACCTTGCCGGGGGCACCGGGGCCAGCACATTGGCGGTGAACCTCGCCTGGGAATTGGCGGTCGCCGACAAGAAAAAGCCGCCGACGGTCTGTCTGCTGGACCTGGACCTGCAATATGGCTCGGCCGCGACCTACCTTGACCTGCCGCGGCGCGATGTCGTCGTCGAACTGCTGCAAGAGGCGCAATCGATGGATGTCGACGCCTTTCGCCAGGCGCTGGTGAGCTATGGCGACAAGCTGTCGGTGTTTACCGCGCCGCCCGAGATCCTGCCGCTGGACATCATCGGCCCGCAAGAGGTGGACGCGCTGCTGACCTATGCGCAGCAATGTTTCGATATCGTGATCGTCGACATGCCGCGCAGCATCGTGATGTGGACCGAGACGATCCTGAACCGCTCGGACATCTTTTTCGCCACGCTCGAGCTGGATCTGCGCTCGGCCCAGGATGCGATGCGGTTCATCAAGGCGCTGCGGTCCGAGGATCTGCCCCTGGAAAAGGTGCAATATGTTCTGAACCGCGCCCCCGGCATGACCGACCTGGCCGGGAAAAGCCGCGCCAAGAAGATGAGCGAAAGCCTGGGTGTCGAGATCGCCACCCACCTTCCCGAAGGCGGAAAGCCCGTGATGGCGGCCGGCGACAACGGCCAACCGCTGGCCGAAGCGTGCCGCAAGAACCCGTTGCGCAAGGAAATCGCCAAGCTGGCCGGCGGGCTGTTCACCGCCATGGTCTCGGACGCTGTCAGCGCAAAGAAAAGGTAAGCCACCGCGATGTTTTCGAAATACCGCAAACCCACATCGACACCGGCATCAGATGGCGCGGCCGCCCCGGTAACGGATCTGCGCGCCGCCGTCGCCGCGGCCAAGGCCCCCGCCGATGCCGAACCGGCCGCCCCCGCAGCCAAGGCGACGGTCACGCGCAAGGCGACCCCGGCCGAAGCGACGGCGACCCCGGCCGCCCCCTCGTCACAGGACAAGGAAGACAAGCGCCGTCAACGTCTCGACGAGATCAAGACCGAGATGCATCATCGGCTGCTCGACAACCTGAACCTGTCGGCCCTGGAAACCGCCAAGGAAAGCGAGTTGCGCGCCGAGATCACGGCGATCACCAGCGAACAGTTGGCCGAAATGGGCATGGTGCTGAACCGCGAGGACCGCCAGACCCTCAATGTCGAACTGTTCGACGAGGTCACGGGCCTTGGCCCGCTGGAACCGCTGCTCAAGGACGACACCGTCAACGACATCCTGGTGAACGGCCCGAACCGGGTCTTTGTCGAACGGGCGGGCAAGCTGACCCTCAGCGATGTGCGCTTCAAGGATGAACGCCACCTGTTGCGCATCATCGACAAGATCGTGTCGGCAGTGGGCCGCCGCGTGGACGAGTCGAACCCCTATGTCGACGCCCGCCTCAAGGATGGCTCGCGTTTCAACGCGATGGTGCCGCCCGTGGCCGTGGATGGCAGCCTCGTCTCGATCCGCAAGTTCAAGAAGGAAAAGCTGGGCGTTGACGACCTGGTGAACTTCGGCGCCTTCTCCGAAGAGATGGCCGCCTATCTGCAGGCCGCCGTGGCCACGCGCCTCAATGTCATCGTCTCGGGCGGCACGGGGTCGGGCAAGACGACCACGCTCAACGCGCTGTCGTCCTTCATCGACAACAAGGAACGCATCCTGACGATTGAGGATACGGCGGAACTGCAACTGCAACAGATCCATGTGGGCCGGATGGAAAGCCGCCCGCCCAATGTCGAGGGCAAGGGCGCGGTCACGCAGCGCGACTGTCTGCGCAACGCGCTACGGATGCGCCCCGACCGCATCATCGTCGGCGAAACCCGCGGCGAGGAAGTCATCGACATGTTGCAGGCCATGAACACCGGCCACGATGGCTCGATGACCACGATCCACGCCAACAGCGCGCGCGATGCCTGTTCGCGCCTTGAGAACATGGTGGCCATGTCGGGCATCGAGATGCCGATCAAGGCCGTGCGCGCGCAGATCTCTTCGGCTGTGAACCTGATCGTGCAGGCCAGCCGCCTGCAGGACGGCTCGCGCCGGATGGTGTCGATCACCGAGGTCACCGGCATGGAGGGCGAGGTCATCTCGATGCAGGAGGTGTTCCGCTATCAGCGCACCGGCCTGAAACCCGACGGCACCATCATCGGCCATTTCACGGCCTGCGGCGTGCGGTCCCATTACGCCGACCGCTTCCGCCAGTGGGGCTATGACCTGCCGACCTCGATTTATGAACCCGTAGCGGCGGAGTGACCTGACATGCAGCTTTCCATCGAACCGCTCATCTATATCGGCATCTTCGTCGGCGTCATCCTGCTGGTCGAAGGGGTCTATCTGGCCGTTTTCGGCAAGACCATCAGCCTGAATGCACGCGTGAACCGCCGCCTGTCCATGTTGGAACAGGGCACCTCGCGCGAGGATGTCCTGGCCAAGCTGCGCAAGGAGATGGACCAGCACAAGGGCAAGGTGCGCGTGCCCTTCTACTCGCTGATCGCGGACAAGGCGCAAAAGGCCAACATCGCCTTTTCACCCGAGCAACTGATGCTGGTGATGGCCGGCATCACCGTCGCCGCCTTTCTGGCGCTGACGATCCTGACCGGCGCGGGCTTTGCCATTCGGCTGCTGGTGTCGGTCGTGATGGGGGTCGGGGCCGTCTATTACTGGGTGAACTCCAAGGCCTCCAAGCGCATCGCCGCGCTGGAAGAGCAGTTGCCCGACGCGGTCGAACTGATGGTGAGGTCCTTGCGCGTCGGTCACCCGTTCGTCTCGGCGGTGGCGACCGTCTCGCGCGAGATGTCGGACCCGCTGGCCTCGGAACTGGGCGTGATCGCCGACGAGGCCGCTTATGGCCGCGATATCTCCGAGGCGATCCGGGCCATGGCCGAACGTCTCGACATCCAGGATTTGCGGTTCCTCGCCGTCGCCGTCGGCATCCAGCAGAAATCGGGCGGCAATCTGGCCGAGATCCTGCAAGGTCTGGCCGACGTGATGCGCGCACGCTTCAAGCTGTTTCGCAAGGTCAAGGCGATCACCTCGGAGGCGAAGTTCTCCGGCACGTTCCTGTCGTTCTTCCCGATCATCGCCCTGATCGGGATCAACGTGATGAAACCCGACTACTATTCCGACGTGATCGACACCCCCGCCTTCATCCCGGCCTGCGCGGTCGTGGCCGTCATGCTGGGCGTCAACATGATCTTCATGCGCATGATGGTGAACATCAAGGTCTAGCCCGGTTCACGGACCGGCCCGACCCGAACAGACACTAGCGAGCAGGACACGCAAGAATGGACCAGATCCGGAAAATCATCGACGATGCCGATGCATGGCTCGTTGCCCAGTTCGGGGAAATGGGCCCCCTGTTCGCGGCCGGCTTCCTTGGGGTTCTGCTGATCCTTCTGGTGCTGCCGGCCCTGCTGCAAAAACGCAATGATCCGTTCTCGCGCCTGAACGCGCCCTCGGAAGACCCCGAGCAAGGAAAAGCCGCCGCGCGATTGCGGGTGGGCGGCAAGGATCAGCGTCTCGACCGGTTCAGCCAGTACCTGCAGCCGCAGGACCAGGAGGAACTGTCGAACTCGCAACTGACGATGATGCGCGCGGGCTACCGCTCGAAAGGGGCGGTGCAACTGTTCCACCTCGCCCAGTTGGTGGGGGGCATCGGCGGGTTGATCCTGGGCACGCTTTACGTGCTGATCGCCGGAGGCGGCGGATCGGCGCAGAACTCGATCCTTGCGGTTCTGATGCCGGGTTGCTTGGGCTATTACGCGCCGAAATACTGGGTCAAGCGCCGCCTGCAATCGCGTCAGGAGGAAATCATTTCGGGCTTTCCCGACGCGCTGGACCTGATGCTGGTCTGTGTCGAGGCCGGTCAATCGCTGGATCAGGCCATCAACCGCGTCGCCACGGAAATCGAAAGCTCCTACCCCGCGCTGGCGGAAGAATTCCTGATGGTCGCCTACGAGATGAAGGCCGGCAAGGACAAGACGCGCGTCCTGCGCGACATGGGCGAACGGGTCGATGTTCAGGACATCAACAGCTTCGTGACGACCCTGATCCAATCGGCCACCTTCGGTACCTCGGTCGCCGAGGCGTTGCGCGTCTATGCCGGCGAGATGCGGGACAAGCGCGTGATGCGGGCCGAGGAAAAGGCGAACAAACTGCCGACCAAGCTGACGCTGGCGACCATGATGTTCTGCGTGCCGCCCCTGCTGATCATCCTGATCGGGCCGTCGGTCTATGGTATTGCCGTGATGCTGGGCGACGGCTGAGGGCAGACATCGCCCAGGATCACCGCTAGAGTGATCGCCACCGATGCAACAGCATCCGAGGGCCGGACGAACCGGCCCCGCCCGAGCAGATCGAGAACCGGGAGATCCATCCCATGACACCCTTTCGCATCCTTGCCGCCGCCAGCCTTGCAGTGATCGTCGGCGGTCTGGCGGCCTGCACGCCCACCGGGCCGCTGTCGGACGCGGACCCCGAGGCACCGGGCATCGAGACAGGGGTCGAGGGGGTTGACGGGTTGACTGTCGGGCACCGGTTGATGGCGTCGGGCGAATACCGGCTGGCGATCCGCGCCTATTCGCGGGCGGCGGCGACGATCGGGTTGACCGTCGATGTGCTGTCGGCGATCGGGTCGGCCAATCTGCGCCTCGGGCGCATCGGCCAGGCCGAGGACCTCTTGCGGCAGGCCCTCGATCAGGACCCGGATTTCGTGCCGGCCCTGAACAATCTCGGCGTCGTCCTGATGGAGCAGGGCGAGTATGGCGAGGCACGGCGCGTCTTTCAGCAGGCCTTTGCCCTCGATAGTGGCCGTTCGGACGCGCTTCGCGACAACTTGAGACTGGCTATCGCGCGCATGGAAAATCCGGTATATGCTGAGATCAACGGAGAAAACCGCTTTGACCTGATACGTCGCGGACCGGGTGTTTACGAGCTTCTCGAAACGCCATGAGCCCCAAAAGAACGGCGACAGGACCAAGTTGGACGAGCAGAATGAGGCAGACCATGGTTCCCGATTTCCGGATCATTCCGGTCCTGTGCGCCGTTTTGAGCGTGGCGGCCTGTGACGACACGGGCGGTGCCGATGTCAATCGCGGCCTCGATCCCCTGAACGTCATCGACGAGACGAACCTGTCGGACATCATGTTGACGGCTGCCGCCCCGGCCGAGGCCGTGACCTATTTCCAGGGCGCCCTCGAACAACAGCCCGAGCGCATCGACCTGCGCCGCGGCCTTGCCAGCAGTCTCGTGCGGGCCGGTCGCGCGGGCGAGTCGCTTGCGCATTGGCGCCAGGTGGTCGCCGATGACACGTCGCTCGATCAAGACCGGCTCGACTATGCCGACGCCCTGATCCGCACCGGCGATTGGGACGAGGCGGAACGGCAACTCGACCTCGTACCCCCCACGATGGAGACCTACGAGCGCTACCGTCTCGAGGCGATGGTCGCCGACAGCAACCAGGAATGGGACCGCGCCGATGCCTTTTACGAAACCGCCGCCGGGTTGACGACCCGGCCGGCCAGCGTGCTGAACAACTGGGGTTTTTCGCGCATGAGCCGGGGCGAGTTCACCGCCGCCGAAGATCTGTTCATGGAGGCGATCTCGTACGATCCGGACCTGTTCACCGCCAAGAATAACCTGGTCATGGCGCGGGCCGCACAGGGCAACTATCAGTTGCCGCTGGTGCGCATGTCGCAGATCGAGCGGGCGCAGCTCTTGCACACGGCCGCTCTGGCCGCGATCCGGCAGGGCCAGACCGAGACGGGCCGCGCCCTGCTGGCCGAGGCCATCGACACGCACCCCCAACATTTCGACGCAGCCGTGCGCGCCCTGCGCGCCCTCGACGCGGAGGTCCTTTGACCGATGAGCACTCTTGCCCTGACCTTTGAACAGTCCCTGTGGTTCCTGCCCCTGGCACTGCCCATCTGTATCTGGGTGGCCCTGTCCGACCTGCGCGAGATGCGCATTCCGAATGTTGCGGTCCTGTCGCTGACGGCCGTGTTCCTGGGGGCGGGCCTGATCGTCCTGCCGATGGATGCCTACCTGATGCGCCTTGCGCAGCTGGGTATTGTTCTGGTTGCAGGCTTCATCATCACCTCGCTCGGGCTGGCCGGGGCCGGCGACAGCAAGTTCGCCGCTGCCATGGCCCCCTTCATCGCACCGGGCGATTACCTGTTTTTCTTGATGCTGTTCAGCCTGGTGCTGATCGGGTCCTGGGTGACGCATCGCGGGGCGGGGCGGGTGCCCGCCGTGCGCCGCGCCACGGCCGACTGGGCCTCGTGGGACCGGGGCAAGCTCTTTCCGATGGGCGTGGCGCTGGCCGGGGCGCTGGTGATCTACCTTGCCCTCGGGCTGCGTGCCGGTCTCTGATCACGGCAGCGCCATTCTCTCGCCCAATTCGGACGGCACCCTGATCCAAGCACAAGCTGGACCAAGGTGGGAGCCGTCCGAATGAACATGCAGACCGGGGCCGTTGACGGGTTCGCGCCGCCACCCCTGCGCAGCCTGAAAGACACCGGCCTGACCGTCGTGATGATGCGTGACATCCTGCTCAAGACGGTCTTTCGCAAGAATGTCGAAACCGCGACCGAGATCGGCCAGGCCATTTGCCTGCCGCTGCCGCTGACCCAGCAACTGATCGACATGTCGCGCGAGATGGGGCTGATGCAGGCCACCGGCACCCTGCACGCCACCTCGTCGAACGAGATGGGCTTTCAACTGACCGATACCGGCAAGGCCCGCGCCCTCGATGCGCTGTCGCAATCCGAATATTACGGCGCGATGCCCGTCCCCCTTGAAGATTACAAGGCGCAGACCCGGCGACAGTCGGTCAAGAACGTGCAACTGACGCGTGACCGCCTGCTGGGGTCGATGGGGCACCTGATCCTGCCCGACGGGTTGATCGACCAGCTTGGCCCGGCCGTCGGCTCGGGCCGGTCCGTCCTGATGTACGGCCCGCCGGGCAACGGCAAATCCTCGATCGCCGAAGGCATCCGCGCCGCGATGGGCGACAACATCTACATCCCGCAGGCCGTGACCTATGCCGGGCAGGTCATCACGCTCTATGACCCGATCGTGCACACGCTGGTCGAGGAAAAAGCACGACACGAGCGGCAGCCCCCTGCGCAAGGCCTCGGCCCGCTATGACACGCGCTACCTGCTATGTACCCGCCCCACGGTGATGACGGGCGGCGAGCTTACACTGTCAATGCTCGATCTGAACTACAACGCGGTCAGCCGGACCTACCAGGCGTCGCTGCAACTCAAATCGACCGGCGGCGTCTTTATCGTGGACGACCTGGGCCGTCAGGACGAACCGCCCCAGGCGCTGATCAACCGATGGATTGTTCCGATGGAGATGGGCTACGACATCCTCGCCCTGCAATCGGGCGAGAAGTTCGAAGTGCCCTTCGACACGCTGGTGGTGTTCTCGACCAACTTTCACCCCAACAAGATCTTCGACCAGGCCGCCCTGCGCCGCATCTTCTTCAAGGTCAAGATCGACGGCCCGACGCAAGACCAGTTCCTGAAGATCCTCGCCATGGTCGCGCGCAAGAAAAAGGTCCCGCTGGACGAGAAATCGCTGCTGCACCTGCTCAAGGTGAAATACCCGACGATCCAGAACGTCTTTGCCAATTACCACGCCAATTTCCTGCTCGATCAGATCATCGCGATCTGCGAGTTCGAGGGCATCCCCTACCAGATGCGGCCCGACCTGATCGATCGTGCGTGGCAGAACCTCTATGTCGACGAGGAAGACATCGTGCATTGAGGCGCGGACCGCCGGAAAACCCTTCTCGAAGGGTTTTCGTCCCCGCAAATCCTGCGCCGAAGGATTTGCCCCCTCGCCGCGCGCCCCGACCCACTCTATCTAGGGGCGCATGACGGCGCTCCCCCCTGCGATCAATGGATGGTTCGAGGCCCGCGGATGGTCCATCCACCCGCACCAGCGCGACATGCTGGCCGCCGCCGACCAGCCCTGCACCCTGCTGATCGCGCCAACGGGGGGCGGGCAAGACGATGGCGGGGTTCCTGCCGACCCTCGCCGAACTGTCGGACGGCGCACACAAGGGGCTGCACACGCTCTACATCTCGCCGCTCAAGGCGCTGGCGGCCGATATTCGCCGCAACCTGACCGGCCCGATCACCGAGATGGGCCTGCCCATCCGCGTCGAGGACCGCACCGGCGACACCCCATCCTCACGCAAGAAACGGCAGCGCGCCGACCCGCCGCATATCCTGCTGACGACGCCTGAATCGTTGGCCCTGATGACATCCTACGAGGATGCGCATCGCACCTTCGCGGGGCTCGAGCGCGTCATCGTCGACGAGATCCACGCCCTGGCCGAAAGCAAGCGCGGCGACCAGTTGATGTTGGCGCTGTCGCGCCTGTCTGCGCTTGCCCCCGGCCTGCGCCGCGTGGGCCTGTCGGCCACGGTGGAGGACCCGCAGGCCATCGCCCGGCTGCTTGCCCGCCACCCCGACCCGTGCGAGATCCTGATGGCCGACCCCGGCCCCGACCCCGACATCACCATGCTGCACACGACCGAGCCGCCCCCGTGGTCGGGCGGCGGCGGGCGCTATGCCATCCCGGCCGTTCTGGAGGAGGTCAGGAAACACCGCACCACGCTGATCTTTCACAACACCCGCGCCCAGGCCGAGATCTTCTTTCATCACCTGTGGCTCGCCAACGAGGATCAACTACCCATTGGCATCCATCACGGCGCCCTGGCCCGCGAACAGCGCGAGCGCGTGGAACAGGCCATGACCGACGGCCAGCTCAAGGCCATCGTCTGCACCGGCACGCTGGATCTGGGCATCGACGTGGGGGGATGTGGACCTGGTGATCCAGGTGGGCGCGCCCAAGAACGTCAAGCGCCTGGTGCAACGGATCGGACGCGCCAACCACCGCTATAACGCGCCCTCAAAGGCGCTGATCGTGCCGGCCAACCGCTTCGAGGTGATCGAATGCATCGCCGCCCTCGCCGCGGTGCGCGACCATGACCTCGACGGCGAGGCGCGCGGCCCCGGCCCGCTGGACGTGCTCTGTCAGCATATCCTGATCCGCGCCGCCGCCGGGCCGTTCGGCGCCGATGACCTTTATGCCGAGGTCCTCACCACCGGCGCCTATGCGCAGCTCTCGCGCGACCTCTTCGACCGCTGCCTCGATTTCGTGGCGACGGGCGGCTATGCCCTTCGCGCCTATGACCAGTGGCAGCGCCTGCTGCAACGGCCCGACGGCCAGTGGCAGCTGCGCGACCCGCGCGCGACACAACGCATCCGCATGAATATCGGCACCATCGTGGATGCCGACAAGATGCAGGTCCGCCTGCACAAGACCCGTGGCGGCAAGCCCCTGGGCGAGGTCGAGGAATATTTCGCCTCGCTCCTGCGCAAGGGCGATACCTTTCTGATCGGGGGCGAGATCGTGCGCTACGAGGGGATGCGCGAAATGGTGGTCGAAGTGACGCGCACCCCTACGCAAAAGCCCAAGATCGCCACCTTCATGGGCACGAAATTCGCCACATCCACGCAACTCTCCGACCGCATCCTCACCATGTTCCGGCAGGACGACTGGCCCGACCTGCCCAGCCACACGCGCGAGTGGCTGCACCTGCAACGCCGCGTCAGCCGTCTGCCCGAACGCGACCGGCTGCTGGTCGAAAGCTTCCCCCATGACGGACGCGAGCACCTGGTGGCTTACGGGTTCGCCGGGCGCAACGCGCAGCAAACCTTGGGCCTGCTGCTGACCCAACGGATGGAGGCGCAGGGCCTGAACCCGACGGGCTTCGTCGCGACCGATTACGCGACGCTGATCTGGGGGCTGGACGCCGTGACCGATGCCGCGCCGCTGTTTTCGCGCGACAACCTGGTCGAGACGATGGAGACATGGCTGGCCGATAACGCGGTGATGAAACGCACCTTCAAGGGCTCGGCCATCATCGCCGGGCTGATCGACCGCAACATGCCCGGCGGCAAGCGCAAGACCGGGCGGCAGGCGACCTTTTCGACCGATATCCTCTATGACACGCTGCGGAAATACGATCCCGACCACCTGATGCTGCGCATCACGCGGGACGAGGCGATGCGCGGTCTTGTCGATTTCGGCCGGATCGAAGGGATGCTTGCGCGCATCGGTGACCGCATCGACCACCTGCGCCTGACCCGTGTCACCCCGTTGGCTGCGCCGCTGTTCCTCGAACCCGGCCGCGTGCCGATCCAGGGTCTGGCCAGCCAGCGCCTGCTGGAAGAGGAAGCGACCCGGCTGATGCAGGCCGCCGGGCTGACGGTCGCCTGACGCGGCCCCTGCGGGGTGGCTGCTGACGGCGCGAATGGCTTGCGTCGCCCGGAGCGGCATGGCATCGAACAGACCATGAACAATCTGCCTGTCACGTTTTGCGGCGAAGCCCTCGAGGCGCTTGGTTCGGGCGGCCTGTTCTGGCCCTCACGGCGGCTGTTGGTGGTGTCGGACCTGCATCTGGGGAAATCGGAACGCATGGCGCGGCGCGGTGGCGCCATGCTGCCGCCCTATGAAGGTGCCGAAACGCTGGATCGCCTTGCACGCGATATCGACCGCACGGCCCCCGCGACGGTGATCTGCCTCGGCGACAGTTTCGACGACACCGCCGCGGCCGAGGCGTTGGATGATGCCACGCGTGGCAGGTTGGGGGCGCTGATGGCCGGACGGACGTGGATCTGGATTGAAGGCAACCACGATCCCGGCCCGATCGCCCTCGGCGGTGACCACCTGCTGCACTACCAGGCCGGGCCGCTGGTCTTTCGCCATATCGCGACACCGGACGCAAGGGGCGAGCTTTCTGGGCATTATCACCCCAAGGCCCGACTGAGCCTGCGCGGCCGATCGCTCAGCCGCCGCTGCTTCCTGATCGACGCATGCCGGATCATCCTGCCCGCCTACGGGGCCTATACAGGCGGGCTGGCCTGCGACCGGCCCGAGCTTTCAGGCATCATGCGCGACGATGCCCGCGCCATCCTGCTGGGCAGCCCGCCGGTCATGATCCCGATGCCACGGCGCTAAGGCACGGATCGGATGCCTGGTCGCCCCGCAATCCCAACTCGGTCCGCGAAAGGCAACATCCCCTAGGGCAACGCCGCAAACCCGTGCAAGATCGCTCGGGTTCCGCCCTGCCCCCAACCTGACGTCGAAAGGCCCCTCATGCCCCGCCCCGAAAACGCACCGCATCCGCTGACCCCGGCAAAGGAAACCGAAATCCGCGACAGCTTTGACCGTCAGGCCATGATGAAAACCATCGGCGCGCGGATCGACGCTATCGCGCCCGGTCGCGTGACCCTGTCGCTTCCCGTATGCGCGCAGATCGGGCAACAACACGGCTATGTCCATGCCGGCGCCAGCTTTGCGCTCGGCGACAGCGCCGCGGGGTATGCGGCGCTCAGCCTCATGCCCTTGGGGGCAGAGGTGCTGACCGTGGAAATGAAGATCAATCTCATCGCCCCGGCGGCCGGCCGCCGCTTGATTGCCACGGGCGAGGTCGTCAAGGCCGGCCGCCGCCTTTTGGTGACACGGGCCAACCTGCAGGCCGAGGCCGCGGATGGCAGCCTGCGCGAGGTCGCTCTTTTGCTAGGCACCATGATCCCCGCCTGAACCAAAGGCCGATCATCGGGACCAGCGCAAAATCCGCCCCGCTGCGGCCATTTCTTCTTGGAAAAAATACCTCCGGGGGCAGCGGCCCCACGGGGCCGCGCGGGGGCAGCGCCCCCGGCGCACTCCGGGGGTTCAAGGCCCCCGGAGTGCGCTCGCGCGCGCCTGTCCCGTCAAAACAACCCGTCGATCGCGCCGTCGAGATCCAATCCGATGGTTTCGGCCGCTGGCACACGAGGCAGCCCGGGCATTGTCATGATCTCACCGCAAATCGCCACGACGAACCCCGCCCCCGCCGAAAGCCGCACCTCGCGTACCGGCACGCTATGACCTTCGGGCGCGCCACGCCGGGTCGGGTCGGTCGTGAACGAATACTGCGTCTTGGCCATGCAGACCGGCAGATCGCCATAGCCGGCCTCCTCCCACGCCGCGAGTTGGTCGCGCACCTTCTGGTCGGCCGTGACTTCGGCGGCATGGTAGATCGACTTGGCCACGGTCTCGATCTTCGCGAAAAGCGGCATCTCGTCCGGGTACAGGGTCGTGAACTCCGCCGCGCCGCTGTCGGCCAGGTCGACGACCTTTTGCGCCATCTCCTCGATGCCGGCGCCGCCATCGGCCCAGTGCCTGCAAACGATCGCCTCGGCCCCCTGCGCGGCCACATGGGCCTTGACCGCGGCGATCTCGGCCTCGGTGTCGCCCGCGAAATGGTTGATGCCGACGATCACGGGCACGCCAAAGCGTTTGATGTTCTCGATATGGCGGCCAAGGTTGGTGCATCCGGCCTCAACGGCGGCGATGTTCTCGGCCCCCAGATCGGCCTTGGTCACGCCCCCGTTCATCTTCATCGCGCGCACCGTGGCGACCAGCACCACCGCATCTGGGGCCAATCCCGACTTGCGGCATTTGATGTTCATGAACTTCTCGGCCCCCAGATCGGCGCCGAACCCCGCTTCGGTCACGACGTAATCGGCCAACTTCAGCGCCGTGCGCGTCGCAATGACCGAGTTGCAGCCATGGGCGATATTCGCGAAGGGTCCGCCATGGACGAAGGCGGGGTTGTTTTCCAGCGTCTGCACCAGGTTGGGCTGCATCGCATCCTTCAACAGCACGGTCATCGCGCCATCGGCCTTGAGGTCCCGGCAATAGATCGGCGTCCGCGCGCGCGTATAGGCCACGATCATGTCGCCCAGACGCCGCTGCAGATCATCCAGATCGGCGGCCAGGCACAGGATCGCCATCACCTCGGAGGCGACCGTGATGTCGAACCCCGTCTGCCGCGGAAAGCCGTTCGACACCCCGCCAAGCGAGGTCACGACATCGCGCAGCGCCCGGTCGTTCATGTCCAGCACACGACGCCAGGTGACGCGCCGCTCGTCGATACCCAGATCGTTGCCCCAGTAGATATGGTTGTCGATCATCGCCGACAGCAGGTTGTGGGCGGCGGTGATCGCATGGAAATCCCCGGTGAAATGCAGGTTCATGTCCTCCATCGGGACGACCTGCGCAAAGCCGCCCCCCGCGGCCCCGCCCTTCATGCCGAAATTCGGGCCCAGGCTGGCCTCGCGGATGCAGATCGCCGCGCGCTTGCCGATGCGGTTCAACCCGTCACCCAGACCCACCGTCGTGGTGGTCTTGCCCTCGCCCGCCGGGGTCGGGTTGATGGCCGTCACCAGGATCAGCTTGCCATCGGGCCGATCCGCCAGCGAGGCGATGAAATCCTGCCCCACCTTTGCCTTGTCGTGACCATAGGGGATCAGCGCGTCGGACAGGATGCCCAGTTTCGCGCCGATATCCTGGATGGGCTTCTTGCGTGCCTCGCGGGCGATTTCGATATCTGTCTTGAACGCCATTTCGGGCGGCTCCCTTCCGCTGAACGTCTCCCTGGCTTCGGCTATAGCGGCTGCCTCATCCGGTCAAACCGACAATTCCGACATATGCGCTCGTATGACCGTCACGCCCGGGGGCACATGCCGTGACGCGGAACTTTTTCGCAATCAATCGGGTTTTGTCCGTGACTGCCACAAACGAACGGAGGCGAACAGATGCGCCCGTCCATGCCCTCGATCCTGATTTTCACCGGCGCCCTTATGGGCATGCTGCCCGGACTGGCCCTGGCGATGCTGTGATGCGCTGTCACTGCCCGCGCGCGGCGTCAAGATGCGGCCACGCCGGTTGATCGGGCACATGCAACCGCAGGCTTGCCCCCAAAGTGATCGCGCCCGGCCGTTCGACCCACGCCGTCACCCCGCGGCGGTTGCGCGCCGCCGGCCTGAACCTTTTTCCCATACCCGGATGCTGCCGCTCGATCACGGCTGACACCAGGTGGCAAGGCCGGTTTTCCATATCGATCACAAGGCAGGTGCCCGTGGCCTCGTCCTGCAAGCGGGATGACGGCTGGATCAGCGTGAAATCGGGGATCCCCGCGATCACCATGCTGGCCCCGAACCATTCCGGCTCAAGACGATCCAAACCCATGTCATGGGCAATGGCGCTCAACTCCTCGGCCGAGAGGATGGACACCTGTCTCACATTCGCAATTTCGGTGCCCCTGGGGTGCTGAGCCGTGACACGGCTGCAGGATGGCCGGGTCAGCCCGGCATGGCTCTCCTCGGTCGGGCCGCCGAACGCGAACTGCAACTGGCCGGTGGCCGAGGTTTCGAGCATGGCGTCTCGATCGGCATTTTGGCCAAGCCATGCGACGCGCGCCGTGTATGTCGTAGGTTTGAGTGCGGGCATGAGGGGACCTTGACCGTTTCACTATCTGCGGGTCGATTGGGCAAGGCTGTGCACCCCGAAAATGATTGCAGACACCAGAAGAAGCGAGAAGAGCAATTCCAGGACTTCTTCTCCCATCGTGATTTTCAGATGCATTGCATCATTCACCTCGATCCCGATGTGCCGCAATCTGGGCCCGATCCCGTCGAGGAGCGTCGAGAGAAACGCGAATACCAATGCGGCGACGACAAGCCACGGCCAAATCCGCTTTTCCCGCATCGCAGCGAAGAACTTTCCGAACCCGCCGAACACAACAAACAGTACCACACCCAGAATTGACGTCATGGCGATCGCACTGACCACCTTTTGCCAAAGCGGGGCATCGCTTGAGAAGATCTCACCGCGCAACAGGCCCGGATCGAACCACCAGTTGTGGAAATCCAGTTCACGCAGCGCCAGCAAAAGAAAGAACAACGCAAGAGGCCATGTCATCGCTTTCAGGTAAGCTTTGGAAAACAGCGCGAAGCCCGCAGCATAAAGCCAAAGCAAGAGCGAGGCGCGTTCCATGCCGCCGTGTTCTTCGGTGAACGTCACCTCTACGCCGTGGCGCAGCAAGCTTTGCGCGACGATCACGACCACCATGAGGGCCGCGACAAGAAACGACGACGGGATTTGCCTTTGCAATTGGACAGCTCCTTTCTGCGAGGTTCGCCTGATCCCACGGCCCCGTGCTTCGACAACCGCCGCTGCGGTCGCGCAGGCTTTTCTGCGGGTCGCTATCGTTACTACAGGCGCGGGCGTATCCACAAGCAAATGCGCCGTGTTAGGTTGTCGGTATCCACAACGCGAGGATTGCGACCATGAATCAGGAAGAATTCGTAGAAAACGCCAAGAAGCAACTCGAAACCTGGCAAGCGGAAGTGAAGAAGATGCAGGCCGAGATCGAGAAGTTGCAAGCCAAGGGGCAAGAGCATCTCAAGGCGCAGCTCGACCAGATCGAAGAGCAGCGCAAGGCCGCCCAAAGCCAGTTGGAGCAGATCGGGCAGGCCAACATGGAGGCCTGGCAAGAAATGCAATCCGGCTTTCAGGAGGCGTGGAAGGCCATGGAAAAGGGCATGAGCGAAGCCCGCAAGAAGTATTCCGACGACTGATCGCAGGACGCCGCCGCGGGCGGCCGCCAAAGAAAATGCCCCGGTCCAATGGGCCGGGGCATTTTTCTTGTCATATTGCGGCGCCGGTCAGGCCGACGGCTCGGGCTCCATCCCCGGGTCGGGGTCGGCCTTGGGCTTTTTCGTCTTGGGAACGGCCGTCAGCGACGGGGTGCCCCCGGTCGAGGTGTCGTCGCCGTCATCACCACGATTCAGCGGCTCGCCATTGATCACCTTGAGGATCTCGTTGCCGGTCAGGGTCTCGTATTCCAGCAGGCCCTGAGCCAGACGCTCGAGGTCTTCGCGCTTTTCGGTCAGGATGCGCTTGGCCGTCTCATAGCCTTCATCGACCAGCTTCTTCACCTCGGCGTCGATCCGCTTCTGCATCTCTTCGCTGTGGTTCGTGCCGCCGCCATAAGCACCCAGGTAGGATTGCTGCTCGTTGGCGTAATCGATGTAGCCCAGGTCCTCGGCATAGCCGAATTGCGTGACCATCGCGCGCGCGATCTTCGACACTTGCTGAATGTCGCTGGCGGCACCGCTGGTCACGTTTTCCTTGCCGAAGACCAGTTCCTCGGCCACGCGCCCGCCCATCGCCATGGCGATCTTGGACGTGTATTTGGTGTAGCTGACCGAAAGCTGATCGCGCTCGGGCAGCGACAGCACGAGGCCAAGGGCCCGTCCGCGCGGAATGATCGTCGCCTTGTGGATCGGATCGTGATCGGGGACGTTCAGCCCGACAACGGCGTGGCCGGCCTCGTGATAGGCGGTCAGTTTCTTCTCGTCCTCGGTCATGACCATGCTGCGGCGTTCGGAGCCCATCATGACCTTGTCCTTGGCGTTCTCGAAGTCTTCCATCGTGACGAAGCGACGGTTCACGCGGGCCGCCATCAGGGCCGCCTCGTTCACCAGGTTCGCAAGGTCCGCACCGGAAAAGCCCGGCGTGCCGCGCGCGATGATGCGCAGATCGACATCGGGGCCAAGCGGCACCTTGCGGGCGTGGACACCCAGAATGCGCTCGCGGCCGCGAATATCGGGGTTGGGCACCTGCACCTGGCGGTCGAACCGGCCGGGGCGCAGCAGCGCGGGGTCGAGCACGTCGGGCCGGTTGGTGGCCGCGACGATGATGATGCCCTCGTTCGCCTCGAACCCGTCCATCTCGACCAAAAGCTGGTTCAGCGTCTGTTCGCGTTCGTCATTGCCGCCGCCATAGCCCACGCCACGCGAGCGGCCCACGGCGTCGATTTCGTCGATGAAGACGATACAGGGCGCGTTCTTTTTCGCCTGTTCGAACATGTCGCGCACACGGGACGCACCGACACCGACGAACATCTCGACAAAATCGGAGCCCGAGATGGTGAAGAAGGGCACGCCCGCCTCGCCCGCGATGGCGCGAGCCAGCAGCGTCTTACCCGTGCCCGGAGGGCCGACCAGCAGCGCACCTTTCGGGATCTTGCCGCCAAGGCGGCTGAACTTCTGCGGGTTGCGCAGGAACTCGACGATTTCTTCCAGCTCTTCCTTGGCCTCGTCGATGCCAGCGACATCGTCAAAGGTCACACGCCCGTGCTTTTCGGTCAGCAGCTTGGCCTTGGATTTGCCAAAGCCCATGGCACCGCCACGGCCGCCGCCCTGCATCCGGTTCATGAAGAAGATCCAGATGCCGATCAGCACCAGAACCGGCAGCCACAGCGACAGCACGCTGAGGAAGCCCGACTGCTCCTGCGGCTGTGCCTCTATGCGGACATCGTTTTCAAGCAGCACTTCGGTCGTCTGTGCATCCGCCGGCGCCACGGTGCCAAAGCTGCCATCGGCGGTGGTGAACTGGATGTTTTCGCCATCCAGCGTGGCCGACTGCACCTGGCCGTTTTCGACCTGCTGCACGAAGTCGGAATAGGCCACGCCGCGCGCATTCATCTGCGACTGGCCGCCCGAGAACAGGTTGAACAAGGCAAGGATCAACAGGAACAGGATGACCCAGAATGCGATATTTCGCGCGTTGCCCAAAGGGAATCTCCTCAAATTCGGTGACGGGGGAACACCGCACCCGCGTTGCCACATAAGATAGAGGCAGAGGCGCTGACTTCAATGCGGAATGAACCCTGCGGCAAATGGGCCGCCGACAGGCCCAAAGGCCACTTCTGCAGGGTTACCATGCCCGAGTACGGGGCAGCTCACAAGCCCGGCATCGTCGAACAGGGCCGGAAGGCTGCGCGCCGCCGCAAAGCACGCACCGGTTTTCGCCGTCTCGCCCAGCTGTCCCCAGCCATCCGGCCCCAGCGCGCGCAGCGTCAATCCGGGGTAGGACGCGGCCAGCCGCCACCGCGTGTCCCACAGCGCGCCCGACACGGCCGGGGTCGAGAGCGTGGCCACCGCCTTGAACTCGCGAAACAGATGCAGATGGGTTTTCGATACACGCAGCTCGCAGCCACCCAACGTGCCGCCGCCCCCGGCCAGCGCCCGGTCCAGAACGGCCTCGAGCGCCGTAGCACGCGGGCGGTAAGACGCGCTCGCGATCCAGCCCAGACCCGCGGCCAGCAGCCGCAACTGCGTTTCACGGTCGAGCGCGGCAAACCCGTCCCGCGCGATCCACAGATCGCCGGTCGGACGGCCGTCCACCGCGCCCTCGGTCACGATCCGCGCGGCCGCCTCGCCGGTCCGGCGCATCAACGCCGTCCGCGCGCGCGCCATGCGCGACGCGGTTTCAACCAAGCCCTCGGGCGTCAGGCCATAGTCCGACAACAGCGCCAGCACCTGCCGCGTCCGCACGCGATCGAACCTCGGATCCGCGTTTGACGGGTCTTCGACCCAGTGCCCCTTGAGCGTTGTCAGGTAGTGGCGCAGGTCCTCGCGCCGTTCCCGCAGCAGCGGGCGCAGCACCACCATGCCCGAGGACAGGCGCCGCGTTTCGGCCATGCCCGACAGACCATCGACGCCCGAGCCGCGTTTCAGCCGCATCAGGACGGTTTCCGCCTGGTCATCGAGGGTGTGCGCAAAGAGGATATGGGCCATCTCGCCGCGCCAGGCGTCGATCAAGGCCAGGCGCGCGCGCCGGGCTGCATCCTGCAGGTTTCCCTGACCGTCCCAGCCATGCCAGCGCAGCGTGTCATGGGGCCAGCCGAGTGCGGCGCATTCGCGGGCGACCATCTCGACCTCGGCGGCACTTTCGGGGCGCAAACCGTGATCGACCGTCACCACCCGCAACCGCACACCCCAGTCGCGGGTCCAGTTATGCGCCAGCGTCAGCATCGCCATGGAATCGCCACCACCCGACACGGCCAGACCGATCTGCGCCGGAAACTCAGGCCCCAGAAGCTGCCCCATGCGCGCGGCGAAGCGATCTTGAAGGGAGGTGTCGGTCACAAACACCCAAGGCGCGACATCTCGGATTGCGCCTGCGCCACGGCCGGTGAGTTGGGATAGCGGATCGCCACTTCGCCCAGGGTCACGCATGCCTCTTCGGCCTGACCCAGACGCCCCAGCGCAATGCCCAGCCGCGTCAGCGCCTCGGGCGCGCGCTGCCCCTCGGGGGCCGCGGTGAAACTGTCGAGATAGGCGCGCGCGGCCTGATTCCACGCATCTTGCGCGGCCTCGGCCTCGCCACGCAGGAAATGCGCCTCGGCCGAGAGCGGCCCACCGGGATAGGTCTGGGTGAAGCTTTCGAAGGCGGTCGCGGCCTCGGCGTAATCGCCCGCCTCGAAGGCCGCGCGCGCCCGGTCGAAATCGTCCTGCTCGGCCACGGCCAGTTGCTGACCACTGCCGCCGGCCGCGCCGGTACCGGGCGCAAGACCGCCGCCGCCGGTCGCCGGCACCTCGACCCCGCCCAGGTTCGGCGTATCGCCCAGGCTGGCGATGTCGCAATCGGGCTCCAGTTCGCACAGGCGAAACTCCAGATCGCCGACGCGGTTCGTGCCATCGGTCACGACCCGGTTGATGCGCAGCTGCAACTCTTCGGTCAGGGCGGTCAGCCGCCGCAATTCAGCCTCGATCGCGTCCATCCGCACCAAGGCGGGGCCGCTTGCGCCGCTGCCGCTTGCGCCGCCGGTCGTGTTCAACTCGCGACCCAGCCTCTGCAACTCGACATAGAGCACCGACAGTTCCTGCCGGATATCGGCCAGGGTTTCGGCGCTCTGCGCCGGAGCGAGGCCGGGCAAGGCCATGGCCATGGCGGCAGCGATCAGCGTGCGGCGCATCCGGTCAGACCCCAGGCCCGGCCGAAATGACCGTCACCGCGCGACGGTTCTGGCGATAGCAGGCTTCCTCGGAACAGATCTCGAGCGGGCGCTCCTTGCCATAGCTGATGGTGCGCAGCCGGGCATCCGGAATACCCTGCGACACCAGGTAGTCCCGCACCGCCGAGGCGCGGCGCGCCCCGAGGGCGAGGTTGTATTCCCGCGTGCCCTGCTCATCGGCGTGCCCCTCGATCAGGGCGTCGTATTCGGGGTTGTCGCGCAGCCAGCGCACCTGCGCATCCAGGGTGGCCCGCGCCGCCGCCGTCAGCGTGGACTGGTCCACCTCGAACAACACACGGTCACCGACGACGGTGTTGAAATAGGCCGGGCTGCGCGGGTCCGAGGCCGCGCCGGTGCCGCCGGCGCCGCCGCCGCGCAATTCGATGGCGTCATCTCCGCCAAGCCCGCCCTGCGAACAGGCGGCCAGCGACAGGGCGGCGGCCACCAGGGCGGTGCGCGCGGCGAAACGGGATGTCAGGATCGGGGTCATTTGGCTCGGGTCCTCGGGGTTCGTGTTTTGAGGAAAGGTATCACGGGGCGCGCGGCCCCGTCCATGATGGTGACGATCAGCGCAAGAGCGGCGACCACGCCGGGTCGGAGGCCATGCCGGGGGTCGCGACCCGTTGCAGGTTGCGCCCCGAAATATCGACGGAATAGACCGCCGGTGCGCCATTGGCCCCCGCCGTTTCGCGGGTGAACATGATGACACGCCCGTTCGGCGCCCATGTCGGGCCCTCGTCCAGAAAACTGGCGGTCAGCAGCCGTTCCTCGGCCCCGTCGATGCGCATCACGCCGATGTGAAAGCGCCCGCCCTCCTGCTTGGTGAAGGCGATGTAGTCGCCGCGCGGCGACCAGACGGGCGTGCCATAGCGCCCCGAGCCCTGGCTGATGCGGGTCGCCTCGCCGCCATTGGCGCTCATCACGTAGATCTGCTGCGTGCCCGAGCGGTCGGACTCGAACACGATCCGGCTGCCATCGGGCGAAAAGCTGGGCGCGGTTTCGATCGAGGGGGCGTTGGTCAACTGTCGGCGCGTGCCTGTGGCAAGGTCCAGCATGTAGATATCGGTGTTGCCCCCCTGTTCGAGCGAGAACACCACCTGCGTGCCATCGGGCGAGAACCGCGGCGAAAAGGTCATGTTGCCCGCCGGGATCGCCTCGAGCGGGCGGCGCGTGACGGTGGCCACGTCCATGATATAGACCTGCGGCGTGCCGCCTTCGTAGCTGGTATACAGGATGCGATCGCCCTGTGGCGAGAAACGCGGCGCAAGCACGAGGCTGCGGCTGTCGGTCAGGAACTGCACGTTCGCGCCATCGTAATCCATGATCGCCAGCCGCTTGAGGCGGGCATTTTTCGGACCCTCCTCGTGGATGAAGACCACGCGCGTGTCGAAATATCCCGTTTCGCCCGTGATGCGTTCATAGACCTGATCGGCGACGGTATGGGCCATGCGACGCCAGCTTTCGACACTGCCGGAAAACTGCAACCCCTCGCCCAGGGGCGCCTGCGAGAACACGTCGAACAGGCGGAAACGGACCACGATGGTGCCATCGCCCCGCGCCTCGACCGAGCCGGTGATCAGCGCCTGCGCGTTGATCGCCTGCCAATCGGCATACTGCACGGGCGACGCGAAATTGGTGACGGTCGAGATGTAGGCATCGGGCGGGATCTGCCGAAACAGGCCCGTGCCGCGCAAATCGGCGGCGATGACACGGGTGATATCGGCGGCCACATCGCCCGCCGCCCCGTTTTCGGCAATGAATTGCGGCAGCGCGAACGGCAGGGGTTCGATGACGCCCTCGGTGATTTCCAACCGCAGGGGGCCGTTCTGCGCGCTGGCCGACAGGGGCAGTGCCGCCAACAGCGCAACCGCGACAAGCGTCTTCAATACTCTGAACACAATGGACCTCCTGCCGCTGGGGCGGCGTCTGGACTGAGGATATGGCGATTCCCGCAACGGGTCATCTCAGGCGCATCCCCTCGGGGTTGAAAACCAGTTCGACCTGCTGCCAGCGGTCATAGCTTTCCTCGGGCAGGTCATAGCCGTTGGTGCCGCAGCGGATGATGGCGCGCCGGGCGGCCTCGTAGGCCTGTTGCGCGGCGGCCGACGAGCCGCCGGAAAACTCGATCAGGCGTATGCTGCCCGTTTCCGGGCGACCGTCGCGTGCCATGTCGAACCCGACGACGACGGTCGTGCCCAACGCCTCGGTCGAGAGCGCACCCACGTTCCAGCAGGCCTGCACGGCGATGCGGAAGCCGTCGCGCACCCCCTGGCTCAGCGGCGGCCCCGAGGGCGCGGCGGGCGGTGGCGCCTCGACGGCCTCGGCCACGGCGCTGGCGATGGCATCGGCCAGCGGGTCGTCGGCGGCGGGCGCGGTGTCCTCGGGGTCCGGCTCGGGCGTGGGCGCATCCGTGGCGACATCGACCGGCGCGGGGCGCGCGGGCCGGGCCGTGGGCCGCGGCGAGGCGGTCGGCGCAACGGGGCCGCCCGCGGGGTCTTCGGCCTCGGTCACGATCTCGGTTGTCGCCTCTTCGGGCGCGGTCTGGACCGCCTCGTCGGACGGGGCGGCGCTGATGTCGGGCGAGACGGGTTGATCCAGCACCTCGGGCGCGGTCTCGACACCGGGCTCGGGGGCCGGGGCGGGTACGGGGGCGACACGCGGGGCTTCGCGCGGGGTGGGCGTGTCGCTGGGGGGCAGGTCCGGAGCGCCGGACGGCACCGGCAGTGCGGCGACCTCGTCGGTCACCTCGGCCTGCGGCGCGGGTGGGACCGGCTCGGGCGCGGTCTCGGGTGCGGGGGCGGCGCTTTCCTCGGGCCGCGCACGGGGCGGCGGGGCCTGTTCGGGGGCCAGCGGTTCGGGGGCGGCGGCCTGGTCCTCGGCCTCGGGCTGGGCGATGGTTTCGATCGCCACCGGCGTGGGCACGGTGCCTTGCGTCAACGCCTCGAACTCGGCGGTGGACAACAGGGTCACGCCGGTCACCTGAAACTCGGTCTCAGGCGTGCTGCGCAGCAGGTTCCCCCCGATTGCGACCCATAGCAGGATCGCAACGTGGATCGCCGTCGAAGCATAGAGCGACCGGCGCATGGCCCCGTCACTCCCCGGACCCGTCGAGGCGCGGCCCGCCGGAATCCGTCACCAGCCCGATCTCGCGGAACCCGCCGGCGTTCAGCGCGCCCATGATCGTCATCACGCGCTCATAGGGGATCGACCCGTCGGCCCGCAGGAAAACGCGCGGGCTGTCGCGTTCCGACGCGATGGCCTGCAGGCGTGCCACCAGTTCCGACTGCGCCACCTCGGTGGTCTGTATCAGCACGGTGCCATCGGGGGCCAGCGTCACGGTCAGGGGTTCTTCATCCTCTGACGGCAGCGCCTCGGCCGAGGTGTCGGGCAGGTCGATGGGCACGCCCACGGTCATCAGCGGCGCCGAGACCATGAAGACGATCAACAGCACCAGCATCACGTCCACGAAGGGGGTGACGTTGATCTCGGACATGGGGCGGCTGGCCACGCGCCGCGCCCGCCCCCGCCGACGGCGCGGCCCTGCATTATGTCCGACAGACGCCCCCATCAGTCGAGCTGCCGCGACAGAAGGGTCGAAAACTCGTCGGCGAAGCCCTCGTAGGTCGCCACAAGCGCTTCGGCGTCATTCGACAGCTTGTTGTAGAGGATCACGGCCGGGATCGCGGCCAGCAGCCCAAGCCCCGTGGCCAGCAAGGCCTCGGCGATACCGGGCGCCACGACCGCGAGGGATGTGTTGCCGGAAATCGCGATTTCCTGAAACGACCGCATGATGCCCCAGACCGTGCCGAACAGGCCCACGAAGGGGGCCGTTGCGCCGGTGGTCGCCAGAAAGGTCAGGCCGCTGGTCAGCCGCTCCGCTTCGCGCGAGATGGCGACATCCATCGACCGGTCCACGCGCTGCTGCACGCCCGGGATCAACGCCCCGTCATCGCGCAGGGATCGCCGCCATTCGGTCATGCCGGCCACGAAGACGCGTTCGGACGCGCTGGCCGGCGCATCGGCCACCTGGTCGTAAAGCTCGTCCAGCGGTTCGCCCGACCAGAACGCGGCGTCGAAGGCCGCCGCATTGGCCCGCGCCCGGCGATACATCGCGATCTTCGAGAAGGTGATCGCCCACAGCCAGACCGACGCCGCGATCAAGGCGATCATCACAAGCTGCACGATAAAGGACGCGCGGAAAAACAGCGCGATCAGCGTGAAATCCGCCTCCTGCGCCAACGCGAGCGTTTCTGTTTCCATGATGGCTTAAATCTTCCTCTGCCCGGCCCCAAACGGTCTCGGACGCTGTTTTCAGCGCCTCATTAGGGCAACAGTTTACCAGTTTGTAAGGGGCTTGGCGAACACTTCTGCTTTATTCGCCGTCATCCGCCGCAATCGCGATGAGTTTTGCGCGAATATCCGCCGGAAGGCGCGTCGCCCGCCCCGCCGCGTTCAGCACCACGACCTTGGTGACGGCCTCCAGCAGCACCTCGTCGCCGCGCAACACACGCTGCGGCATGTCAAAACTGGCCCCCTTGAGCGGCCCCATGCGCGTCTCGACGCTCAACAGATCCTCGAAATGCGCCGGCCGCAGATAGTCGGCCTCGACCCGTCGGACGGCAAAGACCAACCCCTGCGCCTTCATCTCGACCTGGCTGATCCCGGCCGCGCGCACCATCTCGGACCGGCCGCGTTCAAGGAATTTCAGGTAGTT
Organism: Roseibacterium elongatum DSM 19469; assembly: GCF_000590925.1. NCBI lineage: Bacteria > Pseudomonadati > Pseudomonadota > Alphaproteobacteria > Rhodobacterales > Roseobacteraceae > Roseicyclus > Roseicyclus elongatus. Next base: position 1,793,761 of record NZ_CP004372.1, on the reverse strand, counting down.
GGCGTAATAGACGATCCCGGCAAGGTCGGTGTCTTCGTAATACACGCGGATCGGGTGGCGATGGATCATGAGCTCGACATGCCCCCGATCCCGGCCCCGTTCAAGAGGGGCGCGGCAGTCTTGCGGCCAGTCGCAAGGCGTGGGGCGGATCGGTCGCAGCCACCGGCATGACCGGATCATAGGCCGCGCGGATCACATCGGCGATCTGCGGTTTCAGGACGGCGGGGCCGTCCTTTTGCACCACGGCCAGTGGCGACGTCCCGAGAAACGCCGTGTCGGACCACAGCAGGATCGTTTGCACCACCTGGCTGAGGGCGATGGTTTCGGCCGGGACCGCCGACATGGCCTCATCCATGCAGATGAAAACGAACGCGGCCTTGATGCCCCCGGCTTCATCGAACCGAAACGATCGGTACTGGTTCGCGTCCGCGTCTTGCAGGCGCGCCACGATACCGGGCAGATCGGGCAACAAGCGGTCGAGGTTGGGTGTTTCGACCAGTTCCGACCAGTCGCGGATGAAAAAGACCATCAGGTTCGCGCCCAATTCCGGGTCGGTCTCGGCCATCTTGTGCCCGGCCAAGGCGACGACGGCCTCGATCGCGCCTTTCAGAATCGAGACGGTCTGATCCTCGACGCCGAAGACGACGGGCACGATGGGCCGCCCCCAGCGGGCGAACAAATACTGGCCATCGGCGCGGGTGAACAGCGCCTCGATCTCGGGGGGCGACAGCGGGTCGAGTGTTGCATCGGTCATGGGCAACAGGGTCAATCGCGTCAGGCTTAAAGGGTCAAGAGGAGCCAGCGTTTTCGCTTGCGAAAACGCGGAAAACTCGAGTTTTCCGGACAGGATTTCTCGAGAAATCCTGCACCGCTCAGAACAGATCGCCCTGACCCGGCGGCTTGGGCGGGGCGAGACCCAGATGCGTCCACCCTTTGTGCGCCAGCATCCGGCCGCGCGGCGTGCGGGCAATCAGGCCCTGTTGCAACAGGAAGGGTTCGATCACCTCTTCCAGCGCGTCGCGCGGCTCGGCCAGGGCGGCGGCAACCGTTTCGATCCCCACCGGCCCGCCGCCGTAGTTTTCCGCAATCAGGCCAAGATATCGACGATCCGCCCCGTCCAGACCCAGCGTATCGACACCCAGCCGCGTCAAGGCGCGGTCGGCGATGGCGCGCGTCAGCCGCCCATCGCCCTCGACCAGCGCAAAAATCGATCACGCGGCGCAGCAGGCGCCCGGCGATGCGCGGGGTGCCGCGGGCCCGGCGCGCGATCTCGGCGGTGCCGGCCGGCTCGGACTCCAGCCCGGCGAGCCGCGCGCCACGCGCCACGATGTGATCCAGCTCGGCATGGGTGTAGAAATTCAGCCGCGTCGGGATGCCGAACCGGTCGCGCAGCGGCGTGGTCAGCAGCCCCAGCCTTGTCGTCGCCCCCACCAGCGTGAAGGGCTGCAATTCGATCCGCACGGTGCGCGCCGCCGGCCCCTCACCGATCACGAGGTCGAGTTCGAAATCTTCCAGCGCAGGATACAGCACCTCTTCGACCGCCGGGTTCAGGCGGTGGATCTCGTCGATGAACAGCACGTCGCGTGCCTCGAGATTGGTCAGGATCGCCGCCAGATCCCCCGCCTTGGCCAGCACCGGCCCCGATGTCATGCGGAAATTCACGCCCAACTCGCGCGCCATGATCTGCGCCAGCGTCGTCTTGCCCAGCCCCGGCGGGCCGTGGAACAGGACATGGTCCATCGCCTCGCCCCGCCGCCGCGCGCTTTCGATGAAGACGCGCAGGTTCGCGCGCGCCTCTTCCTGACCGATGAAGTCGTTCAGCGTCTGCGGGCGCAGGGCGCGGTCGGCATCCTCGGGCAGAGGGCCAGGACGCAGGGTGGGATCAGGCTCGGTCATGGGTGGGGGTTATGCCGCAAGTGGGGGTGTGTGGCCAGCATCACGCCTGGTCTCGCGGCGCCAGCAGGCGCAGGGCCGCGCGGATCAGGGCCGAGGTCTCGGCCGCCCCGTCATGGCCCGCGGCCTCGGCCACGGCGCGGGCCGCATCGGATGGCGCATAGCCAAGGTTCTGCAGCGCCGACAGCGCATCGGCCTGGGCACTGCTGGAGGGGGCCTGCGCCGGTGGGGATGGGGTGGCCACGGGATCGGGCGCGATCACCTGCGCTGGGGCATCGCCCATGGCCGCGCCCATGCTGCCGCCCATCGCCATCGTGGCCGGCGCCTTGTCCTTCAACTCGTTGACCACCCGTTGCGCCAGTTTCGGGCCGACGCCCGGCGCGGCCTTGACCGCCGCCGCATCGCCGAGGGTGATGGCCCGCGCGACCCCGTCGGCCCCCAACGTGCCCAGAATGGCCATCGACGCCTTGGCGCCCACCCCCTGAACCGAAACCAGCAGGCGGTGCCATTCGCGCTCATACGGGGTGACGAAGCCGAACAGCTGCAACAGATCCTCGCGCACCAGCAACTCGGTATAAAGCGCCACCGCCTCGCCCGGCCCCGGCAATGCGGCCAAGGTGCGGTCCGAACAATGCACCACATAGCCGACACCGCCGACATCGATCAGCACGTGATCACCCGCCTTGTAGTCAAGCCGCCCTGCCAGTTTGCCGATCATCGACGCCCCTCCGCCGCGGCCAACGCCGCCGACAAACGCCCGGCCGACTGTGCGTGAAAGGAATGGCACATCGCAATCGCCAGCGCATCCGCCGCATCGGGACCGGCCAGGGCCACACCGGGCATCTGCAGACGCACCATGTGCTGGATCTGGCGTTTGTCGGCATGCCCCACGCCGACCACGGCCTTCTTCACCGCGTTCGGGGCATATTCCGCCACCGACAGCCCGGCCTGCGCCGGCACCAGCATCGCGATGCCGCGCGCCTGCCCCAGTTTCAGCGTCGCCACGCCGTCGCGGTTCATGAAGGTCTGCTCGACCGCGGCGGCGGCAGGCCGGTGTGTGGCGAACACATCGCTGAGCTGCTGGTGCAGCGACAGCAGCCGTTGCGCCAGATCCGGTCCGGACGAGCGGCATTGCCCATTCGCAACATGCCTGATTCGCCCCTGATCGGCGTCGATGACGCCCCAACCGAGGCATGCCAGCCCCGGATCGATCCCGATGATGCGCATCTGCCGCCCGCCTGCCCCTGCTGCGTCGCCTTTTCCGCGACCTTTCCGCATCATTAGCACGAAAGGCGAACATTTGCCAAGCGATGCGCGTTTTCGACACCCCGCGATCCGGTTGCGACACGCGGCGTTTCCGGCGGTCGAAAATCGTCATTCGAAGGTTGAAAAACGACACGAGTCTAGGCGAATTTTTGCCATTTAATCCATTGGCTTAGGCGGAATTCGAGACATGCAGACCGCGCATGGAACCCATGCAAAAATCACGACTTGTGAGCGGGGTTTTCGGCAGCTAGTTGCGGAGTATTCGCACGGGCATCGTCTAGGTGCCCCAAACCGTGACTTCGACCGGAAAGGATGAGACCAATGGCCATCATCACCAACCGCCCCCTCGGCGCAGGGATCAGCGCCACGACCGTCCTTGCCGGGATGGTCGGCCGCATCGCCGCATGGAATGATGCACGCGTGACGCGCAAGGCGCTGTCGCAACTGACCGACCGCGAGCTGGACGATCTGGGCCTCGTGCGGGGCGACATCGACATGATCGCCGAGGGCCGGCACCGCTGACGCAGAACGCGCGGCAGGCGTGAACTGCCCGCCACCGATCCATCGACAGACAAGGCGCGCGGGCCAGGCCAGCGCGCCTTTCTTGTTGCCGGATGTCGGCCGGTATCGCTTAGGCGGCCGATCGCGCCAGAGCGTCAGTCACAAGACGCGACACCGCCTCGTACCCATCCACCACCCAAAGCGAGACAGCATCAGGCGCCAAGATCAGGCCGGCGACGCGCTCCAAATCGGACCCAGCCAGCAGCTGGGCCACGGCCGCGCCATATGCCTCCATGCCAATTGCCGACATCAGAAAGGCCTTTACGGCGACGATCAGCGCAAAGGCGAGCATCAGACCGCGCAAGGGAAAAGCGAAGCTGAAGCGTCGTTCCCGAGGTCTGTTGTAGGTGATCACACCATCGGGATGCATTACCACGCCCCGCGGCATCCTGCGGGCGCGACGGCGACGAAATAATCCTTTCGAGCGGGCACGCTCGATGCGCGCGACACGGTCTGCAAAAGTCGTTTCTTTATAAGCCATTAGGGCAACCTGACAATTCCAAGTCACCCCCACCGACGCTGTAGGTACCACAATTGCGGCTGAATTGCGACAAAATTTAAGCAATCAGGGTTAATGTCGTCCATTCGCCGATTTCCGACCGGGTCAGCACGCGCATGTTTTGCGCGGCGTAGGCGGCGATCACCTCGTCGGCCTGCTCGTTCAGAATGCCCGACAGGATCACATGCCCGCCAGGCGCGACATGGGCCGCCATGGCGGGGGCAAGGTCGATCAGCGGACCCTTTAGGATATTGGCAAAGACCAGATCGAAGGGCGCTTTCGCCGCGAGGTCGGGGTGATCGAAGCCGGCGGCCTCGACACAGCGGACGCGCCCCGCGACCCCGTTGGCCGCTGCATTGGCCAATGCGACCTCGACGGAAACAGGGTCGATATCGGAGGCGAGGACAGGGTTCGGAGAGGTCTTGGCCGCCGCAATGGCCAGCACAGCCGTGCCGCAGCCGATATCGACGGCATTTTCGGGCACGACCCCCTGCGAAAGCAGCGCGTCATATGCCTCGAGGCAGCCCTTTGTCGTGCCGTGATGCCCCGTGCCAAAGGCCATCGCCGCCTCGATCAACAGCGGTGTGGCCGTGGCCGGGACCGTGTCGGCGTCATGAGATCCGTGCAGATAGAACCGCCCCGCCGCGACCGGGTGCAACTCGCGGCGTACATGGGCGACCCAATCGGTTTCGGGCAGTTCAGAGACGGCAAAGGGCTGCGCGCCATGGGCCGCGGCCAGCAGCGCAAGGGCAACCTCATCGGGGCTTTCGGTGAAATACGCCCCGACCTCCCACAGGCCCGAGCCGTCCTCCAGTTCGAAGACCCCGACGCCGGTCGGCTCGGGCATGATATCTTCGAGCGCGAGGCCAAGCGCCTCGGCCTTGTCCTTTCCGGGAAGAGTGGTGAGCGCCGTGAAAGTGGGCATGGCGGGGCCTTTCCTGCGTATGTCACCCACCGCATAGCCTGCGCCGCCCCGTTAGGCCAGCCACGCGGTGCCCTCGGGCAACCATGCGCCGCGCTGCCGAGGATCGCGGCCCCGGGCCGTGTCGTGCCGGGCGCGTCTGTCGGGAACCCCGGAGGGTCGGAAAACCCGGCCTGCCCGCGCGCCCTCCGTTCGGGCTAGTATGGAATGACGGACGGCAGGAGGGACAAGGCCATGCTCAAGAGTCCAGTGGGCGTTTTCGCCGTCATCGGCGGGGCAATAAGTTTCGGCTTCCCGGATCAAAGGGGCGATAGCCGCACGGCGCGCGAATTCCTGGCCCTTGGCGGCTCCGGTCAGATCGCCGAGGCACGCGCGCTACTCCACCTCGGCACCGCCGACAGCCTGAGCGAGGACGCTATGCGCGCCATCTTCGACCCGCTTGCGGCCTTTTCGGAGGTCAGCTTCACCTCGGTCGCGTGGTCCATGTCGAACGGCGTGCGGCAAGGCCGGATCGAAGGCACCGGCACCATGGCGGACGGGTGCAGCAGCCGTTTGGCGTTCGAGATGCTGAACGGCGCGATCACGCATTTCTCGATCGCGCCCCTGTGCCAGCGGCAGCGGCGGTCTGTCTGATCTACTCGGCCGGGGCGGGGGCTACGGCGGGCCGACGAGCAACGTCTCGCGGCCCGGTTCGGGGTGGCGCGGCACCAACAGCGACAAGAGCAGCGACACCAGCGCCATGGCCGCCGCCAGCACGAAGACCGACACGGGCGAGGTCAGCCAGAGATACCCCAACCCCGCCGGCAGAAACACCGCCGCGATATGGTTGATGGTGAAGGCCACGGCGGCCGTGGGCGCGATATCGCCCGGCGCGGCGATTTTCTGGAAATAAGTCTTGATGGCCAGTGCCAGCGCGAAAAACAGGTGGTTCACCACGTAAAGCGCCCCGGCCATGACCGGCCCCCAGTCGAACCAGTAGAGCCCGGCATAGAGGATGAAAACCATCCCCAAGCCCGCATATTCGATGATCAGGGCCAGACGCTCGCCAAAGCGCGCGACCACCGCCCCCAACAGGGGCGCCGCCACCATGTTGGCCAAGAGCGTGCCCATGAACAGCGCGGTGATCTGGTGCACCTCGAACCCGTAGCGTTCGACCATCATGAAGCCCGCGAAGACGACGAAGATCTGCCGCCGCGCGCCGGACATGAATTGCAGCGCGTAATACAGCCAGTAGCGCTTGCGCAGGACCATCTTCTTGGTCTGCGGATTGGGGCTTTCGAATTGCGGGTAGGCGAGGAAACAGAACAGCGCGATGGCCGCCGTGGTGCCGCCCGCGACCCAGTAGACCAGATCGTAGCTGAGGTCATAGGCCCGCCAAGTCAGCACGATTAGCGCATAGGCCACCAGTGTCGCCCCCGACCCGATCGACAGCAACCACCCCAAGGTCTGCGGCGCCTTTTTCTTGTCGATCCATTGCAGCTGCAGCGACTGGTTCACCGTCTCGTAATAGTGAAACCCGATCGAACTGAGCAGGGTCACGAACAAAAGCCCGCCAAGCGACGGGAATTGCGCCGTCATCGCCGTGGCGATGCCCAACAGCATCAGGGAGATCAGCCCCAGCACCTGTTCGCGGATGAAGAGGATCAGCAAGATCACACCGATGGCCAGGAAGCCCGGGATCTCGCGCACCGTGTGCAGCCACCCGATGTCCGACCCGTCGAACCCCGCCATTTCGATGACGAAATTGTTCAAAAGCGCCGACCAGGTCGCAAAGGCGATGGGCATGGCAAAGGCCATGACCGCCAGCAGGGCCACGGGCCGCCGCCAGATCGGCAGCGCCTCCGCCTCGGACAGGGACAGGGTTTTCAGGGTATCACCAAGTGCCATCCCCGTGCAGATACGCCGAAACGCATCGCCTGACGAGGGGTATGTCTGTGCGCTGACGCAGAGAGGGATGGCCTTTTGGGGCCATCGCGCCATGCACCATGCGACCGACGCTGGGCAACAGGGGGGCCGACGCCCTGTTGCGGCGGTGAAATTCTGGTATGACTGCCCCCGTGAGGAGGTGACGCCGAATGATCACGCTTTCGGTGAACGGGCGGCAGGTGGACTGTGCAGAAGGCAGCAGCCTTCTGGACGCTGCGCGGGCGGCGGGCGTGCATGTGCCGACCCTGTGTCACTACCCCGGCCTTCCGGCCAAGGCCGTCTGCCGCATGTGCCTTGTCGAGATCGACGGCGCCGACCGCCCGCAGCCGGCCTGCAGAACCCTGGCGCGGGATGGTGATGTCGTGACCACCGACTCCAATGCATTGCAGGCCTTTCGCCTGGCCGATGCGCAATGGCTCTTGGCGCGCCACCCGAATGACTGCATGCGCTGCGAAGTGAACGGGGCGTGTCAGCTTCAGCGGCTTGTCAGCGAAAACCAATGGGACGAGTTCTGGCCCAAGGTCCCCGCGGGTCCGGCGGATGGCCCCGATACCATGGCGTCGGACCATACCTCGCCCAGCATCTGGCGCGATCTGTCCAAATGCATCGAATGCGGGCTCTGCGCCGAGGTGTGCGGTGACGCGGTGCAGGACCAGAACGTGATCGGCTTCGCGCAACGCGGATTTGACCGGCACCCCGTCACCGTGTTCGACCAGCCGCTGGGTCGAACCAAGTGCATTTCCTGCGGGCAATGTACCCTTGTCTGCCCGGTCGGGGCCCTGATCGAAGCGCCGCATTGGCACGAGGTTTTGCGCACGCTCGATGGCCATCGCCGTGTCTCGGTCGTGCAGGTGGCGCCGGCCACCCGCGTGGCCATCAGCGAAGAGTTCGGCCTTGCCCCGGGAACGGTCAGCACCGGCCGCCTGATCAATGCGCTGCGCGCGCTCGGCTTCGATTTTGTGTTCGACACCAATTTCGCCGCCGATCTGACGATCATGGAGGAAGGCTCGGAACTGCTTGCGCGCATTCGCGGCGGAAAGGACCTGCCGCTGTTCACCTCCTGCTGCCCGGGCTGGGTGAACTGGGTCGAACTGAACCGCCCCGATCTGCTGCCGCATCTGAGCACGACCAAATCCCCCCAGCAAATGCACGGGGCCATCGCCAAGCGCGGCATGTTCGCCCGGGCGCTCGGGGGGGATTTCGCCTCGGGCACCGCGGAACCCTATGTCGTCAGCGTCATGCCCTGCACGGCGAAAAAGGACGAGGCCCAACGCCCCGGCATGTCGGGCGACGTGGATCACGTGCTGACGACACGGGAGTTGGCAAGGATGATCCGAACGCGCGGGATCGCCTTCGGCGCATTGCCCGAGGATGGCGCGTTCGACAGCCCGCTGGGCGAAAGCACCGGCGCGGCGCAGATCTTTGGCGCATCGGGCGGCGTGATGGAGGCAATGGTGCGCACCGCGACCCATCTGCAGGGCGCGGACGAGTCCCTGCCATTGGAGTGGGAAGCGTTACGGGGCGTGCGCAGGGGCGTGAAAACGGCCACCATTCCCGGTGTCGGCACGGTGGCCGTCTGCAACGGCATCGCTGCGGCGCAACGGCTATTGGAGGAAGACACCTGGCGCGACGAGTTCGTCGCCATCGAGGTCATGGCCTGTGTCGGCGGCTGCCTGGGCGGTGGTGGAGAGCCGAAGTCGCTGGACCCGCACATCCTCGAAAAACGCGCGAGGTCGATCTACGCGGTCGACGCGCAAGCGCCGCGTCGCCGGTCGCACGAGAACACCGACGTCCAGACCCTCTATGCGACCGAGCTTGGCGCGCCGAACTCTCCGGCGGCACATCAGCTACTCCATACCCGCTATGCGGCCCGTCAGAGCCCGCGTGCCCTGCTGATGCAGTTTCTCGATTGCGTCGACCGACGCGACGGGCCGGCGGCGGCCCGCCTGTTCCATCCGGACGCCGTCTGGTCCACCGCCTCGCCCTTCGGTGAGATCGTGGGCGCCGAGGCGATCGAGGCGTTCATCGCCTCCGTGCTGCCGCCGCGCGGCTATGGCGCCCAATTCGCGCGCCATGTGATGGAGTCCGCCGCCGACCCCGAGGACCTGACCGTTCTGGCCCCGGATGGCAGCCGCTGCCGCTTTGAGGTCGAAACCTGCCCTTCGGATGATCCACAAAAGCCAAACCCGGCAATCAAGCGCCTGACACGTCACGTTCTATGAGGCCAAGGCGCGGGTTGGGGATGGCTGGATGATCACCCGCGCCACCCGAGCATGTCGTAGGCAAGGGGCCCAGCCGGGCGGCCAGTCTTTCGATGATGGTCATCCGCGCGCCTTGCAAGGCCACGGGGTGCGCGCATGTCACTTGGGGCACATGAGCGTCGACCGGTCTCACTTTCGGCCTGCGCGGGGGTTATCGGCACCAAGCAAAAAGCGCCGCCCCCCAAGGCCATCCACCACACGAAAAAGGCCGCCCGGGCGGGCGGCCTTTTGTCATTCGGATTGGCGCGAACCTTAGTTCTGCGCGTAGTATTCGATGACCAGGTTCGGCTCCATATGGACCGGGTAGGGCACATCGGCCAGGCCGGGGGTGCGCACGAAGCTTGCGGTCATCTTGGAATGGTCGACGTCGAGATAGTCGGGCACGTCACGCTCGGGCAGTTGGCTGGCTTCGAGGACCAGCGCCATCTGCTTGGACTTTTCGCGCACCTCGATCACGTCGCCTTCCTGCACGCGGTAGGAGGGGATGTTGACGCGCTTGCCGTTCACCAGAACATGGCCGTGGTTCACGAACTGGCGTGCGGCGAAAACGGTCGGCACGAATTTGGCACGGTAGACGACGGCGTCGAGGCGACGCTCGAGCAGGCCGATCAGCTGTTCACCGGTGTCGCCGCGCAGGCGCTCGGCCTCGGCGTAGATGCGGCGGAACTGCTTTTCGGTCAGATCGCCGTAGTAGCCCTTGAGTTTCTGCTTGGCGCGCAGCTGCAGGCCGAAATCCGACATCTTGCCCTTGCGGCGCTGGCCGTGCTGGCCGGGGCCGTATTCGCGGCGGTTGACCGGCGACTTGGCGCGGCCCCAGATGTTTTCGCCCATGCGGCGGTCGATCTTGTACTTGGCAGAGGTGCGTTTGGTCACCGTCTGATCTCCTTCGATAGGGGCCCCGGATGGGGCGCAAGTGAAGGGCGTTGTCCTTTGGACTTATCCGGACGGGGTCCGGGGCCCGACAGGCTTCCCCTCGCGGGGGCCGCCAACACCAAATGAAGACCCCGGCCTGAACGACCGGGGTTGAGGCGCGCTTTTACACCTTGGTGTGCAGGTGTCAATGGCCGGGGCGTCCGGCCGTCGCCTAGGCCGCCGTGCGTACGGCGCCGGGGCGCATGCGGGCGCCCTCCAGCAGGATCGCCGCCTCGGCCTGGGTCAGCGCGCGGCGCGCTGGCGCGCCATAGGCGTGGGGGTCGGCCTCCAGCTCGGGGCGCATGTCCAGCAGGCAGTCGCGCTGCAACCGGCTCAGGTGATCGAGCCCCATGAAACCGGGATGAAAGGTCTCGACCTCGAGGCCGTTGGCCCAGACGACCTGATGACGGTCGAGCATGAGGTGAATGTAATAGGTTTCCCGCAGCGAATGATCGACGGTCACCCGCGTATCGCCCACAAGGTCCGCGGCCCGCACAAGCACCTCGGGCTCGCCCCACAGATCGCGCGAGGCCGCCCCCCCCACCAGAATCCGGTGTTCCGGGCTGACCACCAGATCGGCGTCGGGCCGGTCCACGCCCAAGGCCCCGGCCCGCAGACGGATAGGGCGCTGGTCAGGCATGGCGAAAAGGCGGGCGCCCGACATGCGGCGGTTCCCGCTCCAGATTACCTCTTGCGGGCCGTCGTCACGGGTCAGGATGCGGTCGCCCGGCCCCAGATCCTCGATGGCGGCCTCGCCCTGCTCGGTGCGCAGACGGGTGCCGGGCGTGAAACAGATGACCGATGCCGCCGCCTGACGGTCCTGCGGCACGAACCGCTCGGACCGGGCGATGATGGTGTGGTCGCGGCCGGGGGCGGGCAGGCCATCGGGAAACATCAGGATCGGCGTGGCGCCATCCTCGACCGGAACGGGAACGGCCGTGAAAAAGCCGGCGCCGTCAGAGACGATGAACCCGCCCGACAAAAGCGGATCCTCGGGGTCGTCGGAAAGGTCGGCGGGGCTGCGCGCAGGGTGCTGGAGGAGTTTCCTCACCACCCGCGCCGCACGCGCACGGAGCTCTTCGTGATCCCGGCTGGCGGAGAGCATGAGGGCGGCGCCGTCGCCTTCCAGTGGCAGGGCGCGGCCGTGCCAGCGCCATGTCATCCCCTCGGCCAGTTCTTGATTTGGTTCTGCCGGTAATCCTTCGATCCAGGTTTGCGCCCATGCCAACATGAACGCGCCCCGCAAGCCCGTGCCCATTGCCCCGCCTCATAGGTTCTGTTCTTCGCCGGTTGTCCGGCGTTATGCGGGGCAACCTAGCATGTGCGAATCAGCCTGTGAAGCCGCTGATTCGCATCGGCGCCGGCGTTTCGGGTTTAGAACCGGATGTCGATGGACAGCGTTCCCACGACCTGGCCCGCCGGCTGGGCCTCGAATTCCTCGGACAGGTAGGTGACGCCGTAGAAGAAATTGCTGTCGCCGATCCCGTAGTTCACGCCGGCCCGCAGACGATGGCGGACCTCTTCCAGGGGCGCGCCACGGTCCTCGGGCAGAAAGACCGAGTCGCTGATGTATGCCATGTCGCCCCCGAACAGAAAGGACCAACCGCCCAGGGTTTCGGCCGAGTTGAGCCCCGCGATCCGCTGGCCGGTGACCTCGTCGCGCAGGCGCACGCCCCCCTGCCCCCAGATTGCCGAAGGTCAGGTCGACCCCTGCGCGGGCCAGGGTCTCGACCCCCGCCTGAACGGCGACGAAGGGGCGCAAGGCGAACCGATCGAATTCGAAATTGCGCGACACTTCGAGACGGCCGTGCAGATAGACCCCGTCATCGATCTCGAACGCGTCGATATCGACCGGGTTGTTGCCGAAAAACTCGTGCACATGGCTATGCAATCGCATCAGCCCCGTCTGCTGACCGACCATGACCACATCCGCCCCCGCGGCGATGTCAAAGCCCTGCCATCCGAAATGGGTGGCCGCACCCAGCCACCAGCTCGAGGCATAGGGCCTGTCGCCAGGCATGGGGGCCGCCAGGTTGTCAGGGGCAATCACCTGTCCGCGCAGACGATATTCCATCAGCTCGAAGGGGCGATCCGGCAGGGCGTCCCGCCACGGGTCGCCGTGCAGCAGCGAAACGGCGAAACTGCCCGTCTGCCAGCGATCGTAGCGGTCACCCACCGGGATGCCGTACCAGTCATTGTCGAAAATGCGCACCACACCCAGGATGCGCCGGCCCTCGTCAGGGTCGAGTGGCTGCGCCGTCACCGCAGGATCGACCTGCGGCGCCTCGGTCGAAAAGCCGTCGGCCTGTGCCGCGCCCGCCGCCACCACAAACGTGACCGCATAGAAGAAGGGGGCCGCCCAGGGGCCTTGTCCTGCCATCACCATGCCTCGTGTTTCTTTTATTCTTTCCGCGCTTGGTGGCGGATGATTGTGGCAAAAATAGTGCTGCACGGGTCCACAAGGCAAGAAAAGTCACCACTGCCGCCGCTGCCCCCCCTGTGCGCTGTGGGGTTTTCGTCACCCTTTTCCGTGTCCACCATGCCGCGACAACAGGGTCGCGCACAGAAGACGCGAGGCGAAAGCAACGACCTCGTCGGCGATCTGACCCATCCTCCAGCCGCATGACCGGGTCACCGGCCGCCCGGGTCCATCTGGTGCCGGGTCTGGGTCAGGATGCGCCCGATCCGGCGGAACACGTCCTTGCGCGCGCTCGTCTTGCGCCAGGCCAGAACGACCTGCCTCGGGCACGCCTCGGGCAGGGGCGTCAAGGTCACCGCCCCGCCCGCCGCCACGCCCGCGTCAACGGCAAGGTTCGGCAACAGGGTGATGCCCAACCCCTCGGACACCATGGCGATCAGGGTCGTCAGGCTGGTGGCAGAAAAGCTTTCGTCCCGTTCCAGATGCCGGTCGGGAAAGGCCTGCAGCGCGTGGCGTTGCAGGCAGTGACCCTTTTCCAGCAGCATCACCTGCCCGCCAAGGCCAAGCGCCTCGGGGCCCGAAGCGGCCATCGGGCCGGGCGGCGTGGCCAGTTGATAGCCATCTTCGAACAAGGCCATGTGATCGAGCGATCCGATCTCGAAGGGCAGCGCGATCAGGATCACGTCAAGCCGCCCCTCGCCCAACCCGGCGATCAGGCTGTCGGTGATTTCCTCGCGCAAGTAGATCTTGAGCTTTGGAAACGCCCCGCGCAACGCCGGCAGGGCGGGCGGGATCAGGTAGGGCCCGATCGTGGGGATCGCCCCCAGCCGTAACGCCCCCTCATCGGGGCGCAGATGCGCCTCGGCCAGCTTGTCGATCTCCTCGGCCTCCAGCAGCAGGCGCCGCCCGCGGGCCGCGATCTCTTCGCCCAGGGGGGTCAGCATCACGCTACGCCGCGTCCGTTCGACCAGTTGCACGCCCAGGCGCGCCTCCATCTCCTTGATCCCGGCGCTCAGCGTCGGCTGGGTCACGAAACACGCCTCGGCCGCACGGGAAAAATTCAGATGATCGGCCACGGCGGTGAGAAACCTAAGCTGGCGCAGCGTCACCATGTTATATCGCCTTTTTCTATATCTGATAGCTTTTTAATTGATTTCACCTCTCATTCGCCAGCCACTATCTCTGCCTCATCGCAACGCACCAACCCCGACGGAGACAGAGATGACCGATCAGATCCAGCCCACCGGCCCCCGCCTGAACGAAACCGCCCCGGCCTTTGACGCGCCGACCACCCACGGCCAGAAACGCCTCGAGGATTACCGCGGCAAATGGCTGATCCTGTTCTCGCACCCGGCCGATTTCACGCCCGTTTGCACCACCGAGTTCATCGCATTCGCGCGCAAACAGGATGAGTTCACCGCGCTGAACACCGAGCTTTTGGGCCTGTCCATCGACAGCCATTACAGCCACATCGCCTGGATGCTGAACATCAAGGAGAAGTTCGGCGTCGAGATCAAATTCCCGATCATCGCCGATCTGAACATGGCCGTGGCCCAGGCCTATGGCATGATCCAGCCCGGCGCGTCCGATACCGCCGCCGTCCGCGCCACCTTCATCATCGACCCCGAAGGCGTGCTGCGCGCCATGGTCTACTACCCGATGAACGCCGGCCGCTCTGTCGATGAAATCCACCGCCTGCTGGTCGCGCTGCAAACCGCCGATGAAAACGCCTGCGCCATGCCCGAAAACTGGAAACCCGGCGACGAGGTGATCGTGCCCACCCCCAAAACCCCCGAAGAGGCCGCCGCGCGCGCCGGCGAAGGCTACAACACGGTCGATTGGTATTTCTCGACCCGCGCGCTCTGACCGCAAGCGCCCCCTTCACGACCCCGTGAATGGGGCGAACCAAAGCACGGCCCGTGCATTAGCTTTGCAAAAGATTGACCAAGACAAGGAAAGGGACATCCCATGCCGAACCCGATCGTCAAACCCTTCTGGGACGAACCCACGGGCAGCTGGCAATACGTCTTTCACGACCCCCAGACCATGAAAGGCGCCATCGTGGACCCGGTCCTCGATTACGACGCCAAGGCCGGCGCGACCCAGACCACGAATGCCGAAAGGATCCTGTCTTATGTGCAGGACACCGGGATCGAGATCGAGTGGATCCTCGACACCCACCCCCATGCCGACCATTTTTCGGCCGGGCCGTGGCTGAAGGAGAAACTTGGCGGGAAGACCGCCATCGGCGAGAACGTCGTGGGCGTGCAAAAGCTGTGGCAGGAGATCTACAACCTGCCCGCCGATTTCCCCACCGATGGCTCGCAATGGGATCACCTCTGGGCCGATGGCGACAGGTTCAAGGTCGGCACGATCGACGTGCGCGTGATCTTTTCGCCCGGTCACACGCTGGCTTCGATCACCTATGTCGCCGGGGATGCGGCCTTCGTGCATGACACGCTGATGATGCCCGACAGCGGCACCTCGCGCGCCGATTTCCCCGGCGGCTCGTCCAGGGACCTGTACGAAACGATCCAGAAGATCCTGTCGCTGCCCGACGAGACACGCCTGTTCATCGGCCATGACTATGCCGATGGCCGCGAGGCGCAGTGCGAGGCGACCGTCGCCCGGCACAAGGCCGAGAACATCCACCTGCGCGACGCCCCCTCCGAGGCGGAGTATAGCAAGGTCCGCGATGCGCGCGATCAGACCCTGCCGTTGCCCAAGCTGATGCTGGCCGCCTTGCAGGTGAACATCCGTGGCGGGCGCCTGCCCGCGCCCGAGGGCAACGGGCGATCCTACCTCAAGGTGCCGATGAACTATTTCGAACCTCGATAGGGCGTGACTCGACGCAGCACCAAAGCCCGGCCTTAGCGGTCGGGCTTTGGCCGCCATGGCCACAGCCGCGCCTGCCACGCCACGTATCGCCCCGGCCCGCTGGCCGCCAAGATCAACAGCCCCCCGGCAATCGACCAGTTCTTGACCATGATCGTTACCTGCCACGGGTCGGCGCGCAGCTGCCAATGAAAGAAACTGGTGAACAGGCAATAGCCGGCCAGCACAAGGGCCCAGGCCCGCACCCATGGGCCCAGCACCAGCGCCACTGCCGCGACCAAGTTGAACACCGCCACCGGCCAGACCAGCCAGGTCGACAGCCCGATGCCCATCAGCATGCCCTGCACCTGCGTCGGGTCCAGCAGCTTTTGACCCGTGCCGCCAAGAAACAGCACGGCGATCAGCACGCGGCCGGCAAGGTTCAGGGCGTCCGACACGGGCGATTGTGACAGCGGCGCGCTCATTTCAACTGGCTGTCTTTCGAGCCACGCCGATTGATCCCGCCACGCGCCTCCGTCCGTCCGTCGCGTGCGCTTGCGCAGTCGATGCACAGCTTGACGCCAGGAATCGCGCGCCGGCGCGCCTCGGGGATCTCTTCCTCGCACTCGACGCAGCACATGGCGCTTTCACCTTGCGGCTGCGCGCGCGCCTTCATCCGCGCCAACTCGTCCTCGATCGAGGCTTCGATCTGTTCCGATACCGCGCCATCGCGCGCCCATCCGCCTGCCATGGCAAACCCCTTGTGACTGGTAAGGCCCAACCCGCCTGGGTCAGTCGAGTTCCGTCCACGGCCAAGGCTTCACATCCGAGGCCGCCGACTGGTAGCGCGCGGCCTTGGCCATCCAGATGCCAAGATCGGTGCCGAAATCGGCCAGACGCGCGTTCTTTTCGCCGTTATTGACCAGCATTATGATGAATTGCACCACGGTCAGCACCGTCAACACGGTCTGCGAGATCGACAGCATGAAGGCGATCAGCAGCATATAGATCAACCGCATCCCCATGCCGTCCTTGTCGGCATCCGGCTGGTCGCCATGAATGCGCCCTTCGATCTTGTCCTCGTCCGCCACGACCACAGCTCCCCTGACATACGGCACGGCGCGTATGGTGATCCTATTCTGGCCGCGCTGCAACACCCGCCGCGTCGCGCCCGTGTGGCCTCTTGCGACAGCTTTGCTTTCCTTGCGGCTGTGTCACCGGGCGCGTGGCCACTGCGCCGCGATCAGATCGCGCGCAGGACCGCGTCGATGACGGCCTGCGTGCCGCGCGAGAACTCCAGCGGGCAGGCAAAGGGCGCGCCATCCAGCAGACTGGCTGAAACCGCCTCGACCTGAAGCTTGTACTGATCGACGGCGGGGAACCGGATACGCAGCTCGTCCTGTCCCGCACGGCGCCAGTGCAGCGCCGCCTCGCCATAGCTGCCGGGATTGAAGGGCGCTTCGACCACGATCGAGCCGTCGCTGCCGTGAAACACCATCTCCTGCCGCAGATCCGCCCGCATGGACACGTAAAAGGAAAAGCGGACATCGCCGGCCCGCGCCTGCACCCATGTGCTTGCATCCACGCCCTGTTCGAGGACGGCCTCGGCGGCCGTGACCTCGGGCTCCAACCCTGTGGCCCGACGAAAGGTGCCGATCGGATAGACCCCCACATCGCGCAGCGCCCCGCCCCCCAGATCGGCGCTGTTGCGCACATTCGCGGGGTCGCGCAAGGGAAAGGCGAAGACGCCGGTGACGCTGTGCAATCGGCCGATGCCACCGTCGGACAGGATCTGCGCCACACGATCCCATTGCGGGTGATGGGCGGGCATCCAGGCTTCGGCCAGAAAGCGGCCGGTGGTGTCCCGCACGGCGATCAGATCGTCGATCTCGGCCAGGCTGAGGGCGATGGGCTTTTCACACAGCACCGCCTTGCCGGCCCTGACCGCGCGTTCGCACCATTCGGCATGCATCGCGTTGGGCAAGGGAATGTAGATTGCATCGATCTCGGGATCGGTCAGCAGATCGTCGTAGCTGTCATGCAGCCGCAGCCCCGGCGCAAAGGCCTGAAACGCGGCGGCCTTGCCGCGATCGCGCGTGGCAAGCGCGCTGAACTGCGCGCGCTCGGCGCGATGAATGGCCGGCGCCATGGTTTTGCGGGCAAAGGCCGCCGCGCCCAGAACGCCCCAGCGAAGACCGTCTTGCATGACACCCCCTCCGTTCGACTATGCGCCTTTCAGGCGTAGCGCCTGCGCCATGTTGCACGCAACCCATTCCGATCAAATGACAAAGGGCGCCGGATCCAGCCGGCGCCCGTTTTGGCCGCATCACGGGTCAAAACCTCAGGCCGAGGCCATCATCCCCTGCTCCCTGGCCAGGTCGCGCATGCGCTTTTGCAGCTTTTCAAAGGCGCGCACCTCGATCTGACGGATGCGTTCGCGGCTGACATTGTAGACGCCGGACAGATCCTCAAGCGTGACGGGGCTATCCTGCAGGCGGCGCTGGGTCAGGATATCGCGCTCGCGGTCATTGAGCACCTCCATCGCCTCTTCCATCAGGGCCATACGCTGGGTGAATTCGTCCTTCTCGGCGTAGTCCTCGGCCTGGTTCGCGCCTTCGTCTTCCAGCCAGTCCTGCCATTGCGCCGAGCCGTCATCTTCCGACCCGATCGTCGCGTTGAGCGAGGCATCGCCGCCCGACAGACGCCGGTTCATCGAGATGACCTCGGTCTCGGTCACGCCCAGGTCATTCGCGATACGGGCCACGTTTTCGGGGCGCATGTCGCCCTCTTCCAATGCCCCGATGCGCGCCTTGGCCTTGCGCAGGTTGAAGAACAGCTTTTTCTGCGCGCTGGTCGTGCCCAGTTTCACAAGGCTCCAGGATCGCAGGATGTATTCCTGAATTGCGGCACGGATCCACCACATCGCGTAGGTGGCCAGGCGAAAGCCCTTTTCGGGATCGAACCGTTTGACCGCCTGCATCAGGCCGACATTGGCCTCCGAGATCACCTCGGCCTGCGGCAGCCCGTAACCGCGATAGCCCATGGCGATCTTGGCAGCCAGACGCAGGTGACTGGTAACCATCTTGTGCGCGGCCTCGGTATCCTGGTCCTCGACCCAGCGCTTGGCCAACATGTATTCTTCTTCGGGTTCTAGCATCGGGAACTTGCGGATTTCCTGCAGGTAGCGGTTCAGCCCCTGCTCCGGCGACGGTGCCGGCAAATTTGCAAAATTGCTCATGTCTCGGTCCCCCTGTTCGACCGTTTTGAGACTTATGTAAACCGGATTAACTTTATGTCAAGTTAACCGGACTGATCACTAATCTCGTTATGCGCCTTGCGAAAACGAACAGCAACCATGTTTCAATCGCCATCACGTGCAATTGCGCACATCTCACAGGCCCGTTTCGCGCAGCATCGCCATCAACTCGGCCATGTCGGTCGGCAGATCGGCGGCAAAGCGCATCGCTTCGCCACTGACCGGATGAAGAAATCCCAAGGTTGCCGCGTGCAGGGCTTGCCGTGGAAAACCGTTCAACCCCGCCGCCGGTTCCGCGCCCAACACCTTTTCCGACACTTTGCGCCGCCCGCCATAGACGGGATCGCCGATCAGGGCGTGCCCGACATGGGCCATGTGAACGCGGATCTGGTGCGTCCGACCCGTCTCCAACCGGCAGGACACGCGCGCCACGGCCGCGGCAAAACTTTCCTCGACCCGCACCCGCGTCACCGCATGACGCCCGCCCGAAAACAGGACCGCCTGCCTTTGGCGGTCGGTCTTGTGGCGGCCCAGATGCGTGGTGATCTTCAACACGCCACCCTCTTCGAAGCTGACGCCGCGCACGCCGCGCAGGCGCGGATCGGCCGGCTCGGGCACCCCGTGGCAAAGCGCGACATACGCGCGCTCGGCGCTGTGGGCGGCGAACTGCTCGGCCAGGCCGTGATGGGCGCGGTCCGATTTCGCCACGACCAGCAGACCGCTGGTGTCCTTGTCGATCCGATGCACGATGCCGGGACGTTTCTCGCCCCCCACGCCCGACAGGTTGCCGCCGAAATGATGCAGCAGCGCGTTCACCAGCGTGCCCCCCGGCGTGCCCGGCGCGGGATGCACCACCATGCCGGCGGGCTTGTTGACCACGATCAGGTCGTCATCCTCGAACAGGATGTCCAGCGCGATGGCCTCGGGGCGGGTTTCCACCTCGGCGGCCTCTTCGACCGTGATCTCGATCAGGTCGCCCTCGGCCAGTTTGGCGCGCGCGTCCAAGACCACGGCCCCGTTCACGGCCACGGCCCCGGCCTCGATCAACCGCGCCAGGCGCGACCGGCTCAGGCTTGCGCCCTCTGGCACGTCGCGGGCCAGTGCCTTATCAAGACGCGGGGCCGGGTTCGGCCCGATGGGAAACGTGACAAGGCGGGCGGACATGGACATGGACGAAGCTCCGAAGGATCAAGCCGGCCTGCCACGCGATCTGCGTTTCCTGAAAACGCTGGTCACGGTCCTGACCGGGGTGATGATCGCAGGGGTGATAACGATCACGGCCCTGCTTGTCATCCGCCTGAACGACACGGCCGAGGCCCCCATCCTCACCGTCGCGCCGGGGGAGTATGCGGTGCCCGAGGGCGTGGGCGTGACCGGCTTTCAACTGGTCGGGCGGCATGTCGTCATCATCGGCGATGACAATGTGATCCGCGTGTTCGAGCGCGACAGCGGCCTGCAGGTGCGGGTGTTTGCGCTGCCCGAGGGCTGACCGAACCCGTATCGCGTGTGTGTGGGGGGGGGGGGTGGTACCAGCGCCCCGGCTCGAACGGGGGACCTCCTGATCCACAATCAGGCGCTCTAACCAACTGAGCTACGCCGGCACTGTGGGGCGGGATACTCGTGCCGCGCGGGCATTGCAAGGGGGTTTTGGGCAGGTTTTCGGACTCAGTCGGCGGTCAGATCCAGCCGCCAGGCCTGCTCGACCAGATCCACGCCAAAGGACCGGACAGGCTTGAAGGCAAGGCATGCGAACCCCGCCTTTTTGTACAGGGCACAGGCCGAGCGATGGCTTTCATGCGTCCAAAGGGTCAGCGCGAGATAGCCCTGCGCCCGCGCATGGGCGATACAGGCATCGAGCAGGCGTTGGCCCAACCCCGTGCCGCGCGCCTGCGGCATCACCAGAAACAGACGCAGTTTCGCCTCGTCGGGCCTCTCGCCCCGGACACAAAAGATCGACCCAAGGCGTTTGCCGTCGCACCAGGCGATCCAGGCCCGTTCGCAGGACGGATCGCGCGTTTCGATGAAATCCGCGAGAATTCGGGCCACCAGCACCTCGAAGCTGGCGTCGAACCCCTCGTCGCGGTGATACAACTCGGCATGGTGCTGGATCAGCCATCCGGCATCCCCGATCCCAAGATCGCGCAACTCGATCCCATCGCTGGCCATGCGACCCTCCCTTGCCTTGGCGGGGCGGAGCGACTACGCCCTTTCGTCAATGTGACGGAGGCCGGATATGAGCATCAACAGCGAAAGCGACATCGAGGCCAATCTTCAGATCGGGCCGACGACACTCGGGATGGTGCGGATCTATCTCGAGGGTCAGGGCATCGACCTGCCGCTGGATTTTGACCCCGAGGAAGCCGAGGAAATCGCCGAGGAATTGCGCGCCGCGGCCGCGGCCGCCCGCAAGATGGGCAAAAAGGCCAAGGGCTGATCCGCTGGGCGGCGGAAATCTCGAGAATTCCGCTCCGAAAAACCCGGGTTTTTCGGACCCCTGCCTGACCGAGGTCAAGGCATCAGACCGCACCTGTATCCAATCTGGCCGGCATGGATGAGATCGCGCGCCTGTTTCTGACGCTTGGGGGCCTGTTTCTGGCCGGGTTGGCCGCCGATGCGCTGGGGCGGCGCACCGCCCTGCCCCGCGTCACGCTGCTGTTGCTGATCGGGGTCGCGGCGGGGCAGTCGGGCCTTGGCCTGATCCCCGAGCAGACGACCGCGCTTTTCGAACCGCTGTCGGTGGCGGCCCTAACGCTTGTCGCGTTTCTGCTCGGCAATGCGCTAACCGCTCGAAAGCTTGCCGAACACGGGCGCAGCATCCTGATGGTGTCCTGGGCGGTGGTCCTCGTCACTCTATGCGTCGTGACACCGGGTCTGATCCTGGTTGGCCTCGACCCCGCGCTGGCGCTGATCCTCGCTGCAATCGCAACCGCCACCGCCCCCGCTGCGACCAGCGACATCCTCAGGCAGGCCGCGTCGACCAGCGCGTTCAGCGAGCGTATCCGCGGCATCGTCGCGGTAGACGACGCCTGGGGCCTGATCGTGTTCAGCGTGGCCCTGGTGGGTGCCGCCACCCTGGCCGGGACGGGGGCCGGATCGGCGGCCTTGGGGCACGCCGCGCGGGGTCTCGGCGGGGCGATCGCCGTCGGCCTGGTGGTCGGGCTGCCCGGCGCCGTGCTGACCGGGCGCCTGTCCCCGGGCGAGCCCTTGCAGACCGAGGCCCTGGGCCTTGTTTTCCTGACGGCTGGTCTGGCCTCGTGGCTGGACGTGTCGGTCTTGCTGGCCGGTCTGGTCGCGGGGGCCATCATCGCGAACTTCGCGCGGCATCACGACCGCGCCTTTCACGAAATCGAGCACCTTCAATGGCCGTTCATGCTGCTGTTTTTCGTGATGGCCGGCGCGGTGCTGGAGATCGGCAGCCTTGCCGAAATCGGCCTGCTGGGGCTGGCCTATGTCGTGCTGCGGGTGGCGGCCCGCATCGTCGGGGGCTGGCTTGGGGGATATCTGGCCGGATTGCCCGCGCCCCAACGGCGCTGGATCGGCCCGGCGCTGCTGCCGCAGGCGGGTGTCGCCGTCGGCATGGCCCTGGTGGCCGGCGATGCCTTTCCCCAGTGGCATGACACGATCGTGACCCTGACGGTGGGCACGACGGTGATCTTCGAAATCCTGGGGCCACCCCTGACCCTGCTGGCCCTGAAACGCGCCGGCACGGATCAGAGCACCGCGCCCGGATCGCGCAACATCTGAAGCCGCTGCGCGGCGATCCGCGCAAAACGCTGCGTCACCGCCTTGCGCCGGGCACCGGCCAGTTTCGCCTCGGGTCCCATGCGCAGGATCTCGGCATCATAGCCATCGGCGATGATCAGCCCGGTATCGGGCGGCAGCAGATCGGTCGGAAACGCCTCGTCCACGGCCCAGAAATATCGATCTCCCCAATCGAGATAGCCGGTCCATTTGCTGTCCGAGGTGAAGTCGGCGCGGCTGGACTTGCACTCGATCACCCAAAGCTCGCCCTTTGGCCCCAAGGCCATGACATCCAGACGCTTGCCGCGATCGGGGGTGAATTCCTCGAGCGTGGCAAAGCCATGCGCCGACAGGTGACGGCACACCCCCCGTGCAAGCACCTGGCCCGGCATCAAGGCGTCGATCGTTGGGGTAAGGGATGTGTCGGTCATGGGCCAAGACTGGAACATCCCGCGAACATGCACAAGCCCATGTGATCGCGCCACCCCTTGCCGCAGGCCGTCCGGCGTCATATGTCCCTGCGTGACGGGTGCTGCTCTTCCCGTATCTGTGGCAACATTCCGGTGGCCTTAAGCATTTCCGAGGGGGCTGGCTCTGTCCGGGCCGTGGTTCGGTTACCTGGCGCCCACCTGTCTATACAGGCTCTCGGGAATTCACGCCTCTACGGTCGCTGCGGGCCCGTCACCTTTCGCAAGACACAAAAAAAACGCCGACCGTGTTGGTCGGCGTTTTTTTTGTGTTTTACGGTGCGTTTCAGGCGCGGGGGCGCTTGCTTTCGACCGGGATCGGCACAGCGATGGCGTCAAGCGTCGGGATCGCATCGCGCTTGCCGCCGCTGCGATCATCGTCGTCGTTCTCTTCGCCCATCATCATGATCTTGTAGCCGATCTGGGCCGAACCAAAGGTGATCGTACAGAACACGATCAACATCACCGTCGCGATCGGCCCTTCGGCCGTGTGGGTCACGAGATGCCACAGATTTGCGACGTTCAGGTACAAAAGACCGCCGACAAAGGCCAGCGCCAGCAGAAAGCCGACGAATGCGTGGCGCAGGATGAACTTGATATGGTCTGGCATCGTGACCTCTCTGCTTGAGTTGCTTTCAAGGTAACACCGATCCGCCCGAGAACAACCCCGTGCGGCATTCCGGGCGCCCTACGGCAAAAACGCGCGGGCCAGCCACCCGACATAGGCCAGATACCCCGTCAGCAGGATCATCGCCGCGACGCGCCCGATGCGTCCGACCCACAGAAAGGCCGCCAGAAGCAACGCCGATCCGGCCAGCGTGACGGCATCGACCACCCCGATCGAAGCCGGCACGACAAGCGGCGAGGCCACCGCCGTCACACCAAGGATACCGGCGATGTTGAACACGTTCGACCCCAGGATATTGCCAAGGCTCATCGCACCCTGACCGCGGAACGCCGCCACCACGCTTGTCGCCAGTTCCGGCAACGAGGTGCCCACCGCCACAAGGGTCAGGCCGATCACCGCCTCGGGCACGCCCAGGTCGGTTGCCATGCGCGTCGCCGCGCCCACCAACAGATGCGCCCCGAGAATCGTCGCGGCGATCCCGCCGATGGCCAGTGCAGCCCCCGTCCATACCGGTGGCCGGGCGACCGGAACGGCGATGTCGGCGGGCACATCCACCCGTGCGCCAGACCTCAAGCTCACCCAGAGGTAAGCGGCCAGACCCAACAACAGGACCACCCCCGTACCACGCCCCGCCTGCCCCGATGCCAGCACGGCCAGGCCCGCCAGCGTCGCCAGCAGCATCGCGACCACATCGCGCTGCGATACGGCCCCGCGCGCGACCATCGGCGCGATCAGCGCCGCCACCCCCAGGATCAGCAGGATGTTGGCGATGTTCGACCCGACCACATTGCCCAGCGCGATGCCCGGTGCCCCGGCAAAGGCCGCCTGCAGCGATGTCACCAGTTCCGGCGTCGAGGTGCCAAAGCCCAGAACGACCGCCCCGATCATCGCCGGGGTCATGCCCAACCTGTGCGCCAGCGCAAGGCCACCCCGCACAAGGATTTCGCCGCCACCCAGCAGCAGGCCCAGACCGGCCAAAAGAACCACGATGTCCAAGGATGCGCTCAACGTCGCGATGCCACCGCGTCCCGGCGCGGCCCCCACGCATAGATGGGATGGCGGCCCCACGCCACAAGCACCGGGACCGCCCGTTCCTCAGATTTCCGGCACCTTGGACAGATACAGGCGCACGGCCTCCTGCACATGGCGAAAGCGGTCGCCGCCCAGATGCTTTCCGCCGTACCAGCGCGTCACGACGACGATATGATCCTGCCGCGCCGCCCGTTCCAGCATGCGCAGGATGACCATGCCGGCCCCGGCCTCGCCATCATCGTTCTTCAGCGGCCCGTCGGCCGTCAACACGCCCCAGCTGCTATGGGTCGCCTTGGCAAACTTCTTTTTGCGTTTCAGCGCCTTGAGAAAGGCAGCGGCGTCCTCGGCCGTGCTGCATGGCCCGCCCGAGACGGCATATTTCGACCCGCGGTCGCTGATGATATTCTCGAAGACCTGCATGGCCGTGGCCTAATGGCCGGTTCGCAGCCATGCAAGATGCCATGCTCTCGCCAAGGCGGGTTGGCCGATCAGAACGCCTCGGGCTGCGCCTCGCGCGCGACATGATCCAGAACGGCGTTCACGAATTTCACTTCGCGCCCCTCGGGGAAAAAGGCGCGGGCGACATCGACATATTCGGTGATGGCCACTTTGGGCGGGGTCGCGCCGTTGATCAACTCGGCCCCGGCGGCCCGGAACAGGGCCCGCAGGGTCGGGTCGATGCGGTCGATCGGCCATTTCGCCACCAGCGCACGATCCGTCATCTGGTCGATCCGGGCCTGGCGCGTCACCGCCCCCTCCAGGATCTTGGCAAAGAGATAGGGGTCGCCCTCGGCCATCTCGTCGCCTTCATAGACCGCGCCGAAGCGGTGCGTTTCGAATTCGCGCCGCACGTCGTCAAGGGTCTGGCCCGACATCTCCATCTGGAACAGCGCCTGCACCGCATAGAGCCGCGCGGCCGAGCGCATCTGGCGCTGTGCCTCCCGGCCGGGTTTGGGCATCTGACGCCGTGCGTCGTCGGTTTTCTGCTCGTCGCTCATGCGGTGCCGGGCCCTTCGCTGCCCCCCGCGATCTCGATCGTCTCGGCGCGGGGTTTGAATCCGACGCCGCCCTTAGGCCGTCCGAACCGGCGCGTCAACGCGATCAGGTGGAGCGCCGCCGCCGCCGCGCCGCCGCCCTTGTTCTGATCCTCGGGATTGGCGCGTACCGCGGCCTGGTCGTAATTCTCCACGGTCAGGATGCCGTTTCCGATGCAGGCCCCTTCCAGCCCCAGCAACTGGATGGCCCGCGAGCTGTCATTGCAGACAGTATCATAGTGGGTCGTCTCGCCCCGGATGACACAGCCCAACGCCACGAACCCGTCGAAATTCGACTGGCGATAGGCGATGCGGATGGCGGTGGGCACCTCCAGCGCGCCGGGCACCTCGATCACCTCGCAGCTGCCGCCGACCTTCTCGATCTCGGCGCAGGCCCCGGCGATCAGCCAATCGGCGATCTCCTTGTAATAGGGGGCCACCACGATGGCGAGTTTCACCGGCTTGTCGAACTCCGGCAGGTCAAGGACGTAGTGCGAGGCTCCGGCCATCAGTCCACCTCCGATATCTTGCGCGTGTCGAGGATGCTCAGCCCGTAGGCATCCAGCCCCACGACCTTGGGTTTCGGCGAGTTGGTCAGCAGGATCATCTCCGACAGGCCCAGCGACGACAGGATCTGCGCCCCCAGACCGTATTGCCGCAATGTCTGGGGCGAGGCCTCGCCCGCGACCGCCAGTTTCATGGTCAGGTCCCGCAGCAGCACCACGACCCCGCGCCCCTCGCTGGCGATCAACCGCATGGCGTCGGCGAATTCACCGGCCCGCCCCTTGGGTCCGGCGCCCACGATATCCATCACCGGGTCCAGCGCGTGCATCCGTACCAGCACCGGCTCCTCCGTCGTGATATCGCCCTTCGATCAGCACGATATGCTCGGCGCCCTGCGTCTCGTCGGTGTAGATGCGCATGCGCCATTGGCCACCGAACTCGCTTTCGATGACCTCCTCGGCGCGCACCTTGACCAGGTTGTCGTGTCGCCGGCGATACGCGATCAGGTCCGAGATCGTCCCGATCTTCAGGTTGTGGCGCTGCGCGAATGCGATCAGGTCGGGCAGACGCGCCATCGACCCGTCCTCGTTCATGATCTCGCAGATCACCCCCGAGGGGTTCAGCCCCGCCAAGCGCGAGATATCGACCGCCGCCTCGGTATGGCCCGCGCGCACCAGCACGCCGCCATCCCGCGCCCGCAGCGGGAACACATGGCCCGGCGTCGCGATATCGGCGGCGCCCTTGGACGCGTCGATGGCCACCTGCACCGTCTTGGCCCGGTCGGCAGCCGAGATGCCCGTGGTCACCCCCTCGCGCGCCTCGATCGAGATGGTAAAGGCCGTCTCGTGGCGCGACGAGTTGTTCGTCGACATCAGTTGCAGGCCCAGCTGCTCGATCCGATCGCCGGTCATCGAGAGACAGATCAGCCCGCGCCCATGCATCGCCATGAAGTTGATCGCATCAGGCGTCGCCCATTGCGCGGGGATCACCAGATCACCCTCGTTCTCGCGGTCCTCGTGATCGACAAGAATGAACATGTGCCCGTTCTGGGCATCCTCGATGATCTCCTCGATCGAGGAGATGGCGTCGGACCAGTCCCGCTCGACCGGGCCGGGGGTTTCGTATGCTTGCGTCATGGTCGCCCCTTCACGCGTCGGTTTGTGCTGGCAGATAGACCATGCCGCCGGACTTTGCCAGACGCGCCGGCCCGCGACGCGGGGGCGCGGGCGCGCGGGGCTGCCGGCTCAGGTCTGCCGGTCAAAGAACCGCTCTGCCGGGATCGTGCCGGCCAGGCCCGCCGTGGCGCACCATTCGGCCTCGATCCCCGTGGCCGCCACCAGCACCACACCATCCA
This sequence comes from Roseibacterium elongatum DSM 19469, assembly GCF_000590925.1. Lineage (NCBI taxonomy): Bacteria > Pseudomonadati > Pseudomonadota > Alphaproteobacteria > Rhodobacterales > Roseobacteraceae > Roseicyclus > Roseicyclus elongatus. Next base: position 1,766,272 of record NZ_CP004372.1, on the reverse strand, counting down.
GCGGCAGACGATGCGCGTGGAGAAGGCCGCGCAATCGCGCGCGTGCAGCGCCCCACGACACGCTCATCGCGGGCGCCTCGGCGGTGGCCTCCAGCCGTGCTGCGTTCGCCGCCAGCACCGCCTCCGGCGCCCGGTAAACCGCGCCCAGCCGCACCGCCGCCCCGGACAGGCCCTCCAGCCGGTCCGCCTCGACCGTCGGGATCGCGATGCGGCGCGCGGTCAGGCCCAGCGCGTTGCCCGAAAACAGAAAGGCCACGATATCCCGCCCCGCCGTCGCGCGGATCGTGGCATAGGTGCGATAGGGCAGGCCGAGACGCTCGGCCCGCGCCACGCGCACCCGCACCACCTCCAGCGGCAGGGCCGGCAACAGCGCCTTGCGCGCCTTGCTCCAGGCCAGTTTGCGAAACCCGTGACCTGCCTCAAACGACGGCCCGCCATTATGTCCGATGCCACTCATGCGCGATCCTCCTGGGCCAACCATGCCACCGCGCGCCGCGCCGCGACAAGGGCCTCGCCCTCCGATGCGAACCCGCCCAGGGGCGCGGTCACCCGCCGCCAGCCATGGTCATCTTCGGGATCGCGGCGGCATTCGACGAACGCCCAACCGCCCGATCCCAGCCGGATCAGGTCAACACAGCGTTGCGCCGAGCCATCCTCGATCGACCGCATCACCACGTCCCGCGCCATCCCGCCCCGATCTTTATCCCGCAAAATATGCCCGCCGGAGGCGCCCGCAGCCGACCTCGCACGCAACGACTGGACCGCCGCGAGCCGATCCGGGCCGCCGGCGACAGCCCGGCCAGCGCCCGCCAAATGTGCCCGCAGGGCGCGTGCGGCGGGCGCTCCCCCCTCTCGGCGCGCGGCCCGGCCCTCAGCCCGGCCAGTCCTGCAACCGCGCGACGTAGCGGGCCAGCGTGTCGATCTCCAGGTTCACCCAATCGCCCGCCCCGGCATCGCCCCAGGTCGTCATCTCCTTGGTGTGGGGGATGATGTTAACCCCGAACGTGGCCCCCTCGACCTCGTTCACCGTCAGGGAGGTCCCGTTCAGCGCGACCGACCCTTTCGGCGCGATGAAGCGTGCCAGAGACTCGGGCGCGCGGAAGGTGAAGCGCGTCGACTCGCCCTCGTCTTCCGTTGCCACGATCTCGGCCACGCCATCGACATGGCCCGACACGATATGACCGCCCAACTCATCGCCCACACGCAAAGACCGCTCCAGGTTCACCCGCTTGCCCTCGGCCCAGTCGCCCAGGGTCGTCTTCGAGACCGTCTCGGCCGAGATATCCACCTCGAACCAGTCGTCTCCCTTGGCCGTCACTGTCAGGCAGACGCCATCGCAGGCGATCGAGGCGCCGATCTCGACCGTGGCCATGTCATAGCCGGTGCCGATCCGGGCATGCAGGTCGCCGCGGTGATCCACACCGCGCAGGGTGCCGATATCGGTGATCAATCCAGTAAACATTGGGGGCCGCTCCCTAAGCAAACGAGTCCGCCCGACCTAGCGCCACCACCACCTTGGGGGCAAGTGGGTTTGCACCGTGGGCCGCCGGCCACAGCCGGGCCGCATTCCCGCCCCGCCCCCGCCGCAAGGAATTGTTCAGATCTGCCAGGCAGGCTATGGGTCTCCCGTCATCCGGCGGGTTCCCGGCTGTTTGAAAAGGTATCTTCGTTGACCCCGCGACCGACACAGCGCCGTTTCCTTTTTCTTCAGGGTCCGCATGGCCCTTTCTTCGCGCGCCTGTCACGCCTGCTGACCGATGCGGGCGCACGGGTCTGGCGTGTGGGGTTCAACCGCGGGGACGAGGTGTTCTGGTCCGATCGCGCAAGCTACATCGCCCAGACCGACCCGATCGAGACCTGGCCCGAGACGGTCGCGCAGCTGCTCGACGCCAAGGCGATCACCGATCTGGTGCTCTATGGCGACACCCGCCCGATCCACGCCACCGCCATCGCCGCCGCCCGCGCCCGCGGCCTCACCGTCCATGTCTTCGAGGAAGGCTACCTGCGCCCCTATTGGGTGACCTATGAACGCGGCGGCGCGAACGGGCATTCGCGCGTCATGACCACCGATGTCGCGGCCATGCGTCACGCCCTCACTGGGCTGGACCTCGACCTGCCGGACGCCCCCGCGCGCTGGGGTGACATGCGCCATCACGTCTTTTACGGCGCGCTCTACCATTGGTTCGTCATGGTCGGGAATGCCCGCTACGCCGCCTTTCGGCCGCATCGCGCGCTGAGTGTCCGGCAGGAGTTTCGCCTTTATCTCAGGCGGCTGGCCATGATGCCCTGGCACTGGATGGATCGTGTGCGGGCCACGTTGCGCGTCAAGACCGGCGGCTTTCCCTTTCATCTGGCCTTGCTGCAGCTGGAACATGATGCCAGTTTTCGCGATCACGGCCCCTTCGACAGCATGACCGACTTTCTCGAGGTGCTGATCACGGGCTTTGCCAATGGGGCACCCACCCACCACCATCTGGTATTCAAGGCCCACCCGCTGGAGGATGGCCGCGCGCCCATTCGCGCCGACATCCGGCGCATCGCGCGGCACCATGGTGTGGCGCACCGCGTCCATTACGTGCGCGGCGGCAAGCTTGCGCCGTTGCTCAACGACGCGCGCAGCGCGGTCACCGTCAACTCGACGGCCGCGCAACAGGCGTTGTGGCGCGGCCTGCCGCTCAAGGCATTCGGCCAGGCCGTGTATCTCAAGCCGGAATTCGTGTCCGACCAGCCGCTCAGCGACTTCTTCCAGATGCCGCAGCGCCCCGACAGCCGGGCCTATCGCGACTACCGCCACTACCTGCTGGAAACCTCGCAGGTCACCGGCAGCTTCTACTCGGCGCGCGGGCGGCGGCAATTGCTGCGCCAGGTCGTGGACATGATGCTCAGCGCCGAAGACCCCTATGACGCGCTCGAGGCCGGGCGTCCGGCACCGCGGCAACACCTCAACCTCGTGAAATGACACGAGGGCTTCCTTATGGGCGCGGAATTCGCTACCTTCAGCGGCAATAAAAAGACGACCCGAGGCAGTTTCAGAGCGTAAGGAGCCCACTCCGTGACATCGCAGGCGTTGAAAGCGGCCCGCCCGGTCGTGCTTTTTGCCGTTGTATCGGCTGTCTCGTCATGCGGGATGCTGAACGGTTTTCTGCCCTCGGCGGGCCCGACACGCAATCAGATCTACGCCGCCTCGGTCCAGCGCGAGGGCGACGCCTTCGTGGTCGAGGTCAACAGCCGCGTGACCGCCGTCACCTCGGCCGTGCCGGCCATGAGCTTTCCCGCGGCGCTGCTGAATGCGGGCAACGCCAATACCGAGATCATCCGCCCCGGCGACATCCTGCGCCTGACCATCTACGAAAACGTCACCGACGGCCTGCTGGCGGGCGAGGGGGCGAACGCCTCGGTCGTCTCGGGGGTGCAGGTCGATGGCGCCGGGTTCATCTTCATCCCCTATGCCGGGCGCATCCGCGCGGCCGGGAACACGCCGGAACAGCTGCGCGAAATCATCACCCGCAACCTCGACGAACAAACCCCCGACCCCCAGGTCATCATCGAACGCGAGGTCGGCGACGGGGCCACCGTGATCCTGTCGGGGCAGGTCGGCGGCGAAGGGGTCTACCCGATCGAACGCTCGACACGGCGTCTGTCCGGCGTTCTGGCCGCGGCGGGGGGCGTCACCCCCAACCCCGAGATCACGCAGGTCACGGTGATCCGCGGCAGCCATTCCGGGACGGTCTGGTATCAGGACATCTTCCGCGAGCCCGAGGTCGACATCGCCCTGCGCGACGGCGACCGCATTCTGGTCGAGGAAGACGGGCGCAGCTTTACCGCGCTCGGGGCCACCGCGTCGCAGACGATCGTGCCCTTCGAAAGCCAGACAATTTCCGCGATCGAGGCCATCGCCTCGGTCGGCGGTCTGAACACGGCCCAGGCCGACCCAACCGGCGTCTTCGTTCTCAGGAACGAACCCGAGGAAATGGCCAATGCCGTGCTCGGCCGCTCGGACCTGATCGGCACGCAGCGCTTCGTCTATGTTCTTGACCTGACGGCGCCGACCGGCATGTTCGAGGCACGCGATTTCGTCATCCGCGACGACGACACGGTCTATGTGACCTCGGCCCCGATCACCCAGTGGAACAGCGCCATCAGCGCTCTGACGGGCACTCTGACCAGCGCCGTGGGCACGGCCGACACGCTTTCGTCCCTCGGTCAGTAGACTGGTGCCCGGGGCTGCCGACATGCGCCCGCGATCCGCTTCCAACCACGCGGGAACCGGTGCGCGGCAGCGGGCCTACCATTTCAACGCCGGGTTTCTCACCAACGCGCGCGTCCGGCGCATCCTGACCCTAGCCGGATACGACCTGCGCCTGGGCAAACCGGGGCCGGAGGATTGCGTGCTTGTCTGGGGTCATTCGCGCTATGCCCCCCGCGGCGAGAAAGCCGCCACTGCCAGCGATGCCACCCTGGTGCGGATCGAGGACGCGTTTCTGCGCTCGCTGCATCCCGGCCGCTCGGGCGACGCCCCACTGGGGCTGGTGATCGACGGCCAGGGCATGCATTTCGATGCGTCGCGCCCCTCGGATCTCGAGGATATTCTGGCGCGTCATCCCTTGGACAACACCGCCCTGATGGACCGCGCGCGCGAAGTCATGGCGCGGATCGCCGACGCCCACCTGACGAAATATTCCGCCACCGATCCCGATCTTGCCCCGCCCCCGCCCGGCTACGTGCTGGTCATCGACCAGACGCGCGGCGATGCCTCGGTCCGGTTGGGGGCGGCCAATGCCGACAGTTTCGCCGAGATGCTGACCTGGGCACGGCAGGATCACCCCGACGCGCAGATCGTCATCAAGACCCACCCTGAGACGCGCAGCGGCCACCGCCACGGCCATTTCGATCCGGCCACCCTGCCCGAGGGCGTCGTGATCGAGGATCGTCCGATCTCGCCCCAGCGCCTGTTCGAGGGCGCGCGTGCGGTCTACACCGTGAGCTCGCAACTGGGGTTCGAGGCCATCATGGCCGGCCATCGCCCGGTGACCTTCGGCGTGCCGTTCTACGCCGGCTGGGGCCTGACCGACGACCGGCGGCCGATACCGGCGCGCCGCAACCGGACGCTCAGCCGCGCGCAACTGGTGGCCGCCGCGCTCATCCTCTACCCGACCTGGTACGATCCCTATGACGACCGCCTGTGCGACATCGAAACGGCGCTCGGCGCGCTCGAGGCGATGACCCGCGCCTGGCGCGAGGATCGCACCGGCCATGTCGCCGTCGGCATGCGGCGGTGGAAACGTCGGCATCTCAGGGCCATGTTCCAGACCTCGGGCGGCACGCTGGATTTCATCGACGAGCCCGCGCGCGCCGCCGCCGATGGCCGCCCCGTCATGGTCTGGTCCGGTCACGAGACCCGCCCCCTCCGCGCGGCCTGCGCACAGGCCGACCGCCCCCTGCACAGGGTCGAGGACGGGTTTCTGCGCTCGCGCGGGTTGGGCGCGGCCCTTGTTCCGCCATTGTCCTTGGTCCTCGACGATCTGGGCATCTACTACGACCCGACGCGGGACAGCCGGCTGGAACAGCTGATCGCCCAGGCCGCCCTCGCCCGGCCCGAGGCGCTGCGCCGTGCCGAGCGTCTGCTGGGCCGGCTGCGCAAACTGCGTCTGACGAAATACAATCTCGATGGCGCGACCGCGGTCACCCGCCCCCCCACGGGCCGCGCCATGATCCTCGTGCCCGGCCAGGTCGAGGATGATGCGTCGATCCGGCTGGGTGCCGGAGAAATCTGCACCAACGAGGAACTGCTGCGCACCGCGCGGCGGCTGCACCCTTCGGAATGGATCGTGTACAAGCCGCACCCGGATGTCGAGGCCGGATTGCGCCCCGGCCAGATCCCCGAGGACCGCCTCGCCGCGCTGGCCGATCACGTCGCGCACAGGGCAGATGCCGACGCCTGGCTGAACGCGGCCGATCGCGTCGTGACCATGACCTCGAACATGGGGTTCGAGGCACTGATCCGTGGTGTTCCCGTGACCACCCTGGGCGCGCCCTTCTATGCCGGGTGGGGCCTGACGACCGACCTTGGCGACGTGCCCGCGCGCCGGTCGGCGCGGGTATCGCTGCCGGCGCTGGTCCATGCCGCCCTGATCGCCTATCCGCGCTATCACGACCCGGTGACAGACCGGCCCTGCCCCGTCGAAATCGCGGTGGACCGTCTGTCCCGAGGCCAGACCGGCGCGCGCCCCGTGCGGCTCCGGGCGCTGGCAAGGCTGCAGGCTTGGCTTTCGGATTACAGCCATCTGTGGCGCGGCCGGGGCTGACCCGCGCCGGGCGGGCCGGCTACGCCTCGGCCGATCGCGACCAGAGCGACAGCACGTCCCCATCCAGCACCTGCGTATCGCGCAAGGCGAAGCGCGGCGCGTCCGACAGGGCCGCGATCCCCATCGCGCCGATCGAAGGCGTGCCCTCGGCCCCAAGCGCCAGACCGGCCGCCAACATGGCCAGGTCGTCCACCAGATCCGCCGCCAGCAACGTCGCGGCCAAGGCCCCGCCGCCTTCGCAGAACACCCGCGTCAGCCCCCTGGCCCCAAGGGCCGCCAGCGCCGCCGCACCGTCAAGCTGCCCCCCCGGCCCGGCCGCCACCTCGATCAGTGTCGCGCCCGCCGCGTCCCAGCGGTCGCGGGCCCTGGCCGGGGCATCGGGGCCATGGCAGATCCAGACCGGCACCTGCCGCGCCGTCCGGCCAAGGGTGCTGTCGAGCGGCAGGTCCAATCGCCGTGACAGCACCACGCGCACCGGCTGATGCACCATCCCCAGGCCCCGCACGGTCAGCGACGGGTCATCGGCCCGCGCCGTTCCCGCCCCGACCAGCACCGCATCATGCCGCGCCCGGGCGCCATGCACCCAGCGCCGCGCCTGCGGGCCCGTGATCCAGCGGCTTTCCCCGGTGGCCGTGGCGATCCGCCCGTCCAATGTCGCCGCCAGCTTCAGCGTCACGGCGGGCCGCCCCAGCCGGACACGGGTCAGAAACCCCGCGTGATCGCGCAGGGCCTCGGCCTCGCACACCCCGGTCTGCACGGCGATTCCGGCGGTGCGCAGCCGCGCCACGCCGCCGCCATCGGTGCGCGGGTCGGGGTCACGCGTGGCGACGACGACCCGCGCAAGCGCGGCCGCGATCAGCGCCTCGGAACAGGGCGGTGTCTGTCCATGATGATTGCACGGCTCGAGGCTGACATAGGCCGTCGCCCCATGGGCGTGCGACCCGGCCTGCGCCAGCGCCACCACCTCGGCATGGGGCCGGCCCCCCTGGCTGCGTCCAGCCGCGCCCGATGACGCGCCCCGCCTTGACGATCACACAGCCCACCGCCGGGTTGGGCCAGCACCGCCCCTGCCCCCGACGCCCCCAGCGCCAGCGCCAGACGCATCCAGCGCGCGTCCTGCTCGTCATGGTCCATGGGTCAGCTGCCGGGCTGCACCGGCGGTCGCAACTCGGCCAGGAAATCCTCGAAATCGTCCGTGGCCTGAAAATTCTTGTAGACGCTGGCAAACCGCACATAGGCGACAGTGTCGATCGCGGCCAGGCGCTCCATGACGATCTCGCCGATGGTTTTCGACGGGATATCCGTCTCGCCCATGCTTTCCAGACGGCGCACGATGCCCGAAATCATCTGGTCGATCCGCTCGGGCTCGACGGGGCGCTTCTGCAACGCGATCCGCACCGAGCGCTCCAGCTTGTCGCGCTCGAAATCCTCACGTTTGCCGTTCGACTTGACGACGACCAGATCGCGCAGCTGCACGCGTTCATAGGTGGTGAACCGCCCCCCACAGGCCGGGCAAAAGCGCCGCCGCCGGATCGCCACGTGATCCTCGGCCGGGCGCGAATCCTTCACCTGGGTGTCTACATTTCCGCAAAACGGGCAGCGCATGGCCGTCCCCTTTCCTGTCCCATCGCGCGGGGATCTCGCCGCGCCTGCCTCATACCTTGGGTCTGATGCCCACTTATCCACAGGCACTATAGGTCAGCGGTCAGGGCTTGGGTAGAGGTCAATTCCCGCCACAAGATCAAGGGGGATCAAGGGTGGCGAAACGGACTCACCCCGCCCGGTCGGGCAGGAAATGCGCCGCCACGCGCCGCCGATGGGGCCGCGCCCGATGCTCGACCAGGTAGATGCCCTGCCATGTCCCCAAACGCATCCGCCCGCCCAGCACCGGAACCTGCAACGACACCGGCAACAACGCCGCCTTGATATGGGCCGGCATGTCGTCCGGCCCCTCCAGCACATGGGCCAGCCACCGCATCGACGGGTCGTCGGCCGGCGGGACCAACCGGTCGAAAAACCCCATCAGGTCCGCCTGCACATCCGGATCGGCGTTTTCCTGGATCACCAGACTGGCCGAGGTGTGGCGCACCATCAGCGTCAGCACCCCGTCGCCCTGCCCTGCAATCCACCGCGCCACATCGCCCCGTGAACGCGACCATCCCGGCCCCGCGCGTCTCGATCTCGAATTCCGTCTGCATGGCATGCCTCCCCGCCCCCATCTTTATCCTTCAAATATGCCACGTGCGCAGCACGTCAGCGAGGCAAGGGGCTCGATGCCCCTTGCCTCGCTTCCCCGGGCGACGCCAAAGGCGGCGCAATCCCTCAGCCCGACAGCGCCGCCTGCCCCGCCGCGCTCAGCGCATAGATCCCCGTCTCGACCTTGACGAACCAGCCATAGTGATTGTCCCGCATGATCGTCGTGGCGCGCACGACCCCTGTCGCGGCTTTCACCGCCGCCCCCTTGCACGGGCCTTGACCCGCCAGATGCCGCGCGCAGGCCAGCGCGTCCTGCCGATAGGCCGTCATCCGCACCCCTTGCGTGCCGCCCGCACTCGGGTCGCCCCGGCGGCGCGCGAATTCCGACAGCATCGCATCGCGCCGCCGCGCGTTGCGGCGCGGTGCATAGGGCCCCGGATCGCAATGCACCTCGACCAGCCCCGTCTCCAGCCGCACCGTCAACAGGCCCAGGCCCAGGCGCCGCGCCAGTTTCACGTTGTCGGCCAGCGCCTTGCCAAAGGCCCGCCCCCGGCCGCGCGGCACGGCAAGATACACCGCCTCGCTGACCGCCAAACGCGCGATCCCCTGGTGAAACAGCGCCAGCGAAAAGCCCGTTTTCAACTCCACGATCACCGGCTCGGCGCCGTCCTTCACCGCCATCACGTCGGCCGGGCCGATCTCGCCCTTCACATCATAGCCGGCATCCTCGAGAAAGGCCTTGATCGGGGGGTAGAGGTCGGTCTCGCGCATGGTGGCGTCACTCTAGCGCCTGCACCGCGACGCACAATCCCGGGCGATGGAACCCGGCCCTGCGGCCCATGTTGACCCCGCAACCACCAAGGAGATCTCCCATGACCAAGACCCTCTTCATCACCGGCGCCTCCACGGGCATCGGCGCCGCCACCGCCCATGCCGCCGCCAAGGCCGGCTGGAACGTCGCGCTTTTCGCCCGCTCCGCCGACAAGCTCGACGCGCTGGCGGCCGAGATCGGCGAGCAGGCCCTCGCCCTGCCCGGCGACGCGACCTCCTACGACGATCAGGCCGCGGCCCTGCAGCGGGCTGTCGATCATTTCGGCGGCCTCGACGCGGCCTTCGCCAATGCCGGCCGCGGCCTTGGCACACCGGGCACCGAGGCCGGCGACCCCGAGGAATGGCGCGGCCTCGTCGATCTCAATATCATGGGGCTGCTCTACACGGCCAAGGCCGCGATTCCCCACCTCAAGCCGAACAAGGGCAGCCTCGTGCTGACCGGCTCGGCCGCCGGGCGCCGCCATATCAAGGGCTCGATCTACGGGGCGTCGAAATGGTTCGTGCATGGCTTTGCCGGCAACCTGGCCGAGGAGATGCGCGACTGGGGCGGGCGCTGCACCGTCATTGCGCCCGGCATGGTGGACACGCCCTTTTTCGACCAGGCCAAGCCCGATAAACTCAGGCCCGAGGACGTGGCCGACGCGGTGATGCACGCCCTTCGGGCCGACCCGCGCAACACGGTGCTCGAGATCCATCTCTTTCCGACGCATTGACCCCGATCGCGGCCGATTCCCGGCTTGACACCCCAGGGTGGCGCGCTTAAAGCCTGCGCAGATTTATCGGGCGTGGAGGCCCTCTCCGCGCCCTTTTGGTTTCCGCAGCTCCGGCACTTGGCCCCGATGGCCCGGTCCACCGGCCCGCTGCCCAGAACGAGGACGAAGACCATGTCGCGTGTCTGCGAACTGACCGGCAAGGGCCCGATGACTGGCAACAATGTCAGCCACGCCAACAACAAGACCAAGCGCCGTTTCCTGCCGAACCTGAGCGAAGTGACCCTCGGCTCGGACATTCTCGACCGCCGCTTCCGCCTGCGCGTTTCGAACGCCGCGCTGCGCACGGTCGACCATCGCGGGGGCCTCGATGCCTTCCTGTCCCGCGCGAAAGAGGCCGACCTGTCGCCCAAGGCCGTCAAGATCAAGCGCGAGATCGAAAAGGCGCAGGCCGCACAGGCCTGATCCAGCGATCCAGCGAAGTTTCGCACGCCCCGTTGGCCCCGGCCTGCGGGGCGTTTGCGTATGACCCGGCCCCATCCGCAGCCATTTTGCCGCAGCGCGGGCGCGCGGGGGCGTCATTAGACTGAGGGGGATGAGAACGACCCACTTCATCCTCGGCTTCGCGCTCGCGATGCTCATGTCTATCACGGGCCTTGCGACCGCCATGGCCCGTGGCGCGATGGCGGCCGATGGCGTGCTGTGCGGCTATGGCGGCGCGCAAATCGTTCTTGCGGTCGATGGCCTGCCCTTGTTCGACGACCGGGGCGATCCGGTCGAACTGACCGAACACCCCTGCCCCGATTGCGTGATCGGCGCGCTGGCGCTTGCCCCGGGGACACTCGTGGCCCCGCCTGTCACCGGCCCCGCCTCCGCGCTCTCCGACACGACCTTCTCCGCCCTCGCTCCGACGCTCTGGCGTCTGGGGGGACAGGGGCGCAGCCCGCCCCGCGCGGCCTGATCCCACCCCTCCAACCAAAGCCAGACCTTTTCGGACAGACGGAGACAGACATGTCCTTCAAATCCCTGATCCTCGCGGGCGCCTGCGCGCTCATCCCCGCGCTCGCCTCGGCCCAGATGGCCGTCGAAGACCCCTATGCCCGCGCTGCCAGCGCCATGGCGATTTCCGGCGCGGCCTTCATGACCATCACCAACGAGGGCGAGGTGGATGACCGCCTGATCGCCGCCGCCTCGGACGTGTCCGAGCGGGTCGAGTTGCACACCCACATCATGGATGGCGACGTGATGCGCATGGTCGAGGTCGAGGAAGGCTTTGCCGTGCCCGCAGGCGAAAGCATCCAACTGCAACGCGGGGGTCTGCATGTCATGTTCCTCGGCCTGCGCGAGCCGCTGGAAACCGGCAACGAGATCGAGGTCACCCTGACCTTCGAGAATGCCGGCGACATGACCGTGACCATCCCTGTCGACAACGAGCGGATGCCGGCCCAGATGGGCACCGGCGGCATGATGCATGGCGCGCCCGAGAACGCGGGCGGTCACATGATGATGGACAGCGACGGCTGACATCGCCCCATCCGGGCGCGGCGGCCTGTTCCTTGGTCACCGCCCCGGCCCCGTGCCCCGCGCCGGCAAGGGTGGGGCCGGCGACGGCGCGCCAGACTGTTCCATCCATCGACAGGCGCGCCGCCGTTATGCCCCCAGGACCTCGGCCACCCAGGCCGGCACCGCCTCGGTCGCCTTGCCCGCGATCATGCGGTCGAACCGCCCCGGCGCAGGCGCGGGATCGAGGTTGATCTCCAGCGTCTCGGCGCCCGCCTCCTGCGCGATCTCGACAAAGCCGGCCGCCGGATAGACCTCGCCCGAGGTTCCGATCGCCACGAACAGATCCGCCGCGCCCAGCGCGGGCAGGATGCGCTCCATGTGATAGGGCATCTCCCCGAACCACACGATATCGGGGCGCGTGGCGGGGGTGCCGCAGGCGGGGCAGGTATCGGCCGGGTCCATCACGCGCGGCGCGTCCCAGCGATGCCCGCAAGCGGCACACAGCGCGCGGGTGATTTCCCCGTGCATATGCACCACCGCGCCGCTGCCGCCGCGCTCGTGCAGATTGTCGATATTCTGCGTGACCAATAGCACCTCGCCCGGAAAGCCCGCCTGCAAGCGCGCCAGCGCCGCATGCGCGGCGTTCGGGCTGGCCTCCAGCGCATTTGCCCTTCGCGCATTGTAGAAATCCAGCACGAGACGCGGGTTGCGGGCGTAGCCCTCGGGCGTGGCGACCTCCGACAGGTCATAGCGGGTCCATAGCCCGTCCTTGTCGCGAAACGTGCCCAGCCCGCTTTCGGCCGACACGCCCGCCCCGGTCAGAATGACGATCCGCTCCATTGCGCCCCTCCGCATTCGCTGGCACTTCTTCCTGCATGACCGACCGTATCCTGTGCGTCTGCCTTGGCAATATCTGCCGCTCGCCCACCGCCGAGGGCGTTTTGCGCGCCCGCCTGCCCGACCACCACATCGACAGCGCCGGCACCGGCGACTGGCATATCGGCAAGCCGCCCTACGGCCCTGCACAGGCCGCGGCCCTGACGCGGGGCTATGATCTGTCCGGCCTGCGCGCACGGCAGGTCAGCCGGGCCGATTTCCACCGGTTCGACCTGATCCTTGCAATGGATTCGGAAAACCATGCCGATCTCGCGCGCATGGCGCCCGAGGGCGCGCGCGCCGCGCTGGCGATGTATCTGGATCCGCTCGGCGGGGGCGACGTGCCCGATCCGTATTTCACCCGCGATTTCGAGGGGGCGCTCGACCTGATCGAACAGGCTGCCCATCTCTGGGCGGCCCGCCTGCGCGGGGCGTCCGGCTAGCCGACGCTGCCTAGCGGCACATGGCCTCGGCCATCTCGCCGAAATTGCGCCAGCGCTGCCAGATCGCTTCGTCCCGCGGGGTATCGGAAAGCTGCACGCGTTGCGCCTCTTCCGGGTCGCGGAAAAACCGCGCGCCCAGGCGCATGTCGGCGCGCGTCAGGGTCCGGTCCGCCGCCTCGCCGATACAGGCGCACAGCACGCGCGAGGCCGAAGGCCGGTCGGAACTCAGGCAGGCGCGTTCGATAGGGTTGGCAAAGGCCGGGGCCGCAAGGGCCGCGCAGATCGTCACGGACGCGATCAGAATGCGTGTCATGTCACTGTGCCTCGGGTTGGTATGGGTCCACGGGTCTTGCGCCCGTTGGGGACAGAATGCGCCAAAGGCGTGATTCTGTCCATGGCGGGGCCGATCACATCAGCCCCGGCCATTTCGCGATCGGATCAGAACGACCAGACGATGGTGCCCTCGGCCGCCATGGCCCCGGCCATGGCCGGGGGCTGGGCCACGCCCACGCCGTCGATCAGCACGCTTTCATCCGCGCCCAGGCCCGGCAGGTAGATGGCGCAGACCTCGACCGTGGCGCCAGCCTCGATCAGGTTCATCAACAGGCCCTGCGGGCTGGCGCCGCGCGGAGGCTGCGGGGCGGTGGCGCTTTCGGGCGCATCGGCCAGCGCGAGGTCGCCGCCGGGGCCGCACAGCAGCACGCGCACCGGGTGGCCCTGCTGGGCGGCCTGGCCGGTCAGAACCATCGACATCAGCTGGGTCTGCGGGTTCTCGGCGGTCACGACCGTCACCAGCGGGGCGGCGTCCTGGGCCAGCGCCATGGGGGCGGCGGCACCGAGGGTCAGGCCGGCGGCAACGAGCATCGAAACGAAACGCATGGGGGTCTCCTGTGAAACATAAGCAATTATTTGCTATGTCACACATATACCTTATCGGCGCCCGGATGCCCGCGCGACCTCTCGCCGCGTGCCCGTCCGATCCCGTCAGGCGGCGCTGTCGTGTCGCAGCAGTCGCTCGGCCACCACGTCATCGGCCACGCGATGCGGGCTGACGGCCTCGGCCTCGGAACGGGCGAGGATGCGCGCGGTCATCACGCGCAGCGCGGCCAGCTTGTCGCTGACGAAACGGCGGCGGTCGGCCAGCCCCAGGATTTCCGTGGCCACATTCACGATGCCGCCCGCGTTGGCGACGTAATCCGGCACATAGAGGATACCGCGCGCCCGCAGCGCATCGCCGGCCGCGTCATCGGCCAACTGGTTGTTCGCCGCGCCACAGACGATTTCGGCCTGGACGCCCGCAACACTGTCCTGCGTCAGCACACCGCCGACGGCACAGGGCGCCAGGATATCGCAGGGCACGGACAGGATGGCCTCGGGCGCCACCACCTCGGCGCCGAAACTCGTCGCGGCCCAGGCGGCCCGCTCGGCATCCATGTCGGACACGATCAGATCGGCCCCCGCGGCCCGCAGCAGCTTGGCCAGGTGCCAGCCGACATGCCCCAGACCCTGGATCGCCACGCGACGCCCCTGCAACACGGGGCTGCCCCAACGCTGTGCGGCGGCCACGCGCATCGCGTAGAAGACGCCGCGCGCCGTCACCGGCGACGGATCGCCCGAGGCATGCGCCCCCTCGTCCAGCCCCGCGACATAGCGCGTCTCGCCGCGGATCACCGCCATGTCGGCGGGCGACATGCCCATATCCTCGGCCGTCCAGTACCGCCCCGCCAGCCCATCGATGGCCCGCGCAAAGGCGCGCAATTGCGCTTCGGTCTTCTGCGCCGGGTCGCCCAGGATCACCGCCTTGCCGCCACCCAGCGGCAGATCGGCCGCCGCATTCTTCAGCGTCATGCCGCGGCTCAGGCGCAGCACATCCTCCAGCGCCTCGTCCTCGGACCCGTAGGGCCGCATCCGCAAGCCGCCCGCCGCCGGGCCGCGCGCGGTGGAATGAATGGCAATGAAGCCGGTCAGCCCCGCCTCCGCGTCCTCGACGCGCAAAACGGTCTCGTGGGTGTCGGTGTCGATCCGGGTCGTGTGCATGGGAAACCTCCTGTTGGACTTTTCGTCCCTTCCTGCATCCAGCCTAGGCGACAACCGGCAGCGTGTTTCACCAAACTGACCCCAGAAAACTGGCCTCGCGCGCGCATTTCCACTATTATGGGGATATTCCTTAGGGGAATACGCCAATGGACAAGATTGACAGCCAGATCATCGCCCAACTGCAGCAGAACGCGCGCCTGTCGATCACCGACCTGGCCGACCGCGTGGGCCTGACCCCCACCCCCTGCGCCCGCCGCGTCCAAAGGCTCGAGGAAGACGGCATCATCACCGGCTACACCGCCCGCGTCGACGCCGCGAAACTGGGCCTGCCGCTGACCGTCTTCATCTTCGTCGAGCTGGAACGCCAGAGCCACGAAACCTTGCGCAATTTCGAAACCGCGATCCGCCGTTTCGACGAGGTCGTGGAATGCCACCTGATGACCGGCACCCGCGATATCCTGCTCAAGGTGGTGGCCCCCGACCTCAAGGCCTTCGATCGCTTCCTCGAGGATCACCTCGTCCACGTCCCAGGCATCCGCGCCACGCGCTCCAGCTTCTCGCTGCGCACGATGGTCAGCCGCGAGGTGTTGCCGAGGGGATGAGCCACACGCGAGGGGCCGCGGCGACGCCGGGTTTGCCGCGTGACTTGCCTGACGGTGCCGGGTAGAGGTCCATCATGACGCCGACGGTTTTCCGACCGGCGCCGAGTGAATGCAAGGGAAACGCAAATGCAGCGACTTGATGGAACCAGCTTTTCCTCGCCCCAGGCTTTCGCGGAAGCAAGCGATGGACAGGAACGGCTCATCACGACGTTGCACCCCAAGGACAACATGCTGCCCGCAGGGCAAGAAGGTCTGTACTATTGGATGGGTCGCACGGCCCTCGATTGCATCAAGGCGGTTGCGCCCGACCGAGACTTCGACCGCATCCTCGATCTACCCAGCGGTTACGGAAGGGTCATGCGCCATCTCCGCGCTGAATATCCGAACGCCGCCATCGTCGCGTGCGATATCGACACCGATGCGATTGCCTTTTGTGCCGAAACATTCGGCGCACGCCCGGTCCCGTCTTTCGCGGATATCAGCCGCACAGACATCGACGGCACGTTCGATCTGATCTGGGTCGGGTCTCTCTTCACTCATTTGGATGCGGCCTCGGCAGACGCTTTGTTCAAGCTGCTGCACGACAAGACGGCAGCTGGCGGTCTACTCGCATTTTCAATCGCCGGTCGTTTCGTCTACGAGCGGGCGGTCGAAGGTGAGTTGGGCGGCCTGCAACCGGCCACGTTCGCAGAGATGCGGGTGCAGTTCGAAAAGGACGGCTTCACCTTTGGCTCGTATCGCCCCGGCATCGTGGACGAAGCCAACTATGGGCGGGCTTTCATTGCCGAGGAATGGCTCGAAGCGAAGCGCAGGGAATTGGGCGGGTTCGACCCGCTCGCATATATCGACCGCGGTTATGCACGTCGCCAGGATGTCGTGATCTGGGAAAAGGCGTAGCCGGACTAGGCACAGGGCGAATTCGCCACACCTTGGGCCAAGATCCGCCGCCTAGACGCGGTCGTGACCTGTCATCTGATGATCGGCAGTCGCGCCATGCTTTGCAGCTTATCGCTGCCCGGAACGCTTGCATGCGGGCGGTTGCCGTGAAGCGGCCTGGGTGGGGCGGCCCCTGCGTCCGGGGCGAGGCGCCGGCACGTCACTGCGCGGCGCGTACCGCCTCGGTGCCAATATCCGGGTCGACGCGCAGCACCGGCTTGCACAGCCCCACGGCACGCCGCACGGCCTCGGCGGTCGGGCGCCCGCAGACACCATTCACCCGCAGCCAGTCCTCGTGAACCCCGACGATGCGCAAGGGAAATCCATGCCGGAGACCGACGATCCGTGCCGCGGCCAGGCGATGCGTCGCCCCGTTCTCGTGAACCAGACTGCCATCGTGCCAGACAATGGCCCGACCCAGGCCGCCGGTCCCGAAGGCCGACCTTTTATCGGCGCGATAGCCCTCACGCGACATGCTTTCGAGCAGATCGAGGTAACAGGCCTCAATCAAGGCCGGGATCTGCGACACCTCGGTAATCTCGTAACGCTTGTGCCGGTAATGCCCTGTCCGGGCCAGGGCGTCTTCGATGTCACGAAAGGTGGCGCTTGTCGCAAGATCCGCGCGGTGGATCCAGATATCGCGCATCCGGCGGTAGGTTTTGCCCGCCTCGAACGGGGTCGCGACAAAACGGCCACCGGTCACGACCATGCCCCGACTGGCCCGCGCGGCGCGGTTCACCGCGGCGGTCACCGGACGTGGCAAATACCGCACCCGCTGGGTCGTGGTCCAGACACGGCGCAGCGCCACATCCCGGACAGTTGTCACGATTTGAGAAGGATCCGCTTCGACAGTAAACGGTTTGGGACGATTGCTTTCTTTCATGCACCACACGCCTGCTGGTGCCCCCGGCGCGCAAAATGCGCACAAATCGACCCTCCAGACAAGCGTTTTCGCGTCGCATCGACCAAAGTGGCCCGGCGCGGCAATGGCGCTCCACCGCACCACGGCCGAACGGGGCAGTCCGCGCGCGACGTTCACCGCAAAGACAGGCGCGCCGCGCCCTTCCCTCTCGACATGCCTTAAGCTACATCCCCTCTTGACCCAATCCCATGCAGGCCGCCATGACCGACCTCTCCCGTATTCGCAACTTCTCGATCGTCGCCCATATCGACCACGGCAAGTCCACACTCGCCGACCGTCTGATCCAGCTGACCGGCACCGTGGCCGAGCGCGACATGAAGGAACAGCTGCTCGACGCGATGGATATCGAGCGCGAGCGCGGCATCACCATCAAGGCCAACACCGTCCGCATCGAATACCCCGCGCAGGACGGGCATACCTATATCCTCAACCTGATCGACACGCCCGGCCACGTGGATTTCGCCTATGAGGTCAGCCGCTCGATGCAGGCGGTCGAGGGATCGCTGCTGGTCGTCGATGCCACCCAGGGGGTCGAGGCGCAGACACTGGCCAATGTCTATCAGGCCATCGACGCCGATCACGAGATCGTCCCCGTCCTCAACAAGATCGACCTGCCCGCCGCAGAACCCGACCGCGTGAAGGAACAGATCGAGGATGTCATCGGGATCGAGGCCCATGACGCGATCGAGATCAGCGCCAAGACCGGCCTCGGCATTCCCGACGTGCTCGAGGCCATCGTGGCCCGCCTGCCCGCCCCCACGGGCGACCGCGACGCGCCGCTCAAGGCGATGCTGGTCGACAGCTACTACGACCCGTATCTCGGCGTCGTCGTCCTGATCCGCGTGATCGACGGCGTCATCAAGAAAGGCGACCGCGTCCGCATGATGAAGACGGGCGGCACCTACCAGATCGACAGGCTGGGCGTCTTCCGCCCCAAGATGCAGGACATCGCCGAGCTTGGGCCGGGCGAGATGGGGTTTCTGACCGCCTCGATCAAACAGGTGCGCGACACCCGCGTGGGCGACACGATCACCCATGAAAAACGGCAATGCGACACCGCGCTGCCGGGCTTCAAGCCCTCGCAGCCCGTGGTGTTCTGCGGCCTTTTCCCGGTGGACAGCAACGATTTCGAGGATTTGCGCGACGCGATCGAGAAACTGGCGCTGAACGACGCCTCCTTCTCCTCCGAGATGGAGACCTCGGCCGCGCTCGGCTTCGGGTTTCGCTGCGGGTTCCTCGGGCTGTTGCATCTCGAGGTCATCCGCGACCGTCTGGAACGCGAATACGATATCGACCTGATCACCACCGCGCCCTCGGTGATCTATCACGTCCACATGAAGGACGGCACCATGCAGGAGTTGCACAACCCCGCCGACATGCCCGACCTGACCCATGTGGACCATATTGAAGAGCCGCGGATCAAGGCGACCATCCTCGTGCCCGACGACTATCTGGGCGATGTGCTGAAACTCTGCCAGGATCGCCGCGGCATCCAGCTGGATCTGACCTATGCCGGCAGCCGCGCGATGGTGGTCTATGACCTGCCGCTGAACGAGGTGGTGTTCGATTTCTACGACCGGCTGAAATCGGTGACCAAGGGCTATGCCAGCTTCGACTATCAGATGATCGGCTACCGCGAGGATTTCCTCGTCAAGATGCAGATCCTTGTGAATGACGAACCCGTCGATGCGCTGTCGATCATGGTGCATCGCGACCGGGCCGAGATGCGCGGCCGCGCCATGTGCGAAAAGCTCAAAGAGCTGATCCCCCGCCACATGTTCAAGATTCCGATCCAGGCGGCCATCGGCGGCCGCGTGATCGCGCGCGAAACGCTGGCCGCCCTGCGCAAGGACGTGACCGCCAAATGCTATGGCGGCGACGCCACGCGGAAAAAGAAGCTGTTGGAAAAGCAGAAGGCCGGCAAGAAGAAGATGCGCCAGTTCGGCAAGGTCGAGATCCCGCAATCGGCCTTCATCAACGCGCTGAAGATGGATGGGTAGGGCGGGACTTGTCCCGCCGCCCCCCGGCCCGGGTGGGGCATTGATCGCAACACGATCTACAAAAGCTTTGGGTCGGCCCGGCGCCTGAGCAACGCTTGAAAACCCCGGCCGCCCCTGATCGGGACGGCCGGGGCGGGTCATGCCTCACCAATGGTGGTCGCAGGTCGCGTACATGGTGATCGACGCCTCGTTGATCGCCGTCGGGCGGCCCGAGCGGTTGGTCACCTCGATGCGCCAGCTGCGGGTCGAGGCCGGGTAGCTGGCCGTCACCACCAGCGGACCGGCCGGGTTGAGCTGGTCGTTGTTCTCGAACCCGCCCGCGACGACATAGTGATGCGCCGGGCAGGTGATCGTCACCTCCTGCGAGCCGCCCGCCGCGATGACCGGCAGCGTCATCGTTTCACTGAAGACCTCGTGAGCGCTCGCCTGTGTCGCGACCGCAAGACCGGCGGCGACGATGGTCGTAGCAAGGACGTTTTTTGAACAGAGCATGATAACCCCCCTTTGGTTGCAATAGGGGATCAGGGTCCCGATTCGTTGACCTAGCGTCAAGATTCGTACCGCCCGATTCGCGGTCAATAGCGGAATCGACGCAAGCCCCGCATCCGGCTCCGCACGCTCAGCCCGAGCCGCGCACCGCCTCGGGATGCGCTGTCATGTAGCCCCTCAGTACCGCGAACAACGCCTTGGCATGGGCCACGTCATCGGCGTGCAGCGCCGCGCGGATATCTTCGCAGATCTTCAGTTGAACCTTCTGCGGCCCGCCATGTTCGTGCATCAGCCGCTCGACCTCGGCGACGGCGGCGGCTTCGGTGATGTGGTCATGCTCGGCCACCGCCGCGATCTCTTCACGGGTCAGGCTGCACATGTCTTCCATGTCATCCAGCGTGATCATCTTCCCCCCTTTCCGGACGCACCACCCCCCGTGGTGCCCCGACGGGGGTAGTCTAGCATCATCGGGGCCCCTAGGTCTTGACCCCCGTCAAGGCGGCGCGGCGACCGCCGGGCGGGCGGGTCCATGTATGCACGGGGTGTGTACAGGGTGTGACGTCGTGAGTCCGGGCGCTTGATCGGGATCAAGGCAGTGTGACCGCGTATATGATTGACAGGGGCAAGGATACGTTTCACCCGTTCGGAGGGCTATTCATGCGCCTGTTCTTGCTGATTTATACCTTGGCCTCGACCGCGCTTGCGGGCATTGGCATCACCGCCGTCCTCGCCGCCGGCATGGACGGCTGGCAGCCCATCGTCATCGCCGCCGCCATCGGCGCCGTGGCCGGCCTTCCCGCCGCCTGGGTTTCGGCCAACAAGATCCGCGAACTCTGAAATTCCCCGTTTGCCTTGCGTATGATAGGCTGGACAGGACCCGCCTGAAACAGGAGCCTGTCCATGTCCGACGCTGCCGGTTACTCGCGCACGCAGATCCTGCTGCATTGGGGCACGGTCCTGTTGGTGGCGCTGCAATACCTGCTGCATGGCGGTGTCGCGACGGCCTATGATCGCGCCGTGGAGACAGGGGATTACGCCGTGACCCTGCCGGTGGCGCTGCATGCCGCCGGGGGTATGGCGATCCTGCTTCTGGCGACGGCGCGGCTGCTGTTGCGCAAGGAACACGGCACGCCCCCACCGCCCGAGGGCGAACCGCCCCTGTTCCAGAAACTGGGCCATGGCACGCATCTCGCCTTTTACGGCCTGCTGTTCTTGCTGCCGGTCACGGGGGCCGCGGCCTGGGGTGGCCAGATGGCGGGGGCCAGCACCGCGCACGAGGTGCTGAAAACCGTCCTTCTGATCCTGATCATCGCCCATGTCGGGGCGGTGGCCCTGCATCAATGGGTCTGGAAAACCGGGCTTATCCGGCGGATGACGGTGCCCCGCCCGGAGTGAGAAAGGCGCGCAGGGCGGCCTCGAACTCGCGCGGTTTGTCGGCGTGCAGCCAATGCCCCGCGCCGGGCAGCTTGGCAAAGCGCGCCTGCGGAAACAGCGCCTTGATGGTGGGGCGATCTTCGCGCTTCACGTAATCGGACCTGGCCCCGCTCAGGAACAGGCTGGGGCCGTCGAACGCGCCCTGGACCTTCGGAAAGGACAGGATCGCCGTCATATCGCGTTCCAGCACGTCGAGGTTCAGGCGCCAGCGCCGCCCCTTGACGTCGAGCGATTGCAGCAGAAAGGCCCGCACCCCCGCCTCGGGCACATGCCGCGCCAGTTGGGCATCCGCGTCGCGCCGCGTCGCGATCGCCGACAGGTCCAGACGCCGCATCGCATCGATCAAGTGCTGCTGCGTATGCGTATAGGCCACCGGCGCGATATCGGCGACCACCAGCCGGCGCACGGCGCGCGGCGTGCTCAGCGCCAGCACCATGGCCGCCTTGCCCCCCATCGAATGGCCCACCACGTCCGCCAGGCCGCCATGCGCGGCGATCACCTCGGCCAGGTCCCCAGCAAGATCGGGATAGGTATGGCTGGCCTTCCACGGGCTGTCGCCGTGATTGCGCATGTCCACGCACAGGACCCGGCGGGTATCGGACAACCGCTTGGCGATGACGCCCCAGTTCCGGCCCGAGCCGAACAGACCATGCACGATCAGGATGGGCGGCTGCGCCTCGTCCGCGCCATATGGGTACACCGTCAGCATGGCCGCCTTCTATCGCCGCCACGGACCGGATGCCAGCATGGGCTTGCGTCGCGCGGACAGGACGGTATGTGGAACGGACGAAACCCGAGGGCTGCCCATGGCGCAGGAGCGCGACGACATCCTTGCCGAGATCACGCCCCAACCGCTGCGGCGCGGCCTGGCCGTGGGCATGTTGGGGGCGCTTGGCGCGCTTGTGCTGAACCTGGCGGCCCAGCATCCGCCGCAGGAGCTGGGGTTCCTGGTCTTTCTGGTGGTCTTCGGGCTCGGCGCGCTATGGCTGGCCTGGCGCATGTGGCAGGCCAGCGCGGTGACGCTGGAACTGACGCGCGAGGACCTGCGCGAGGCGGGGCCGGAGGGGCGCATTCTGTGCCGCCTCGACAATGTCGTCCGGGTCGAACGCGGGCTGACCGCCTTCAAACCCGCGAACGGGTTCGTGGTGCGCCTGAAATCGCCCATGTCGCGGGTCTATGCGCCCGGTCTGTGGGTCCGCTCGGGGCGGCGTCTGGCCGTTGGCGGGGTCACGGCCGGCAGCCAGGCGAAATCGACCGCCGATCTGATGAACGTGCTGCTGGTGCAGCGCGCGCAACAGGGCGATTGATCAGATCCCCTTGGCCTGATAGCTGGCGGCCACCCTCTCGATCCCCACGATGAAGCCCGCAGTGCGCAGATCGGTAACATCGTCGCGGCCCCACCACACCTCGCGCATGGAGCCATAGGCCGCGCGCATCGTGTCATCGAGGCCCGAGCGCACCAGTTCCAACTCGTCAGCTCCGCGCAGGTATTTCTGCTTGAAATCCGGCGTCATGGACCACGCCCCGCCCAGATGCTCGTCCAGGCGCTGCAACTCGTCCACGATCAGCTGGTGGCGCGCCTCTTCCTGGCGGCGCTGCATCCGGCCAAAGCGGATATGGCTGAGGTTCTTGACCCACTCGAAATAGGACACGGTCACGCCGCCCGCATTGGCGTAAAGATCGGGGATGATCACCGCTCCCTTGTGGCGCAGCACCTCGTCGGCCCCGGCGGTGATCGGGCCGTTGGCGGCCTCGATGATCAGCGGCGCCTGGATGTCGGCGGCGTTGTGCATGTTGATCACCCCCTCCAGCGCCGCCGGGATCAGGATATCGCACTCGGCCTCGAGCACCTTGACGCCATCCTCGTGGTAGGTGCCGAAGGGGCAATTCCTGACGCCGCCATGGCCCAGGATCCAGTCATGCACGGCCTGCACGTCAAGGCCGGCCGGATTTTCCAGCGCGCCGTCGCGCTCGACCACATGGGTGATCTTGCACCCGTCCTCGGTGCTCAGAAACAGGGCGGCGTGATAGCCCACATTGCCCAGGCCCTGCACGATCACGCGCTTGCCGTCGAGAGACCCGGACAGCCCGGCCTGCTTCACGTCCTCGGGGTGGCGGAAGAACTCGCGCAGGGCGTATTGCACACCGCGGCCCGTAGCCTCGACCCGGCCCTGGATGCCCCCGGCATGGGGCGGCTTGCCCGTCACGCAGGCCCGCGCGTTGATGTCGGTCGTGTTCATGCGCTGATACTGGTCGGCGATGATCGCCATCTCGCGCTCGCCCGTGCCCATGTCGGGGGCGGGCACGTTCTGCGCCGGGTTGATCATGTCGCGCTTGATTAGCTCGTAAGCGAAGCGGCGCGTGATCTTTTCCAACTCGTCGGGTTCGTATTGACGCGGATCGATGCACAGACCGCCCTTCGATCCGCCGAAAGGGGCCGTGACCAGGGCGCATTTGTAGGTCATCAGCGCCGCCAGCGCCTCGACCTCGTCCTGATGGACGGTGGGGGCATAGCGGATGCCGCCCTTGACCGGCTCCATATGCTCGGAATGGACCGAGCGATAGCCGGTAAATGTGCGAATTTCGCCGCGCAGCTTGACGCCGAAGCGCACCGTGTAGGTGGCGTTGCAGACGCGGATCTTTTCCTCCAGCCCCGGTGGCAGGTCCAGCAGGGCCGCCGCGCGGTTGAACATCAGATCGACGGACTGGCGGAAACTCGGCTCTCCGGTGGGCGTGGACATGGCGCAACCTCCCCTTGCAGCGTGACGAACCGGGGGGCGCGATCCGGGCGACCGGGCCCCGTGCACATCCCGGAAGGTCGACATGATCGTCCCCGCCAGCACAACCCCAAAATGCGAAATACCGCCGAAATCGCCCGGCAACCGATTGGTCAGCTTTTGGAAACGTCGCGTTTCTTGCGCGGTCTCGCCCCAATTCCGCCTTGCTTGGCGAGGACAAGGTGCGGCGCCGCAATGTCTCTTGACGGACGTTCACGACGGTTCTTGGGAGAACACACCATGGGTGACCGAACAACGCCGGCCGGGCGCCGCGCCCGCCACCAGGCCAAGGCCCGCAGGGGCCGTCTGCTGACCCGGTTCATGGGGGACGAGGACGGAACGATCACGTCCTTCGCCCTGATGATCTTTGTTCTGATGGTCGGCGTCGGGGGCATTGCGATCGACATCATCCGCTACGAGACACAGCGCGCGCAGTTGCAATACACGCTCGACCGCGCGGTTCTGGCCGCGGCGTCCGTGACACAGCCGCTTAACCCCATCGGGGTGGTCGAGAATTATTTCGAGGTCTCGGGACTGCAGAACTATCGCCTGAATGTCGAATTGGACGAAGGCTTCAACTACCGCCGGGTCGATGCCTATGCCGAGATGGAGATCAACTCGCTGTTCATGCACATGTTCGGTGTGCGGGTCCTGACCTCGCCGGCCACGGGCGCCGCCGAAGAGCGGATCCGCAATGTCGAGATTTCCATGGTGCTCGACATCTCGGGCTCGATGCGGTCGCACAGCCGCATCCAGAACATGCGCAATGCGGCGCGCGAATTCGTCACGACCGTTCTGGAGGCCAACGAAAGCAACCAGGGCAACCTCGTGTCGATTTCCATCGTGCCCTATAACGGCATGGTCAATGCCGGCGACACGATCGCCTCGGTGTTCACCCTGACGAACGAGCACAGCCAGTCGAACTGCGTCCGCTTCAGCGAGGCCGAGTTCGCCCGGACAGAGATCTTCCCCGATCAGGCGCTGCAACGGATCGCGCATTGGGACCATGACGATCACAACCAGTATGACGATTTTGACGATCCCTATTGCCCGACGAACAATTACGGGGCGATCCTGCCCTGGGAGCATGACGAAACCACGTTGCACAACCACATCAACAGCCTGAACGCCGATGGCTGGACCGCGATCGACCTTGGCATGAACTGGGCCGTGGGCCTGCTGGACCCCGCCGCGCGCCCCGCCTTGAACGCGCTGATTGCCGCTGACGAGGTGGACGCGGATTTCGAGGACCGGCCCGCCGACTATACCGATGACGAGACGATCAAGGTCGTCGTGCTGATGACCGATGGCGAGAACACGAACCAGTACGATCTGCGCAGCCCCTACAAAAGCGGCAATTCCCCGATCTTCTATCACGCAGATCACGACCGCTATTCCGTCTATGTCGCGTCGCGCGATCAATACTGGGTGTCGCGCTACGACCCGGACGACTATTCGGGCTGGTGGTCGGACGAGCCCTATGACGGCGACGAGTCGGTCGCCCTGTCCTGGACCTATCTCTGGGCCAACTACACGGCGCGCTACATCGCCGATCGCTACCTCAAGGTGCCGGCGCATTATTCGGGCAACTGGTCGGTCTATAACGGCGTGCGCTACGACGCCGACTACCAGTATGCGGGCCGCAGTGCCGCGGATGCCAACCTGCGCTCGGTCTGCACCGCCGCGCAGAACGCCGGTATCCTGATCTTCTCGATCGGGTTCGAAGCCCCGGACGGCGGCCAGCGTGTCATGCGCGACTGTGCCAGCTCGGATGCCCATTATTATGACGTGGACGGGATCGAGATCTCGGATGCCTTCGCCTCGATCGCGCGCAGCATCAACCAACTCAGGCTGGTGCAATGACGCGAAAACCGACAGCGACAGGCATCCTGCCCTCCCGGCTGGTCCGTTTCCTGCGGGACGAGACGGCGACGGCGACGATGGAGTTCGTGATCATCTTTCCGGCCATCATGATGCTGTTCATCGCGTCCTTCGAGACGTCGATGATCATGACGCGGCAGGTCATGCTGGAACGGACGCTGGATCAGGCCGTGCGCGTGCTGCGCCTGGCCAAGGGGCTGACCGTGTCCTCGGATGATATCCGCGACACGATCTGCGCGAACACCAGCCTGCTGCCCGACTGCACCGAGTATCTGACCGTGGATCTGCAGGTCATCGACCGTGCGAGCTATGACACGCCCGACGACAATGACCTCTGCGTCCACCGGTCCGACGAAACGGCAAGCCCGCAGAACCAGTTCACGGTCGGTGTGGACAACGACATCATGCTGGTGCGCGTGTGCATGATCGTGGACCGCATCGTGCCGTTTTCGGGCTACGGGCTGAACCTGACACGCGACGACTCGGGCGGGCTGCACATGACCGCCGCCTCGGTCTTCGTCAACGAGCCGGATTGAAGGAGACCGCCATGCCCTCTCGCCTCCTTCGCCGTTTCTGGAATGATACCGGGGCCGCCGTGGCCTTTGAGACCGTGCTGGTTCTGCCCATGCTGATCTGGGCCTTTATCGGCAGCTTCGTCTTTTTCGATGCGTTCCGCGTCTACAACACGTCGATCAAGGCGACCTACATGATCGCCGACATGATCTCGCGGCAGACCTCGACCGTCTATGCCTACGATATCGCGGGCATGACCAATATCATGGGCTATGTCGTCCGCGACGTGCCCCCGGTCGAGATGCGGGTGACGCAGATCGGCATGGTGAGCGGGACGTACCGGGTGGATTGGTCCTATGGCGTCAACGGGGCGGCCCGGCTGTTCAATGCCAGCCTGTCCCAAGTCGAGCATCTGCTGCCCGAAATGGGCAATGGCGAGCGTATCGTTCTGGTCG
Source organism: Roseibacterium elongatum DSM 19469 (assembly GCF_000590925.1). Lineage (NCBI taxonomy): Bacteria > Pseudomonadati > Pseudomonadota > Alphaproteobacteria > Rhodobacterales > Roseobacteraceae > Roseicyclus > Roseicyclus elongatus. Next base: position 1,739,362 of record NZ_CP004372.1, on the reverse strand, counting down.
AAACCACCGTGGCTTATGACCCGCCCTTCGACTTGGGGCTGACGGCCATCGACTTCGAGAATCAGACGCTGGTGCGGCCGCGCTATGCCGGCCAGGTTCCCTTCGACGACGACGACACGCCCCCCAACTCGTGACCGCAGTCCCGGTCGCCGCGCACCGGGCGCATGTCGCATGCAGGCTTTTGTTTTCGGCGTGATCGCCCAATAGTGGATCGGGGGCGTCGCGCGCGCCCCCATCGAGCCGAATTGGGGGCGAGGCATGCGGTATTCCGGCTGGCAGGTGCTGGCACAGGGGCTGACGGGCAACCGGGGCTGGCATCCTGCCTGGCGCTCGCCCGATCCCAGGCCCGACTATGACATCGTCCTGATCGGGGGCGGTGGGCACGGGTTGGCCACGGCCTTCTACCTTGCCAAGGAACACGGCCTGACCAATGTCGCGGTTCTGGAAAAAGGGTATCTGGGCGGCGGCAATGTCGGGCGCAACACGACCATCGTGCGCGCCAACTACATGCTGCCGGGCAATTCCGAGTTCTACTCGCATTCCCTGAAGTTGTGGGAAAAGCTGTCTGGCGAATTGAATTACAACGTGATGCATTCGCAGCGCGGCATCATCAACCTGTTCCATTCCGACGGTCAGCGCGACGCCTATGCACGGCGCGGCAATGCCATGATCAATCAGGGCGACGACGCGATCCTGCTGGATCGCGAGGGCGTGCGGCAGATCCTGCCCTATCTCAATTTCGACCAGACACGCTTTCCGATCTATGGCGGGCTTTGGCACAAACGCGGCGGCACCGCGCGCCATGACGCCGTGGCCTGGGGCTATGCGCGCGGCGCGGATCGGCGCGGCGTCGACCTGATCCAGAATTGCGAGGTCACCGGCATCGACATCGAGGCTGGCCGCGTGCGCGGGGTGCAGACGACGCGCGGCGCGATCCGGGTAAAAAAGGTGGGCATCGTGGTGGCGGGCCGCTCCAGCCAGGTGGCGGCGATGGCGGGGCTGCGCCTGCCGATCGAGTCCCACATCCTTCAGGCCTTCGTCACCGAGGGGCTGAAACCCGCGATCGACCATGTCGTAACCTACGGGATGGGCCATTTCTACATCAGCCAATCCGACAAGGGCGGGCTGGTTTTCGGCGGCGATCTGGATTTCTACGCCTCCTACGCGGCGCGCGGCAACCTGCCCATGGCCGAACATGTGATGGAGGCAGGCATGACCCTGATGCCGATGATCGGCAAGGCCAAGCTGTTGCGCAGTTGGGGAGGGATCATGGACATGTCGCCCGACGGCTCACCCATCATCGACAAGACGGGGATCGAAGGGCTCTACCTCAATTGCGGCTGGTGCTACGGCGGGTTCAAGGCGGTGCCGGGATCGGGCTATTCCTTTGCCCACCTGATCGCGCAGGACAGGCCCCACGCCCCCGCCGCGCGCTTTCGCCTCGACCGCTTTGCCACCGGCCACGGGTTGATGGACGAGGAAGGCACCGGCAGCCAGCACAACCTGCACTAGGGGGACCAGATGCACATTCCTTGCCCCCTTTGCGGGGAGCGCGACATCCGCGAGTTTACCTATAAGGGGCACGAGACCTATCTGGCCCGCCCTGCCGCAGGGTCGGCGCAGCCCCTGTGGGACGACTACCTGCACAACCGCGAGAACCCGGCGGGCCGCACGCGCGACCTGTGGTTTCACGGCCAGGGCTGTGGCGCATGGCTGCTGGTGACGCGCGATACGGTCACGCATCAGGTCTTGGGGGCGCACCTGTCGCGGGAGGCCGATGATGCGGGTTGAGGGGCGCGGTCGCATCGACCGGTCGCGCACGGTCAAGTTCAGCTTCAACGGCACGACGCTGTCGGGCTTTCCGGGCGACACGCTCGCCTCGGCCCTGCTGGCGCGCGGCAGGCGGCTGGTGGGGCGCTCGTTCAAGTATCACCGCCCGCGCGGCATCCTGACCGCCGGGTCCGAAGAACCCAACGCCCTGATGGAAATCGGCGAAGGGGCGGCCATGGTCCCGAATGTCCGCGCCACAATGCAGGAGATCCACGAAGGGCTGGTCGCCCACAGCCAGAACCACCTCGGCCCGCTGGAGCGTGACCTGCTGGCGGTGAACGATGTCCTCTCGCCGGTCCTGAGCGCCGGGTTCTACTACAAGACGTTCATGTGGCCGCGCGGGTTCTGGGAACGGGTGTACGAACCTGTGATCCGCCGCGCCGCCGGTCTGGGCCGGGTGACGCGCACGCCCGCCCCCAGCGACAACGAACGCGCCTATGCGTATTGCGATCTGCTGGTGATCGGGGGCGGGCCGGCGGGGTTGATGGCGGCACTGACCGCCGCGCAGGCCGGGGCGGATGTCATTCTTGCAGAAGAAAGCAGCGAGGTCGGCGGGCGGCTGCTGTCCGAGACGCAAGAGATCGACGGTGAGGCTGCGCAGCTTTGGGTCGACGGTGTCGTCAGATCGCTTAAGGCGTCTGGCCGCGTGCGCATCATGGCGCGCACCACCGTGACCGGGGTTTATGACGGGCTGACCTTTGGCGCCCTGGAACGCGTCGGCCTGCACCTGCCCGGCGCAGCCGACCTGCCACGCGAATGCTTCTGGCGCATCCGCGCGAAACAGGCCGTGCTTGCGGCGGGCGCATTGGAACGGCCCATCGCCTTTCCCGACAACGATCGCCCCGGCATCATGATGGCCAGCGCGGTTCGCAGCTACCTCAACCGCTATGGGGTCGCGGCGGGCCGGAACGTGACGCTGTTTGCCACCAACGACGCCGCCCATGATGTCGCGGTCGAGTTGCAAGAGGCCGGGGTGCGCGTCGCCGCCGTGATTGACAGCCGCGCGGGCGTCGCGGCCAAGGGCGATTACCACCTGATCGATGGCGCGCAGGTCGTGGGCAGCAAGGGGCGGCTGGCCTTGCGCGAAATCACGGTGCGCGAGGCAGGTGGCAAGACGCACCAGATCGTCACCGATTGCCTTGGCCTTTCGGGCGGGTGGACCCCGTCTGTTCATCTGACCTGTCACCTTGGGGCACGGCCCGTGTGGGATGCGGGGCTGAGCGCATTTCTGCCCGCCCCCAACGCCGTGCCGGGGCTGATCCCGGCAGGGGCCTGCAACGGGGCGTTTTCGACCGCATCCTGCCTGCAGCAGGGGCACGACGCCGCGCTGCGGGCCCTGGACGCGCTCGGCATCACGCCACAGACCGTCGACATCCCGCAGGCATCGGACGTGACCGGCGGGGGGCAGGCCCTTTGGTGTGTCGAGGGCAAAGGCCGCGCCTGGCTCGATTTCGCGAATGACGTGACGACCAAGGACGTTCGGCAGGCCGCAAAGGAAAACTTTGCTTCGGTCGAGCATATGAAACGCTACACGACGCAGGGCATGGCCCCGGACCAGGGGAAGAATTCCAACATTTCCGCGCTCGCCGTTCTGGCCGATACCACCGGGCGCGGCATTCCCGAAACGGGGACCACAACCTATCGCCCGCCCTTTGTCCCGGTTTCCATCGGGGCGATGGGTGCGGGCGCGACCGGCAAGGGGTTCGCGCCGGAACGCCTGACGACCTCGCACGCGGCGACATGCGCGCGCGGCGCGCCGATGATCGAGGCAGGGCTGTGGTATCGGCCCAGCTATTTCCCGCGCGAGGGCGAAAGCCACTGGCGCCAGTCCTGCGACCGCGAGGTCACGATGGTGCGGGAGGCCGTGGGCGTGGTCGATGTCTCGACCCTCGGCAAGATCGACATCCAGGGGCCGGATGCGGGCGCGTTCCTCGACCTCGTCTATTGCAACGCCTTCTCGACGCTCAAGGTCGGGCGCACGCGCTACGGGTTGATGCTGCGCGAGGATGGGCATGTGATGGATGACGGCACCACCGCACGACTGGGGGAAACCCACTACCTCATGACCACCACGACCGCCGCCGCCGGACAGGTGATGCAGCATCTGGAATTCGTGCACCAAGGCCTGCGCCCCGACCTGGATGTGCGCTTCATCAGCGTGACCGAGCAATGGGCGCAATTCGCCGTGGCGGGGCCAAAATCGCGCGAGGTGCTGAACGGGGTGCTGGACCAGCCCATCGATGACGCACGCTTCCCCTTCATGGCCTGTGGCGAGGTCGGGGTGTTGGGCGTGACAGGACGGCTGTTCCGCATCTCGTTTTCCGGCGAACATGCCTACGAGGTCGCCGTGCCTGCCCGCTACGGCGCCGCGCTGTTCGACACCCTGGTCGCCCGCGCCGAGCAGGTGGGGGGCGGCGCCTACGGAATGGAGGCGCTGAACGTGCTGCGTATCGAAAAAGGGTTCATCACCCATGCCGAAATCCATGGCCGCGTCACCGCCGACGATATCGGGTTCGGGCGCATGGTCTCGGCCAAGAAGGACTGCATCGGCAAGGTCGCCTCAGAACGCCCCGGCCTGTCGGGCGAGACGCGCGAGCAATTGATCGGCCTGCGCCCCATCCACCCGGCCAAGGATCTGCCGGCCGGCGCGCATCTGTTTCCGCGCGGGGCCGAACCGAAGGCGGCGAATGATCAGGGCTACATCACCTCGGCCTGCTATTCGCCGACACTGGAGGGGTATATCGCGCTCGGCTTTCTGCGCAACGGCCGCGCCCGGCACGGAGAGCGGGTGCGCGTCGTCGATCACCTGCGCGGCGTGGACGTGACCTGCGATGTCTGCGATCCGGTCATGTTCGACCCTGACGGAGGGCGCGCCCGTGGCTGACATCCCCCTGCCCCCCCGGTCCGCGGCGGCGGGCCTGCTGCCGGAAACGGCCGGAAATGTCACCCTGTCCGAGGCCGCTCAGGCCCGGATCTGGGCCATCCTGCCCTTTTCTGGCCAGGTGCCGAAGCTGTCCGACGCGATGCTGGCCGCCCATGGTGTGCGTTTCCCGTCCCCCGGCACACTCGCGCAAGCCGGTGACCTTCGCGCCGTCTGGAGCGGGCTGGACCAATGCTTTCTCTTCGGTGTGCCGGACCAAAGCCTCGCCGCCCATGCCGCCCTTGTCGATCAGTCCGACAGTTGGGCCCACATGATCCTCGAGGGGGGCGACGCGCGTGCCGTGCTGGCCCGCCTTGTTCCCGTCGACCTGTCGGACGCGGCCTTGCCGCAGGGGCGCGTGATCCGCAGCGGGCTGGGCCACATGCAGGCGTTGATCCTGCGCGCGGCCCCGGATCGCTTCGAGATCCTCGTGTTCCGCTCGATGGCCGGCACGGCGGTGCACGAGATCACGCGCGCCATGCGCACGGTGGCGGCCCGCGCCGCGCTTTAGTCGCGCAGCGGCGGCTCCGGCACAAAATCGATCCCGTCCGGGCCGTCCAGCATCTGCATCGCCTCGGACAAGGGGGCGCCGGGGGCAAGATGCTCGAAGCCGCGCAGCGCCGTGTGAAACGCGCTTTCGGTCAGGATCTCTTCGACCCGGTCGGGAAAGAGCGACAGGACGTAAACCGTGCCAAAGCTGCGGCTGGTGCGTTCGACGACGATCAACTCCGGGATCGTATCGCCGGTGTGATCGGACGCCCCGCTGACATAGAGTTGGAACCGGCCCGGATCGGGCGGCAGACGCCAGACCGGCACCCCATCGTGCAGAACACGCAAGCCGCCCTCGGGCGTGGTGCGCTCGACGGTGTATCCCGTCGCCCCCACCCCGCTGGCCGCATTTGCCGCGGTGGACAGGCCGACGAGGGCGACAAGGATGGCAAGTGATTTCGGCTGAAAACGGCGCATGACCCCTCGCAATCTGAAAAGCGGTTCGTCGTGCGAGGTGTCGCACCGAACCCGCCTGCGGTGCCTTGACGAAGGTCAAGCCCGGCCCGGCCGTAGCCATCGCAAAAGACTTGTGGATTATCCGGCATCCCGGTCGCCGTCTGCGTCGCGCGACTGGACTCGGGCATGTGGCGCCCCGATATATGGAACATGAGCCTGCCCCCCGGATTCCTTGACGAGCTACGATCGCGCACCTCGCTGGCGCAGGTGGTCGGGCGCAAGGTCATCTGGGACAATCGCAAATCGAACCAGGCCAAGGGCGACATGTGGGCGCCCTGCCCCTTTCACCAGGAAAAGACGGCCAGCTTTCACGTCGATGACCGCAAGGGGTTCTATTACTGCTTTGGCTGCCATGCCAAGGGCGACGCCATCGGCTTCGTGAAAGAGACCGAGAATGTCGGCTTCATGGAGGCGGTCGAGATCCTGGCCCGCGAAGCGGGCATGCAGATGCCCGCCCGCGACCCGCGCGCGCAGGAAAAGGCCGATCACGCCACCCAGCTTGCCAATGCGACCGAGGCGGCGGTGGCCCATTTCCGCCTGCAACTCAAGACCGCGGCCGCGGCCGAGGCGCGCGCCTATCTGGACCGGCGCGGCCTGAGCCAGGCCACGCTGGCCGTTTCGAGATCGGCTTTGCCCCGGCGCAGCGGCAGGGGGCCTTTACCGCCCTGACGGGCAAGGGGCTGCCTGCCGAGCATGTGATCGAGTCCGGGATCGCGACGCGCCCCGACGATGGCGGCGCACCCTATGACGCGTTTCGCGACCGCATCACCTTTCCCATCCGCGACACGCGCGGGCGCTGCATCGGCTTTGGCGGGCGCGCGATGGACCCCAACGCGCGTGCCAAATACCTCAACAGCCGCGAGACCCCGCTCTTCGACAAGGGCCGCGCCCTCTACAACCACGCCCCCGCCCGCGAGGCGGCGGGCAAGGGCCATCCGCTGATCGTGGCCGAGGGCTACATGGACGTGATCGCGCTGGTTCAGGCCGGGTTCGAGGGGGCCGTCGCCCCCCTTGGCACCGCCATCACCGAGGACCAGTTGCAACTGCTGTGGCGCATCGCGCCGGAACCCGTCATCGCGCTGGATGGCGACAAGGCGGGCCTGCGCGCCGCGATGCGGCTGATCGATCTTGCGCTGCCGCACCTGTCGCCCGAACGCAGCCTGCGGTTCTGCCTGATGCCCGAGGGGCTGGACCCCGACGACCTGATCAAGACACGTGGGCCAAAGGCCATGCAGGACGCGCTGGACGGCGCAGATCCGCTGGTCGACCTGCTGTGGCGGCGCGAGACCGATGGGCAGAGCTTCGATACCCCCGAACGGCGCGCGGCGCTGGACCGGCGGCTGCGCCAGGCGGTGGGCCGCATTCCCGACACCTCGTTGAAACGCCATTACGCCGAGGCGCTGGCCGACAAGCGGCGCGCGCTGTTTCGACCGGCCCGCAGCCCGATGGGTCAAAGGGGTGGCTGGCGGCCGCGCGGCTTTGCCGAGGCCGCCAGCCCCCTGGCCCATACGCGCGCACTGGCCACGACGCTGGATGGCGAGGCGCTGCGCGTCGCGCTGATCCTGACGACGCTGGTGCGGTTTCCCGACCTGATCGACCAGTACGAGGACCGTCTCGAGCGCCTTGCGCCCCGCGACGCCGAACAGGCCCGCCTGGCAAATCACCTGCTGGCCACCGAGTCGCGCACGCCCGATGCCCTGCGCAGTGAAATAATGGCCGCTGGCCTTGGCCCGACCCTTGAAAGCCTCGAGGCCACGGGCCATCTGCGCGTAACACCGTTTCTCATCGGTGCCGGAGATGTGGAACAGGCGGCGATCTGCCTTGGCGAGGAATTCGCGAAACACGCCGCGGCCCACGCGATCGAAGAGGAAATGGCCGAGGCGCTCGAGGATCTCGGCCAGACCACGGACGGAGAAGACGCGACACTGTCCTTTCGCCTGAATCAGGCCGTCCGCAGCAAGCACGCCGCCCTCTCGCCCCGCGATGACGGCCCCGCCGAGCAATTCGGCGACACACAGGAGGCCCGCGCCGCCTTCCATGAGTTGCTAAACAGCGCCGGTCGCGCGAAGAAAAGGCCGTGACCGCCCTATGCGAATCAGTGATTCGCGCTAAATGATTGGTTGCGAACGCAAGGGTCACGCCGCATGGTTCCCGAATCCGGGCGCGGCGCGCTCAAGCCGAACAAGGATATTTGCCCATGGCCAAAGACACCGACGATCGAAAGGCGGAAGGCGACGAGCCCGAAATCGGACTCGACATGAGCCAGGCCGCCGTCAAGAAAATGATCGCCGAGGCCAAGGCGCGCGGATACATCACCTACGACCAACTCAACACCGTTCTGCCGCCCGAACAGGTCAGCTCGGAGCAGATCGAGGACGTGATGTCGATGCTCAGCGAGATGGGCATCAACGTCATCGAGGATGAGGAAGCCGAAGACACCGACGAGCAAAAGGAATCGACCGACGTGGTCGAGACCTCGACCTCGCGCGAGGTGGCCGTCGCCCAGACCGAGACCGAGAAACTCGACCGTACCGACGACCCCGTGCGCATGTACCTGCGCGAGATGGGCAGCGTCGAGTTGCTGAGCCGCGAGGGCGAGATCGCAATCGCCAAACGCATCGAAGCCGGCCGCAACACGATGATCGCCGGTCTGTGCGAGTCGCCCCTGACCTTTCAGGCGATCACGATCTGGCGCGACGAATTGCTGGACGAGGACATCCTGCTGCGCGATGTGATCGACCTGGACGCGACTTTCGGCAACCAGCTGGACGATGAGGAGGATAGCGCCCCCGTCGTCGAAACCCTGACCCCCGGCGCCGCGCCCAAGCCCGAAGCCAAGAGCGATCAGCCCGAACTGGACGCCGACGGCAATCCGATTGCCAAGGACGACGACGACGACGAGGACGAGCAGGCCAATATGAGCCTTGCCGCGATGGAGGCCGCGCTGAAGCCGCGCGTGCTGGAAACCCTCGACCGTATCGCCGATGATTACGCGCGTCTGGCGGAAATGCAGGATTTGCGCATCTCGGCCACCTTGAACGAGGATGCCAGCTTTTCCACCGATGACGAGGCCGAGTATCAGCAACTGCGCTCGGAAATCGTCGAGCTGGTGAACGAGCTTCACCTGCACAACAACCGCATCGAGGCGCTGATCGACCAGCTATACGGCATCAACCGCCGCATCATGTCGATCGACAGCGCGATGGTGAAACTGGCTGATCAGGCCCGCATCAACCGCCGCGAATTCATCGAGGAATATCGCGGGTCCGAGCTGGACCCGTCGTGGGTGGACCGCATGACGGGCAAGTCGGGCCGGGGCTGGCAGGCCCTGATGGACCGTTCGCGCCCCAAGGTCGAAGAGCTGCGCGCCGACATGGCGCAGGTCGGCACCTATGTGGGGCTCGACATCCAGGAATTCCGCCGCATCGTGGCGCAGGTCCAGAAGGGCGAGAAAGAGGCCCGTCAGGCCAAGAAGGAAATGGTCGAGGCGAACCTGCGCCTCGTGATCTCCATCGCCAAGAAATACACCAACCGTGGGCTGCAATTCCTCGACCTGATCCAGGAGGGGAACATCGGCCTGATGAAGGCTGTGGACAAGTTCGAATACCGCCGCGGCTACAAGTTCTCGACCTACGCGACCTGGTGGATCCGGCAGGCCATCACGCGGTCCATCGCGGATCAGGCCCGCACGATCCGCATCCCGGTTCATATGATCGAGACGATCAACAAGCTGGTGCGCACCGGCCGCCAGATGCTGCACGAGATCGGCCGCGAGCCGACGCCCGAGGAACTGGCCGAAAAGCTGCAGATGCCGCTGGAAAAGGTTCGCAAGGTGATGAAGATCGCCAAGGAGCCGATTTCGCTGGAGACGCCCATCGGCGACGAGGAAGACAGCCAGCTTGGCGATTTCATCGAGGACAAGAATGCCGTCCTGCCGCTGGATTCCGCCATTCAGGAAAACCTCAAGGAAACCACGACCCGCGTTCTGGCCTCGCTCACCCCGCGCGAGGAACGCGTGCTGCGCATGCGTTTCGGCATCGGGATGAACACCGACCATACGCTGGAAGAGGTCGGCCAGCAGTTCAGCGTGACCCGCGAACGCATCCGCCAGATCGAGGCGAAGGCGCTGCGCAAGCTGAAGCACCCCAGCCGAAGCCGGAAACTGCGGAGCTTCCTCGATCAGTGAGTGGTTGTGGCAAGACTTGGCCGGCGGCCTTGACGTCTCTTGCCGCGGACCGACGGTCGCAGGTGTTGGCCCGCAAAATCCTGCTCTTGCGCCAGCTTCGGCGTCCATCCCGCAGAAACCTTTATTCGCATTGCACGCGGCCCTGTCTGTAAGGGCCGACTACGGCATCTTTGGCCGAGGGGTGTTTGCGACGCGACGCTGAGCCACTCCCCCGGACGGCGAGGCCCTGTGATTGATATCCGCGATGGCATTCTCGCAATATCAGACTGCAAAGATCCTTTTGAACACGCCATATCTCCTGCAAATGGCGCATCCAGATTGTGCCCAAATAGAACCGGGCGGTGGACTAACTATCGACTCGAAGTGTTTCAGCCCAGCCAAATCCGAGCACGTCCGGTCGCGTGGGCGGCCGGTTGATGCGCGCCAATCCTCGAGAAAGTGTCATGACGCCGGATCACGTACCTCGGCCCGCCGTCGCGCCGGATTCGACGACACCACGGATTTCAGGTCTTTGGCGTCCGGGCGCACGATGACCAATCACCGATGTGTCGGTTTATCTTTGGCTACACGCGAAAACTCCGCGTGAATTGCCTGACCATCCGCCACCGGCTTGCCATGACAAAGACAGCTGACTTTGACCGGGGCGAAGCGTGCCCCTGAAATGAATTGGTGCTGATGTATTCCGTATGGACGCGTTTGCTCTGAATGAGAAGTCGATCCGATTTCCCGAGGTCGAAACCGTGACATCGTGGGTTAGTGGGCCATCCTGCCAGCCATGTGAAACGGTTGCACGACCCGGTCGATTCAGATTGATAACGACCTGGTGTGGCATGAGCGACGCACTCGAATTGGGATCAAGCCTGCAGTCAAAGGTTTCCGCCGGCGAATTGGACGCAAGAATGCTGATGGCAGCGGCAGCGAGCAGGGTTTTTGTAGGCATCGTATCGTCTTTCTTCAGTCAAATCTTTTTATCGGCAAAAGGCCGATCTTTTCGGATGGCCGTTCTCTTGCTAGTCACAGTCCGTTAGCAGGAACATTTACGCATACTCGACAAAAATTGGCAAAGTATAGAATCGCATGTCCGCCATCCGCTCCTTCCTCGCTGACATCCCTTATTCCATCCTGATCGTCCTTTGCCTGACACTCGGCCTGTCGCCCTTTTTCCCCGAGCCGCATATCTGGGAGAAACTCAAGATGCTGGCCGCCGGGGAACTCACCCGACCGCTGGACATCTTCGACCTTCTGCTGCACGCGACGCCGTGGCTGGTGTTGATGGCCAAACTGACATGGGGACGACAGCGGGCCGGATGATCGCTCCGGTTGCGCGGCCCGGATAAGCCCCTACCTGTCGGGGGCACAGGCAAACGGAGGAATCGCCATGTCCCTGTTCTCGAAACTCTTCGGCGGCAAGGGCACGCCCGAGGTCGAGCCCGAACTCTACAAGGGCTTTCGCATCTATCCGGCGCCACAACAGGCCGATGGCGGCTATTTGCTGGGGGCCCGGATCGAGAAGGATCTCGATGGCGACACCAAGGTGCATCACCTGATCCGGGCCGACCGGTTCCAGAGCGCGGACGAGGTCGCGCCCTATGCGATCCTCAAGGCAAAGCAGGTGATCGACGAACAGGGTGACCGGCTTTTCGGGTAATCCGCTCGCCCAAAACCACTTACCTGTTGCAATTGCAATAGTTGGACTGCTCTCCTATCATGCCCCGGCGCGAATGTGGGAGGAGATGGGAGGGCAATATGTCCTTAAGTTCATATTTTGCGGTTGGCGCGGTGTGTCTGGCGGTCAGTGCCACGGCCGCCTTTGCCCAAGGCACGGGCGCCGGATACACCGGCTACGGGTTCAACCTGTTTCAGGAGAACTGCGCCGTATGCCATGGTACGATGGGGCATGGCGATGGCTCGGTTGCAGAGCTGTTTGCGGTTGCGCCAAGTGATCTGTCCATGCTGGCGGCGGCAAACGACGGAGTCTTTCCCTTTGACGCCGTGATGGCCTCGATCGACGGGCGCCAGATGGTGCGCGGGCACGGTAGCGAGATGCCGGTTTGGGGCACCTTGCTGTCGACCGAGGCGCAGGCCATGATCCTGCCCAACGCCGCGACGGCGGAGGAGGTGGTGCAGGGGCGTATCCTGGCCCTGACCTATTTCCTTCAGTCGGTACAGCGCTGATCGGAAAACCTGAGCGAGGTCAGGCCGAAGACAGCCGGGCAAGCATTTGCCCGGCCGCAGCGTCCGGCGTAAGCCGCCCCTCGGCCACGTCTTGCGCACGATCGGCCATGGCCGCGCGGATCTCGGGATCGGTGTGCAGCTTGCGCAACAGGCCCCAGCGGACCTCTTCCTCGAACCAATGGGCCGCCTGTTCGGCACGCCGCCGGTCCCACCAGCCGCTTGTCTTGCGCGCCTCGGCAAGGGTTTGCATATCTTCCCACGCGGCCGCAACCCGCTGCCCTCGACGGCCGAGACCGGCAGGGCCTTGGGAAACCCCTCGGGGTCCTGCGGGCGTTTGCGCAGCAGCCTGAGGGCCCCGGAATAGTCCGACACCGTGCGCGTGGCCGTCGCCTTGAGGTCGCCATCGGCCTTGTTGATCAGGATCAGGTCAGCCATTTCCATGATGCCGCGCTTGACGCCCTGCAACTCGTCGCCGCCCGCCGGCGCCAACAGCAGGACGAACAGGTCGCACATCTCGGCCACCATGGTCTCGGATTGGCCGACACCGACCGTTTCGATCAGCACCACGTCGAACCCCGCCGCCTCGCACAGGGCCACGGCCTCGCGGGTGCGCCGCGCCACGCCGCCCAGTTGCGACGACGAGGGCGAGGGCCGGATGAACGCGCCTTTCTCGCGGCTGAGGCGCTCCATCCGCGTCTTGTCCCCCAGGATCGAGCCCCCTGACCGGGCCGAACTGGGATCGACCGCCAGAACCGCCACACGCAACCCGGCCTCGGTCAGCATCATCCCGAAGGCCTCGATGAAGGTGGATTTGCCCACCCCCGGCGTGCCGGATAGACCGATGCGCAAGGCCTGCCGCCCCGACCCGCGCAACCCCTCCATCAACGCCGTCGCTTTTGCGCGGTGATCGTCGCGCGTGCTTTCCACCAAGGTGACCGCACGGGCCAGCGCACGGCGGTCACCTGACAGGATGCGCCGGGTCAACTCTGCGATTTCGGTCATGGATTGCCTGTCTTTCCCTGTTATCATGCGCCCAGTCTGGAAGGGAGTATTCCGACCGTGCCACCGTTGTTTGCCCGCATCCGCCCCTTTCTGTCCAGCCCGGTCAGGCGTGTGCGTCGCTGCGTTCTGGCGGGTCTGGCGGGCCTGGTCATTGCGATGGCGCCGCAGGCGAAGGCCCAGGACAATTTCGCCTTCGATGTCATCTACGGGCCGCTTACCGTGGCCCGGATCGCGGTCGCCCATCGCGAGAGCGGCAATGCCTACGCCGTCGGCGCGAACATTCGCGCGACCGGCTTGGCCGCCGCCTTTGCCCGGGTGAATTTCCGCCTGAACGCCGAGGGCGTGTTCGGATCGCCGCGGCTGAGTGCGCTCAGCTACCGCGAAACCGTCGATACCGGCCAGCGCCAAAGTGCGGTGGACATGATCTGGCGCGGCGGCACGCCTGTCGTCCGCAGCCAGCAGGCCGGTACGGCGACCCCGGTTCCGCCATCCCGCGCACAAGGATCGGTCGATCCACTGACCGCGATGTACCGTCTGGCTCGGGCCCGCCCGGAAAACCAGCTCTGCAACTGGAGCGCGTCGATCTATGACGGTGCGCGTCTGGCCTCGGTCACCGTCGGCAGCCCGCGGCGCAGCGGCGATGTCATCACCTGCAACGCCACGCATCGCCGGCTGGAGGGGTTTCCCGCCGACGATCTGGCACGGCACCCGCATTTCAACTTCACCGCGACATTCGAGCCCGTGGGCGATCTTTGGCATCTGACCGAGGTCGCTTCGCCCACGATCTACGGCACGGTCCGCATCGTGCGACGGAACTGACGCCGCGGTGACCCTGCCCATCGACACGATCCTGCCAGAGCTGATCGCGGCCCTGGAGGCCCAAGGATGCGCTGTTCTGCAGGCCCCGCCCGGCGCGGGCAAGACCACGCGCGTGCCGCTGGCGCTGTTGCAGGCCGGCAGTTTCAAAGGCCGGCTGTTGATGCTGGAACCCCGCCGACTTGCGGCGCGCGCCGCCGCCGAACGCATGGCCGACACGCTTGGCGAGACCGTGGGGGGCACGGTCGGCTACCGCATCCGGGGCGAGGCGCGCGTGTCCAAGGAAACACGGATCGAGGTGGTGACCGAGGGCATCCTGACCCGCATGATCCAGGACGATCCGGACCTTGCCGGGGTCGGTGCGCTTGTGTTCGACGAATTCCACGAACGCTCGCTCAATGCCGATCTGGGTCTTGCCTTGGCGTGGGAAGTGCGCGGCGCCCTGCGGCCCGATCTGCGCCTGCTGGTGATGTCGGCGACGCTCGATGCCGGGCCGGTCGCGGCGATGCTGGACGATGCCCCCCTCGTCACCTCGCAGGGGCGGGCCTTTCCGGTGACAACCCGCTGGCTCGACCGCCCGCTGCCCCGCGACACCCGGTGGGAGGGCGAGATGGCGCAACTGATCCAACAGGCCATGGCCGAGGCGCCCGGCGGTTGCCTTGCCTTCCTGCCCGGTGAGGGCGAGATCCGGCGCGTCGCGGCGCTGCTTGAGGGTCGTTTGCCGTCCGACGTGCATCTGCGCCCGCTATACGGCCCGATGCCTTTTGCCGAGCAGCGCGCCGCCATCCGCCCCGAGGCACGGGGGCGCAAGCTCGTGCTGGCCACGTCCATCGCCGAAACCTCGCTGACCATCGAGGATGTGCGCATCGTCGTCGATGGTGGCCGGTCGCGGCGGGCGCGGTTCGATCCCGGCAGCGGCATGTCGCGGCTGGTGACCGAACCCGTCAGCCGCGCCGAGGCCGAGCAGCGCCGCGGGCGTGCGGGCCGCGTGGCCGAGGGGGTCTGCTATCGCCTTTGGACCAAGGGGCAGGAGGGCGCGCTGCCGGCCTTTCCCCCGGCCGAGATCGAGGCCACCGATCTGGCGGGCCTTGCCCTGGAACTGGCCGCCTGGGGCGCGGATGACGGGCTTGCCTTTCTGACGCCCCCGCCCGAGGGCGCCATGGCCGAGGCCCGCGCCCTGTTGCAGGGGTTGGGGGCGCTGGACGCGGCGGGCCGCATCACCGCGCATGGCCGCGCGCTGGTGCGCCTGCCGCTGCATCCGCGCCTCGGGCATCTGGTCCGCCTTGGCGGCCCCGGTGCGGCGCGCCTGGCCGCGCTTCTGGCCGAGCGTGACCCCCTGCGGGGGCGGGGCGCCGATCTGGCGCTGAGGCTGCGCGCCCTTGATGACCCTGCGGCGATGGGGGCCGATCGCGGGGCCGTCGCCCGCATCCGGCAGGAGGCCAAGCGCCTCGCGCGGTTCGAGGATGGTCCACCCCTGTCGCTTGGCGCGCAGGCCGCGCTGGCCTATCCTGATCGGGTCGGCCTGCGGCGCAAGGGCGGTGCCCCGCGCTACGTCCTGTCGGGCGGCAAGGGCGCCGTTCTGCCCGAGGGCGACAGCCTGGCCGGTCAACGCCTGATCGTCGCGACCGACCTCGACGGCGACCCGCGCGAGGCACGGATTCGGCAGGCCGCCGTGCTGTCCGAGGCCGAATTGCGCGCCAGTCATGGCGACACCATCCGCTGGGTCGAGACCTGTCGCTGGTCGCGACGCCACCGCCGGGTCGAGGCGCGGCGCCAAGAGAGGTTCGGCGCCCTTGTTCTGGAGGACCGTGCGTGGAAAGACGCCCCCCCTCGAGGCGGTTACCGCGGCCCTGCTCGATGGCATCCGCGACCTGGGGCTGGATGCGTTGGGGTGGTCGACCCGCGCACGGCTGTTGCGGGCGCGGGTGCGTTTCTCGGGCGTCGCGGACATGTCCGATGCAACACTTCTGGCGCATCTGTCAGATTGGGCCGCGCCCTATCTCGCCGGCATCCGTGATGCCGAGGGGCTGGCCCGGTTCGACCCGGCCGAGGCCCTTATGGACTGGATCGGCTGGGACCGGATGGCCGAGGTCGATCGCCTCGCCCCGCGGGCCTGGACGACGCCGCTGGGGCGCGCCCTGTCCATCGACTATTCCGGCGCGGTGCCCGAGGTGGCCGTGCGCCTGCAAGAGGTGTTCGGCGTCACGACGCATCCGACCGTCGGACATGACCGCCTGCCGGTGCGCCTGGTGCTGCTGTCGCCGGCGCAACGCCCGGTGCAGGTGACGACCGATCTGCCGGGGTTCTGGGACGGCTCCTATGCCGATGTGCGCAAGGATATGCGCGCGCAATACCCCAAGCATCCCTGGCCCGAGGACCCGCGCAGCGCCGAGGCGACCCTGCGCGCGATCCGGCGCAAATCATGATCCGTCTCCTGATGTCGGCGCGACCGCCGCGCGCCAGCGCGGCCACCGCCGTCGTGGGCGCAGGCCGCAGGCCGAGCCACGCGGCAACGCCCCCGCTCAGGCTGGAACGGTCGGCGCGGGGGATGGCGCGTCGGGCAGGTCAGACCACGCGCCACCGCCGCCGGACGCGCGCTGGGGTGCAGGTATTCCGACGGGTCCAGCCCGACATGGCGGCGATGGCGCAACAGGAAATATTTGCCCGCCCCCATGAAGGTGCCGATCGATGGCGCGGTCGCGTCCGTCACGTAACGGTGCCGCCACACCATCGGGAGTGGCAGGCCCGCGGCCTCGGCCTCTTGCAGCATCCAGACCAGCGGGATGTTCGACAGGCCGCGCGCCGGCGACCAGCCGTCGATCTGCCCGCCCACATCGCCATGGGTGCCGCGAAACCACATCTGCTGCACATGGCGCGGCGCCGCGTCGTCCGGCGGGCAGGTCCACATGACGGGCGCATAGACATCCCGCGTCTCGTCCAGGGCGAGGGCCTGCCGCGCCGCCCGGACCGATGGCCCCAGGATGTGGGAATGGAACGGATGCGGCATGGGCAAGAGCCGCCACAGGATCGGCCAGCGGATGCCGAGGGCGCGCACCGTGTCGTAGACCCCCAGGAAATCCACGGTCACGCGCTCATGGCAGCGCGCGGCCCTCAGGGCACGCGCCTCGGCGCTTTGGGGGGCGTGGCGGTAGCAGTCATAGACCCGGTCCAGCGTGTCCTCATCGACCTGCGCGGGCCGCAGCAGGCCCATCGTGTCGATCAGCCCCGCCAAGGAACGCACCGCATAGGCCCCGCGCGAAAACCCCATCAGGATGATACGGTCGCCGGGCCGGTAATTGCGCGCCAGAAACAGGTAGGCGCGGCGGATCTGCCGGTTGATCCCGATCCCGGCGATGACCTCATGCGCGCGTCGCAGGCCGCGCCACTGGATCCCCGGTTCGTAATAGACCGTGACCGGGGCATCGGAGGGCAGGCCCAGCAGCAGCCGGTAGGTCAGGCCGATATTCGTCTCGTACCCTCGTCGCAGCGAAGACATCGTGCCATCCAGCAGCACCACATGGGTCTGTGGCGGGCGCACCTGTGGCAGGCGCGGCGGGGCGCTGCGGAACCCGACAAGCCGGGCCCATATGCCCCTACTCGGCCGCGATCTTCCCATCGGTCTGATCCTGCAACATCGCCCAGACGCGTGCGGGCGTGAAGGGCATGTCCACCTGCCGGATGCCGAGCGGCCAGAGGGCATCCTGCACCGCATTCGCCACCGCCGCCAGCGCACCGACCGTGCCGGCCTCGCCGCAGCCCTTCATGCCGAGCGGGTTCATGATCGAGGGGACCGGTTGGGTGTAAAAGGCCACAAACGGCGTGTCGTCGGCGCGCGGCATGCCGTAATCCATGAAGGTCGCGGTCAATAGCTGCCCGTCCTCGTCGAACACGACGCGCTCGGTGATGGCTTGCCCGATGCCTTGCGCCACGCCGCCATGGACCTGCCCCTCGGCCAGGCGCGGGTTCATCAGGTTGCCGAAATCATCCACGACCGTGTAGCGCACGACGCGCGTGTCCCCGGTTTCGCGGTCGATCTCGACCTCGGCCACGTGGCACCCGTTGGGGTAGGACCGGCCCGGCAGTTCCTCGTGGCGGGTCGCGCTGCAGAGTTCGGCCTTGCCGGCGGCGCGGGCCCGATCTGCGGCCTCGATCAGCGTCACGACCACGTTCGAGCCGGGCGCGCGGAACACACCCTCTTCCGCATCGAAACTGATCTCGCGCTGGTCCATCTCCTCGGCCAGGAACTCGGTCAGCCCACCGATCAACGCGGTTCCGGCCGACCGCATCGCCATGCCCTGCACCGTGACCGAGCGCGACCCGCCCGTGCCGCCGCCCGTGGCGATGCGGTCACTGTCGCCCTGCACGATCTCGATCGCCTCCAGCGGCAGGCCCGTCTGATCGTGCAGCAGTTGCGCATAGACCGTCTCGTGCCCCTGCCCGTTCGACTGGGTGCCCACATAGACGCGTGCGCCGGTTTCGGTCAGTTCGATGGTCGCGGTCTCGTCCGGGTCGCCCAGGATCGACTCGATGTAGTAGCACACGCCAAGGCCCCGCAGCCGCCCCTGCCCGTAGGACCCGGCGCGGCGATCCTCGAACCCGGCAAGGTCCGCCTCGATCACGGCGCGATCCAGCAACTTGGGGAAATCGCCCACGTCGTACAACTCGCCCGTGGCCGAGCGGTAGGGGAACTGGTCGGGCTTGATGAAATTGCGGCGCCGCAACTCCAGCGGGTCGAGGCCCAACTCGCGCGCGGCATAGTCCATCGCGCGCTCCAGTGCATAGATCGCCTCGGGGCGGCCCGCGCCGCGATAGGCGTCGACTTGCGTGGTGTTGGTGTAGACGCCGCGATTGCGCATGAAGACGGTCTGAATGTCATAGGTGCCGGTCAACACCTTGGAAAACAGCGAAGACTGGATGCCCTGCCCGAATTGCGAGTTGTAGGCCCCGAGGTTCGAGATGCTGTCGACGCGGTAGGCGGTCAGCTTGTAGTCGTCATCGAACCCCAACTCGCAGGTCACGTCGAGGTCGCGGCCCGCATTGTCCGACAGCATCGACTCGGTCCGTTCGGCCATCCAATGCACCGGCTGGCCCAGGTCGCGCGCGGCCAGGGACACAAGGAACTGCTCGGGGTAGCCCATGGCCTTCATGCCGAACCCGCCGCCCACATCGGGCGTGGTGACATGGACGCGCCCGGCCTCCCAGCCGAACCATTTGGCAAGGTCGCGCTTGGGCCCCCAGACCCCCTGCCCGTTCAGGGCAAGGTGGATGCGGTCGCCGTCCATCTCGGCATAGCAGCCGCGCGGTTCCAGGCTGTTGACGATGATGCGGTTGTCATGGGTCGTCAGCGTCACGCGATGGGCCGCGGTCGCCAGCGCGGCCTCGGTCGCGTTGGCATCCCCGATGGCCCAGTCATAGGCGACATTCTCGGGGGCCTCGGAATGAATGGCGGGGCCGCCCGGTGCTAGGTCCAGTTTGACCGGCAAGTCGTCGATATCGACCTCGATCAACTCGGCGGCATCGCGCGCCTGATCAAGTGTTTCGGCCACGACGAAGGCGATGGGGTCACCGACAAAGCGCACGCGCCCCTCGGCGAGGATCGTGCGGTCAGGCGCGGCGCCCTTGCTGCCATCCTGGTTCGGGACGGTGGAAAAGCGCATGGCGTTCTTCAGCCCCTGCGCGGCCAGGTCCTCGGCGGTGTAGACGGCCCGCACACCCGGCGCCGCGCGCGCCTCGGAGGCATTCAGCATCGTGATTTCGCCATGGGCCTGCGTGCTGCGCACCACAACGGCGCGCAACGCGCCCTCGGGGGCGGTGTCGTCGATATAGCGGCCCCGTCCGGTCAGAAAACGCGTATCCTCGACCCGCGTGACTGGCTGGCTGCTGCCGAATTTCGTCATCTCTGATGTCCCCGTGCCATGGCCGTCTTGTCCCATCGGACACTAGGGGATCGTGGCGCACTGTCCAGTGGGCGGCCGCGCACGAAGGCTCAGCTCAGGCTGCGCACGGTGGCAAGGCGCATCGCGCCGTAGCCGTTGAACCGCGTCACCGTCGCCGTGGAATAGGCCCCCATCCCGTGGATCAGCACATAGTCGCCCTCGGCCATGTCCTCGGGCAACGGCACTGCGCCGGGCATGCGATCGAGGCTGTCACAGGTCGGCCCCCAGATCAGGCGCGGCACGGGCGCGCCGGAGCGTGGTCTGCCATCGGGGGCCACAACACCCAGCCGGTCCGTCATGCCCATGACGGGCTGCTCGGCCAAGGCGCCATAAATGCCGTCATTGAGATAGACCATGCCGGGGCGCAGCGCCTTGACGCGCAGGGCAAGGCTGACCGCCTCGGCCACCATGGCGCGGCCCGGCTCGCAAATCAGGGCCGGGCGCGAGGTGCCGAAGGCGCGGGCCACCGCCCCGTCGATCGCCCGGAAAATCGCCTCGAGTGGCGGGGTATCGGCCTGCATCCGGCGCGAGGGAAAGCCGCCGCCGACATTCAGACGGTCGAGCGTGACGCCCGCCGCGCGGGCGATCCCGGCGCTCGCATCGATATAGGCGACCCATGCCGCGGGGTCGGTGCATTGCGTGCCGGGATGAAAGGTCAGCGATGGGCGATACCCGGCCTTGGCCACGGCGCGCAGCAGGTCGGCGGCAGCCTCGGGCGTCGCGCCGAACTTCTCGCCGAAATCATAGGCGGCACCGGCAACCGGCAGCTTGAAGCGCACGGTCATCTCGGCACCGGGGGCGACCCCCTCCTCGACCAGTTTGGCAAACTCGCCCGCGTCATCCACCGAGTAGGAGGTCACGCCCATGCCGATGGCCGCGTCGATCTCGGCGCGCGAGCGGACGGGGTTGTTGTAATGCAGCGCCGCCTCGGGCGCGATCGAACGCACCAGCGCGATCTCGGCGGGCGAGGCCACGTCAAAAGCCGTGAGGCCCGCGCGCGCCAGATTCTCGATCACCGGGCCCGCGGCGTTGGCCTTGACCGCATAGGTGACGAGACCGGGAAACCCGTCGATGAACTGCCGCGCCGTTGCGGCCAGGATCTCCGGCGACAGAAACAAGACCGGATCGTCGGGTCGTTCAGCCACCAGATACGCCTTTGGCGTCATGTGAAAGGGGCGGGTGACGGTCATGGCGCGTCTCCTGTTGTCCTGCTCGCAAGGACAGGATGACGCAGCACTCGGGCGGTTTCACTGGTCACTTTAAACATTTTGCGCAATGATTTCGGCAAAACGACGAAATCACAGGCCATTCTGATGATGGACGAAATCGATAGGGATATCTTGCGGCTGCTGGCGGGGGATGCGCGCATGTCCGTGGCCGTGATGGCGCGCAAGATGAAGGTCGCCCGCTCGACCCTGCAGGCACGGCTGGAACGGCTGGAAAATTCCGGCGTGATCGCGGGGTATACCCTGAAACTGGGCGAGGCCGCGCGCGCAGGCCGTATCCGCGCTTCGGTGCTGTTGAACATCGAACCGCGCAGTCAGGCCGCGATCCTGTCGCGTCTGCGCGCGGTGCCCGAGGTCGAGCGCATCCACACCACCTCGGGGCGGGTGGACCTGCTGTTGGAGGTCGCGGCCCCGACCACCACGGCACTGGATGCCGTCCTGGACCGCATCGGCGAGATCGACGGGGTCAAAAGCTCGGAAAGCCTGATCCACCTGTCGACCAAGCTGGACCGCGCGTTGTGACACTCAGATCAGGGTGATCCCGGCCGCTTCGGTCACTGTGCCGATGATCGCGGCGTCATGGCCAAGCGCGCGGATTTGCGGCAACACGCGTTGGGCGTCCGCCTCGGGCAGGGCGGCCAGCAATCCACCCGCCGTCTGCGGGTCAAAGCACAGATCGGCACGCGCTGTATCGGGGGCCGTGACCATCCATCGGAGCGTGGCGCGATTCTGCGGGTAGAGGGTCGAGCGGAGGCCATGAACGGCCAAGGCCTCGGCCCCGTCCAGCAGCGGCAGCGCGGCAAGATCCACGCGCGCCCCGACGCCCGACGCCGTGCAGATGTTCGACAGATGTCCCACCAGGCCGAACCCCGTCACATCCGTCATCGCGCGCGCCAAGGGCGCCAACAGCGCCGACGCGTCGCCCTGCGGGCGCGCCATCGCCTGCCACGCAGCCATGACCTGATCGCCCGGTGCCTTCGCCTGCATCTCGGCGGCCAGGATCACGCCCGTTCCCAAGGGTTTCGTCAGGATCAGCGCATCGCCCGGCCGCGCGCCCCTCAGCGTCAGGGTGGGGCCGTTCAGCAGCCCCGTCACCGTGAAGCCAACGGTCAGCTCCGTCCCCATCGAGCTGTGGCCCCCCACCACCTCGGCCCCTTCGGCGGCAAAGACCTCGGCCGCGGCAGCCATCACCTCGTCCAGCCACGCGCCCTGCATCTGCGTCGCCATGCGCGGCAGGATGACGGTCGCCAGTGCCGATTGCGGCACCGCGCCCATGGCCCAGACATCGCCAAGCGCATGGATCGCCGCCACGCGGGAGACCAGCGCCGGGTCCAGCGCAAAGGCGCGCAGATGGTCGGTCGAAATCACCTGACGCGTCTTTCCCATCACCAGCACGGCGGCATCGTCGCCGGGCACACGCTCCACATCCGCACGGCCCGCCGAGGGCAGGCCCGACAGCACGCCCGACAGCGCCCCCGCACCAAGCTTCGCGCCGCAGCCACCGCAGGGCGCCGGCCCCACCATCTCGGCCGACACGCCCCTGGCCGCATTGGCGGGGGGCAGGGGTTTGTCCATGCGCGGCAGCTGTCGGAACTGGTCCATGAATTTCTGGTCGATGGCGTTTTTCCACCGCCACAGCGCCCCGCCCGCCACGGCGATGCCCGATTTCTCGGCCACCGCGCGCTGCCCGCCCATCGAGATGAGTTTCAGGAAATCGCGCTGCGGCTTGAACGCGCGGCGCTGTGCCCCGATCAGATCAGCGCGCAGGTTATGGGCCAGAACAGGGGCCGCGCGCACGGCATAGACACCGGCCTTGGGGCGCGGATCGGGGGCGAAATGGGCGCAATCGCCGGCGGCATAGATCGTCGGGTCGCTGACCGAACGCAGGTATTCGTCGACCACAAGGAACCCGCCCTGCACCGCCAGCCCGGTGTCTGCCACCCAAGCCTGCGGCACGGCCGCGGCGGTGCCAATCGTCAGGTCAGAGGCGATACGCCGCCCATCTTCAAGCCGGATGTCGCTGGCCGTGACCTCGGCCGGGGCCGTTCCCTCGTGCCGGGTGATGCCCCACCCGGCCAGAGCGCCGAGCAGATGCCGCCGCGCCGCCGGGACCACCCCGCCAAGGATCGGGCCGCGGTCGATGACGCATATCTCGGCCGCGCGCCCCAGGGTCTGCATCCGGTGGGCGCAGACCATGGCCACTTCGCAACCCGCGACACCACCGCCGACGACGGAGATCCTGATCGGCCCGGTGCCGGCACAGACCTCGGCCCACCGATCGGCGAACCGCGCCAATGGCTTGGCCGCCACGCCATGCGCGGCAAAACCGGGCAGCGCGGGCATATCCGAGGTGATGCCGATATCGAGCGAACAGATGTCATAGGTCAGCGCCCGCCCCCCGGCGAGGGTCACGCGTTTGGCCGTCGGGTCCAACGCCACCGCCCGATCGCAAATCAGCCTTGCCCCGGCGAAGCGCGCCAGTTTCACGAGGTCGATCTCAAGCGCATCGCGCGCATAGTGCCCGGCGATATGGCCCGGCAACATCCCCGAATAGGGGGCGGTCGGACCGGGGTTGACCACCGTCAACCGCACCCCCGGCACCGGGTTCATCCCCCACATGCGCAGGGCCAGCGCATGGGCATGCCCGCCGCCCACGAAAAGCAGCTCTTTCACCAGGGGGACCGGGCCGGTTTCCATCGTCTCAACCTTGTGCAAAGGGATCTTCGGGGTAGCCGACCCCGGTCAGATACAGGCCCTGCGGCGGGGCCACGGGGCCGCATTGGGCGCGATCACAAGCGGCCAGCACCTGCCCCACCCGTTCGGGCGGCCACGCGCCCGCGCCGACGCGTTCCAGCGTGCCGACGATCGAGCGCACCTGATTGTGCAGGAAGGACCGCGCGCGCAGGTGGACCCGGATTTCCAGGCCATTGGCGCGCGGAACCGGCTCGACCACCACCGCGTCCATCGTCTTGACCGGGCTGGCGGCCTGACAGATGGACGCGCGAAACGTCGTGAAATCATGCCGGCCGACCAACGCCCTGGCCGCCTCGGCCATGGCCTCCGCATCCAGAGCGCCGCGCACATGCC
Organism: Roseibacterium elongatum DSM 19469; assembly: GCF_000590925.1. NCBI lineage: Bacteria > Pseudomonadati > Pseudomonadota > Alphaproteobacteria > Rhodobacterales > Roseobacteraceae > Roseicyclus > Roseicyclus elongatus. The sequence goes on along the minus strand of NZ_CP004372.1, from coordinate 1,715,179 downwards.
ACGCCTGCCCCGCGTCATGCACCAGCGGCGCGCGTCGTACGATCACGCGGTAGGTGTAGCGCCGTTCCACCGCCGAAAACCGCGCATGCCAGTCCTCGGCCACACGGGCGCAGGCAACGATGGCGACGGGGTCTGGTTTCAGATGGTGGTTCAACGCCTCGGACAGGCGGAACGGATCCCAGTCGCGGGCCATGTCGCACTGCGCCACCTGGCCCGTGGCATGCACCCCGGCATCCGTCCGCCCCGCCGCGGCAATCGAAGGCACACCCTCCTCCAACCGCGCCAGCGCAGCCTCGATCGCGCCCTGGACCGAGGGCTGATCGGCCTGGCGCTGCCACCCGGCAAACGGGGCGCCATCATATTCGACTTTCAACGCATAGCGTGGCATGCCCGCCCCGCTAGCGCATCGTACGGGCGGCGTCCACGGGGTCTGACGACGCGCGCCGGCTTCTCCCCTGTAAACGCCGCCCGCGAATACCTATTGTCAGGGTCACTCCAGTGGAAAGGGCGCAGCGGCGTGGTGATCGGACGAGTAGCAGACGGGTTGGGCCGCGGGGTCGAAGGGGTCACGCAAGCCGTATCCGAGGCGTTCTTCGAGCCGGTGATCCGGCTGGGCGTGACCGGTCTGGCACGCTCGGGCAAGACGGTGTTCATCACATCGCTGGTGGCCAACCTGCTGGATCGGGGCCGCATGCCGGGGCTGGAGGCGGCCCATTCCGGCCGGATCGAGGCCGCCTATCTGCAACCCCAGCCCGACGATACGGTGCCCCGCTTCGCCTACGAGGACCATCTGGCCGCCATGACCGGCCCAGCGCCTTATTGGCCGGACAGCACGCGGTCGGTCTCGGAACTGCGCCTGTCGCTGCGGGTGCGGCCCACGGGCCTGCTGGGCGGGGTGACCGGGCCACGGACGGTGCATCTGGATATCGTGGATTATCCGGGCGAATGGCTTCTGGACCTTGCCCTGCTGGACCAGGATTTCGAAACCTGGTCCCAGGCGGCGCTGGCCTCGGCCCGCGCCCGTCCCGAGGGAGCGGCCTATGCCGCCTTGATCGACCGGACGGACACCGCCGCCAAGCTGGAGGAACCCACCGCCGCGGCCCTTGCGCGCGCATGGACCGACTATCTGACCGCCGCGCGCGACGCGGGCTATTCCGACTGCACGCCGGGGCGGTTCCTGCTGCCCGGCGATCTGGAGGGCAGCCCCGCCCTGACGTTCGCGCCCCTGCCCGCCGGCGACAGCCCGCGCGGATCGCTGGCGCGCGAGTTTGCCCGCCGGTTCGACGCCTATACCGCGCAGGTCGTCAAACCCTTCTTCCGAAACCACTTTGCCCGGATCGACCGGCAGATCGTGCTGGTCGACGCGCTTGGCGCGATCCATGCCGGCCCGCCCGCGCTCGAGGATCTGCGCCGCGCGTTGGCGGGAATTCTTGGCGCGTTCCGGCCCGGGCGCAACACCTTCCTGACGGCGATCCTTGGTAAACGGGTCGACAAGATCCTGTTCGCCGCGACCAAGGCCGACCACCTGCACCACGAACACCACCCGCGCCTTGCCGCGATCATGGAGGCGCTGGTCGCCGAGGCGCGGCGGCGCGCCGATTTCAGCGGGGCCGAGACGCAAGCCATGGCCATCGCCGCCCTGCGCGCCACGGTCGAGGAGACGCGGCGCGTGCGCGGCGAGGATCTGGGCGTGGTGCGCGGCGTGCTGGAGGCGACCGGCAAACAGGCGGCCCTGCACCCCGGCGATCTGCCTGCAGACCCGGCGGCGCTGCTGGCCCCGGCGCGGGACGGCGCGCAAACCTGGCTGGATGGCGATTACGGCGTGATGCGCTTTGCCCCGGCGCCCCTCAGCCTGCGCGCGGGCGAAGGGCCGCCGCATATCCGGCTGGATCGGGCGGCGGAATTCCTGCTGGGCGACCGGCTGCGATGAGGACACCGAGATGAAAGAACGCAAAGGCCCCATCCTGATCGAGCTGGACGAGGACGACACCACCCCCCGCCCCGGCCCCGAAACGGCCGAGCCGGTGCCCGACCTGCCGGGCATGGCCCCCGAAGGACGCGCGATGCAGGTCGTGGCCACCCTTGGCGCGCGCAAACCTTCGCGTATCGCGCGCTGGTTCTGGGCGGCGTTGACGGCGCTGATCGGTCTGGTCGTGTCGCTGGCGGCATGGGATTTCGTGACCGGCCTTTTGGCCGCGAACCCGGTCTTGGGGTGGACCGCGACGGGGTTGATTGCCGTCGTGATCGGGACGCTGGCCATCATCTCGTTGCGGGAACTGGCGGCGTTTTCGCGCCTGGGGCGACTGGATGCCCTGCACCGGCAGGCCGAAAGCGCGCTGGCCTCGGGCGATCTGACCGAGGGGCGCGCGGTGCTGGACCGTCTGTCCGGCCTGTATCGCGGGCGGGCCGAGCTGCGGCTGGGGCGCGAGACGATCGACCGGCAGAAAGGCGACGTGTTCGACGTTACCAGCCTGTTCGCGCTGGCCGAGACACAGATGCTGGCACCGCTGGATGCCGCCGCCACGCGCGAGGTCGAGGCCGCGGCCCGACAGGTGGCGACCGTGACCGCGCTTGTGCCGCTGGCCTTTGCCGATGTCTTTGCGGCGCTGACGGCGAATTTGCGGATGATCCGGCGCATCGCCGAAATCTATGGCGGGCGCGCGGGCACCCTGGGCGCCTGGCGGCTGACCCGCGCTGTGCTGACGCATCTCGTCGCCACGGGCGCCGTTGCGGTGGGTGACGATCTGATCGGCTCGGTCGCGGGCGGATCGGTCCTGTCCAAGGTGTCGCGCCGCTTTGGCGAGGGGATCGTGAACGGGGCGCTGACCGCACGGGTGGGCGTGGCCGCGATCGAGGTCTGCCGCCCCATCCCCTTTACCACCGCCAAACGCCCCAGCGTCACCGCCACGGTGCGCCGTGCGTTGACGGGGCTGTTCGGGCAAAAGCGCTGACGCCGCCGTCGGATCGGACGTGACAGCGCCGCTGCCCCGTGCCACAGACTGGCGCATGAGCCAGCCCCACGCAGACCGCCCGCTTCTCGGCATTCTTCTGATGCTGGGATTTTGCGCCATCGTGCCCATCGCCGATGCAATGGCCAAGCTGTTGGGCGACTATCCCCTGACGCAGCTGGTACTGATCCGCTTTGCCGCGCAGGCGGTGCTGCTGCTGCCCTTGGCCTTGTGGCTGCGCCAACGCCTGTTTCCCAACTCCCGTGTTCTGGGCCTGACGCTGGCGCGCACGCTGTTGCAGATGTCGGGCATCGGCCTGATGTTCACGGCGCTGCGCTATCTGCCTTTGGCCGATGCCATCGCCATCGCTTTCGTCATGCCCTTCATCATGCTGCTTCTGGGCTGGTGGGTGTTGAACGAAGACGTCGGGCCGCGGCGGCTGGCGGCCTGTGCCGTGGGCTTTGTCGGGACGCTGATGGTGGTGCAGCCCAGTTTCGCCGAGGTGGGCCTGCCCGCGCTGCTGCCGCTGGCCGTCGCCGTCATCTTCGCCCTTTTCATGCTGGTCACACGCAAGGTCGCCAAGGAGATCGAGCCCATCGCCCTGCAAGGGGCCTCGGCGCTGTTGGCCTTGCCGATCCTGATCCCCTTTGCCTTTCTGCCCGTCGCCAGCGACAGTCCGCTGACGGGGTGGATCACGCCCATGGGAACGGACCTGGGGCTGTTCGCAATCCTCGGGTTTGCGGGGGCGGTGGCGCATCTCTTGATGACATGGTCGCTGCGCTTTGCGCCATCGGCCACGCTGGCACCGATGCAGTATCTCGAGATCCCGCTGGCGACACTGGTGGGGTTTCTTATCTTCGGCGACCTGCCCGACGGGCTGGCGGCCTGGGGGATCATGGTGACCATCGCCGCGGGCCTCTACATCGTCTGGCGCGAACGCGTGCTCAGTCGCGCGGCCCCGCCCGCCGCCTGATTGATCTGCCGCAAGGCGCGTGCGCCGATCGCGGACGCATGATCGCGCCATGGCGCACGCGCACGGACACAGCCAGGCCGAGGTCGAGGCCCGGATCAACGCCCCGACCGGGCATGGCTACCTGCGCGATCTGGTCTATGGCGCAATCGACGGGGCGGTGACGACATTCGCCATCGTGGCGGGCGTGGCGGGGGCGGGCCTGTCGCCCGCGGTGATCGTGGCCCTTGGACTGGCCAATGTACTGGCCGACGGGCTTTCCATGGCCGCCGGCAACTATTCAGGCACCAAGGCCGAGCGGGACGATGCGCGCCGACTGGCCGATATCGAACGGCGGCATCTGTCCGAGACGCCCGAAGGCGAACGGCGCGAGATCCGCGAAATCCTCAAGCAAAAGGGCCTGTCGGGCGATGTGCTGGAGGCCGCGACAGATCAGATCGCGGCGAACGAGGATGCCGCCGTACGCCTGATGCTGACCGACGAATACGGGCTTGCCCCGGTCGAGCCGCGCCCGATGCGGGCCGCGCTGGCGACCTTCGGTGCATTCCTTTTGGCAGGCGCGGTGCCGCTGATCCCGTTCTTGCTGGGCCTGTCCGATGCCTTTCGTTTGTCGGCGATCATGACGGGCGTGGTCTTCTTCGGGATCGGGGCGGCCAAATCCATCTGGTCGGTCGCCCCATGGTGGCGATCGGGGGGCGAGACCTTGGCCATCGGCGGCGCGGCGGCGGCCGTCGCCTACATCGTGGGGACGGTCTTTGCCGTCTAGAGCACCCCCAACCCCGCCTTGCGTGCCCGACATACCGGGCGACCAGCCGCCCCCGTTTCCCTCGTAGAAAGCGTACCCATGTCCTATTCCCATCTCACCACACTGTCGAAACTGGCCCTGCTGCTCTCGGTCCTCGGTCTTGTCATCGGCGTCCAATCCCTGACCACCAGCACGGTGAACGGCGTCACCCAGTGCAGTTTCATCGATTACGGCGCGCTGCTTTTCGGGGCGGCGGGTGCCTTTGCCGGTTCGCTCGGCGAGGTCCGGGCGCTCGGCATGGCCGAGGGCAAACTGGAGAACCTGATCGTCTCGGGCGCGGCGGTGATGATCGGCATCTTCAACGTGCTGCGCGGCCTTGGCGTGATCTGGGGGCCGTGCTGACGCATCCGCCCGCCCTGCCCTTTACGCTGCGCCCGAGCGGGCCTATACCCGCGCCCATGATGACGTTTGCCGCGATCCTCATTCGAATTAGCAGCCCGGCGCTCTGACCCGATCAGGCCGCCGGGACAAAGGTGCTTGAGCTATCGCACCGCCCTGCTATTCCCCTTTTGACATCCGCAAAGCCCGAGGAGCGCCCGACCATGTGCGCCGACACGCCCGACCAGACGGTCGATTACAAGGACACGCTGAACCTTCCGAAAACCGACTTCCCGATGCGCGCCGGCCTGCCCAAGCGCGAGCCGGCCTGGCTGGAGCGGTGGAACCGGATCGGCATCTACGACCGCCTGCGCGACAAGGCCAAGGATGGGTCGCGCAAGCCCTTCACCCTGCATGATGGCCCGCCCTATGCGAACGGGCACCTGCATATCGGCCACGCGCTGAACAAGATCCTCAAGGATTTCGTGGTGCGCAGCCAGCAGATGATGGGCCGCGATGCCCGCTACATCCCCGGCTGGGACTGCCACGGCCTGCCCATCGAATGGAAGATCGAGGAAGCCTACCGCGCCAAGGGGCAGGACAAGGACAAGATCGACGTCGTCGATTTCCGGCAGGAATGCCGCCGCTTTGCCGAGGGCTGGATCGACATCCAGCGCGAGGAATTCAAGCGCCTTGGCGTCACGGGGATGTGGGACAAGCCTTACCTGACGATGGATTTCCATGCCGAGCGTGTGATCGCCGAGGAGTTCCAGAAATTCCTGATGAACGGGTCGCTCTACCAAGGCTCCAAACCCGTGATGTGGTCGCCGGTCGAAAAGACCGCGCTGGCCGAGGCCGAAGTGGAATATCACGACCGCCAGACGGACGCGGTGTGGGTGCCGTTCGACATCGTTGACGTGGCTGTGCCCGGGATCGACTCGGGCGCGATGAAAGCGTCCGACATGGACCCGGACACGGTCGAACGCATCGCCTCGCTCGCGACGGCGAAGGTCGTGATCTGGACCACCACGCCCTGGACCCTGCCGCAGAACCGCGCGATCTGCTTCGGCCCCACGATCAGCTATGGCCTCTATGAAATCACCGGCCGCCCCGAGGAATGCTGGGCGCGGATCGGTGACCGCTACCTCCTGGCCGATGCCTTGGCCGAAGAGGCGCTGTCGGCCATGCGGCTGGAGCCCGAGATGTATCGCCGCCTGCGCGACGTGACGCCTGACGAGCTGGCCACGCTGAGCTGTGCCCATCCCCTGCGCGGGGCCGAGGGCGCGGGCGGCGAATGGGACTACGACGTGCCGCTCTTCCCCGGCGATCACGTCACCGACGACGCGGGCACCGGTTTTGTCCATACCGCGCCCAGCCACGGTGACGACGACTACCAGATCGGGCGTCAGCACGGGCTGGAGATGACCTACAACATCCTCGACGACAGTTCCTTCCGGGCCGATCTGCCGTTTTTCGGCGGTGAGCGGATCATCAAGGAAAACGGCAAGCCGGGCGGTGCCAACAAGGCCGTCATCGACAAGCTGGTAGAAACCGGAAAACTGCTGGCGCGGCGACGCATCACCATCAGCGACGCGCATTCCTGGCGGTCCAAGGCGCCGGTGATCCGCCTCAACCGCCCGCAATGGTTTGCCGCCATCGACCGCGAGATCGGCGGCGACGGCACCTATGGCAAAACGATCCGCGAACGCGCGCTGACCTCGATTGACACGCTGGTCGAGTGGACCCCGCAAACGGGCCGCAACCGCCTGCATTCCATGATCGAGGCGCGGCCCGACTGGGTTCTGTCACGCCAGCGCGCCTGGGGCGTGCCGCTGACCTGCTTCGTCAAGAAAGGCACCGCGCCCACCGATGCCGATTTCCTGTTGCGTGATCCGGCGGTCAACGCTCGCGTGCTCGAGGCATTCGAGAATGAAGGCGCGGATGCGTGGTACAAGCCCGGCGCCAAGGCCCGTTTCCTCGGCAACGAGCATGACCCGGACCAATATGAACAGGTCTTCGACATCCTCGACGTGTGGTTCGACTCTGGCTCCACCCATGCCTTCGTCCTGCGCGACCGCGAGGACGGGTCCGAGGATGGCATCGCCGACCTGTATCTGGAAGGCACCGACCAGCATCGCGGGTGGTTCCATTCCTCGATGCTGCAAGCTTGCGGCACCATCGGCCGCGCGCCCTATCGCGGTGTGCTGACCCACGGCTTCACGCTGGACGAAAAGGGCATGAAAATGTCCAAGTCGGTCGGCAACACGGTCGCCCCGCAAGAGGTGATCGACCAGTACGGCGCCGACATCCTGCGCCTGTGGGTGGCGCAGTCGGATTACACCGCCGACCTGCGCATCGGCCCCGAGATCCTGAAAGGGGTCGCCGACAGCTACCGCCGCTTGCGCAACACGATGCGCTTCATGCTTGGCTCGCTCGCCGATTTCACCGAGGCCGACCGCGTGGACCCCGCCGATATGCCCGAGCTGGAGCGGTGGGTGCTGCACCGTCTGGCCGAGTTGGACGAGAACGTGCGCAAGGGTTACGACGCCTACGACTACCCCGGCGTGTTCAACGCAGTGTTCCAGTTCGCCACCAGCGATCTGTCGGCCTTCTACTTCGATATCCGCAAGGATGCGCTGTATTGCGATGGCGACACGGCGCGCCGCCGCGCCGCGCGCACCGTGCTGGATATCCTGTTCCATCGGCTGACGACATGGCTGGCGCCGATCCTGGTTTTCACGATGGAAGAGGTCTGGCTGGAGCGTTTCCCCGGTGACGACAGTTCCGTGCATTTGCAGGACATCCCTGCAACGCCAACCGAGTGGCGCGACGCGGACCTGGCCGCGAAATGGGCCGAGGTGCGCAGCGCCCGCCGCGTCGTGACCGCCGCGCTGGAAATCCAGCGCCGCGACAAGGTGATCGGTGCCAGCCTCGAGGCCGCACCCGTCGTTCATATCCGCGACAAGGCGATGCTGGCGGCGCTGAAATCGGTGGCGTTCGAGGATGTGGCCATTACCTCGGATATCGTCCTGACAGCCGACCCGATGCCGGCCGAGGCCTTCCGCCTGCCCGAGGTCGAGGGGGTCGGCGTCGTCTTTGAAAAGGCCGAAGGGCAGAAATGCCAGCGTTGCTGGAAGATCCTGCCCGATGTCGGTCAGCACAGGCACGCGGGCGTCTGCAAGCGATGTGACGCGGCCTTGGGCTGACACGAAAAAAGGCGCGCCCGAGGGAGCGGCGCGCCTTTGATACTCGTGACGTTTTCGGCACCTTGGTCGTGTCGTGTCAGGCGGCCTTGGCCTCATCCGTTTTCAGCCAGGCCAGCGCGGCCTCTTCGGTGTCGAACGACTTCGCCTCGACCGGCAGCGCCTTGCCCACGGTCTCGACGATGCTGCCCGCATCACCGGGCGCATTCGCAACGACGTAGTTGCGCACGCTGGTCACGGCCTTGGCCTGTGCCTTCATCGCATCGACCGACCAGTTGGCGCCCGGTTCGGCGCTGCGCTCGGTCTCGAAGACCAGCAGCATGTCGATCTTCTGATCCTTCGGAACGGCGTCGAACAGCGTGTTCATGCGCTCGCCCATTGCCGCCATGTCCTCGCGGGTCACGGCGCCGGTGATGCGAAAGGCATGCACGTTTGCGATGCCGGGATCGAATTCCGTAATGGTGTCGGTGGTCAGCATGGCACCCTCCTTTCGATTGCTTGGGGGACCAACGCAGCCGGGCGCACAGGGTTCCTGCATGTCTGCGCATTGGTCTCGGGGCCCCGCATGGCTATGTGTGAGGCAACGGCAGCAGAAGGATTCGTGCGATGACGGACACCCAAGGTTACACACCCCCCAAGGTCTGGACATGGGATGCGGAGAATGGCGGCACATGGGGCAGCCTGAACCGCCCCATCGCGGGCGCGACCCATGACAAGGATCTGCCGGTCGGCAAACATCCTTTCCAGCTCTACTCGATGGGCACGCCAAATGGCGTGAAGGTCACCGTGATGTTCGAGGAGCTGCTGGCTGCGGGCCATGAGGCGGAATATGACGCCTGGCTGATCCGCATCGGCGATGGCGACCAGTTCGGGTCGGGCTTTGTCGAATTGAACCCCAACTCGAAAATCCCCGCGCTTCTCGACCGATCGGGCGACACGCCCGTCCGCGTGTTCGAATCCGGCGCGATCCTGCTGCATCTGGCCGAGAAATTCGGGGCCTTTCTCGGGCGGCCCGAGGATCGGCCCGAATTGCTGTCCTGGCTGATGTGGCAGATGGGCAGCGCGCCCTATCTTGGCGGCGGCTTTGGCCATTTCTATGCCTATGCGCCCGAGCCGATGGAATACCCGATCAACCGCTTCGCGATGGAGACCAAGCGGCAGCTTGACGTGCTCGATAAACATCTCGATGGACGCGACTGGGTTGTGGGCGATGACATCACCATCGCGGATATGGCCATCGCGCCGTGGTACGGCCGCCTTGTGCAGGGCGAGGCCTATGACGCGGGCGAGTTCCTGTCGGTGCACGAGTACAAGAACGTGGTCGCCTGGGCCGATCGGTTCTTCGACCGTCCCGCCGTACAGCGCGGCAAGATGGTCAACCGCACCTTCGGCGATCCGTCCGAACAGTTGTGGGATCGCCACGACGCCTCGGATTTCGAGACCAAGACGCAGGACAAGGTGCAGGCGGCCGAGTGACCGAGGCAAGCGATGATGTCATCGCTGTCGAATTGATGCGCCTCGCGCGTTTGCGCGGGGCCGACAAAACCTTTTGCCCATCGGAGGTCGCGCGGGAGCTGTCCGCAGATTGGCGTCCGCTCATGCCCAAGGTACGCCGTGTGGCGGCTGGTCTGCCGCTGATCGCCACCCAGCGGGGCGCAGCGGTCGATCCGGTCACGGCACGCGGTCCGATCCGGTTGCGGCTGGTGGGCGGGTTTTCGTGAGAGGATCGGTGGACACCCCCCTCGGCTCGGTTTGGGTCGAGGTCGCGGACCGGGCGGTCGTGGCAAGCGGCTGGGGCGCGGCCCAGGGCGGCGACGATCCGGTTTTGCGCACGGCGCTGGACGAGGTGGTGGCCTATTTCGACCGAAGGCTGGATCGGTTCACCGTACCGATACGGCCGCAGGCGAGCGGCCTGAGCGGGCGCGTTCTGGACGCGCTGTCGGCCATCCCCTTTGGTGAAACGCGGACCTATGGCGACCTGTCGAAAGACCTGGGCGCGCCAGCCCAAGCCATCGGTCGAGCCTGTGGGTCCAACCCCGTGCCGATCCTCATCCCGTGCCACCGGGTTCTAGGTGCCACCTCGCTCGGCGGGTTCAGCGCACCGGGCGGCATCGAGGCCAAGGTCTGGCTTTTGGGGCACGAAGGGGCGGCGGGGCTGTTGATCTGAGCTTGCGTATTCCAAGCAAACTCACAGGTTTTTACACAGGCTTCTCCCCATTCCACGACAGCTTTGCGGTATCTGCTACCATCCCGTCTTTGGCGCGATCATAGCGCAGATGGGCGATGCCCCGACCGTTTGCCTGTGTATAAAGCGTGCCAACCGCCCGGCCGTCGGCATCGACAATGGCCGTGCCTGCGGGGGCCGACCCGGCCACTGTCACGGTCACCAGGCCTTTGCGCAACTCGGTCTTGTGCTTCATCCGGGCGGTCACCTCCTGGCCGACATAGCAGCCCTTGCGGTGGTCCACGCCGGCCAGCCGATCGAACCCGGCTTCGAGAATGTAGGTGTCATCGGGGATCAACTCGATGCCCGTCTCGGGGATGCAAGCCGCGACGCGGATGGCGTCCCAGTCGATCCGGGGCGCGTCCCCCTCGACCCCATAGGCGCGCCATCCCAATGACGGGTGCCGCGGATCGGGCCACGCCCCTTGCGGCGGGGCGCCGAGGCCGCGCGCGACGGGCAGACCGCTGTCTTCGATCACCACATCCGCCCGCAGCTTGTACATCATCAGCCGCTGCGCCAGCGCCTGCGCGATGTCGGCATGCACGTCCAGCAAGATGTCATCGCCCCGGTTCAACAAAAAGAAATCGGCAAGGTATTTTCCCTGCGGCGTCAGCAAGGCGGCATAGGTCAGGCCGTCGTCGGGGCTGCCCAGATCGTTCGTGACAAGGCCGTGCAGGAAGTGCTCGCGCTCGCTACCCGCGATCCGCAGCACCACCCGGTTCTCCGCCCGCTCACCCATCATGCATCACCTCCGCTGATTTTCTGTCTCACAGCTAATCATGTGGACGCCCGGCGCAAGCCGTGACGTGAGATTGACCCCGACCCTGCGCAGGCGTAACCCTCACCCGTCCGAGAGAAGGAGCCCCCCGACATGAGCCTTGCCAACGGTCGCCATTACCTTGCCATTCCCGGCCCGTCCGTCATGCCCGACCGCGTGCTGCAGGCGATGCACCGTCCGGCGCCGAACATCTATACCGGCGAACTGGTCGACATGGTGCATGGTCTGGTGCCAGACCTGAAGGCCGTGGCACGGACCGGGCATCATGTAGCGATGTATATCGCCAATGGCCACGGCGCATGGGAAGCGGCCCTGACCAATACCCTGTCGCGCGGGGACAAGATCCTGGTTCTGGGCACCGGGCGTTTCTGCCTCGGGTGGGGCGAGTTCGCGGCGGCCATGGGCGTTGATTGCCAGGTGATCGATTTCGGTCAGCAATCCGACGTGGATCTGGCCCGCGTGGCCGAGGTGCTGAAGGCCGACGCCGATCACGACATCAAGGCCGTCATGGCGGTGCAGGTCGATACCTCGACCAGCGTCAAGAACGACATTCGGGGCCTGCGTGACGTGCTGGATACGGTGGGGCACCCGGCGCTGCTGTTTTCCGACAACATCGCCTGTCTTGCCTGTGACGAGTTTCACATGGACGACTGGGGCGTCGACCTGATGGTTACAGGCAGCCAGAAGGGCCTGATGACGCCACCGGGCATGGGGTTCGTCTTTTTCAACGACAAGGCCGACCGCGCGCGCGCCGAGGCGAACCTGGTCACCCCCTATTGGGATTGGCGCCCGCGTGTCGAGGTGACCGAGTTCTATCGCTATTTCAACGGCACGGCGCCCACGCATCACCTCTATGGTCTGCGCACCGCGCTGGACATGATCGCGGAAGAAGGGCTGGAAAACGTCTGGGCGCGTCACCGGACGCTGGCCAAGGCCGTCTGGGCCGCTATCGACGTCTGGGGACAGGCCGGGCCGGTCCGCGCCAATATCGTCGAGGAGGACAAACGCTCCTGCGCGGTGACGACGGTCAATTTCGGCCCCGGCAACGGTCAGCGCCTGCGCGACTGGATGACGGCCGAGGCCGGCGTCACGCTGGGGATCCCCCTTGGCGGGGTCGAGGGGCCGGGGGGCGACCCCGCAGATTTCCTGCGCATCGGGCATATGGGCCACGTGAACACGCATATGGTGCTGGGGGTTCTGGGCAGCCTTCAGGCCGGGATGGCCGCCTTGCAGATCCCGCACGGGCCGACCGGCCTGGAAGCGGCGATGAAGGTGATCGCCGAGGCGTAACCCCTACCGGTCCCCGCGAAACGCGCGGTGCAGGTCCTCGGCGCGGGTCTTGCGCGCCAGTGCCATCTGCGCGTCCTGCTGGCGCTCGCAGGTGCGCAACAGCAGGTACGTCAGGGTCGCCGCGACCACGGCCCCGACAGGGCCCGTCAAGGCCCAGATCACGAACAGGGCAAAGAGGCCGAAGGCGACAAGCACCCCGGAAAAGAGGCGAGAGAGCGTCATGGCTGGGGTCCTTGGGCTGGGGTGCATCTGGCGAAAGACCTAGCGCCAGATTGTCGCAGGGAAAGGCGCCGTGCCTCAGCGGGCCTCGGCCAGGGCCAGCGGAAGTGCATCAGCCAAGCGGTCGAGATCGGCGTCCGTGCCGCAGGAAATGCGGATGCAGCGATCCTGCGGGGCGACGAAGGGCATGCGCACGAAGATGCCGCGCGCGACAAGGCGAGCCAGAACCGCGCGCGCGAAATCGCCATCCGCGCCGCAATCGACGGTGACGAAATTCGTCGCCGAGGGCAGAGGCGTCAGGCCATTGTCGCGCGCGATCTGCGCGATGCGATCCCGAGCCTTGGCAATGCGCGCGACGGTGGCGTGCAGGTAATCCTGATCCTGCAGCGCCGCCAGCGCGCCCGCCTGCGCCAGCCGGCCCATACCGAAATGGTTGCGGATGCGGTTGAAGGCCGCGATGAAATCGGGATGCGCAAGCGCATAGCCCACGCGCAGGCCCGCCAGGCCGTACGCCTTGGAAAACGTGCGGAACCGGATCACGCGGGGGTGGCCCAGATCCAGCGGCAACACCGCCTCGGGCGGGGCGGTATCGACATAGGCCTCGTCCAGCGCCAGCACCGTGCCCTCGGGCAAGGCGTCGATCATGTCGGCCATGCGGGCGGCGTCGTGCCAACTGCCCATCGGGTTATCGGGATTGGCGATGTAAATCATCTTGGCGTCGACCTCGGCCGCCTTTGCGATCAGGGCCTCGGGGTCCTCGGCATCGCCTTTGTAGGGCACCTTGTGCAGCGTGCCGCCGAACCCGGCCACGTGATAGTTGAAGGTCGGATAGGCCCCGTCCGAGGTAACGACGGCATCGCCTTGGGCGACCAGCATGCGCACGAGATAGCCCAGCAACCCGTCGATCCCCTCGCCCAGAACGATGGCCTCGATGGGCACGTCATGATGGCTGGCCAAGGCACTGCGCAACGCGAACCCCTCGGGGTCGCCGTACATCCAGGCGTCCTTGGCCGCTTCGGCGATGGCGCGGGGGCTGGGGCCGAACACGCTTTCATTCGCGCCAAGACGCGCGTCAAACCCCGCCCCGCGCGCGCGTTCCTGCGTCTCGGGGCCGACAAAGGGCACCGTGGCCGGCAGGCGGGTCAGCAGATCGGTGTAGCGCGGGGGGGCGGATGCGGTCGACATGGCGCGGAGAAAAATCCGAAAAACTCCCCCCGCGCAAGATGTCTTGTGGCTTTAGGATACGGGGGGTTCTCCAAAATCGGGACATCCGATCATGCCAAAGCTGACACGACGCGGGTTCCTTGCCCTCAGTTCCGCAGCCAGCGTGGCGCGGGGTCTGCCCCCGATCGCGACAAGGGTCAGGTCGCGGCGCGTGCTGACACTGGTCCATGACCGTGCTCTTGGCGCGATGCGGGCCGTTGACCGGGTGGTGCGCTGACGCGCGGGCTACGGGGCCTGCTTGCGCCCAAGGCGGATGGCGTAGATCAGCGCCGCCAAACCAAGCGCCGCGATGATCCCGGCCGTTGCGGCGGCCCCGATCGTGGCGGTCATCCCGTCGACGACGCCGCCGACCAGGCCTGAGCGCCGCCCGGCGATCCCCGCATCCGCGGGCCCGAGCGTCCAGACACGCCAGGCCAGCACCCACAGGCCGGTGCCCGTGACGACGCCCAGACCATATGTCACGATGTGAGGTGGAACCGTCATGGGCCTAGTCCATATCCTCGGTCAGGAAACGGCGATTGACCCAGCCCCGTTGCACCCCCTGCCATTCGACAAGGCACCACGGCGTATAGGCGTTCAGCGCCGCCTGATCCGCAGGGCCGAGGGCGAAATACTGGTCGCGGGTGACGGTGGGCACGCAGATATCCATCTGAACGCCCCGCGCATCATGGGGCAACGCATCGATCACGAAATAGGCGGTGCCGGGGCCGACCCGGACATTCAGAACGTCATCGGACGCCACCCCGGTCACGCGCCACGCATCCGGACCATCGGCAGTGGCATGGCCGGTCTGGGGCGCGAGGGTGATGACAGCAAGCAGGGTGGCGAACAGGCGGCGCATGGCACGGTCCTTTCTTTGGGCTTATCCAGAGTGACCGCTCCACCGACGCCCGGGCAATGGAGGTTTTACCGCATGAAGGCCTTGCGCGCCTCGGTCGCGATCGCGCATTTCAACTGCAATTCGGCGATCCGGGCCATGGCGCGGCGTTTTTCATGGTCGGTCTTCGCCTCGGCATAAGCGGCCTTGGCGGCCTCGACCGCACGGCGCAACTCGATTTCCTCGGGCAGCGCACCATGTTCCGCCATCATGCGATAGCCCACGGCCTCGCCCGCGCTGACAAAGGCCCCTTCGGGGCGATCGGGCAGGGGTTTGCCCTCGCCCTCAAGGCACGAGAGCTTCCCCTCGGCCAGGGCTTTCTGCATCTGGCGTTCAGCAAGCTTGTCGAAGAACGCGGACATGCGCGCAGGTTACCGCATCCGGCGGCCCGGGGCGACGGGCAACCCGATGCCGGCCGGTCCATCACCCAAGGGCGCTCAGACGCTCCAACGCGGCTCGGATCTTGCCCTCTTCCTCCTCGCGCGCGGCAAGGTTGTCGCGGGTGTCCTGCACCACCTCTTCCGGCGCGCTTTCGGCGAATTTCGGGTTCGAGAGCCGCCCCTTGAGGCCGCCGATTTCCTTGGCCAGTTTGCCAAGCACCTTTTCAAGGCGCTCCTTCTCCTGCTCGACATCGATATAATCGGCAATCGGCAGGCCGAATGTGCCCCCTTCGACCGCGACGGTGACCGCGCCTTTGGGCATGTCGCTGATCACGCGCAACTCCTCGATCCGGCCAAGCCGTTCGATCATCATCGCGTTGGCGTCATAGGCGGCCTGCTTGTCCGCATCGAGTTGCAACTGCAACAGCGGCACCTTGAGACCAGCGGGCACATGCATCTGCTGCCGGACCGAGCGGACCTCTTCGATGAGGCTGAGAACCCAGGTCATCTCCGCATCGGCGGCCGGGTCGATCAATTCGTCGCCATAGCTCGGCCAATCGGCATGGATCAGCATGGTGTCGCGCGCGGCGATCTCGCCCCACAGCTCTTCGGTGACGAAAGGCATGGTGGGGTGCATCAGGATCAGGCACTGGTCGATCACCCACGCCATCGTGGCGCGGGTTTCCGCGATGATGGCGGCATCGCCACTGTCGAAAAGCGGCTTGGCGAATTCCAGATACCAGTCGCAGACGCGCCCCCAGACGAAGGCATAAAGCCCGTTGGCCGCATCGTTGAAGCGGAAACCCGACAGCGCCTCGTCATGGGCCAGACGCGCGCGGGCTGTCTCGCCGATGATCCACTTGTTCACCGTCTGGGTTACGCCGGCCGGGTCGAACCCCGGCACCGGCTTGCAGTCGTTCATCTCGGCAAAGCGCGCGGCGTTCCACAGCTTGGTGCCGAAATTTCGATAGCCCGCGACGCGGTCCTTGGACAGTTTCAGGTCGCGCCCCATGGCGGCCATCGCGGTCAGGGTAAAGCGCACCGCGTCCGCGCCGAACTCGTCCACCAATTCGAGCGGGTCCAACACGTTGCCGATGGATTTCGACATCTTGCGGCCCTTTTCGTCGCGGACGAGGGCATGGACATAGACCTGCTTGAACGGGATCTCGTCCACCACGGCCAGTTGCATCATCATCATCCGGGCGACCCAGAAAAAGATGATGTCGAAGCCCGAGACAAGGACCGAGGTCGGGAAGTAGCGCTGCAATTCGGGCGTCTGCTCGGGCCAGCCGAGCGTCCCGATGGGCCAAAGACCCGAGGAAAACCATGTGTCCAGCACGTCAGCGTCGCGCCAGACAGGATAGACCAGATGCGTGGGATCCTCGCTGAGGTTGTATTGCGCAAGGCTTTCGGCCAGCGCGTGGGCGGCGGCGTGGCGATCCTCGACCTCGATCACCTGCGCATGGTTCAGCGGCGCCGGCAGTTTGGCCAGCACATCGGCGAACTGGTTTGAGACGGCCTCGAAATCATGGGCGGCGTGGTGGCGCTCGTCCCCTTTCAGCAGGGTCTGCGCTGACAAAAGGCGCAGCATCTCGACGATATCGAGTTGCCCGTCGCCCTCGTCATCGGTGAAGCCGTGGCTGCCAAGGTCGAACCCGTACCAGACGGGGATCTGGTGGCCCCACCACAGCTGGCGCGAGATGGTCCAGGGCTCGATATTCTCAAGCCAGTGGAAATACACCTTGCGGTGCTGTTCCGGCATGATCGTGGTGCGCCCGTCGCGCACGGCATCCAGCGCGGGGCCGACGATCTTGGCGGTATCGACGAACCACTGGTCGGTCAGCATCGGCTCGATCACCACCTTGGAGCGGTCGCCAAAGGGCTGCGTGATCAGCTTTTCCTCGACCAGCGGAACGGGGTGCGACGCGGCTTCGTCATCTGCCTTGACCGCGGCCTTGCCGAGCCGCGGATCGTCGGCGCGGGTCATCACGGCGAGGCCTTCCTCGGTGATCTCGGCCACGACACGCTTGCGCGCCTCGAACCGCTCCAACCCGCGCAGGTGATCGGGCACGAGGTTCAGCGCGTCGGCCTCGGTCTCGGACAGGGTGCGGGTGCCGTTGGCGACCTCCTGCGCGATGGCGGCGGCCTCGGCATAGGGCAGCCCGTCTTCGCGCAGATGGGCCTTTTCATCCATCAGACGGTAGCACGGAATGTCGCCGCGCTTGGCCACGCCATAGTCGTTGAAATCATGCGCGCCGGTGATCTTGACCGCGCCCGAGCCGAAATCGGGGTCGGGGTATTCATCCGTGATGATCGGGATCAGGCGGCGGTGTTCCTTGGGCCCGACCGGGATCTCGCAGAGCTTGCCGACGATCGGCGCATAACGGGCGTCATCGGGATGCACCGCGACGGCACCATCGCCCAGCATCGTCTCGGGCCGGGTCGTGGCGATCGAGATATAGTCGCGCTCTTCCTCGAGGGTGACGTTCCCCTCCGCGTCCTTCTCGACATAGGTGTAGGTTTCACCACCGGCGAGCGGGTATTTGAAGTGCCACATATGGCCCTGCTGGTCGATATTCTCGACCTCGAGATCGGATATGGCGGTCTCGAAATGTGGGTCCCAGTTCACCAGCCGCTTGCCGCGGTAGATGAAGCCCTTGTTGTACATGTCCACGAAGACCTTGATGACGGCATCGTGGAAATTACCGTCCTCGCCCTGCGGTGCACCAGGGGCACCGGACATGGTGAAGGCCTCGCGCGACCAGTCGCAGGAGGCACCAAGGCGCTTGAGCTGTTCGCGGATCGTGTTGCCGGATTTCTGCTTCCACGCCCAGACATGGGACAGGAAATCCTCGCGGCTCATGTCGCGGCGGGATTTGCCCTCTTTCGCCAATTCGCGCTCGACAACCATCTGCGTGGCGATGCCCGCGTGGTCGGTGCCCGGCTGCCACAGCGTGTCGAAGCCGCGCATCCGGTGCCAGCGCACCAGCACATCCTGAAGCGTGTTGTTGAAGGCATGGCCCACATGCAAAACACCTGTCACGTTCGGCGGCGGGATCATGATGCAGAACGGATCGGCACCGGGTTTGGCGTTGGCGCCGGCCTTGAAGCAGTCCTTCGCCTGCCATTCCTGCATGATGCGGGCCTCGGCCTCGGCCGCGTTGAAGCTCTTGTCCATGGGTTCCACGCCTCTTTCCTCGCGTCGCGGGTTCCCTACCGAAGCCAGGCGGAAAGGCCAAGGGGGCACCGGCGCGGCATAGCGCGACGGCCGGGCCGGGGCGGGCGGAAAACGCGCGTTTTCCGGGCCGTTTTCCTCGAGGAAAACGCCCGCTCAAGCGTCGAGCGTGTCGCAGATCCGGGTGGCCAGCGATTTGAGCGCGGCGGGATCGAGCCTGTCGGACTGGAGCCGGGCCAACACCGGGCTTTCATCGCCCTTGCGCAGGCGGGCATAGGCCGGGTCGTAATGGCGTTCGACCAGTGAGGCGGACAGGTCGACCAACCGCCCCTCCCCCAGCAGCGTCAGCCATCCATCGACGGTTTCGTGCCCCGCGAGCGTCCGCAGCTTGTTCAGCCGCTCGGTCAGGGCGGATGTGTCCGCGGCAAGGTCGGCGTAAGCCTCGGCGAGGAATTCCGCGCGGGCCGCAATGGGTGCCTCGATCACGATGCGGGCGCTGTCGCGCATGGCGACCCATAATTGCGGCGGGATGCGCAAGCGACCGATGCGGGCGGACTCGGCCTCGACCAACACGGGGCGGGATGGGTCCAGCCGGTCCAGCGCCGCCACCAGCGCGGACTCGAACCCTTTTTGAGCGGGCTGATCGCCCTCGACATCCCCCAGGATCGACCCGCGATGGTTCGCCAACCCCTCGAGGTCGATCACCTGACCGCCCTGCGCCGCCACTTCGGCCAGAAGCGCCGTTTTGGCCGTGCCGGTGAAGCCATCCAGCCGCAGCACACGCAGTGGCAGAGCCTCTTCATAGAGCGTTTTCACCACCAGCCGCCGCCACGTGCGGTAGCCGCCCTGCAACACCTCGGCCCGCCAGCCGATCTGTTGCAGAATCGAGGTGAACGCGCCCGACCGTTGCCCGCCGCGCCAACAATAGACCAGCGGCCGCCAGCCGCCATCAAAGCCCATCAGGCTGTCCTCGATATGGCGGGCGGCGTTGCGGGCCACCTTGGCCGCGCCGATCTTGCGGGCGCGAAACGGGCTGTCCTGCACATAGATCGTGCCGACCTCGGCGCGTTCGGCATCCGACAGCACGGGCAGCGAGATCGCGCCGGGCAGATGATCCTCGGCATATTCCGAGGGCGAGCGGACATCGATGATCGTGTCGAAGCCCGCCCCCGCAAGCGCGCCCGTCTCGGTCAGGGTAAAGGGCACCGAGGCGTCAGACCTCTTCGCCATGCATCCGGCGGAAGCGCTGGATCAGGCTGGAGGTGTCCCACCGGCCGCCGCCCAGCTGCTGCACCTCGGCATAGAACTGATCGACCAGCGCTGTCACGGGCAGCGACAGGCCCATCTCGTCGGCCTGCGTCAGGGCGATATCCAGATCCTTGCGCATCCAGTCGACGGCGAAACCATGGTTGAACTCGTTGTCCACCATCGTGCCCGCGCGGTTGGCCAGTTGCCACGACCCGCCCGCGCCCTGGCTGACGAGGTTGGCGACCTTCTTGGGGTCGAGCCCCGCCTTCATCGCGAAATAGAGGCCTTCGGAAATCGACTGGATCGCGCCCACGATGCAGATCTGGTTGACCATCTTGGTCTTTTGCCCCGACCCGACCGGGCCGAAACGCTCGGTCATCTTGGAGTAGCACTCCATCACGGGCGCCGCGGCCGTGAAATGCGCCTCGTCGCCCCCACACATGATGGCAAGCTGGCCGTTCTCGGCCCCGGCCTGCCCGCCCGAGACAGGCGCGTCGACCCAGCCGATCCCCTTCTGCGCGGCCTGGGCGGCCATCTCCTCGGTCACGATCGCCGACACTGTCGTGTGGTCGACAAAGATCGCACCCCCTTTCATGCCGGCCAACGCACCGTCCGCGCCGGTCACGACCGAGCGCAGATCGTCGTCATTGCCGACACAGGCCATGACGAAATCGCATCCCTCGACGGCCTCGCGCGGGGTCGGGGCAAAACTGCCGCCATGGTCCTCGGCCCATTTCTCCGCCTTGGCGGTGGTGCGATTGTAGACGGTCACGTCATGGCCCGAGGCCTTGAGATGCCCCGCCATCGGGTAGCCCATGACCCCCAGACCCAAAAACGCAAGTTTTGCCATCAGTCCCTCACTCCCCTTGGTTGGCCGGCCCCTGCCCGCGCCGCGCAGCGGGCGTGGCGGGGTGTCCGGCGGCTGACCCGGGTTTTGCCCTTTGGGGCCTCCGGGTGCAATGGGAATGGGTCAGGCCGCGCGCGGCGACGTGCTGGCCGACAGCGCGAGGTCCTCGAGAACTTCGGCATATTCGGGGTCCTGCGCGGCGAGGTGCAGGGTCGCACGCAGCATGCCCGGCTTCGAGCCACAGTCGAAGCGGATGCCGGAAAAGCGCCACCCGGCAAGGCCGTAGTCGGCAGCGCCACGGGCGATGGCGTCGGTCAACTGGATCTCGCCGCCGGCGCCGGGAGTCTGCGTCTCGAGCGCGTCGAAGATGTCGTGATGCAGGATGTAGCGCCCCACCACTGCTTCGTGCGACGGGGCCTCGGCCGGGTCGGGTTTCTCGACCATGCCATCGGCGCGCATCAGGCGCCCCTCGGCGGCGGTGACGGACAGGATGCCGTATTTCCGGGTGTCTTCCGGGGCGACGGTCATGGTGGCGATCATGTGCCCGGCATTGGCCGTCTCATAGGCCTCGACCATTTCCGACAGGCATCCGGGCTCGCCCAGGATCAGGTCGTCGGGCAGGATGACGGCCACCGGACCGGGCAGCACGAAGGGTTTCGCGCAAAGAACCGCGTGCCCGAGGCCAAGCTGTTCGTTCTGCATGGTAAAGGCTACGTCATCGGCCTTGGGGCACAGCGCGGCCTCCTGCAACTCGTCGGCGAGATCGGCCTTGCCGCGTTCAGCCAGCTCCTGTCGCAGGCGCACGTTGTCCATGACATGGCGCTGGATGGCGGTTTTGGACGGGTGGCTGACAAACACCATCCGCTCTATGCCGGCCGCCCGCGCCTCGTCGATCGCGTATTGGATCAGTGGCGTATCGATGACCGGCAGCAACTCTTTCGGCGTCGCCTTGGTCGCCGGAAGAAAGCGCGTGCCCAGACCGGCAACGGGAAAGATCGCGGTGCGAACGGTGGTGGTCATCTGGGGAGGCCTCCTGTTGGTTTCTGCAACGCAGCATAAACGACTGCAGGCAATAGGTAAGCGCGCCACGACGAAAAGTCAAAAAACGACACATGCGGTGTCGCTTTCCGGCAAAAAATGTGTGATACGGGGGAAAATTGGACATGGGCGGCCGGGATCTGCCCAATTCTTGTGCAGCAGCAGAAAGACAGGGGGTTTCCTTGCGCCGGCAGGGCCAACGGCTTGAAGAAACCGGTGACAACCCCATCCTTATGGTATGGACGTTCACTGACCACGACGCTGAAGGCGCAATCTGCGCCGCTCCGCCCCCGCCGGACTGCATCGGTCAAGATGCCTCGCTCTCCCAAATCCGGCGCGATTCGATGCCAGCGCGCTCCTCGCGCCAGAAGAAGGAGACGACATGAAAATCCAATCCGTGAATGGCGAGCCGCTGCCGCATGATGCCAAGCCTTTTGCCCGCATGGCCGTGATCGGGGCGGGATCCTGGGGCACGGCGCTTGCCGCCACCGCAGCCCGGTCGGGCGCGCAGGTGCGGCTGTGGGGCCGGTCGGGCGACGTTGTCGATGCCATCAACCGCGATCACCGCAACCCGGCCTATATCAGCGACGTCGATCTGCCCGAATCCCTGCTGGCCGTGCGTGAAATGCGAGACGCCCTGCGCGACGCCGATGCCGCGATGATCGTGGTCCCGTCCCAGTCGGTGCGCCTCGTGTCCCGACAGGTCGCCGCCCACGCCCCCGCCGGCATTCCCATCGCGCTCTGCGCCAAGGGGATCGAGGGGGAAACCGGCCTGCTGATGACGCAGGTCGCGGAAGAGGAACTGCCGGGACACCCCGTCGGCGTGGTCTCGGGCCCGACCTTCGCGCGGGAGACCGCGTTGAACCACCCGACGGCGGCCGTGGCGGCGTTTCCCTTCGCCTATCGCGATCGCCTCCACCCCGAGGACAGCGCCGCCGCCCGCTTTGCCGTGACGCTGACGACCGAAAGCTTCCGCGCCTATGTCTCGGACGATCCGATCGGGGTCGAGGTTGGCGGCGCGGTCAAGAACGTGATCGCCATCGCCTGCGGGATGATGACCGGCGCCGGATTTGCCGAAAACACCCGTGCGGCCCTGATCACGCGCGGCGTGGACGAGATGAAGGCCCTGGCCGAGGCGCTTGGCGGCCGCCGCGAAACGGTGACTGGCCTGTCCGGGGTCGGCGATCTGACGCTGACATGTTCTTCGCCCACGTCGCGGAACATGTCGCTGGGTCAGCAGTTGGGTCAGGGTACGCCGCGATCCGACTGCTTCGATGGCGCGCCGGTCGTGGTCGAGGGCGAGAAGAACGCGAAATCCGTCACCGACCTTGCCCGGCGGCTGAACGTGCCGATACCGATCTGCGACACGGTGCGCGCCATCCTGCACGATGGCACCCCGATTGGCGACGCCTTCGCGGCGCTCTGGGCCCGACCCATCGAGTCCGAGCCGCGCGCGATGGCCCTGTCGCTGACTCACCCGGCGGACGACACCGCCGTACAAACGCTTGCTGAAAGGATGTCATGACCCGACACGAAACAATGCAAATCCCGACCATCGCCGAAAAGGATCTTGTGCTGGCCACCGATCTGGACGGCACATTTCTGGGCGGCACCGAGGACGAGTGCCGCGCCTTCTACGATTGGATCGAGGAAAACCGGTCCCGTGTCGGGCTGATCTTCGTGACCGGGCGCGACCCCGGTTTCATCAACCATCTGACGCGCAAACAGGGCGTGCCGCGCCCCGATTACGTGATCGGCGATGTTGGCACCACGATCGCCGCCTTCGACGACAGTTACCATGTCTCGCCGATCGAGGCGCTGGAAACCGAAATCGCCGAGGCCTGGGGCGATGCCAATCGCAAGGTCGAGTCCGCCCTGCACCGCGTGTCGGGCCTGAAGCTGCAATCCGCGGCCTTCCGGTACCGCGTCAGCTATGACATGGACCCCTCGCGCTTTGATCCCGTGGCCTTCGACCTGGTGGCCGAAATGGGGCTCGATGCGCTGATGTCGGCCGATCGCTATTTCGACGTGCTGCCCAAAGGCGTCAGCAAGGGGCCGTCGCTGCTGCGCCTGCTGGACCATCTGGGCATCGACAATCGCAAATGCCTGGTCGCGGGCGACACGATGAACGACCACTCGATGCTGGCCATGGGCCTGCAAGCCGTGGCCGTCGGCAATTCCGAACCGGCCCTGGTCGAGGCGCTGGACGGGCATGACCATGTCCACCGCGCCAAGGAACACGGCGTCGCCGGCATCGCCGAGGCGATCCTGCGGTTCGGCTTTCTGACCAAGGACTGAGGGGGAACACAGCCATGGCATCGGATCTGGTCATCGTCTACCACCGCCAACCCTACGAGGAAGTCGAGGACGCGGACGGCAAGGTCACGTTCCAGGAAAACAAGAGCCCCAACGGCATCGTCCCGACTCTGAAAAGCTTTTTCGGGGCGGTCGATCACGGGGCCTGGATCGCGTGGAAGCTGGCCGAGGACAGCGCCAATCCCGGCTTCGACCAAGTGGTCGAGATCGACGATGCCTATGGCAAATACTCCGTCTCGCGCCTGCCCCTGACCAAGGAGCAGGTAAGCGAGTTCTATCACATCACCTCGAAATCCGCCTTTTGGCCGATCCTGCACTCGTTCAAGGAACGCTACGATTACGACCCGGTGAACTGGCCCAATTTCCGCGAGGTGAATTGGCGCTTTGCCGAGGCGGCGGCGGCCGAGGCATCCGAGGGCGCCCTGGTCTGGGTGCATGACTACAACCTGTGGCTTGTGCCCGGCTACTTGCGCCAGATGCGGCCCGATCTGCGCATTGCGTTCTTCCACCACACGCCCTTCCCCTCGGCGGACGTCTTCAACGTGCTGCCCTGGCGGCGCGAGATCGTGGAAAGCCTGCTGGCCTGCGATGTGGTCGGGTTCCACATTCCGCGCTATGCGACGAATTTCGTCTCGGTCGCGCGCAGCCTGCTGGATGTGACCGTCGAAGACCGCGAAACGGTCGGCCCGCACCTGACCTTCGAGGGGACGGCCCTGAACGAACGCACCGTGCCCACGCGGATCTCGTACCAGGGACGCGATACCGAGATCAGCGTGGCGCCCGTGGGGGTCGATGTACCCTTTGTCGAACGCAACGCCGACAGCCCCGAGACCACCGCCCGCGCCGCCCAGATCCGCGAGGAAATGGGGGGTGCGCAGCTGATCCTGTCCGTGGGGCGCACCGACTACACCAAGGGCGGCATCGAACAACTGGCCAGCTTCGAACGCCTGCTTGAAAAACACCCCGACCTCGTGGGCAAGGTGCGATTGATGCATGTATCGGTCGCGGCCAATCGCAACATGACCGCCTATGAGGATATCCAGAACGATATCGAACAGGTGACCGGCCGGATCAACGGGCGGTTCGGGCGGCTCGACTGGCAGCCCATCGCCCTGATTTCGCGGGCGATCCCCTTTGCCGAACTGGTCGCCTATTACAGGGCGGCCGATGTGGCCTGGATCACGCCCTTGGCTGACGGGATGAACCTGGTCGCCAAGGAATTCGTCGCCTCGCGCACCGATGGCGACGGCGTCCTGGTCTTGTCGGAATTCGCCGGGGCCGCTGTCGAACTGGGCTCGGCCGTCATCACGAACCCGTTCTCGAACCGGTCGATGGATTCGGCCATCCACACCGCCCTGACCATGCCCGAGGACGAACGCCGCCAACGCATGGCCGACCTGCGACGCGCCGTCAGCCGCTACGACGTGCGCGCCTGGGGCCGCGCCATCGGGGCGGATCTGGGTGTCAAGAACGACGACGCCCGGCAAGGCGACGGCGGCAACGCACCGGCGGCGGCCTAGAACCCGCCACAGCCGATCCGGGACGGCCTCCAGCGCCGTGCCGGCCAGCGGCATGCACAGATGTGACACCGCGTCATGAACGAAAATCAGAAATTGGTCTGATCCGGCCGGCGCCGCCATGACCGGCGGCACATCACAGCCAAAATTCTCATGTGGACGGCACCCCGCACCGGGCGGGTGTCGCCATGGCAACACGTGAAACGCTCTTACGCGCGGGCGAAACCTATGTTTTACACCGCAGGCGGCGGTCGTTACCTATCGCCTCTATCGCAAGCTGCATAGGATCGACGCATGAGCCACGCGGGCCATCTGCTGTTCTACATCGCGCTCCTGCCCTTTGTCGGGGCGCTCATTCCCGGGTTGATGATCCGTGCCGGACGCACCGCGTCGGCGATGTTCACCGCAGTCCCCACAATTCTGGCGCTGGTGATGCTGATGATCCTGGCCCCCGCCGTTCTGCGCGGCGAGGTGATCCAGGCCGAGATCGAATGGCTGCCGCAACTGGGGCTGTCGGCCTCGTTCTTTCTGGACGGGTTGGGCCTGCTGTTCGCCGGCATGATCCTGGGCATGGGCCTGCTGATCACGCTCTATGCACGTTTCTACCTGTCGGGCGAGGACCCGATGGGGCAGTTCTATACCTATCTGTTGCTGTTCCAGGGCGCGATGCTGGGCATCGTCATTTCCGACAACATCCTGCTTTTGCTGATCTTCTGGGAGCTGACCTCGCTGTCGTCCTTCCTGCTGATCGGCTATTGGAAACACCTGCCCGAGGGGCGGCAAGGCGCGCGCATGGCCCTGGCCGTGACCGGCGCGGGCGGGCTGGCGATGATCGGGGGCATGCTGATCCTGGGCAATATCGCGGGCAGCTACAACCTGACCGACATTCTGCAGGCGGGCGAAGCGATCCGGGCCTCCGAGTGGTACCTGCCCGCGCTGATCCTGATCCTGCTGGGGGCCTTCACCAAATCGGCACAGTTCCCGTTCCATTTCTGGCTGCCGCACGCGATGGCCGCACCCACGCCCGTCTCGGCCTACCTGCATTCGGCCACCATGGTGAAGGCTGGCGTCTTTCTGATGGCGCGGATGTGGCCGGTTCTGGCGGGCACCGATGCGTGGTTCTACATCGTGGCGACCACGGGCCTCGTCACGATGGTGCTGGGCGCGCTGATCGCGCTGTTCAAGGATG
Organism: Roseibacterium elongatum DSM 19469; assembly: GCF_000590925.1. NCBI lineage: Bacteria > Pseudomonadati > Pseudomonadota > Alphaproteobacteria > Rhodobacterales > Roseobacteraceae > Roseicyclus > Roseicyclus elongatus. The sequence continues at coordinate 1,688,613 of NZ_CP004372.1, read as the reverse complement.
ACCTCAAGGCGCTGCTGGCCTTTTCGACTGTCAGCCACCTTGGCCTGCTGACCATGCTTTTGGGCTTCGGCACCGAGGCGGCGGCCGTCGCGGCCGTGTTCCACATCATCAACCACCTGACCTTCAAGGCCGCCCTCTTCATGACGGCGGGGATCGTCGATCACGAGACCCACACCCGCGACATAAAACGGTTGGGGGGCTTGCGGCACCTGATGCCCGTGACCTTTGTCATCGGCACGGTCGCGGCCCTGTCGATGGCAGGCATCCCGCTGTTCAACGGCTTCCTGTCCAAGGAAATGATGCTGGAAGAGGCGTCGCATACCGACTGGTTCGGCAGCCCCTATGCCGTGCCGGTGCTGGCAACGCTGGGGGCGCTTTTGTCGGTCGCCTATTCGTTGCGCTTCATCGCCCATGTCTTCCTGGGGCCGCAACGCGACGACTACCCGCACAAACCCCATGATCCTCCCTTTGGGATGTGGGCCGCCCCGGCATTGCTGGCCACGCTGGTCGTTGTGATCGGCGTTGCGCCCTTCCTCGCCGAGGGGGTCGTGACCGCAGCGGCCAATGCGGTGACGGGCAGCGATCTGCACCCGCATCTGAAGATCTGGCACGGCGTCACGCCCGCGCTGTGGATGTCGGTGATCGCCGTCGCGGGCGGCGCGTTGCTTCTGCTGATGCATCGCCCGCTGGACCGCGCCTGGATCGCGGCCCCCCGACCCGAGGCCAAGGCGATCTTCGACCGGCTGGTTGCGGGCCTCGTGGCCCTGTCGCGCGCGATCACCGAAGCCACCCATAACGGCGCCATCAGCCGCTATCTGGCCATCTTCACGGTCACCTCCGTGGCCCTCGGTTACATCGCGTTTTCGGGCGGCGGCCTGTCCGAGCCGACCCGCGGCATGCTGCCCGCGCCTGCGGTCATCGTTGTGGGCTGGGTGATGCTGCTGGTGGCGACCGTCTCGGTCGTGGGGATGCATCACCACCGGTTCCGCGCGCTGGTGCTGATCGGGATCATCGGCCTCGCGATTTCGGCGGGGTTCGTCTATCTGTCGGCCCCCGATCTGGCGCTGACCCAGATCTCGGTCGAGACGGTCACGATCATGCTGCTGCTGCTGGCGCTGCATTTCCTGCCCAAGACCACCCCGCGTGAAAGCCCCATCGGCCTGAAACTGCGTGACGGGCTGATCGCCCTGACCGCCGGCGGCGGTGTTGGGGCCTTGGCCTATGCCTTCCTGGTGCGCGACATCGAAACGATCTCGGACTATCACGTCGCCAACAGTTACGAAGGCGGTGGCGGCACCAACGTGGTCAACGTGATCCTCGTGGATTTCCGCGGCTATGACACCTATGGTGAGATCATCGTTCTGGGCATCGCCGGCTTCCTGATCTACGCACTTATGCATGCCTTGCTGAATGGCCCCGCCGCGCGCCGCCTGAAGAATACCGATTACGATCAGGACCGTTCGCGCGACCGGCACCCGCTGATGATGGTGGTCGTCACCCGCGTGCTGATGCCCATCGCCATCGTCGTGGGCATCTACATCTTCCTGCGCGGGCACAACCAGCCGGGCGGCGGCTTTGTCGCGGGGCTGGTCGTCGCCATCGCGCTCTTGATGCAATACATGGCCTCGGGCTTTGCCTGGACGCAGGAGCGCAAGCGCATCGAGTACCATACCCTGATCGGGATTGGCGTGGTGATCGCCGGCCTGACCGGCGCGGGCGCCTGGCTGGCGGGCCAGCCGTTTCTGACCAGTGCCTATACCTACGTCCATCTCCCCCCGATCGAGGAGTTCGAGCTGGCCACGGCCATGCTGTTCGACCTCGGCGTGTTCATGACCGTTCTGGGCGCGGTGATGCTGATGCTCTACAGCCTCAGCCGGATCGCGCGCTACGCCGGCGAAACGGTCAACCCGGACCCGATGGATTACGACCCCGGCGCGGCCGCCGCCGCAAGAGACCTGGAGGATTGAGATGGAACTGATCGTGGCAAGCACGGTCGGCACGCTGACGGCTGGCGGGGTTTACCTGATGCTGCGCCTGCGGACCTTTCCGGTGATCCTGGGCCTTGCGTTGCTGTCTTATGCGGTGAACGTGTTCATCTTCGCCAGTGGACGGCTGGCCATCGACCAGTCGCCGATCCTGTCGCGCTATGGCGAGGCCAGCTATACGGACCCGCTGCCGCAGGCCCTGGTTCTGACGGCCATCGTGATTTCCTTCGGGATGACGGCGGTTTTGGTGATGATCGGGCTGGGCGCCTATCTCGAGGCCGATAGCGACCGCATCGATATCGAGGCCGAAACGACGGAACCCGACCCGCAAAGCGACCCCGCGCGCGGCGCGCCGGAGGAGACCAAGGCATGATGCACTGGATCATCCTGCCCGTCATCCTGCCGGCGATGCTGGCGCCGCTGATCGGCTTTGTCATGCGTCACGACATGACCCTGGCGCGCACGGCGTCGGTCGCGGGAACCTCGTTGCTTCTGGCGATCGCCATCGGCCTTACGGTCATGGCGGCGGACGGTCAGACCCATATCTATCGCCTGGGCGACTGGCCCGCGCCCTTTGGCATCGTCCTCGTGCTCGACCGCTTGTCGGCACTGATGATCCTGCTGACCTCGGTGCTGGCGCTGATCGTCCTGATCCATGCGATCACGACGGGCTGGGACGCCCGCGGGCGGCACTTCCACACGCTGTTCCAGTTCCAGTTGATGGGGATCTGCGGTGCGTTCCTGACCGGTGACGTGTTCAACCTCTTCGTCTTTTTCGAGGTGCTGCTGATCGCCTCGTACGGGCTGATGATCCACTCAGGCGGGCGCGAGCGGATGCGGGCCGGCCTGCAATACGTGGTGATGAACCTGGCCGGCTCGACCCTGTTCCTGTTCGCCCTCGGCACGCTTTATGCGGCGACCGGCACGCTCAACATCGCCGATCTGGCCGTGCGCATCGCCGAGATCCCGCCAGAAGAGGCGGCGCTGGTTCGCGTGGCGGCGGTGCTGCTGATGATCGTGTTCGCGGTCAAGGCGGCGCTGTTTCCGGTGCAGTTCTGGCTGCCCGCCACCTATGCCAACGCCCCCGCGCCGGTGGCGGCGCTGTTCGCGATCATGACCAAGGTCGGGGCCTATGCCATCCTTCGCGTGCATACCACGGCCTTCGGGCCTGGCCAGGCCGGCACCGAAGACATCGCCACCACCTGGCTGTTTCCGGCGGCCATCGTGACCATCGCGGTGGGGGCCTTTGGCGTGCTGGGGGCCAAGCGCCTGATGCCCTTGATCGCGTTTTCGGTGGTGGGCTCGATGGGCACCCTGCTGGTCGCGGTTGCGGCCTTTGCCCCTGCTGCGATGACGGCGGCGCTCTATTACATGGTCCATTCGACCTTCGCCGCCGCCTGCCTGTTCCTGATCGCCGATCTGGCCGTCACCCAGCGGGGCGGCGACCATCTGCGTGCGGTTCCCGCAACGGTGCAGAACGGCCTCTTCGCCGCCTTGTTCTTTGCCGGCGCGATCGCGATGGCCGGCATGCCGCCGCTCAGCGGCTTTCTGGGCAAGCTGCTGGTTCTGGATGCGCTGCGCGCGCCCGGGCAGATGGTCTGGGCCTGGTCGGCCATCCTGGGCGGATCGCTGTTGACCATCGTTGGGTTCGCCCGCGCGGGCAGCATCGTGTTCTGGAAATCGACCGCGACCCTGCCCGCGGCCGCCGCCCCCGAGACCGCCCCCGAGATCGCCGAGGCCGCCGAGCACGCCGCCCCCGCAGCCGCGCGCCCCATGCAGATCGCCCCCAGCATGATCGCCCTGGCCGCCCTTGTCGCATTGTCGATCTTCGCCGGTCCGGCCACAACCTATCTCGAAGGGACGACCGCCCAGTTGTTCGACCGCGACGGCTATGTTGCCGCCGTGCTCGAGCCGTCCCCCGGCACGGAGGACTGACGGATGCTGCGACACCTCATCCCCCACCCGCTTCTCAGCGTGACGCTGGTGCTGGTCTGGATCGGGCTGGTCAATACCTTCACGCTGGGCAACCTGATCCTCGGTGTGCTGTTCGGCCTTGTCATTCCGATGGTCACCGCCCCCTACTGGCCCAACCGCCCCAAGATCGGCCATCCGATCAAGGTGATGGAATACATGCTGGTCGTGCTGTGGGATATCATCGTGGCGAATGTACAGGTGGCCATGATCATCCTGTTCCGGCGCGAACGCAGCATCCGCTCGCACTGGATCGCCATTCCCCTCGATCTGACCTCGGCCGAGGCGATCACGGTACTGGCCGGGACGATCACGATGACACCGGGGACCGTCTCGGCAACGCTGTCGGCCGATGGCCGCAGCATCCTGGTGCATTGCCTGCACAGCGACGACCCCGACAGCGTGCGGGACGAGATCAAGTCCCGCTACGAACGGCGCCTGAAGGAGATCTTTCAATGATCGAATATGCCCTGATCTTTGCCGCCAGTTGCTACGGCATCGCCCTGCTGCTGGACCTGTGGCGCATCGGCGTCGGCCCCGACTCGGCCGATCGCATCCTTGCGCTCGACACCATGGTCATCAACGTGATCGCGCTCCTGGTGCTCTACGGTGTCTGGCGCGGCACCGCGATCTATTTCGAGGCCGCCATGCTGGTGGCCATGGTCGGATTCGTCTCAACCGTCGCCTATTGCCGCTTCGTGCTGCGCGGCGACATCATCGAGTGAGGGGCAGAGCATGGGATTTGTCGCGGAATTGCTGATCTCGGCCTTTCTGGTCATCAGTGGCGTCTTCGGGTTCGTCGGGTCCTATGGCCTTGTGAAACTGAAGAACACGCTTCAACGCCTGCACGCGCCGACGAAGGCGACGACGCTTGGCGTGGGCGGAGTGTTGATCGCCTCCATGATCTTCTTCTACGTCGAGAAGGGCCAATTCTCGATCCATGAGTTGCTGATCACGCTGTTCCTGTTCCTGACGGCCCCGATCACGGCGAATTTCATCGCCAAGGCCTACATGGCCCGCAATCTTCGGGAAAAGGATCTGCCCGACAGCAAGGGCGACTACGGCTGGTCGGTCTATGACGACCCGCCGGAACAGACCCCCGACACCTGACGGAACGGCATCCGGGCAACGTCGGCATCCGACGCATGGGGAAAGGGGCTGGTGCGCCACGGCGCGTCACCTGAAACAGGCGTCGTGATCAGTTTGAATGAGAGAATTTGGTGGAGCCAAGGGGAGTCGAACCCCTGACCTCTTGCATGCCATGCAAGCGCTCTCCCAACTGAGCTATGGCCCCACGTTGCATCGGCACCCCGATGCGGTCGGTAGCGGCGGTTTAGTGGCACTGGCGGGGCAGTTCAAGCGAAAAAATCGCCGCCCGTGCCGGATACCCGCCGCCCCGTGCAATCAGCTTTCGTCGCTGTCGTCCGAGGCGACATCCGCGAGATCGTCGAGCGCGACGGTGTCCGAATCGTCGTCATCGTCGAGCACATCGTCATCTTCGATCTCGACATCCGAATCGTCCTCGATATCGAGATCGTCATCGATCACCAGATCGTCGCCATCGGTTTCCTCGGCCTTTTTCTTGGCCGATTTCGGATCCGCCTTGTCCGCCACCAGGGTGCGGCCACCCTTGCCGGTGTCCAACACGACAACGTCACCCGTGTACGGGCTGACGATCGGATCGCGGTTCAGATCGTAAAACCGTTTGCCGGTGGTGGGGCAAACGCGTTTGACGCCCCATTCCTCTTTGGGCATGACACCCCCTCCAATCATCGCTATCGAGTGAATTGCGGCCATCTGCCATACTGTCGAGACCCTGTAAACCCTTTCCCGGAAAACCGGGTAAAGGTCGCGATCACCCTAGCCCGGAGCTGAGATTGGCACCCGACACGCCCGTTTCAACCCATATCCTGCCCGGCGATCCGCCGGTCGTCGTTCGACTGCGGCGCAGCGCCCGTGCCAAACGCTTTTCCCTGCGGGTCAGCCGCGCCGATGGCCGCGTGTCGCTCAGCCTGCCGCAATGGGCTTGCGAAGCCGAGGCCCTGGCCTTCCTGCGGGATCGCGAGGACTGGGTGCGCCGCCACCTGCGCGACGCCCCCGACCGGAAACTGGCCCGCATCGGCGCTTTGGTCCCGGTTTGCGGAACCCCCCGCCCGGTCGCGCCCGGACCCGGACGCGCCGCGCGCTTCGATGGCGGGGTCATCCATGTTCCCCCTGGCCCACGCGAAGGGCCGCGCATCAAGGCGCTGCTGACGGCGCTGGCACGCGAGCGGCTGTCAACCTCGGTCGCGCGGCATGCCCAAACCCTGGGCCGCGTACCCGGTCGCCTCACGTTGCGCGATCCGCGCTCGCGCTGGGGCAGTTGTTCGGCGCGCGGGGACCTGATGTTCTCGTGGCGGCTGATCATGGCCCCGCCCGAAATCCTCGACTATGTCGCCGCCCACGAGGTCGCGCATCTGGCCGAAATGAACCACTCCGCCGCCTTCTGGTCGGTTTGTCATACCCTGTGCCCCGAAACCGACCGCCACCGGCAGTGGCTGAGGTCCCATGGCGCGGAGCTGCTGGCCTGGCGCTTCGACACGGCCACGAACGAATAGGTCCCCGCCATGCTGATGAACCCCCGCCCGACCGATACCGGCGCCGCCGTGGCCCATGACAGGGTCTATCGCGCGCTGCGCTCGCGCATCATGCATGGCGAGGTCGGCCCGGGTCAGGCCATGACCCTGCGCGGTCTGGGCCGCGAATTCGGCGTCTCGATGACCCCCGCGCGCGAGGCGGTGCGCCGGCTCGTCTCCGAGGGGGCGCTGTTCCTGTCGGCCTCGGGGCGCGTCTCGACGCCCGAATTGTCCAACGAACGGATCGAGGAACTGGCCGCGATCCGCGCCCTGCTGGAGCCCGAACTGTCGGCCCGCGCCCTGCCCCGCGCCCACCCCGCCCTCGATCGACGGATGGAGGCGATCAACGCCGCCATCGCGCAGAACGTCGCCCGCCCGGGATGCCGTCGCCTATATCCGCGCCAACCTCGAGTTTCACCGCACGCTCTATCTGCGGGCGCAGGCGCCCGCGATGCTGGCGCTGGCCGAAACCGTCTGGTTGCAAATGGGCCCGACCATGCGGGCGCTCTACGGGCGATTGAACCGGACCGAGCCACCCCAGCACCACAAACTGATCCTAGGCGCGCTCAAGGCCGGCGACGAGCCGGGCCTGCGCCTCGCCGTTCGGGCCGATGTCACCCAAGGGCTGCGATTGCTCGCCACCTGATCTCCTCTTTATCCCGGAAATATGCACGCGCGGCACGCGCGTCAGCCTTGCAAGGGGGTCAAGACCCCTTGCAAGGCTTGCCCGGGCGACGCCACAGGCGGCGCGGCCCTCGGGCCTCAATCCCCGATCGACAGAACGCTTTCGGGCAACCAGCCGTGACGCCCGTCGCCCAGACGACAAAACCACCACCCCGCATGGGCCCGGACCAGCGTGACACGCGTGCCCGGTGCGACCGTCGCTTCGGTCGTATCGAACGCCCCTTTTGCGCGGCCGTCCACGACCCAACCCTCGGGCAACCAGCCGCCCAGTCCCTTTTCATTGACACACCAGCGCCAGCCGGGGTTCTCGGGGTCCGTGCCTCCGAGCGTCAGGGCCTCGCCCCGCGCCACGCGCAGCGCAGGTGTGTAGCTGGCCGTCCAGGGGGCGGTAACGCGGGCTGTCTCAGCTATGGATCGGCCCGTCCCCGCAGGCCAGCGCGGCCTCGCGCACGGCCTCGGAATAGGTCGGGTGGGCGTGACAGGTCAGCGCCAGATCCTGCGCGCTGGCGCCGAATTCCATCGCAACGCAGATCTCGTGGATCAGGTCCCCCGCCATGGGCCCGATGATATGCGCGCCCAAAATGCGGTCGGTTTCCTTGTCGGCCAAGATCTTGACGAAGCCGTCGGCGGCGAAATTCGCCTTGGCGCGACCGTTCCCCATGAACGAGAACTTGCCGACCTTGTAGGCGCGGCCCGCCTCTTTCAGGGCGTCTTCCGTCTGGCCGACGCTGGCGACCTCGGGGTGGGTGTAGATCACGCCGGGGATCACGTCGTAATTCACGTGCCCATGCTTGCCGGCGACCACCTCGGCCACGGCCATGCCCTCGTCCTCGGCCTTGTGGGCCAGCATCGGACCGGCGATGGCGTCGCCGATAGCATAGACGCCCTTCACATTGGTCGCCCAATGGCCATCGGTCTTGATCTGGCCGCGCTCGGTCATCTCGACGCCAAGCGCATCGAGGCCAAGGCCGTCGGTATAGGGCTTGCGCCCCGTCGCCACCAGAACGACATCGGCATCGACAGTCGCCTCGCTGTCATCCTTGCGCAGCTTGTAGGTGACTTTCGCCTTGGTCTTTGTGGCCTCGACCTTCTGCACGGCCGCGCCGAGGGTGAAGGACAGGCCCTGTTTCGTCAGCAGCTTCTGGAAGGTCTTGCAGACCTCGCCATCCATGCCCGGCGTGATCTGGTCGAGAAACTCGATCACCTGCACCTCGGTGCCCAGCCGCGCATAGACCGAGCCAAGCTCAAGCCCGATCACGCCCGCGCCGATCACGACCATCTTCTTGGGGATCTTGGGCAACGCCAGCGCGCCCTCGGAGGTGACCACGACCTTCTCGTCGACCTCGATGCCAGGCAGGGCGGAGGGTACGGAACCACTTGCGATGATGATGTTTTTCGCCTCGTGCACCGCGTCGCCGACCTTGACCTTGCCGGCCTCGGGGATCGAACCCCAGCCTTTCAGCCAGTCGATCTTGTTCTTCTTGAACAGAAACTCGATGCCCTTGGTGTTCTGGCCGATCACGTCGTCCTTGTACGCCTGCATCTGTTTCCAGTCGACCGAGGGGGATTTACCCTTGAGGCCCATCTTCGCGAAATTGTGTTCCGCTTCATGCAGTTGGTGCGAGGCATGCAAGAGCGCCTTGGAGGGGATGCAGCCGATGTTCAGGCAGGTGCCACCGAGCGTCTCGCGCCCCTCGACGCACGCGGTTTTCAGGCCCAGCTGCGCGCAGCGGATGGCGCAGACATAGCCGCCGGGGCCGGATCCGATCACGATGACATCGTACTGGGACATGGGGGACTCCTATCCAATTTCTTGCGGTCACAGGGCGTACACACCCTGTACACACCCCGTACATACACGAGGCTGGGTTGCGATGCGCGGCAGAGCGGGACGCCGCGCGATGAAAATGGCCGTCGCGGGGCCTAGATCAGCGCCGCGATCAGCATGGTGACGGTCGCGACAAAGCCCACCGCCCAGATCAGGCTGCGCCACGGGGTCAGACCCTGCGCATAGGCCGGCACGTAGAAGATGCGCGAGATCAGGTAAGCATGCGCGCAAAGCTGCGTCACAGTGGTGGACTGGTCCGAGATCGAGATGACGACGGCGGCGATGCCGAAGAGGATCAGCCCCTCGAAATGGTTGTTCATCGCGCGCTGGAAGCGGCCCGCGATGCCGGTCAACTCGCGCTTTTCATCGCGCGGAGAGGCGGCATAGTCGGTGCCGACCTGCCCCTGCGCCGTGACGGAGAAAAGGGCGATCTGCACGACCTGCCAGAGCGCGGCGAGGGTGAGGACGGTGAGTTCGGTGGTCATTTTAATTCTCTGCTTCTTAAATACCGACTAGCTCAACCCGAATGAGCCGTGTCACTCGCTGCGCGTGAAGCTCTCAACCGAAAAAAGTATCATCTCGATTTCGATACCATCGGCCAAGTTATCGTCCTCGTCGTCGATTGAAAGTTCTACCGTTCCTTCAATTTGACATGGCGATTGAAGCGTTTCGAACAATTCCAACTCACACCCTTCAATGTCTCGCCGAACATTGCGCCCCGCATCGAGCAAAATGCGATATCGCCCCGTCCCATCCGCAAAGTAGATTCGATCGCCGCCGAAGAGGGTGCCAATTGCGCCAGAAATCTGAGTCTCTGACCCGTTAAGCCCCTCATAAAAGGCGCTTACAGCGGCTTCCAAAGCTGGCGTGCCTGAAAGCACTTCTTGGCTGGAAGAAATGCTGGGCAACATGATGGACGTTGCGGCCACGATCACTGTTAAGGCGTTTTTTCGAAACAAGCTCTATCTCCATTTCACAGATCCATCAGCAGGCGCCGGGGATCTTCCAACGCCTCTTTCACGCGGACGAGGAAGGTCACGGCGCCTTTGCCGTCGACGATACGGTGATCGTAGCTGAGGGCCAGATACATCATCGGGCGGATCTTGATCTCGCCGTTGATGACCATCGGGCGGTCCTGGATCTTGTGCATGCCCAGGATACCCGATTGCGGCGGGTTAAGGATGGGCGAGGACATGAGCGAGCCGTAGACACCGCCGTTCGAGATGGTGAAGGTGCCGCCCTGCATCTCGGCCATGGACAGTTTTCCGTCGCGGGCGCGCTTGCCCTTTTCGGCGATCGCCTTTTCCAGCCCGGCAAAGGACATCTGGTCGGCGTCGCGGATGACCGGCACGACAAGGCCCTGGGGCGTGCCGGCGGCGATGCCCATATGGACGAAGTTCTTGTAGACGATTTCATTGCCGTCGATCTCGGCATTCACTTCGGGCACTTCGCGCAGGGCGTGGCAGCAGGCCTTGGTGAAGAAGGACATGAAGCCCAGGCGCACGCCGTGCTTCTTCTCGAACTCGTCCTTGTACTGTTTGCGCAGGGCCATCGTCTCGGTCATGTCCACCTCGTTAAAGGTGGTCAGGATCGCGGCGGTGTTCTGCGCGTCCTTGAGGCGGCGGGCGATGGTCTGGCGCAGGCGGGTCATCTTGACCCGTTCCTCGCGCGCGGCATCCTCGGCCGGGCTGGGCGCACGCGGGGCTGCGGCGGGGGCCGGGGCCGGGGCGGCGGCGGTTGCGGCGGCGGCAGCACCCGAGGCGGCCTTCATCACGTCTTCCTTCATGATGCGGCCATCCTTGCCGGTGCCCTGCACATTGGCCTGATCGATGCCCTTTTCGGCCATCAGCTTCTTGGCCGAGGGGGCGTCTTCGACATCCTTGCCGGTGCCGGCGGCGGGGGCGCTGGAGGTCGGCGCGGGGGCGCTGGCCTGCGCCGAAGCGGCGGCCCCTTCGCCCGCCGTCAGGAGGGCCAGCTTGCCGCCCGCCTCGACCGTATCACCTTCCGCGGCGAGGATTTCGGACAGGACACCCGCGGCCGGGGCCGGCACCTCGACCGAAACCTTGTCGGTTTCCAACTCGCAGAGCATTTCATCCTGCGCAACGCTGTCACCGGCTTTCTTGAACCAGGTCGACACGGTCGCCTCGGTCACGCTTTCGCCCAAGGCGGGGACCATCACGTCAACGGCTTCCCCACCGTCCGAGGCGGCGGGGGCAGCCTCGGCTTTGGCCTCGGGCTTGGCGGCGGGGGCCGCGCCCGCGCCTTCGCTGAGCGTGGCCAGCAAGGCGTCGACGCCCACGGTGTCGCCCTCGCCGGCGACGATCTCGCCCAGAGTGCCGGCGGCGGGGCTGGGCACCTCGACCGTCACCTTGTCGGTTTCCAACTCGCACAGCATTTCGTCTACCGCGACGGCATCACCGGGTTGCTTGAACCAGGTGGCCACGGTGGCCTCGGTGACGCTTTCGCCCAAGGTGGGGACGCGAACTTCGATCGACATGTCTTGTTACCCTTCGATGGTCAGCGCGTCGTTCACGAGCGCGGCTTGTTGGGATTTGTGTTGGCTGGCGAGACCCGTCGCCGGCGAAGCGCTGGCGGCGCGACCGGCGTAGCGGGGGCGCGCATGGGTGGCGCCGATGCGGCCCAGCACCCATTCGAGATTCGGCTCGACGAAGCTCCAGGCGCCCTGGTTCTTGGGCTCTTCCTGGCACCAGACGATCTCGGCCTCCTTGAAGCGGCCCAGCTCCTTCATCAGCGACAGCGCCGGGAAGGGGTAGAACTGTTCGAGACGCAGGAGATAGACGTCGTCGATGCCGCGGGCGTCGCGTTCCTCGAGCAGGTCGAAATAAACCTTGCCCGACGAGATCACGACGCGGCGGATCTTGTCGTCAGCCGCCAGTTTCGTGTCGGAATGGCCCTTTTCGGCGTCATCCCACAGCACACGGTGGAAGCTGGACCCGGTGGTGAAATCGGCGGCGTCGGAAATCGCCAGCTTGTGCCGCAACAGCGATTTCGGCGTCATCAGGACCAGCGGCTTGCGGAAGCTGCGGTGGATCTGGCGGCGCAGAATGTGGAAATAGTTCGCCGGGGTCGAGCAGTTGGCGACGATCCAGTTGTCCTCGGCCGACATTTGCAGGAAGCGTTCGAGACGGGCCGAGGAGTGTTCGGGCCCCTGCCCTTCGAAGCCGTGCGGCAGCAGCATGACAAGGCCCGACATGCGCAGCCACTTGCGCTCGCCAGAGCTGATGAACTGGTCGAACATGATCTGGGCACCGTTGGCGAAATCGCCGAACTGCGCCTCCCACATCACCAGCGCGTTGGGTTCGGCGAGGCTGTAGCCGTATTCGAAGCCCAGCACCGCGTATTCCGACAGCATCGAGTCGATGACTTCGTATTTCTGCTGCCCCTCGCGGATATGGTTGAGAGGATAATACCGATCCTCGGTCGTCTGGTCGATCAGGCCGGAATGGCGCTGGCTGAACGTGCCGCGCGTGCTGTCCTGCCCCGACAGGCGGACGGGGTAGCCCTCGGTCAGCAGGCTGCCGAAGGCCAGCGCCTCGGCGGTGGCCCAGTCGAAGCCCTGGCCGCTGTCGAACATCTGCTTTTTCGACTCGAGCAGACGCCCCACCGTCTTGTGCAGGCTGAACCCCTCGGGAACGGTGGTCAGCGCGCGGCCCACATCGGCCATGGTTTCGGGCGCGATGGCGGTTTCGCCGCGCTGGTATTCCTCGCCCTCGCGATTGAGATGTGACCAGCGCCCGTCCAGCCAGTCGGCCTTGTTGGGCTTGTATTCCTTGCCGCGCTCGAACTCTTCGTTCAGATGGCTCTGGAAGGCCGCCTTCATGTCCTCGATCTCGCCCTCGGGGATCAGGCCGTCCTGGACCAGACGCTCGGTATAGAGCTGCAGCGTGGTCTTCTGCGTCTTGATCTTCTTGTACATCAGCGGGTTGGTGAACATGGGCTCATCGCCCTCGTTGTGACCGAACCGGCGGTAGCAGAACATGTCGATGACCACGTCCTTGCCGAATTTCTGGCGGAACTCGATGGCCACCTTGGCGGCGTGAACCACGGCCTCGGGGTCGTCGCCGTTGACGTGGAAAATCGGCGCCTCGACCATCAGGGCGATGTCGGTGGGATAGGGCGACGAGCGCGAGAAATGCGGCGCGGTGGTAAAACCGATCTGGTTGTTCACCACGAAATGGATCGTGCCGCCGGTGCGGTGCCCGCGCAGGCCCGACAGGCCAAAGCCCTCGGCCACGACACCCTGCCCGGCAAAGGCCGCGTCGCCGTGCAACAGCACGGCCACGACCTGCTTGCGTTCGGCATCGCCCAACTGGTCCTGCTTGGCGCGCACCTTGCCGAGGACCACGGGGTTCACCGCCTCGAGATGGCTGGGGTTCGCCGTCAGCGACAGGTGCACGGTGTTGCCGTCGAACTCGCGGTCGCTGGACGCGCCGAGATGGTATTTCACGTCGCCCGAGCCATCGACATCCTCGGGCTTGAAGCTGCCGCCCTGGAACTCGTTGAAGATGGCGCGATAGGGTTTCTGCATCACGTTGGCCAGAACCGACAGGCGGCCCCGGTGCGGCATGCCGATGACGACCTCGTTCACGCCGAGAGCGCCGCCGCGCTTGATGATCTGCTCCATCGCGGGGATCAGCGATTCGCCGCCATCCAGGCCAAAGCGCTTGGTGCCCATGTACTTGACGTGCAGGAATTTCTCGAAGCCCTCGGCCTCGACCATCTTGTTCAGGATGGCCTTGCGCCCCTCGCGGGTAAACGCGATTTCCTTGCCGAAACCTTCGATGCGTTCCTTGAGCCAGGCGGCCTGTTCCGGATCGGAGATATGCATGTATTGCAGCGCGAAGGTGCCGCAATAGGTGCGTTTCACGATCTCGAGGATCTGCCGGATCGAACCCATTTGCAGGCCCAGCACATTGTCGAGGAAGATCGGCCGATCCAGATCGGCCTCGGTGAAGCCGTAGGATTTCGGGTCAAGCTCGGGGTGCGGGGTCTGGTCGCGCATGCCCAGCGGGTCGAGATCGGCCACCAGATGGCCGCGGATCCGGTAGGCGCGGATCAGCATCAGCGCCCGGATCGAGTCGAGCACGGCGCGCTGCACCTGGCTGTCGCTCAGCTCGACGCCCTTTTCCTCGGCCTTTTCCTTGATCTTGCGGCCGGCTTCCTTGACCTCGGCCTGGGCTGCGGGCCAGTCGCCGGTCAGCGCGTTGGTCCAGTCGTCGCTGGGCTGCGGCGGCCAGTCGGCGCGCGCCCAGGACGGGCCCTGCGCCTCGGCCTTCACGTCGATCTCGGAGTCGCCCAAGGCCGCGAAAAACGCGCGCCAGCCTTCGTCGACCGCATTCGGATCATTGGCGTATTGCGCGTAGAGCTGTTCGAGATAGGCGGCGTTGTGCCCCTGCATGAAGCTCGAGGCATGGAACTGGTCGTTGGGGGACTGGTCGGTCATTTGAGCACCTTTGGTGAGCGGGTCGCCGCCGGCGCGCAAGACCGGGCGCGGCGGCGCAGTGAAATATCAGTCGTTCGACGCCATGGTGATCGCCGCACCCTCGGACAGGGGAACGCCAAGCGGTACGGGCGGCGCCATCTCGAGCGCGGCTTGCGGCGGGGTGGGCAGCGCGACGAAGGTCGCGGCGGCCAGCGCCAGAAGGGCCGCGGCCCCGAGACCGTGGGCCATGCGCCAATAGGCGATCCGGCTGAGTTCCTTTTCCGTCGTCATGGCTGCGGCTCCTCCCCGTAGCTATACGCCTGTCCCTTGCGGCTGCCGGGCCATGTCACGGCCCCCCCGTTGTCCGGGGGGCGTGTTCCGGCCGGCGGTCACGGACCGGGCGTGGCGTGCCCCGTCCCGACCGGGTGTGCCCCCCGCGCAGGCCGGCCAGGCGGTCACGGGCCGCGTGCCCGTGGCCCGCCCTGCGATCCGGCATGTGTCTGCGCGGGTGGGCATGATGTCAGCCGATCGCTTTCAGGACTGCCTCGCCTAGACCGGCGGGGCTGTCGGCGACCACGATCCCGGCGCTTTGCATCGCCTCGATCTTGTCCTCGGCACCGCCCTTGCCGCCGGCGACGATGGCGCCGGCGTGGCCCATGCGACGGCCCGGCGGGGCGGTACGGCCCGCGATGAAGCCTGCGGTCGGCTTCCAGCGGCCCTTTTTCTTCTCGTCGGCAAGGAACTGGGCGGCCTCTTCCTCGGCCGAGCCGCCGATCTCGCCGATCATGATGATCGCCTCGGTCTCGTCATCGGCGAGGAACCATTCCAGCACGTCGATATGTTCGGTCCCCTTGATCGGGTCGCCGCCAATGCCGACGCAGGTCGACTGGCCAAGGCCCACATCGGTGGTCTGCTTGACCGCCTCGTAGGTCAGCGTGCCTGAGCGGGACACGACGCCGACCTTGCCACGCTTGTGGATATGGCCGGGCATGATGCCGATCTTGCAGGCGTCGGGCGTGATGACACCGGGGCAGTTCGGCCCGATCAGGACCGCATCCGAGTTTTCCAGCGCGCGCTTGACCTTCATCATGTCGAGCACCGGGATGCCTTCGGTGATGCAGACGATCAGGTCCATCTCGGCGTCGATCGCCTCGAGGATCGAGTCGGCGGCAAAGGGCGGGGGCACGTAGATGACCGATGCGTTGGCCTCGGTCGCGTGCCTGGCCTCGTGCACCGAGTTGAAGACGGGCAGGTCCAGATGGGTCTGGCCGCCTTTGCCGGGGGTGACGCCGCCGACCATCTTGGTGCCGTAGGCGATGGCCTGTTCGGAGTGGAAAGTGCCCTGAGAGCCGGTGAAGCCCTGACAGATGACCTTGGTGTTCTTGTCTACGAGGACTGCCATTTTCCTTACCCCTTGACCGCTTTGACGATCTTCTCGGCACCGTCCTTGAGGTCGTCTGCCGCGATCACGTTCAGGCCCGAGGATGCGATGATCTCCTTGCCCTTTTCGACATTGGTCCCTTCGAGGCGCACCACCAGCGGCACCTGAAGGCCGACTTCCTTCACCGCAGCGATCACGCCCTCGGCGATGATGTCGCAGCGCATGATGCCGCCGAAGATGTTGACCAGGATGCCCTTCACGTTCTCGTCGGAAGTGATGATCTTGAACGCCTCGGTCACTTTTTCCTTGGTCGCACCGCCGCCCACGTCGAGGAAGTTGGCCGGTTCGGCGCCATAGAGCTTGATGATGTCCATGGTCGCCATGGCCAGGCCCGCGCCGTTGACCATGCAGCCGATCTCGCCATCGAGCGCGATGTAGTTGAGGTCGTATTTGGACGCTTCGAGTTCCTTGGGGTCCTCCTCGGTCACGTCGCGCAGGTCGGCCACGTCGGGCTGGCGATAGAGCGCGTTGCCGTCAAAGCCCAGCTTGGCGTCGAGCAGCTTGAGATTGCCGTCGGTCGTGACGATCAGCGGGTTGATCTCGAGCATCTCCATGTCCTTCTCGGTGAAGGCCTTGTAGAGGCAGCCGAGAAGCGACACGCATTGCTTGACCTGCGGCCCCTCGAGCCCGAGGGCGAAGGCGACGCGGCGGCCGTGATAGGGCATGTAGCCCGTGACCGGATCGATCGAGAAATTCAGGATCTTCTCGGGGGTCGAGGCCGCGACGTCCTCGATATCCATGCCACCTTCGGTCGAGGCGACGATCGAGATGCGGCTGCTCTGACGGTCGACGAGAAAGGCAAGGTACAGCTCGCGGGCGATGTCCGAGCCGTCTTCGATATAGACGCGGTTGACCTGCTTGCCGGCAGGGCCCGTCTGATGCGTGACGAGGGTACGGCCGAGCATCTTCTTGGCCTCTTCGGCGGCCTCTTCGACCGACCGGGCCAGGCGCACACCGCCCTTTTCGCCCGCGATCTCCTCGACGAAGTGGCCCTTGCCGCGGCCGCCGGCGTGGATCTGCGCCTTGACCACCCAAATGGGTCCGTCGAGTTCGCCCGCAATTGTCTTTGCCTCTTCGGCCCGGGTCACGAGGTGACCTTCGGAAACCGGGGCGCCGTAGTCGCGAAGCAGGGCCTTCGCCTGGTATTCATGAATGTTCATGAAACTGTCCCGTCACTGGTGCTAGTCGCCTAACGCTTAAGCACAACCGGAACGCGCATTACAGGCAAAAACCGCGCGAAGCCCTGTTCAGGCTACAAAAACCGACATTTGTGATCACAGCCGGAAAAAGTGTGATCACACGTTAGCGGCATCAGATGTATGCGGCGGCATACTGAAACGACTCAGGACGTCGCCGGCGACTCGGTCTGGACCGCCCGCTGTGTCAGCGTCAGGCAAAGCCGCGTGGCCAGGGCCATGTCCTGCACCGAGATCCATTCCAGCGGCCCGTGAATATTCTGCATGCCGGTAAAGAGGTTGGGGCACGGCACCCCCATTTCCGTCAGGCGCGAGCCATCGGTGCCGCCCCGGATCGGCACGCTGACCGCCTCCAGCCCAAGTTCGCGCAGTGCATCGCGCGCAAGCTCGACCGGCGTCATGTCCTGCTCGAGCCAGTAGCGCATGTTGCGATACTGCTTGCGGATCTCGCAGGTGATCCTGGCGCGCGGTTCGGTCGTCTGCACAGCGGCGCAGACCTGTCTGATCATCTCTCCCTTGGCGGCCAGGCCCTCGCGCTCGAAATCGCGCAGGATGAACCGCAGGCTGGCATGGGCCGCATTGCCATTGAGGTCGGTCACCATCCAGAACCCGTCGCGATCGGCGGTCGTCTCGGGCGTCATGGTGGCTTGCGGCAGCATGTCGATGATCCTGGCCGCGAGGTGCAGGGCGTTGACCAGCTTGCCGGTGGCGAAGCCGGGGTGGATCGACACGCCCTCGATCTCGACATGGGCGCCATCGGCCGAGAAGGTCTCGTATTCCAGTTCGCCGACCTTGCCGCCATCGAAGGTGTAGGCGAAATCGGCGCCCAGATCCTGCGGCAGGCGTTCGTCCACACCGCGTCCGATTTCCTCGTCGGGGGTAAAGGCGATGCGCACGGGGCCGCGTGTCATGGCGGGGTCGGCCAGCATCTGGCGCGCGGCGGTCATGATGATCGCGACCCCCGCCTTGTCATCGGCCCCCAAGAGCGTCGTGCCCGAGGCGGTGACGATGTCATGGCCCTGCTTTTCGGCAAGGTAGGGAAACGCCTCGGGGGTCAATTGCAATTCGGGCGCATCGGGGTAGGTGATCGCGCCGCCATTATACCCGCGGATGACGCGCGGCTTGACCCCGGTGGCGTTGAACTGCGGGGCCGTATCGACATGGGCGAGAAAGCCGATGGTCGGGCCCGGCACGGTGCCGGGAATGGTGGCCAGCACCGCGCCATAATCGGTGAGGGTCACGTCCTGCGCGCCCATTTCCCTCAATTCCGCCACCAGCAGGTGCTGCATGTCGAGCTGGATCGCGGTCGAGGGCTGGCTGGGCGAGGTCTCGTCGCTCTGGCTGTCGATGGCGGTGTAGCGCAACAGGCGCTGTTCCAGTTCGGCGTCGAAATCGCGGGGCATGGGCGGCGTCCTTTTGGTCACGCGGCGATGAAGCGACCGGACGGGGGTGAAGTCAACCACCCCCGGATGAGAAAACCCTTGCCCAAACCCCGGTGTGGTCGGCATTTTTCCAACCGACGTTATCGTTTGCGAACAGGGATTTGAGATGCGCATTCTTACCGTCGGTCGCGCCATAGGGGCGGCTGTGCTGGTCGGCCTGGCGGGTGCGGCCCTTGGGTCAGCCACCGCCCAGACGAATGGCTGGGGCCCGATCTTCGACCCCGACCGCTTTGGGCCGGGGCAAGGGGCCTGCTGGACCCGCGGCGAGAATGCCGCTTGCCTGATGCTGACCTGCCGCGGTGGCGGGCCGTTCGAAATCGGCTTGGTGGCTTTTGGCGGTGCATTCGGTCATGAGCCGCTCTTGCCCGTGTTCATTCGGGTGGATGGCGGGCAGACCCACCGCCTCTACATGACGCCGCTGAACCTGGTGGAGTACCAGCATGCAGCGATCCCCTATGACCCGTCCCGCCATGGCACGTTGCTGCGCGCCTTGCGCAACGCGCAAAGCGTGACCGTCGCGCTGTATCAGGCGGACTCGAACCCCCTGCCCTATGTGCTGGGCAACCGCCCGGCGGCGGTGGATCGCGCCATGGCCACCTGCGGTGCGGCCCCATTGACCGCGCCGGTGGTCACGCCCGCAACCGATGGCGCGCGCTTCGTCCGCGTGGACCCGCAGCTGCGCGACCCGCAGGCGACGGCGCTGGCCGCGCAAGTCATGGCGGGCGTCCTCGCGCAACAGCCTGAAACGGATGTGTCAGCCAGCCTGGCTGCCCTGCCGGATGGCCGGCGCATCCTGGTGGTGGAGCATGGGGTGAGCACATACAGCTACGGCATCACGGGGGTGGGCACATTCGTCTTCACCGCCGCGCCGGGTGGTGCGCTTCGGCCGGCCTACCAGACCACCGGCGTGGCGGCCTGGCTGGATACCGCGCAGCTGTCCGAGGGGTTTCCCGACCTCTGGGTACAGAACTACCGTGGGATCAACCAGCCCTATGGCGTCTGGCGACATATCGGCGGACGCTACGTGCATCAGCGCAACGTGCCATCGCAATGAGCCACGAAAAAGGGCGGCCACCAGGGCCGCCCTTTGGCTTTCTCAAAGACCGCCGATCAGGCGAGGGTTTCGTCGATGCCCTTGCAGGCGTCGACAAGGCCCTTCACGGCGTTGACCGAGTTGTCGAACATAGCCTGTTCGTCCTTGGTCAGCTGGATCTCGACGATGCGCTCGATACCGCCCGCGCCGATCACGGTGGGCACGCCGACGTAGAAGCCCTTGAGCCCGAACTGCCCGTCGCACCAAGCGGCACAGGGCAGGACGCGCTTTTGATCCTTGAGGTAGGCTTCGGCCATTTCGATGGCCGAGGTGGCGGGCGCATAGAAGGCCGAGCCGGTTTTCAGCAGGCCGACGATCTCGGCGCCGCCGTCACGGGTGCGCTGCACGATGGCGTCCAGCTTGTCCTGCGTGGTCCAGCCCATTTCGACAAGGTCGGGCAGCGGGATGCCGGCGACGGTCGAATAGCGCACCGACGGCACCATCGTGTCACCATGGCCGCCCAGCACGAAGGCGGTGACATCCTTCATCGAGACGTCGAATTCCTCGGCCAGGAAATGACGGAAGCGGGCGCTGTCCAGCACACCGGCCATGCCGCAGACCTTTTCCGGGGGCAGGCCCGAGAATTGCTGTAGCGCCCAGACCATCGCGTCGAGAGGATTGGTGATGCAGATGACGAACGCGTCGGGGGCATTGTCGCGGATGCCTTCGCCCACGGCCTTCATGACCTTGAGGTTGATGCCCAAAAGGTCATCGCGGCTCATGCCCGGCTTGCGCGGGACACCGGCGGTGACGATGCAGACATCGGCGCCCGCGATATCGGCATAGTCGTTCGTGCCCTTGAGCTTGGCATCGAATTTCTCGGACGGGCCGGATTCGGCGATGTCGAGCGCCTTGCCCTGGGGCGTGCCCTCGGCAATGTCGAACAGGACGACATCGCCCAGTTCCTTCAGCGCGGCGAGGTGGGCAAGCGTGCCACCGATCTGGCCTGCGCCGATCAGTGCAATCTTGGGTCTGGCCATGAGATTGTTCTCCAAGTCCCTCGTTGATATTGCCGGGAGGGGTAGCCGCACGCCCCGCCTCGCGCAAGCCCGCTGCGGCGCGGCGGCCCGGCCAATCGCCGGCGCAGGCCCCGGCGGGGGGCGGCAAACACCTGCTTTGACAGGACAATTCGAGCCGGCACCGCACGCGATGCGGGGGCCGCCTTGCGAGGGACGTCGGCCATTTCACCCCTGCACCGCCGGCGCGGGCCCCGACCGCCAGGGCCCATGGGCCTGCGATTCTCTCTGGCGGGATTGCGGCGATGCGCACGCAACCGGGGATTGAAGAGCGCCCGACTTGCGCCCTCTGCGCAAGCCGCCGACACCCGAAACGCACGGCGGCGCGCAACAATATTTCTTCTGCGGCGCAGCATTTTTAACTTGATTTCACGTCGGCAGCATGGTTCCTGACGCGCCAAAGGATGGCATACCAAGATATGCGGAGGGTCTCATGGGACATCGCGCGCACCCGTATCGGTCGGTTCTGTATATTCCGGGCTCCAAGCCCCGGGCGCTTGAAAAGGCCAAGACCATGGCCGTGGACGCGATCATCTTCGACCTCGAAGATGCCGTCGCGGCCGAGGAAAAACCCAATGCACGCAAGCTTTTGGCCGAAACACTGGCCCGGGGCGGCTATGGCCCGCGCGCGCAGCTGGTGCGCATCAATGGCTTCGACACAGAATGGGGCAATGACGATCTGGACGCCATCGCCGCAATCGGGCCGCAGGCGATTCTCGTGCCCAAGGTGAACAAGGCCACCGATATCGAGAAACTGGCCGACCGGCTGGATGCCTATTCCGAGACCGCGAACACGACCATCTGGGCCATGATGGAAACGCCGATGGGCATCCTGAACGCGATGCATATCGCCGAGGCCCCGCGCATGGCGGGCTTCATCATGGGCACCAACGACCTGGCCAAGGAACTGGGCAGCCGCACGCGTGGCGCGATGCTGACCTCGTTGCAGACCTGTCTTCTGGCGGCGCGCGCGCATGGCATCGTCTGCGTCGACGGTGTCTACAACGCGTTCCGCGATGAGGAGGGTCTGCGTGCCGAATGCGAGGAAGGGCGCGATTACGGGTTCGACGGCAAGACGGTGATCCACCCCGCGCAGGTCGCGATCGCGAACGAGGTCTTCGCCCCGTCGGACGACGAGATCGACCTCGCCCGCCGACAGATCGCCGCCTATGAGGAGGCCGTGGCCGAAGGTCAGGCCGTGGCCGTGGTCGATGGCAAGATCGTCGAAAACCTGCATGTCGACACCGCCCGCGCCACGCTGGCCAAGGCGCGCGCCATTGCCGAGCTGGAGGCCGCCGAGGCCGCCTGACATCTTGCTTGCGGCCCGCACTCGTGTCAGGTCCGCAAGCAACGCAATTCGGCAGCAGTGGAGAGGCTACCATGGGCTACCTACTACTTATTCTCGGCATCGCGCTCTGGATCGGCGGGCATCTGTTCAAGCGGCTGGTCCCGGCCAAGCGGGCCGCGATGGGCGACAAGGGCAAGGGGCTGGTGGCCGTGGCGCTGCTGGCCGCCATCGTGCTGATGGTGATCGGCTATCGGTCGGCCGCGCTGGTGACCGTCTGGGTTCCGCCGAGTTTCATGATCCATATCAGCAACCTGCTGGTGCTGATCGGGTTCTGGTTCTTTGCGCTTTCGGGCGTCGCCGGCACGATGTCGGCCCGCGTGCGCCACAAACAGCTGACCGGCGTGAAAAGCTGGGCGGTTGGGCACCTGCTGGTGAACGGCGATCTGGCCTCGATCCTGCTGTTCGGGGGCATGCTGTTCTGGGCGGTATTGTCGGTGATCCTGATCAACAAGGCCGAACCGACCTGGGAGCGCCCCGCCAATCCCAGCGTCAAGAACGACGCGATCGCCTTTGGTGTGGCGCTGGTGCTCTATGGCATCGTCGCGCTGATCCACACCTGGCTGGGGTATTACCCCTTCCCCGTGGGGGGCGCATGACCCTCTACCGCTTCCTGACCGAAGACGACACGCAGGCCTTTTGCCACAAGGTGTCGGAGGCGATCGCGAAGGGGTGGACGCCATATGGCGACCCGCAATACGCCTTTGACGCGGCCCGCGGCGTGATGCGCTGCGGGCAGGCCGTCACCAAAGAGGTAGACACCCCCTATTCCCCTGACATGAAACTGGGAGCGCAGTGACCTCATGCCCAAGGATGCAGGCCCGCAGGCCAAGACCAACCCCGGCCGTTTCTTCGAGGATTACACCGTCGGCGACGTGATCCAGCATGCGGTGCCGCGCACGGTATCGGGCGGCGAGCGGGCGCTCTATCACGCGCTCTACCCGGCGCGCCACGCGCTCTATTCCTCGGACGAGTTCGCGCGCGCCAGCGGGCTGCCCGAAAGCCCGTTGGACGATCTGGCGGCGTTTCACATCGTGTTCGGCAAATCGGTACCGGATGTCTCGCTGAACGCGGTGGCCAATCTCGGCTATGCCGAGGCGCGCTGGCTGCGGCCGGTCTATGTGGGCGACACGATCCGGTCCTCGTCCGAGGTGATCGGGCTGAAACAGAACAGTTCGGGCAAGACCGGGGTGGTGTATGTGCGCACCACGGGGCGCAACCAGCACGGTCTGGCGGTGATGGAATTCGCCCGTTGGGTGATGGTGCGCAAACGCGACCTCGATGCCCCCGCGCCCGAAACGGTGGTGCCCGAGCTTGCCCCGTCGGTGAAACCGGAAAAGCTGGTCATGCCCGGCGGGATCGATTTTTCGGCCTATGATTTCGTCCAGGCCGGCGAGCCGCATCGCCTGTCGGATTATCAGGTGGGCGAGGTCATCGACCATGTCGATGGCGTCACCATCGAGGAAGCCGAGCACATGATGGCCACGCGCCTGTGGCAGAACACGTCGAAAACCCATTTCGACGCCACCCCGCGCGAGGATCGCAAGCGCCTGATTTATGGCGGTCACGTCATGTCGATGGCGCGGGCACTGTCCTTCAACGGGCTGGCCAATGCGCAATGCCTCGTCGCGATCAACGGCGGCAGCCACACCAACCCGTGTTTCGCAGGCGACACCGTGCGCGCCTGGTCCGAGGTGCTGGAGATCGCCGAAACGCCGGCGCCGGGCGTTGGCGCGATCCGCCTGCGGCTGGTCGCGGTGAAAGAGGGCGGCATGGCCGGGCAGTTGAAGGGCGAGGATGGCAAGTACCTGCCGCATGTCCTGCTGGACCTCGACTACTGGGCGCTGATGCCCGTCTAGGCGGGGCCGGTTTTCTCGAGAAAACCGTCCGGAAAACTCGCGTTTTCCGGACAGGCGTTTGTCGATCGGTGCGCCGTGTGCGGGATCTCTGTGCGATGTGCCGGGGCGGTTTCCGCTGCTGAGCGACGGGCCCTTGCGCAGGGCGGCGGCACCGCGGTGTTTGTCATCGCCAAGACCGTGACGAGGCGCACAGTTCGTGATCACACGTTGAAATTTCGTGATCACAAAATGCAAATTGCGGCGTTTAGACCCAGGATTCGGCCCCGATTTCTTGCCATTCGACGTGACAGTTCCGCAAAACCCGCTATGGATATGGGCAAACGACCCGACCACAGCTCAACCAAAAGGGGTGTCCGCCATGGCCGACGTGAACCGCGGCAACCGTCCGCTGTCACCGCATCTGCAGGTCTACCGCCCGCAGCTCAATTCCATCACTTCGATCCTGAACCGCATCACCGGCAACGCGATGCTGGTCTCGGCGGTGCTGATCGTCTGGTGGCTCATCGCGGCGGCCACGGGGGCGGCCTATTTCGACACGGTGAACGGTCTGATCACCTCGGTGCTCGGCGATATCGTGATGTCGCTGTCGGTGCTCGGCCTTTGGTATCATGCGCTTGGCGGCGTGCGGCACCTGATCTGGGACACCGGACGCGGCCTCGAGGTGGACACCGCCGACAAGATGGGCTGGGGCATGATCATCGGATCGGTCGCGCTCACCTTCCTGACACTGATCGCGATCTGAGGAGACACGCCATGGGCTACATGACCGACCGCAAGCGTGTCGAAGGGCTGGGTTCGGCCCATACCGGCACGCATCACTTCTGGAGCATGACCGTCACCTCGGTGGCGCTGCTTGTTCTGACCCCGTTTTTCCTGGCCGTGATCGGGCCGCTGCTGGGCGCGACACACGCCGAGGTTGTGGCCAGCCTCGGGCGGCCGATCCCGGCGCTGGTCGTCGCGGCCTTTCTGGTTGTGGGCATGCATCACTTCCGCCTCGGTGTGACAACGCTGATCGAGGACTATGTGCAGGGTCTGGCGCGCAAGATCTGGATCATCGCCATGACGATTGTCAGCTACGCCATCGCGGCGGCCGGCATCGTCGCGCTGGCGCAAATCGCGCTCTGAAGCAGGAGAGGTTCCGCGATGAAAGACATGACAAACATGACGGCAAGCTATGACATCACCGAGCACGATTATGACGTCGTGGTGGTGGGGGCCGGCGGATCGGGCCTGCGCGCCACGCTTGGCATGGCCGAACAGGGCCTCAAGACCGCCTGCGTGACCAAGGTTTTCCCGACGCGCAGCCATACGGTCGCAGCCCAGGGCGGGATCGCCGCCAGCCTTGGCAACATGGGGCCGGACCACTGGCACTGGCACATGTACGATACCGTGAAAGGGTCGGACTGGCTGGGTGATACGGACGCGATGGAATACCTCGCCCGCGAGGCGCCCAAGGCCGTCTACGAGCTGGAGCATTACGGGGTTCCGTTCAGCCGCACCGAAGAGGGCAAGATCTATCAGCGCCCCTTTGGCGGTCACACGACCGAGTTCGGCGAAGGCCCCCCGGTGCAGCGCACCTGCGCCGCCGCCGACCGCACCGGGCATGCCATCCTGCATACGCTTTATGGCCAGTCGCTGAAGAACAACGCGGAATTCTACATCGAGTATTTCGCGACCGACCTGCTGATGACCGAGGACGGCCGCTGCGTCGGCGTCGTGGCGTGGAAACTGGATGACGGCACGCTGCATGTCTTCCGCTCCAAGATGGTCGTGCTGGCCACGGGCGGTTATGGCCGCGCCTATTTCTCGGCCACTTCGGCGCATACCTGCACCGGCGACGGCGGCGGCATGGTCGCGCGCCAGGGCCTGCCGCTACAGGACATGGAGTTCGTGCAGTTCCACCCGACCGGAATTTATGGCGCGGGCTGCCTGATCACCGAGGGGGCGCGTGGCGAAGGCGGCTACCTGACCAATTCCGAGGGGGAGCGGTTCATGGAACGCTATGCGCCCACCTACAAGGATCTGGCCAGCCGTGACGTGGTATCGCGCTGCATGACGATGGAAATCCGCGAAGGCCGCGGCGTGGGCGAGGGCAAGGATCACATCCACCTGCACCTGAACCACCTGCCGCCCGAAACGCTGGCCCTGCGCCTGCCGGGCATCTCGGAATCGGCGCGCATCTTTGCCGGGGTCGATGTCACCAAGGAACCGATCCCGGTGCTGCCGACGGTGCATTACAACATGGGCGGCATCCCCACGAACTACTGGGGCGAGGTTCTGAACCCGACGAAAAAGAACCCCGACGCGATCGTGCCCGGCCTGATGGCCGTGGGCGAAGCGGGTTGTGCCAGTGTGCACGGGGCGAACCGCCTTGGCTCGAACAGCCTGATCGACCTTGTGGTATTCGGGCGGGCCGCCGGCATTCGCGCCGCCGAGGTGGTGGACCCGTCCGAGGCGACGCCGGACGTGCCGCGCGCCTCGCTCGACTACGCGCTGGCGCGCTTCGACGGCATCCGCCATGCGAACGGGGCCACGCCGACCGCCGAGTTGCGCCTTGAGATGCAAAAGACGATGCAGGCCGACGCCGCCGTTTTCCGCACCGACAAGACGCTGGCCGAGGGGGTCGAAAAGATGAAAGGCGTCGCCTCCAAGCTCGACGACCTTCATGTGACCGACAAGTCGCTGATCTGGAACTCGGACCTGATGGAAACGCTGGAGCTGACCAACCTCATGCCGAACGCGATGGCCACCATCGTCTCGGCCGAGGCGCGCAAGGAAAGCCGGGGCGCCCACGCGCACGAGGATTACCCCGATCGCGACGACGAAACCTGGCGCAAGCACACACTGGCCGTCGTCGATGGCGAGAAGGTCGACCTGGATTACCGCCCTGTGCACCTGAACCCGCTGATCGGGCACAACGAGGGCGGCATCGACCTCGACAAGATCAAGCCCAAGGCGCGCGTCTACTGACGCGCCCGACGGACCGAGACCGGAGAAAGCATTATGGTTGAACTGGCCCTGCCCAAGAATTCCCGCATCAAGACCGGCAAGACATGGCCCAAGCCCGAGGGCGCCACGAACCTGCGCAAGTTCCAGGTGTATCGCTGGAACCCCGACGATGGCGAAAACCCGCGCGTCGATACCTACTGGGTCGACATGGACACGTGCGGGCCGATGGTTCTGGACGCGCTGATCAAGATCAAGAACGAGATCGACCCCACGCTGACCTTCCGCCGGTCCTGCCGCGAGGGCATCTGCGGGTCCTGCGCGATGAATATCGACGGCATCAACACGCTGGCCTGCATCTACGGCATGGACGAGATCAAGGGCGACGTGAAGATCTACCCCCTGCCCCACATGCCCGTGGTCAAGGACCTGATCCCGGACCTGACGCATTTCTACGCCCAGCACGCCAGCATCATGCCGTGGCTGGAGACCAAGACGCAGCGCCCCGAACACGAATGGCGCCAGTCGATCGAGGATCGCAAGAAACTCGACGGTCTTTATGAGTGCGTGATGTGCGCCTCCTGCTCGACCTCGTGCCCCAGCTACTGGTGGAACGGCGACCGCTACCTTGGGCCGGCCGCGCTGCTGCATGCCTATCGCTGGATCATCGACAGCCGCGACGAGGCGACGGGCGAGCGTCTGGACGATCTGGAAGATCCGTTCAAACTCTATCGCTGCCACACGATCATGAACTGCGCCAAGACCTGCCCCAAGGATCTGAACCCGGCCAAGGCCATCGCCGAGATCAAGAAGATGATGGTCGAGCGACAGCTCTGATCGACAGCCAAACGGCCCGTTTGCGCCGCACGGGATGACCTCTCCGGACCTCCGGGGAGGTTTTTTCATGGCCCGCCCTTTGGACCCGTTGCACGGGCAAGGCCATGATGCAGGCGGTCGAGCGGCTGACCGGCCTGCCGCTGCGTCAGGTTTTCGCGTCGTGCATGGCGGTATTGCCGAACTGTCGGATGTACAGTGGTCCACCAAGGCATACCTTTGCGTCCGAGGGAGGGTCATTGATTACGCCTGAGAGGCACCATGACCGAGCAACAGCACACGCCCGCCCAATCGCCCGCCGAAGAAGCCCTTGCGGTTCTGGAACAGGCCTGGGCCTACTATACCCCCGAGAAGCAGCCCGAGCTGGACGACAACGAGTATATCGACCTGCCCGTCGCCGCCTGAGCGCTGCCGTGTTCCGGGGCCCCGCCGCACCGGCGGACCCTGATCGGGGCGGGGCAGTCGGCCTGTCGCCGGTGCCCATGCTTGCATGGCGGCGGTTTTCTGCGATCCTCGGGCCGTGAAGAAAACAGGCGCCCCGAGATGACATCGCCGCGACACAGCCCCCCACCCGACGCCGAGGCCCGCCGGGCCATTGCCCCGGTGATCTGTTATCCGGTCTCGACCCTGCCGGCGCCCGACCCCATGCGCATGCGGCTGGCCCGTGAAGGGCTGGTGAAACGGCACGAGGTGCGTCGTCCCCCCGCGCGAGGCCCGAACCTTTCGCGCCAGGGCCGGCCAAGTGATCCGCATACGCAGCATCGAGGGGCCGCAGGTGGGCGATCTGAACCTGTGGAATGCCGACGACCTGTCCGAGCGGTTCTATTCCGGCAAGCCCGCGCCCTTCATGGCACCCACGTGACCACCGGCGACCGGCTGTGGTCCAGTTTTCCGGCGCTGCGCCCGATGGCGACGATCGTCGCCGATAGCCTGGATTGGTACGGCATCGACCCGTTCGGCGGGTCGGTCCATGACGTGATCGGCACGCGCTGCGATCCCTACACGCACAACCTCTTGTCGGGCGGACAGTATCACCACTGCTGCCATTCCAACCTGACCCGCGCACTGGCCGAGGAAACCGGCCTGCCCCTGGCCGAGGCCGAGGGCCATGTCCATGACGTGCTGAACGTCTTCATGTGCACCGGGTTCACCCGCGACACCGGCCAGTATTTCATGAAGGCCAGCCCCGTGCGCCCCGGCGATCACATCGATTTTCTGGCCGAGATCGACCTGCTTGGTGCGCTGTCGGCCTGCCCCGGCGGCGATTGCGGGGCCGAGCATTCCAGCGACACCGCGCCCTGTCATCCGCTGTTGGTCGAGCTGTTCGACTGCGCCGCCACGCCGGGCCACACAGCGCCACCCGTAAATGGCTACGTCCGCAGCCACGGGCGCTAGTGGCCGAAAAACGCGCGTTTTTCGAGCAGGAATTCTTGAGAATTCCTTTCCGTTTTCCTCGAGGAAAACGCGTGCAAAGAAAAAATTGTCAGCACTCGAAGAAACCCCTTGATCCGACTCGCGTTTGGCCCCATCTGCCTGCGCACGGACGCCAACGCACGCGCCTCTGTCACGGGTGGCAAGCCCCACAGGCCCAACCACCGCAGTTACGTAGCGACGGTAACGTCTCCTTTCGGCACTGAGCCGGCCTATCCGGGCCCCCGGTCTTATCGGAGATGACCATGACTGCTACGTTTACCGGCCTTTCGGCCGCAGCCCCCGTTTCGTCGCGCCTCGAGTCCTTTGCCCGCGCGCATGTCTTCGAGCGCCCGACGCTGATCCTCGATATCGACCGCGTCGAAGCGCAGTATCACGCGCTTTCCGCCGGACTTGGCCGCGCCGCCATCCACTATGCCGTCAAGGCCAACCCCGCCCCCGAGATCCTCGAGCGTCTGGCCGCCATCGGCGGGCATTTCGACGCCGCCTCGCGCCGCGAGATCGAGCTTTGCCTTGCCGCCGGCGCCCATGCCGAGGACATTTCGTTCGGCAACACGGTCAAGAAACCCGCCGACATCGCCTTTGCCCATGCTGTCGGGGTCGAGATCTTTGCCGCCGACGCCGCCGAAGAACTGGAAAAGATCGCCGAGCATGCTCCCGGCGCGCAGGTCTATATCCGCCTGCTGGTCGACGCCTCGGGCGCAGACTGGCCGCTGACGCGCAAATTCGGCACCTCGCATGACGTCGCGCTGGAACTGATGGCGCAGGCACGCGCGCTGGGGCTGCGCCCGGTCGGCCTGTCCTTCCATGTCGGCAGCCAGACGCGCGACCCGATGATGTGGGCGCCGGTCCTCGACCAGATCGCGCAGGTGTGGCACGCCGGTCGTGCCGCGGGTTTTGAGCTCGACCTGTTGAACATCGGCGGCGGGTTCCCGGCGTTTTACGGCGACGACATTCCGCACCCGACGGCCTATGCCGCCCGCGTGGCCGAGTTGGTCGCCGAGCGGTTTGGCGACGTACCCCGCATCATGGCCGAACCCGGCCGTGGCCTGGTGGCCGAGGCTGGACTGATCGCCGCCGAGGTTCTGCTGGTCTCGCGCAAGTCGCATGACGATCTGCACCGTTGGGTGATGCTGGATATCGGCAAATTCTCGGGGCTGGCCGAAACCATGGACGAGGCGATCCGCTACCAGTTCGTCACCGACCGCGATCACGAGGCGATGGGCCCCTGCATCTTGGCCGGCCCGTCCTGCGACAGCGCCGATGTGCTGTACGAGAAACGTCCCGTGTCCCTGCCACTGGGGCTGAAGGCCGGCGACCGCATCCTGATCCGGGCCTGCGGTGCCTACACGTCGAGCTATGCCTCTGTCGGGTTCAACGGCTTTCCGCCGCTGGATGTCGTGGTGATCTGATCCGGCACCGGGTAGAGCGCGTCAGCAATAGCGCTCCACCCCACCGTATTGCGCATCGGAATAGCGGTCGCCATGGGCAAAGCCCGCGGGCAGGATCGCCTCGATCTCGGCCAGATCCTGCGCGCTCAGGACGATGTCGTCGGCGCGGACGAGGTCGCGCAGGTTCGCCGCCGTTCGCGTGCCCGGAATGGGCAGAATGTGGTCGCCCTGTGCCAGCGTCCAGGCCACCGCCGTAGCGGCCGTGGACCAGCCGCGCGCGCGGCACCAATCCTGGAACGGGGCGATGGCGGCCTTGTTGGCGCTGAAATTCGGCTCGACGAAACGGGGGTTGGCCTGCCGGAAATCCTCGGGCGGGAAGTCTTCGCGCCGTGGAAAGCGATCGGCGAAGATGCCGCGCCCCACGGGTGAGAAGGCCACGAAGGTCACGCCAAGCTCGGCACAGGTCTGGATCATGCCAAGCTCGGGCTGGCGCGTCCAAAGCGAGTATTCCGACTGCACGGCGGCCACGGGATGGACCGCATGGGCGCGCCGCAGGGTCGCGGGGGCCACCTCGGACAGGCCGATGGCCCCGATCAGCCCCTCGGCGATGAAGCCCGCCAGCGTTTCCATCACCTCTTCGATGGGGCGGTCGGCCTCGCGGCGGTGGATGTAGAACAGATCGACACTGTCACGGCCCAAGCGTTCGAGCGATCCTTCGAGCGAGCGGCGCAGCGCCTCGGCGTCGTTGCGGAAATGGCGGGTCGGCTTGGGGTAGATGCCCGCCTTGGTCGCCAGGGTGACCGGCGCGTTCGTTTGCGCCAGATAGGCCCCGATCGCCCGCTCGCTGATGCCCATGCCATAGATCTCGGCCACATCCCAATGGGTGATGCCCAGATCGATGGCGGCGGCCAGGCAAGCGTGGCTTTCGCCCTCGGTCGTGGCGCCGTAAACGCCGCCGAAGCTCATGCAGCCAAGGCCGACGGCCCCAACCTTCTGGCCTGCAATCCTCCGCTTCAGTTTCATGCGAAGGCCGCCTCGAGCGCGATTTCGACCATATCGGAAAAGGACGATTGCCGATCTTCCGAGGGCAACGCCTCGTGCGTCAGCAGATGATCCGACACCGTCAGCACCGCCAGCGCGCGGCACCCGTGGCGCGCGGCGAGGGTATACAGCTCGGCCGCCTCCATTTCGACGGCCAAAATACCGTGGCGGGTCATCTGCTCGTTCAGATCGGGGCGTTCATCATAGAAGACATCCGAGGAATAGATTCCGCCAACATGGGTCGTGATGCCCTTCGCCCGTGCCGCTGCATTCGCCGCTTCGAGCAATCCGTAATCGGCACAAGGGGCGAAATTCAATTCGCGAAAGATACCCCGCGATGGGGTCGACAGGGTCGAGGAGGTCATTGCCAGAACCACGTCGCGCAGTTTGACATAATCCTGCATAGCGCCGGTCGAGCCGATGCGGATCAGCGTCCTGGCCCCGTAATCGCGGATCAATTCATTGGCATAGATCGACAGGCTGGGCATTCCCATGCCCGATCCATGGATCGTGACGGGATTGCCGCGCCAGGTGCCGGTAAAGCCCAGCATGCCGCGGATTTCATTCACGCAGACCGGGTTTTCCAGAAAGGTTTCCGCCGCCCATTTCGCACGCAGCGGGTCGCCGGGCATGAGAACGGTTTCCGCGATCTCGCCCGGCTTGGCGCCAATGTGAATGGTCATGGTTCAGATTGCCAGATCGTCCAGCGACTTGCCTGCGGCAAGGGCATCCTTGATCCATTGCGGTTGACGGCCACGCCCGGTCCAGGTCTGGCTGCCATCGTCGGGGTTGGCGTATTTCGGAACGCCCTTGGTCTTGGTCTTTGCGCCTTTTGCGCCCATGACATCCTCAAGGGAAAACCCGAACTCCTGCGCCGCCTTTTGCGCGGCAATCAGGGCTTCCTGTTTCCTTCGTTTTTCGAAATCGGCAATCGCGGCATCCACCTCCTTGCGGTGGGCCTTCAACTCTTCAAGCGACATCTTTTCGAGGTTCTTGGCCATTCGTTTCGTCCCAATTCCCATTGCCGTAAAGTCATACTTCATTTCCCTTGCGACGTTTTTGTCGCAAGGGCAAGGCAAAAGGTTAACTGGTCGACTTGGCCAAATATTCCGGAGTCACTCGGCCGCAATGGATTCCGGGTCGGCGCAGGCCACGATATCCATCATGATCCGGTTCAATTCGAAGTCCTTGGGCGTGTACACGCGCGCCACGCCATAGCCCAACAGGGTTTGCGCGTCCTCGTCCGGAATGATGCCACCGACAAGGACGGGAATATGATCCATGCCTTCGGCGCGCAGACGGTCCATGACCTCGCGGATCAGGGGAATGTGGCTGCCCGACAGGATCGACAGGCCAATGACATGAACCTCTTCGGTCTTGGCGGCTTCGATGATTTCGGCCGGGGTCAGGCGAATCCCTTCGTAGGAAATATCCATGCCGCAATCGCGCGCACGGAAGGCGATTTGCTCGGCACCATTGGAATGGCCGTCGAGCCCCGGCTTGCCCACGAGGAATTTCAGCCGGCGTCCCAGGCTGTCGCTGACGGCATCCACGGCGGCGCGGATGTCATCCAGCCCTTCGGTCTTGTTCGACACCGATTTCGACACGCCGGTGGGCCCGCGATACTGACCGTGAACCGCGCGCATGACGCCCGACCATTCGCCGGTCGTCGCACCCGCCTTGGCCGCGGCGATCGAAGCGGGCATGATGTTGCGCCCCTCGGTGGCGGCGGCGCGCAGATCGGCCAGCGCGCCTTGCACTGCGGCTTCGTCCCGCGCCTCGCGCCAGGCGTTCAGGCGGTCAATCTGGTCGGCCTCGACACCGGGATCGACGGTCATGATGCCGCCATCCTCGCCCATCAGCGGCGAGGGTTCGGATTGGGTGTACTTGTTCACGCCGACAACGGTCGTGTCGCCACGTTCGATCCCGCCGACGCGATCGGCATTGGACTCGACCAACCGCGACTTCATGTATTCGATTGCGGCGATCGGCCCCGCCCATCGAGTCGAGATTGGCCAGTTCGGCGCGCGCGCCCGCTTTCAACTCTTCGACCTTGGCATCGACAACGGGGTTACCGTCGAACAGATCGCCATATTCCAGAAGGTCGGTTTCAAAGGCCATGATCTGCTGCATGCGCATCGACCATTGCTGATCCCAGGGGCGCGGCAGGCCCAGCGCCTCGTTCCAGGCGGGCAGCTGCACGGCGCGGGCGCGGGCCTTTTTCGAGAGCGTCACGGCCAGCATCTCGATCAGGATGCGGTAGACGTTGTTTTCCGGCTGCTGTTCCGTCAGGCCGAGCGAGTTGACCTGCACCCCATATCGGAAGCGGCGGTATTTCGCATCTTCGACGCCATAACGTTCGGCGCAGATTTCATCCCACAGATCGACGAAGGCGCGCATCTTGCACATCTCGGTGACGAAGCGGATGCCGGCATTCACGAAGAAGGAGATGCGCCCGACCAGGCGCGGGAAGTCTTCCGCCGGGACGCACGGGCGCAACTCATCCAGCACGGCAATCGCGGTGCCCAGCGCATAGGCCAGTTCCTGCTCGGGCGTCGCGCCGGCCTCTTGCAGGTGGTAGGAACACACATTCATCGGGTTCCACTTGGGCACGTTGGTATAGCAGTACTCGGCCACGTCCGCGATCATGCGCAGCGAAGGTTTCGGCGGACAGATATAGGTGCCGCGGCTGAGGTATTCCTTGATCAGGTCGTTCTGCACCGTGCCCTGAAGCTTGGAAATGTCGGCGCCCTGTTCCTCGGCCACGGCGATGTAGAGCGACAACAGCCACGGCGCGGTGGCGTTGATCGTCATCGAGGTGTTCATCTGCTCAAGCGGGATCTCGTCGAACAGCGTTCGCATGTCGCCCAGATGGCAGATCGGAACCCCGACCTTGCCCACCTCGCCCCGTGCAAGGACATGGTCGCTGTCATAGCCCGTTTGGGTCGGCAGATCGAACGCGACCGACAGGCCCGTTTGACCCTTGGCCAGGTTGCCGCGGTAAAGCGCGTTCGACGCCTTGGCGGTGGAATGACCGGCATAGGTACGGATGAGCCATGGCTTGTCACGGGTTTGGGCGGTCACGGGCGGGCCTCCTGAATCAGTTTGCCGCAATTTCATTGCGCACAGTGGGATATATGTAAAACAATCTGTCCCTGTCAATTCGCTGCGTTGCGGCAAGCCGGGGATGCAGGGCTCAGGCGGAACCGTAGCACGAAAAAGTTGAACCATCGTGCCGCGATCCTTTGGCCGGCGCAACGGCAGCGATTGTTTTGCGCGCGCAATACTGCCAGCTTGCAGGCCATGACGACCCCGGTAACCCTGCCGCTCTGGCTGTTCATCCTGATCCTGCTGTTCGCCGCAGTTACCTTTGCCTCGCACTTTCTGTTTCCGTCGGTGCGCTGGTTCCTGCGGCGTAGGCTCGAGGCGGCGGTCGAGCAGCTCAACACGCGGCTGGCCCGCCCGATCCAGCCCTTCAAACTGGCGCGCCGCATGGATACGGTTCGGCGGCTGATCTACGACCCTGAGGTGGCGCAGGCGATCGCGGATCATGCCCATGCAAACGGCATCCGCGAGGATGTCGCCTTCCAGAAGGCCGAACGCTACGCCCGCGAGATCGTGCCCGGCTTTTCCGCCTTTACCTATTTCAGCTTTGCCATCCGTGTCGCGCGCCTGCTCAGCCAGTCACTCTATCGCGTGCGTCTGGCCCATGCCAATGACCCGGCGCTCGAATCGGTGCCGACGACCTCCACCGTCATCTTCGTGATGAACCACCGCTCGAACATGGATTACGTGCTGGTGACGTGGCTGGTGGCCGAACGCTCGGCGCTGGCCTATGCGGTGGGGGAATGGGCGCGGGTCTGGCCTCTGCGGCAACTGGTGCGCGCCATGGGCGGCTATTTCATCCGCCGCCGCTACAACAACGCGCTCTATCGCAGGGTGCTGGCCCGCTATGTGCAGATGGCGACCGAGGCGGGCGTCACGCAGGCGGTCTTTCCCGAAGGCGGGCTCAGCCGGACCGGTGCGCTTGGCAAACCGAAGCTGGGTTTGATCTCGTACATCCTCGACGGGTTCCAGCCGGGCGTCTCGCGCGACGTGGTCTTTGTGCCGGTGGCGCTGAATTACGACCGGGTGATGGAAGACCGCAATCTGATCGACGCGCATCTGAACGGCACGCGGCGCTTTCGGTTTTCCGTCCGCCCGATCTATCGCTATCTGCGGCGGCAGATCTGGTTGCGCCTGACGGGCCGGTTCCACCGCTATGGCTATGCCGCGGTCAGTTTCGGCGACCCGCTCAGCCTGACCGAGTTCCTGTCGCAGGGTCACGTGGACGACGCCGAGGCGCTGGGGGCGAACCTGATGGACCGGATCGCGCGTGTCATGCCCGTGACGCCGGTGCCTCTGGTGGCGCATGCCCTGGCCCAGGGCGTCACCAGCCACGCCGCCCTGACGCGTCGGGTCGCCGCGCAGATCGCCGCGGCTGACGCGGCCGGCATCACGGTTCACGTGCCCCGCGCCGACCCTGACTATACGGTCGAGGTCGGGCTGCGCGGCCTGATGGAGCGTCGCATGATCACGCGCGATGGGGACCGGATCGAGGTCACCGACCCCGGCCGCCCCATCGTGGCGTTCTATGCCAATTCCGTCGCGCATCTGCTCGATCCCATCTCTGAAACGCCCAAGGTGGTGTCGTGCGAATAACCGTACAGACTGATGACAGCCTGATTGTGGATTGTCCGCGCAGGGGCGGTCTGTTCCTGTTTTTCTTCGGCGGGATGGGGGCGCTCCTGGCTATTCTGGCCGGATTGGCGGACCCGCCGAATTTCCTTGCCATTCTGGTTGGCCTGATCTTTGCGGGCTTTGGGGCGGCGGCAGCCTGGCACGCCGGGCCGAACCAGTTGCATCTGAGCAGAACCAACGGTCTGGCAACGGTCAGCCGGCACAAACCGCTGGGCACCAAGACGGAAACCTACCCATTGGCCGAGGTCGACGACGTGATGAGCGGGCGCTGTCTGGACTCCGGCGGCCATGGCCTCGCGTTTGAACTGGCCAGTGGCACGGTGGTCAAAGTGACGGATCCCAACCACCACAATCCCGAGGCGCAAACGGTCGGCCGCGAGATCCGGCAGTGGCTGAAGGCGGCAGGCTACCGCTGACCGCTTGCGACATAATATTTCACGAACCGGCATTTTCCTGTTTGCTTTGTTGCGCGGCTGAATCTATGAGTTGCTGCAGCATCAAGACACGATTCCGCATTGCGGCATCGCACCGACCAAGGAGGACGCCCGGTCATGGCACTCGACAGCAACCCCGCGATCGCGGACTACGATGCGCCCAAGAAAGACCTTTACGAGATGGGCGAGATCCCGCCCCTCGGGCATGTCCCGGCGCAGATGTATGGCTGGGTGCTGCGGCAGGAACGGCATGGCGAACCGACCGAGGCGCTGAAGGTCGAAGTCATCGACACCCCCAAGCTCGACAGCCATGACGTGCTGGTTCTCGTGATGGCAGCGGGCGTGAACTATAACGGTGTCTGGGCCTGTCTGGGGCAGCCGGTATCGGTGTTCCTGCAGCACAAGGCGCCCTATGCGGTGATCGGCTCGGACGCGGCGGGGATCGTCTGGGCCGTGGGCGACAAGGTCACACGCTGGAAGGTTGGCGACGAGGTCGTCGTCCACTGCAACCAGGATGACGGCGACGACGAGGAATGCAACGGCGGCGACCCGATGCTGTCACCGTCGCAGCGTATCTGGGGCTACGAGACCGCCGATGGCAGCTTTGCCCAATTCACCCGCGTGCAGGCGCAACAGCTGATGCCGCGGCCCAAGCACCTGAGCTGGGAAGAGTCGGCCTGTTACACGCTCACCTTGGCCACGGCCTACCGGATGCTTTTCGGCCACGAGCCGCACGACCTGAAACCGGGCCAGAACGTTCTCGTCTGGGGCGCGTCGGGCGGCCTTGGTTCGTTCGCAATCCAGTTGATCAACACGGCCGGCGCCAATGCGATCGGCGTGATCTCCGAGGAGGACAAGCGCCAGTTCGTCATGGACCTGGGCGCCAAGGGCGTGATCAACCGCAAGGATTTCAAGTGCTGGGGCCGCCTGCCCGAAGTCGGCACCGAGGAATACAAGGAATGGTTCGGCGAGGTCCGCAAATTCGGCAAGGCGATCTGGGACATCACCGGCAAGGGCGTGAATGTCGACATGGTCTTCGAGCATCCGGGCGAGGCAACCTTTCCCGTCTCGACCTTTGTCGTCAAGCGCGGCGGCATGGTCGTGATCTGCGCCGGCACCTCGGGCTATAACTGCACCTTCGACGTGCGCCACATGTGGTCGCACCAGAAACGTCTGCAGGGCAGCCATTTCGCGCATCTCAAGCAGGCGTCCGCGGCCAACAAGCTGATGCTCGAGCGTCGCCTCGACCCCTGCATGTCCGAAGTCTTTCCCTGGGACGACCTGCCCGAGGCGCATATGAAGATGCGCCGCAACGAACACAAACCCGGCAACATGGCGGTTCTGGTGCAGGCCCCCAAGACCGGGCTGCGCACGCTTGAGGATGTGCTCGAGGCCGGCCCGACCGCGTCATGATCACCTGACATCGATACGCCGTCACCCTCACCGGCGGCGTCACACCAGCCCCGCGCCCATCCTCACCAAGGCGCGGGGCTGATTTTTTTGCGCCCGCGCTGCGCAGCAGAATTCCCTCAAATCCGCCCCGTTTCCGTCAACACCGGGCGGTAGGACCGGCGTGACTCGAGCTATGCGGGGGCGTCATGGGCGACACCGGTTTCATTGTGGTTGGTATCTTGTTGAGTGTCGTGACGCTTAGACGCTTGGCGACCCGCATTGGGCGGCGGCGGCGCATACGGTCGCCCGCTCCGGCAAGGGCCCGTGTGGTCCAGCGGGCCTTTCCATTTGCGCCGGGGCAACGTGCCATCGCGGCAGAGCGGCGGCGCGCCCGAACGCTCCACATCCCGGACGCCGCAATCGCACGGTTCGTCGCAACCTACCGCGCGCGCGGCATGTCCGAATTGGAGGCGCTGCGGAAGCTGAACGCCGACATTGTCCGCGACCGCGGCCGCTGGCAGGGCGGACATGTGCGGGCGGTGCGCCCCGTTCACAGTGCCCTACTGGAGGGGCGCCCGCACCCATGTTTTGACCGTTTGGTCAAGCTTGCCTTCGCCCGCCGCCCGTGACACGGTTTCGCCCGACCGATCCAAGACAGCGCGACAGATCATGACCGACGCCCAGACCGCCACGGATGCCAGCGTGCGGACCGCTCCGTCCGACCAGTTGCCGCAACTCCATCTACCGCGCAATGCAGGCACTGGGCTCGACCTCGACTGGGTCGCGCGGGTGCAGGCCAACACCTCGGCCATCGAACGTCGCGCCGCCACCCTGCCCGGCCGCCGCAGCGTGAAAAAGGCCTACCAGGCCGCGTGGCTGGCCCGCGCGGTCACATGCATCGACCTGACGACGCTGGCGGGCGATGACACGCCGGGGCGCGTGCGGCGCCTCTGCGCCAAGGCCCGCCAACCGGTGCGCGCCGACATTCTGGATGCGCTCGACCTGCCCGCGATCACGACCGGCGCCGTCTGCGTCTATCACGAGATGGTGCCCACGGCGGTCGAGGCGCTTGAGGGGACGGGCATTCCCATCGCCGCCGTGTCCACCGGCTTTCCCGCCGGTTTGTCGCCCTATCATCTGCGGGTGAAGGAAATCGAGGAAAGCGTGAAGGCCGGCGCGAAAGAGATCGACATCGTCATCTCGCGCCGCCATGTCCTGACCGGGAACTGGCAGGCGCTTTATGACGAAATGGCCGAGTTTCGCGCCGCCTGCGGGGATGCGCATGTCAAGGCGATCCTTGCCACGGGCGAGTTGGGCACGCTGCGCAATGTGGCGCGCGCCTCGCTCGTGTGCATGATGGCGGGGGCCGATTTCATCAAGACATCGACCGGCAAGGAAAGCGTGAACGCAACCCTGCCCGTGACGCTGACCATGATCCGCGCCATCCGGGCCTACGAGGCCGCGACCGGGTTCAAGGTGGGCTACAAACCTGCTGGCGGCATCTCCAAGGCCAAGGACGCGCTGGTCTATCTCTCGATGATCAAGGAGGAGTTGGGCGACCGCTGGCTGCGCCCCGACCTGTTCCGCTTCGGCGCGTCGTCGCTGCTTGGCGATATCGAGCGGCAGTTGGAACATCACGCCACGGGCCAGTATTCGGCCAGTTACCGGCATCCGATGGGATGATTGGAGTGGGGTGTGTTTTCCTGCAGGAAAACACGCCGAAAAACTCGAGTTTTTCGGGTCGGAAACCTGAAGATTTCCGTGTCCGGCAAAAGGATGAGGATCGCAAATGACCGCCCGCGAGATTTTCGACACGATGGAGTATGGCCCCGCGCCCGAAAGCGACGCGGAGGCGCGCGAGTGGATCGCCACGCGCGGCCCGGATTTCGGGCATTTCGTAGAAGGCGCGTTCACCGATGCCGGGCAGGGGTTCGCCGCGAAGAACCCGGCAACCGGCGAGGAGTTGGCGCGACTGACCCAGGGCAGCGCCCATGACGTCGAGGTGGCCGTTGCCGCCGCGTCCAAGGCATTTCCAAAATGGTCGAACCTGCCGGGGCATGCGCGGGCGAAATACCTCTATGCCCTGGCGCGGTTGTTGCAAAAACACGCGCGCTTGTTCGCGGTGCTGGAATCGCTCGATAACGGCAAGCCGATCCGCGAAAGCCGCGATATCGACGTGCCGCTGGCGCAGCGTCATTTCTACTATCACGCCGGTCTGGCGCAATTGATGGACAGCGAGATGCCGGGTCATGCGCCCCTTGGCGTCTGCGGTCAGATCATCCCCTGGAACTTTCCGCTGCTGATGCTGGCGTGGAAGATCGCGCCGGCTTTGGCCGCCGGGAACACGGTGGTTCTGAAACCGGCCGAATACACCTCGCTGACGGCTCTGCTGTTCGCCGATATCTGCCGCGAGGCGGGGTTGCCCAAGGGTGTAGTCAATATCGTCACCGGCGACGGCGCAACCGGCGAGGCGCTGGTCACCCACCCGGACGTGGCCAAGATCGCCTTTACCGGATCGACCGCCGTGGGTCGCCGCATCCGCGAGGCGACGGCGGGATCGGGCAAGTCGCTGACGCTCGAATTGGGCGGGAAATCCCCCTACATCGTCTTCGACGACGCCGACATCGACAGCGCCATCGAGGGGCTGGTCGATGCCATCTGGTTCAACCAGGGGCAGGTCTGCTGCGCGGGCTCGCGCCTGCTGGTGCAGGAAGGCATCGCCGAGGATTTCCACACGCGGCTCAAGACCCGCATGGATCGCTTGCGCGTCGGCGACCCGCTGGACAAATGCATCGACGTGGGCGCGCTGGTGGACCCCATCCAGCACCAGACGATCACGCGCATGGTGGAGGCCAATAGCGAAGGGCAGGTCTATCGCGCGCAGGTGGCGAGCCCGAGACGGGCTGTTTCTATCCGCCGACGCTGATCACCGGCCTCAGCCCCGCCGCGCCGCTGATGCAGGAGGAAATCTTTGGCCCGGTGTTGGTCTCGACCACCTTCCGCACGCCGTCCGAGGCGGTGGACCTGGCCAACAACACGCGTTACGGGCTGGCCGCGACAGTCTGGAGCGAGAACCTGAACCTCGCGCTCGACATCGCGCCAAAACTGGCCGCCGGCGTGGTCTGGGTCAACGCCACCAACCTGTTCGACGCGGCCGCCCCCTTTGGCGGTGTGCGCGAGAGCGGGTTCGGCCGCGAAGGCGGGTGGGAGGGGGTGTCGGCCTACCTGAAACCCACGACCAAGCTGATGCCGCGCAAGCCGGTCGCGCCCTTTCCCGCCCCCGATACGGTCGAGGCACCGGGCCTGGACCGCACCGCCAAGATGTATATCGGCGGCAAACAGGCGCGCCCCGACAGCGGCTATTCGCGGCCCGTCTGGTCGAAACGAGGAGAGCTTTTGGGCCATGTCGGACTTGGCAACCGAAAGGATATCCGCAACGCGGTCGAGGCGGCGCGCGGCGCCGCGGGCTGGTCAAAGACCACCGGGCATCTGCGCGCGCAGATCCTGTATTACATCGCCGAAAACCTGTCGGCCCGCGCCGAAGAGTTTGCCGAGCGTGTCCGCGCCCTGACCGCCATCAACGCGGCCAAGGCCGAGGCGGAAGTCGAGGTCTCGATCGCGCGGCTGTTCAGCTACGCGGCCTGGGCGGACAAATTCGATGGCGCAGTGAAATCCGTGCCGATCCGGGGCGTGGCCATGGCCATGCGCGAGCCGGTCGGGATCATCGGCGCCCTGGCGCCTGAGGACGCACCCCTGCTTGGGGCAGTGTCGCTGATCGCGCCGGCCATCGCCATGGGCAACCGCGTGGTGTTGGTGCCCTCGGGCCCGTACCCGCTGGCCGCAACCGACCTGTACCAGGTACTCGACACGTCGGACGTACCGGGGGGCGTCGTCAATATCGTAACGGGCGATGCGGCGGATATCGCCACGGCGCTGGCCGGGCATCAGGAGGTCGATGCGCTGTGGAATTTCTCGACCGCGGATCAGGCGGTGATCGACAGCGCCTCGGCCGGGAACCTCAAGCGCGTCTGGGCGCCTGCGGGCAGCCCCGATTGGCGCGGCAGCGCGGGCGAGGGGCGTGCCTTTCTCGAGGCGGCCACAGAGGTGAAAACGATCTGGGTGCCCTATGGCGAATGACCGCGGCAGGGATTGCGCCGCGGCCTTGCCGCGTCGCTCGGCAAAGCGGCTCAAGGGGCATCGAGCCCCTTTCGCCGCTGGTTTGCATATTTGAAGGATAAAGATCGAGAGTCGCGGGATCAGCCGCGGCCCGCGGCCCAGTCTTTCAGCTTGGCCCACCGCACGGCGCTGCGATCCGCGATGGGCACGAGCACGCGATCTTCGAACCGCTCCCAGATGCGCCAGGCCATGAACAGGATCAGCGCCATGGCCAGCAGGATCACGATGTTGAGCCATGGGAACAAGGCGGTGTCGGGCCCGTCCACCTGTTCCATGCCGACCGCGTTGGGATAGGTTGTCAGCAGGCGCGACCGCCACCCGTAATGGGTGACCGCCACCCAGGTGGGGTTGTCCGCGGCCGAGGACAGGCTGGCGGCCTCGGCCTGCAGGTCGGCCGAATCGAGCTTGAAATAGGGGGGCCAGCCGAAGCCGGTATCCTCGTTGCGATACACGCGCACATCGCCATTCGGCGCGATCGTATTGATCAGGCGCAAGTCCCGGCTATCGGGATTTGCACCGCCGCTGTCGCCTTGCGCATAGAAGATGCGGTTCAGACCCGAGAAATCGGTTCGAATGATCTCGGTATCCGTGACCCGGACGATATCGCGTTGGGGCAGCGTGTAGTGGAGGAATGCCCCGAGGAAAAGGGCCAGCAGCGACAGGAAGATGATCCGGGGCCAATGCATGGGAAGCGATCCTTCAGTTGGTCAGATACACGGTCAGTGTCAGCCCCGACAGGGGCAGAACATATACCAGAAACACAAGCCATTTCCGCAGGCTCGCGGCGCGCGGCTCCAGGCGTTCGGCAACCCATTCGGCGCGGTCGCCCGGTCGCCCTTCCATCACCCAATCCTCTTCCAGCTGCATTTTCGCGCCGGCGCGAAAGTAGAAATAGAGGCTTATGTAGACGACCGTCAGCCCGACGAGCAGGAAGATCGACAATCGGCCCAGATTCAGCATCAGCCACGGGTCCCTTCATTGGCGTTACCCAAGATATAAGCCATCCGGTCGGTGAATGGCAGGGCTTGCCGGTCGCGTCATGCGGGCGCAGTGTGGGGCCATGACAGCCGACACGCCCTTTCTCGATGCGGTCACCGCGCGCAAGGCCGACCTGGTCGCGTTGACCCGCGACCTGATCCGTATTCCCACGCTGAACCCGCCGGGCCGCTGCTATCGCGAGATCTGCGATTATCTGGCGGCGTATCTGTCCGCGCGCGGGTTCGCCTGCGAGATGATCCGCGCCAAGGGGGCACCGGCCGATAGCGACCGCCATCCGCGCTGGAACCTTGTGGCGCGGATCGAGGGCGCGCGGCCCGGCGATTGCGTGCATTTCAACGGCCACCACGATGTGGTCGAGGTCGGCCATGGCTGGACGGTCGACCCCTTTGGCGGCGAGGTGAAGGACGGGCGCGTCTACGGGCGCGGCGCCTGCGACATGAAAGGCGGCCTCGCGAGCGCGGTGATCGCGGCCGAAGCCTTTGTCGCGACCCAGCCCGATTTTGCCGGCGCGATCGAGATCAGCGCCACGGCAGACGAGGAATCGGGGGGGTATGGCGGTGTCGCCTATCTGGCAGAACGGGGCTATTTCGCCCCGGACCGCGTTCAGCATGTCATCATCCCCGAACCGCTGAACAAGGATCGCATCTGCCTGGGGCATCGCGGCGTCTGGTGGGCCGAGATCGAGACCCATGGCCGAATCGCCCATGGCTCGATGCCCTTTCTCGGCGATTGCGCGGTGCGCCATATGGGGGCCGTTCTGGCCGAGATGGAGGCGACGCTGTTCCCCCTCGTTGATGGGCAAAACCACCGAGATG
Organism: Roseibacterium elongatum DSM 19469; assembly: GCF_000590925.1. Classification (NCBI taxonomy): domain Bacteria; kingdom Pseudomonadati; phylum Pseudomonadota; class Alphaproteobacteria; order Rhodobacterales; family Roseobacteraceae; genus Roseicyclus; species Roseicyclus elongatus. The sequence continues at coordinate 1,644,496 of NZ_CP004372.1, read as the reverse complement.
CCGGTGGTGCCCGAGGGCGCGCGGCATTCGACCCTGAACATCAACGCCATCCATGGCGGCGAGCCCGAGCAGGACCCCGACTATACCGGCCTGCCCGCCCCTTGCGTGCCCGACCGTTGCCGCATCACCATCGACCGGCGTTTCCTGATCGAAGAGGACATCGCCGAGGTGAAGGCCGAGATGACGACCCTGCTGGAGCGCGTGCGCGCCAAACGGCCCGGGTTTTCCTACGAGATTCGCGACCTGTTCGAGGTGCAGCCGACGATGACCGACCGCGACGCGCCCGTGGTGCGCACGGTCGAAGAGGCCATCGCCCGCGTGCTGCATCGGCAGGCCGATTTCGTCGTGTCTCCGGGCACATACGATCAGAAACACATCGATCGTATCGGCAAGTTGCAGAACTGCATCGCCTACGGGCCGGGCATCCTGGACCTGGCCCACCAGCCGGACGAATGGGTCGGCATCGACGATATGGTCGATGCGGCAGCGGTCATGGCGCTGACATTGAAGGAGTTGCTGGGCTGACGCCTCAGGCGCGTTCGACAAAGCCCAGATGCGCCAGCGCGCGGGCCGCCATCTCGCGTGCGGCCTGATCGCCGCTGAGCAGATCGTCATTGAGGTGGCGGATCATCGGCGACAGCGCGCGGGCGCTGGTCTGATCGCGGATGAAGGCGGCGACGTTTTCCTTGGCGACGGCCAGGATGTCCTCGGAATTCGGCACGCTCATCTGTCCCCCGAATCGTGATAGCCCTGCCCAAAGGTTAACGCATTTTCCGCCGCGCGAGTCACCGCACGACAGGAATGCGACAATTGCAATGCTGTGCGCCGCCGCGAAAACATGCATTTTCCCCAAGATTTTTGCACTCTGCCGCGCCAATATGCGGCGACGTGCCACCATAGGGAGAGACGCACATCATGATCCGTTCGCTTCGCACCGGCGCCGCGATCCTTGCGCTGACGGCAGGCACCGCGCTTGCACAACAGACCGACATTACCATCGGGATGGTTCTGGAGCCGCCAAATCTCGACCCCACGGGCGGGGCGGCCGCCGCCATCGACGAGGTGGTCTATGCCAATGTGTTCGAAGGGCTGACGCGCTTTGCTTCGGACGGGTCGATCGTGTCCGGCCTCGCCGAAAGCTGGGAGATCTCCGAGGATGGCACGACCTACACCTTCACCCTGCGCGAGGGCGTGACCTTTCACGACGGTTCGGCGATGACGGCCTATGATGTCGTCTTCAGCCTGGATCGCGCGCGTGCCGAGGGATCGACCAACGCGCAGCCGTCGCTTTTCGCCAACATCGTCCTGGTCGAGGCCGTGGATGACACGACCGTCGAGGTTACGCTGGATGGGCCGGACGGGGCGTTTCTGTTCGATATGGCCTGGGGGGATGCGGTGATCGTGTCGCCCGACAGCGCCGAGACCAACGCGACCAACCCCATCGGCACCGGCCCGTTTCGGTTCGTGGAATGGGCGCAGGGCGACCGGGTAGAGCTGACGCGCTATGACGCCTATTGGGGCGATGCCCCAGCGCTCGAAGACGCGACCTTCCGTTTCGTCTCGGACCCCAACGCCGCTTTCGCCGCGATGATGGCGGGCGATGTCGATGCCTTCCCGAACTTCCCCGCGCCCGAAACGCTGTCGAGTTTCGAGGCAGATCCGCGGTTTTCGGTCATCGTCGGTTCGACCGAGGGCGAAACGATCCTTGCCATGAACAACGCTCAACCGCCGCTGGATGACATCCGGGTGCGGCAGGCGATCAGCCACGCGATCAACCGTCAGGATATCATCGATGGGGCGATGTTCGGCTATGGCACGCCCATCGGCACGCATTTCGCGCCGCACAATCCCGACTATGTCGATCTGACCGCCAATTCGGCCTACGACCCCGACGCCGCCCGCGCCCTGCTGGAGGAGGCCGGGGCCACCGATCTGACCCTGCGGTTGATGCTGCCGCCGCCGTCCTATGCGCGGCGCGGCGGCGAGATCATCGCGGCGCAACTGCGCGAGGTCGGGATCGAGACCGAGATCACCAACCTGGAATGGGCGCAGTGGCTGGAACAGGTGTTCCGTGGCTATGATTTCGACCTGACCATCGTCAGCCATACCGAACCCGCCGACATCAACATCTACGCAAATCCCGAGTATTACTTCCAATACGACAACGACGCCTTCCAGGCGTTGATGGAAGAGCTGGCGACGACCTCGGACCCCGCCGCGCGGACCGCGTTGAACCAGCAGGCCCAGCAGATGATCGCCGCGGATTTCGTCAACGGCTATCTGTTCCAGCTGGCCAAGACGGGCGTGGCGAATGCCGATATCGAAGGCTTGTGGGAGAACTCGCCCACGCAGGCCAACGATCTGACCGGCGTGCGCTGGGTCGAGTGACCGCCGCGTGACTGTCGCCGAAAAGCCCGGCCTGTGCTGGGCTTTTCATGTTCAGGCCGCCTGTACGATGTCCTCTGCCTCGGGCAGTTTCAGCACCACCGCGCCCTTGCGCCGGCGGCTTTCGACATGGGCATAGGCGGCGTGGATCTGATCGAAGGGATAGACGCGGTCGATCACCGGACGCAGGCGCCCCGCCTCGATCATGTCCGACAGGCGTTTCAGACCGGCCTTGCTGTCACCATTCACCTTCAGGATCAGGGTGTGCCCACTGCGCCTCGCCTTGCGCGCGGCCAAAACGTCGCCAAGCCCGAAATTCAGCGGAACAAACCGCCCGCCATCGGCCAGCATCGGGGCCGCGGTTCGGTACTCCATGACGCCGATCGTTTCCAGCACCACGTCGAAGGGGCCGGTCAGCGCCGCCGGATCGCTCTTGCGGTAATCGACGAAGGCATCCGCCCCCAACCCCTCGACTAGCGCGCGGTTTGCGCCACTCGCCACACCCGTCACATGCGCCCCCAGCGCCTTGGCGATCTGCACCGCATACGCCCCGACACCGCCCGAGGCACCGACGATCAGCACCCGCTCGCCCGGTTTGACCTGCGCGAAACGGTCGAGGAATTCCAGCGCCGCCTGCGCGCCGAAGGGGATCGCCGCCGCCTGCGTGTCGGTCAACCCGGCGGGGGTGGCAAGGACCGCACCCTCGGCCTTTACGGCGATGTACTCGGCATGCGCCCCGCCCCAGGCGAAGCCAAAGACACGGTCGCCCGGCCGAAACCCGGTCACGCCCGTGCCCACCGCAACGACCTCGCCGGCATAATCCGAGCCGAGCACCGCGTTGCGCGGTGCGAACAGGCCGAACATCATCCGCCCCGCCAGTTTGCTGATCAGGCCGGGAAAGGCCGCCGCGCGCAGCCGCCAATCCGCCGTCGTCACCCCTGCCGCGCCGACGCGTACCAGAATGTCGCCGGCCTTTGGGTCTGGGCGTGCGATGTCGGTGATATGGACCACATCGGCCGGGCCGTAGGTCTTGTAAACTGCCGCTTTCATGATCGGCCTCCTTTCAAAATCTCCGTCTGCCTTGGAGGTGGATATATTCATGCGCCAAAATTGAATAAATTGACGAATATGGCATTCATGTTATGCGTTTATGCATGGATTGGCGGAGCATCACCTTCGACTGGACCCGCGCGCGCGCGTTCCTCGTCACGGCCGAGGAGGGATCATTGTCGGCCGCCGCCCGCGCCCTTGGCCTGACCCAGCCCACGCTGGGACGGCAGGTGGCGGCGTTCGAAGAGGAGCTTGGCGTGACGCTGTTCACCCGCGCGGGCAAGCGGATGGACCTGACCGAGGCCGGGCTGAAACTGATCGATCATGTGCGCGCGATGGGCGCGGCGGCCAACGCCCTGTCGCTGGCGGCCAGCGGACAGTCGGACGAGATCGCAGGCGAGGTGACGGTCACCGCTTCGGATCTTTATGCCGCGCATATCCTGCCGCCGGTGATCGCCCGTCTGCGGGACGATGCGCCGGGGCTACGCATCACCGTCATCGCCTCGAACGCCGTACGCGACCTGATGCGGCGCGAGGCCGATATCGCCATTCGCCATGTGCGCCCCACCCAGCCCGACCTGACCGCGCGCCTAATCACCCATGACGAGGCGTGGCTTTACGCATCCGCCGACCTGATCGCGCGGCTGGGGCCGGTGCAAAACCCGGCGGACCTGAGGGATGCGCCCTTCATCGGCTATGACGCGACCGATACCTATCTGCGCCTTCTGGGCGAGCAGGGGTACAGCCTGACGCCTGACAATTTCCCCGTCCTGACCGAGGATCACCACGTGCAATGGGCACTGGCGCAGGCTGGGGTCGGCATGATCGCGGCACCGGCCTGGCTGGGCGATGCCGAGTCGGAGTTCGTGCGCGTGCTGCCCGGCACCGACCCGCTGGTGCGGTTCCCCGTCTGGCTGGTCGCCCATCGCGAGGTCCACAATTCCCGCCGTGTGCGGCTGGTTTATGACCGTCTGGCCGAGGAGATTGCTCGCACCGTGCAAACCGGGTGACAGCCGGAAAACTCGAGTTTTCCGTCCCGTTTTCCTCGAGGACAACGCTCCCCCTGACAACCCGACGAAAAAGGCCCCCGCCGGGGCGGGGGCCGGATCGTCATGAAATGACTTTGGGGAATTACATCGGCGGGATGGCGAAGAACATCGTCTCGCCCGAATGGTCGTCGACCCCGTCATTGTCGGTCGAGATCCACATCGTGCCGTCGGGCGCGATGGCCAGACCCTCGACCTTGTCGAGGACATAACCGCCCGTCGACGTCAGATAAGGCAGCAGGTCGACCACCAGGTCCGGTTCCAGCACGGCGGGGGTTTCGCCCAGCGCAACCATGCCGTCCAGTGCCGACAAGTGCACGCGGGTGATGATCTTGGTCACCGCGCGGGTATCAAGCTGGTTGTCGCGCTCGATGAAGTAGACGAAATCGCCATGCGCCACGATCTCCGACAGGCCGACCCAACCGGTGTCGGGATCGGTCAGCGGGTAGTGGATGACCGACCAGTCCTCGGTCTCCAGGTTGTAGCCCAGAACCTTGGCGTGGTTGTCCGGGTCGTCGCGCCATTCGCGCTGCACCGCGATATAGAGCATGTCATCGACGCGGGTGATCCCCTCGAAGCCGAAGCGGCGTTCGACGGCCAGCAAAGCGTCGGGCAACGTGATGTAGTCCTCGATCGCGCCATCGGCACCCACGTGGTAGATCGCGTGCGGCACCAAACGGTCGCTGCGCCCTTCCGAGGCGATCCAGAAACCACCCTCGGCGTCCAGCGTGATGCCTTCCATGTCCAGCAGTTGGGCAGGCTGGCCTTCGCGCGTGACGCGGATGGCATTGACGATGCGGGCCGGGGTTTGGCTGACATCGATGTGGAAGATCGTCGGCTGCATCCCGTAGAAGCTGTCGGAGACGGCGTAGATCGTGCCATCCTCGGCCATGACCTGACCCGAGATCGCACCCCAGCCGGTCAACTCGTCCATGCCGGCACTGGTCAGGTGCGGGTAGACCGCGGGCGCTTCCTGGTATTCGAACAACATGACATGGGCGCGGGGGCCGGCATCGTCGGTTTCGTTGGCCGAGACCAGGAGGTTGCGCTCGGGGATGGTTACATAGCCTTCCGGCCCGATGCCCGAGGGCAGCAGCTGCATCAGCACGGGCGCGGCGGGGTCGGTCACGTCATAGACGCCCACGACCGAGCCACGTTCCGAGCCGACGAAGACCATCGGCGTGCCGCCGAACGTGTCCACCGTGATCGACTCGGGCTCGACACCTTTGTTCGCCGAGCGCCCCTCGGGGTAGTGGCCGATCTCAATGATCGCGCGTTCGAAATCGAGGCCGCTTTCGTAAACCACGGTGCCGTCCTGGTGAAAGATCGTCCAGCCGCGGCTGCCGCCATCCATGTCGCCCTCATTGGCGGTGGCGAAATGATCTGCGTCGATCCAGGCGACCGAATCCGGCTCGCGCGGCACGGTGATGGTCTGGTCGAAGACCAGCGCGCCCTCTTCCTCGGTGTCGGCACCTTCGAGCGTGACCTCACCGGCAGAGAAATGGCTCAGCACCTCTCCCGCCGCATTCAGGACAACCATGTGGTTGTTCTCCTGCATCGTCACGACGATCTCGTTCTCGGCGTTGATCGCCACGAATTCCGGCTCGGGGTCTTCGGGCGACACCTCGGCCAGTCCCGTGACGTCAGCCATGATCAGGCTGTCGCAAACCAGCCCATCCTCGGCGGTCTCGACGATGGCGACGAAACCGGCGGGCATCTGACCGGTGCGGCCATCGCCCAGATCCTCGTCGCGCTCGTTCTCGATGGCGACGGTGACAAAGCTGCCGTCGGGGGCGACGGCGACGCTGTCGGGCTGGCCGCCCAGATCACAGGTGGCCAGGACCTCGCGGCTGTCGACGTCGATCGCGTGCAGCACGCCGGACGTGTTGACGTAATCCGCCGAGGTGTTCTCGCCCAGGTAGGCGATCTGGCCCATCACGGCGACCGAGGTCGGCTCGCCCTCCAGCTCGATCACACCGGCGGCGGCGGGATTGGCCGGGTCGGTGATGTCGATGAACCCGACCACGCCCGCGGGGCTGTCGGTATAGACCAGCGTCATGCCATCCGCCGTGGCGGAAATGATCTCGGCCGAGGATTCGTCCGCCGCCGGCATGTTGTCAGCCACGCGGAACGAGGCGATGCGGTTGAAGTTCATGTCTTGCGCGAAGGCCGGGCCGGCCGTCAGGGCCAGCGCCGAGGTCAGCGTCAGAAAGCGGGTGGTCATACGGATCCCCCAGGGGTTGTCGCAGAATTGCACCCGCTTCCTTTGGCGCATGGCCATGACGGTGACGTTACGGCCACATGTCAGTTTCATGACGGCACGGGGCATGGATCGCAAGCGTGGGCGCGCCGCCCTGCCCCGCGAGCGCCAGGGCCCGATCAGATCACGTTGTGGTCCGGGCCATAAGGGAAACCGGTGATGTCCTCGGCGCCGTCTGCGGTCACGATCAGGATGTCATGCTCGCGGTAGCCGCCCGCGCCCGGCTGCCCCTCGGGGATGGTCAGCATCGGCTCCATCGAGATGACCATGCCGGGTTCCAGCACGGTGTCGATGTCTTCGCGCAGTTCCAGCCCCGCTTCGCGGCCATAGTAATGCGACAGCACGCCAAAGGAATGGCCATAGCCGAAGCTGCGATATTGCAGCATGTCACGTTCGGCAAAGAAATCGTTGATCGCGTGGGTGATCCCGGCACAGGTCGCGCCCGGCTTGATCAGGCTCATGCCCAACTCGTGCGCGCCGACATTCGCCTGCCAATAGGCGAGCGAGGCGTCATCGACCTCGCCCACGAAAAGGGTGCGTTCCAACGCGGTGTAGTAGCCCGAAATCATCGGGAAGGTATTCAGCGACAGGATATCGCCGCGCGCCAGCTTGCGCGCTGTCACCGGGTTATGCGCGCCATCTGTGTTGATGCCGGACTGGAACCAGACCCATGTGTCGCGGTACTCGGCATCGGGGAAGCGCGCGGCGATCTCGGCCTCCATCGCGTCGCGGCCCGCCATGGCCACGTCGATCTCGCGCGCACCTTCGCGGATGGCATCACGGATGGCGTAGCCACCGACATCGGCCACCTTGGCGCCCGCACGGATCAATTCGCGTTCCGCTTCGGATTTCACCATGCGCTGGCGCATCGTCTGCGGCGCGATATCGAGCGTGGATTGCGGCCGCAGCAGATGGCGCAGCTTTTCGCATTGCGCCAGCGTCATGTGATCCTCTTCGATGCCGATGCGCCGCCCGGTGCCCGCCACATGGGCCACCGCGCGCCAGTAATTGTCACGCTCCCAATCGGTGTAGGTGATCGCATCACAGGCACAGCGCCGCCACGGCTGGCCCGCGTCGATGCCCGCGCTGATGACCACCGCGTCCGAGGCCGTCACGACAAGGCCATATGGCCGCCCGAAGGCGCAGTAGAGGAAGCCGGAGTAATAGGCGATATTGTGCATCGAGGTCAGGACGACCGCGTCCAGACCATGCGCATCCATGATCGACCGCAGGCCCATCAGACGGCTGTCATACTCGGCCAGAGTGAACGGCAGCGGGGCCTTTTCGCCATTGTGAAATCGGAAGAACTGGGGGCGCTCCATCGGCCGACCCTCCTTGTACAAGACATGCCCCGGCGTTCAGGGCGGAGGGGCCATGAGGTGGAGCGACGCCATCGCCCCGGCCAAGCGTCATTATCCAAGGCGCGCACGCCTGCGCAAGTCCCCTCTGGCACGGGGCACGCGCGGCGTCTAACGTCGGGGCCATGCTGCGTTACCTCCTGACCCGCGCCCTGTCTCTGACGCTGTCCCTGATCGTGGCCAGCGTGGTGATCTTCGCGGTGATCGAGGTGATCCCCGGCGATCCCGCCACCTACATGCTGGGTCTGAACGCAACCGATGAGACACTGGCCGCCCTGCGGGATGAGCTTGGCCTCGGGGGCAGCGCGCTCGGCCGCTATCTCGACTGGGTCGGGGGCATGCTGACGGGGGATTTCGGCATCTCCTACACCTACCGCGTTCCGGTGGCCGAGTTGGTGCTGGACCGGTTGCAGGTCTCGCTGCCGCTGGCGGCGATGGCACTGGCGCTGTCCACGCTGATCGCCTTTCCCATCGGCATCCTTGCGGCATCGAACCGGGGCGGCGTGGTGGATTACGGCATCATGGGCGCGACACAACTGAGCATCGCCGTGCCGAATTTCTGGTTCGCGATGCTGCTTGTGCTGCTGTTCGCGGTGACGCTGCACTGGTTTTCGGCAGGTGGGTTTCCCGGCTGGGAGGACCCCCTTCTGGCGCTGAAATCCCTGACCCTGCCCGCCATCGCGCTGGCCCTGCCGCAGGCCTCGATCCTTGCGCGCGTCATGCGCTCCGCATTGCTGGAGACGTTCTCGCAGGATTACATGCGCACGGCGCGGGCCAAGGGGCTGACGCGCGGGCAGACCATCCGCCGCCATGCCCTGCGCAACGCGCTGATCCCGGTGCTGACGATCATCGGCCTGCAATTTTCCTTTCTGCTGGCCGGCGCCATCATCATCGAGAACGTTTTCTTCCTTCCCGGCCTCGGGCGGCTGATCTTTCAGGGCATCACCCAGCGCGACCTGATCGTGGTGGAATCCGTGACCATGCTGCTGGTCTTCTCCGTGATCCTCGTGACCTTCCTTGTCGATATCACCTATGCGCTGGTCGACCCGAGGTTGCGCCGCAGATGAGACGCCTGCCCCCTGCCCTTATCCTCGGAGGGGTCCTGTCCGGGGCCTTTCTGATCGTCGCGCTGATCTCGCTCGTCTGGGTGCCCTACCCGGTCGATGGCGTCTCCATCGCGGACCGACTGCAACCCGCCAGCCTTGCGCACCCGCTCGGCACCGACCAGTTGGGCCGCGATGTGCTGTCGCTTTTAATGGTGGGCGCGCAAACCTCGATCGCGGTGGCGATCCTTGCGGTGGGCATCGGCATGGGCCTTGGCGTGCCGCTGGGCCTGGCCGCCGCCGCCCGGCGCGGCAGCCTTCTGGACGAGGTCATCATGCGTGGCAACGACCTGATCTTTGCCTTCCCGTCGCTGGTCATCGCCATCCTGATCACGGCGCGCTACGGCCCCTCGGCCACCAACGCGATCATCGCCATCGGCATCTTCAACATCCCCGTTTTCGCCCGCGTGGCGCGCGGGGGCGCGCTGCCGCTCTGGACGCTGGATTACATCCTTGCCGCCCGCACCGCCGGCAAGGGCCGCATCCGCATCAGCGCGGAACACATCCTGCCCAATATCGCCAACCTGCTGATTGTGCAGGCGACGATCCAGTTCAGCTTGGGCATCCTTGCCGAGGCCGCGCTCAGCTACGTGGGCCTTGGCGCGCAACCGCCCACGCCCAGTTGGGGCCGCATGCTGGCCGAGGCGCAGACGATGATCTACACCCACCCGATGCTGGCCGTCCTGCCCGGTCTGGCCATCGTGCTGATGGTGCTGGGGCTGAACCTGATGGGCGACGGGTTGCGCGACGTGCTCGACCCGCGGCTCAGGCGGGGGCGGTCATGATCGCGCTCGACCGCCTGTCGCTGTCCATCCACGGCCAGCCGATCCTGCACGACCTGTCGCTGGACATCGCGCCGGGCGAGATCTTCGGGCTGGTGGGCGAGTCTGGCTCGGGCAAATCCATGACCGCGTTGGCCTTGATGGGCCTGCTGCCCACCGGCGCGGAAACCACCGGCCGCGCCAATCTCGACGGCACCGACCTTCTGGCATTGTCCGAGGCCGCGCTGTGCCGCCTGCGCGGCAACGAGATCGGCATGATCTTTCAGGAACCGATGACGGCGCTGAACCCGGTGCAGACCATCGGCGCGCAGGTGGCCGAGACGCTGCTGATCCATGGCACCGAAAGCCGGGCCGAGGCCCGCGCCATCGCCCGCGACCGGCTGGACCGCGTCGGCCTCAAGCATATCCCGATGGACCGCTATCCGCACGAGCTGTCGGGCGGCCAGAGACAACGCGTCTGCATCGCCGCCGCCATCGCGCTGCACCCGCGTCTGCTGATCGCCGATGAACCCACCACCGCGCTGGACGTGACCACGCAGGCACAGATCCTCGACCTGCTGCGCGATATCGTGGCGGACGAGGGGATGTCGCTCCTGCTCATCACCCATGACCTCGCCGTGGTGGCCGACATGGCCGACCGCATCGCCGTGATGCAAAAGGGCGAGATCGTGGAAACCGGGCCGACCGAGACCGTCCTCACACGGCAGGACCACCCTTATACTCGCGCGCTCTTCGCCGCCTCCTCGCATCAGCCCCAGCGCGCCGCGCATCCCGACCCGGCCCCCTTGCTGGCCGTCGAAAACGTCACCCGCAGCTATCCCGGCCCGCGTCAGGGGTTTCGCAGTGGCCCGCCCCTTCATGCCGTCGATGGGGTCAGCTTTGCGCTGCATCAGGGCGAAAGCCTTGGCCTTGTCGGGGAATCCGGCTGCGGAAAATCCACCCTCACGCGCGCGATCCTGGGGCTCGACCCGATCCAGGGCGGTGCGATCCGCCTCAACGGCACGCCGGTCAATCCGCAAATGCCGCGCGCTGCGCGCGCCGATATCCAAGTCGTGTTTCAGGACCCATATGGCAGTTTCAATCCCCGCTGGCGGGTCGAGCGGCTGATCGCGGAACCCTTCCACCTGCTGCCCGATCCGCCGCGCGGGACGCAACGCCGCGACCGCGTGGCCGAGGCACTGTCGGCCGTCCACCTGTCGCCCGACGACATGCACAAATACCCGCACGAGTTTTCGGGCGGCCAGCGGCAGCGCATCGCCATCGCCCGCGCGCTGATCACCCGCCCCAAACTCCTGGTGCTGGACGAGGCGGTATCGGCCCTCGACGTCTCGGTCCGCGCGCGTATCCTCGATCTGCTGGCCGAGTTGCAGGACGCCTTTCACCTGTCCTACCTTTTCATCAGCCATGACCTGACCGTGGTGCGCGCCATCACCGACCGCGTCATGGTCATGCAGGCGGGCAAGATCGTCGAAGAAGGGGCGACCGAAGCCGTCTTCAGCAGGCCGCGCCACGCCTACACGCAGACCCTTCTTCGGGCCGCCCCACGCCTGCCCGACCATATCGGAGGATCCCATGACACCCTGGTTTGACCCGACCCAAATCTTCATCGGCGGCCGCTGGCGGCCCTGTGCCGGTGGCCAGACCCTGCCCCTCGAAAACCCCTCGACCGGCGAAGAGATCGGGCGCATCGCGCGCGGCGACCACCGCGACGTCGACTCCGCCGTGCAGGCCGCCGAGGCGGCGTTGCAGGGCGAATGGGGCACCCTGACCGCAGCCGAGCGCGGTCGGCTGCTGCTGCATCTGGGCCAGTTGGTGACCGAGCATTTCGACCAACTGGCCGAGATGGAGGCGACCGATGTCGGCAAACCCCTGCAACAGGCCAAGAACGACGTCACCGCGCTGCGCGCTATTGCGAATTCTACGGCGGTGCCGCCGACAAGGTTATGGGCGAAACGATCCCGTTTCAGACCGGGTTCACCGTCTATACCTTGCGCGAACCCCATGGCGTGACCGGCCATATCGTGCCGTGGAACTACCCGATGCAGATCATCGGGCGCTCGATCGGCGCGGCGCTGGCCATGGGCAATGCGTGCGTGCTGAAACCGGCCGAGGAGGCGTGTCTGACAGCGCTGGCCTTTGCCGATCTCGCGCGGCAGGCCGGGTTCCCGCCCGGTGCGCTGAACGTGGTGGCGGGCCTGGGGGACGAGGCCGGCGCGGCGCTGACCGCCCATCCGGGCGTGCGTCACCTGTCCTTTACCGGCTCCGTCGCCACGGGGCGCAAGGTGCAGGCGGCGGCGGCCGAAAACCTGATCCCCGTCACGCTCGAACTGGGCGGGAAATCGCCTCAGCTCGTGTTCAAGGATGCCGATCTGGACAAGGCGCTGCCCTTCCTCGTCAATGCGGGCATCCAGAACGCGGGCCAGACCTGTTCGGCCTCCTCCCGCATCCTCGTGCAACGCGACCGCATGGACGAGGTGACCGAGCGCATGGCCGAGGCCTATCGCGGCCTGCGGGTCGGCCCGGCGATGGCCGATCTGAATGTCGGCCCGCTGATCTCGGCCCGCCAGAAAGAGATTGTGGAAAGCTACCTGTCGCTGGCCGACCCCGCACAGATTGCCGCGCAGGGCACTGTGCTGGATAACGCCCCCAAGGGCGGCCACTACGTCGCGCCCACGCTGATCTCGGACCTCGCCCCCGACCACCGCCTTGCGCAAGAGGAAATCTTCGGCCCCGTGCAGGTGCTGCTGCCCTTCGAGGATGAGGAGGACGCCGTACGCATCGCCAATGGCACGGCCTATGGCCTCGTCGCCTCGGTCTGGTCATCGGATGGCGGGCGGCAGATGCGGCTGGCCAAACGCCTGCGCGCGGGGCAGGTCTTTTTGAACAACTACGGCGCCGCGGGCGGGGTCGAGCTGCCCTTTGGCGGGGTCGGGCATTCGGGACACGGGCGCGAAAAGGGGTTCGAGGCGCTCTATGGCTTTTCGGCCCTGAAAACCGTCGCCGCCCATCACGGGTAATACCCATCGCCAAGGCCCGCGCTGGCCCGGCAGGGCACACCGGCCTCGCGGGGGCTTTCCCTCTTCCCGCGCGCCCGCTAGCCTCATAACGACCCTCTGGAGGCACCATGTCACGCTTCGGCAAATTCCCCATCTTCGCGCTGCTGATTGCGCTTGCGGCGCTGGCCGCGGCGCTGTTCGGGGCGCTGCACAACCAGATCAGCTATTCCGTCGGCCCCAGCTATTTCACCGATTTCAAGTTCACACAGTTCGGCACCGATCCCCAGATGGCCCCGCGCCTGGCCGCCGCCCTGGTGGGCGCTCAGGCCAGTTGGTGGGTCGGGGCGCTTGTGGCGCTGCCGGCCTTTCTGTTCGGGTTGGTCGCCGTGCCACGCAATGTCAGCTATTTCGCCGCCGGGATCGGCGCCATCGGGCTGGTCGTGGTGCTGGCCACCTTTGCCGCCATCGCCGGCATGCTCGGCGGGATCATCGTGACCGCGACCGGCTGGCTGGAGGGGGCCGTGTCCCTGCCCGAGGGTGTCGACCGGGCAGAGTTCCTGCGCGCGGGCTTCATGCACGATGCCAGCACTATCGGCGCGGGGCTGGGGGCGATCCTTGCCTTCTGGCCCATGCGCCGCGCCCGCCAGATCGACGCGATGCGTCACGCCCGACAGGAAAAGGCCCCGAACGAATGACCCAACTCCCCCATTTCGGCATCGAGACGCTGCGCCGGCCGGTCCAGCCCGCCGATTGCGACATCCTCGGGCACATGAACGTGGCGCGCTACGTCGATGCCGTCTCTGATGCGATGTTTTCGCTGATGACGCGCTTTGGCCTGTCGCGCATCGCCATGGCCGAAAAGCGCGTCGGCCTCGTTGCTGCCCATCTCGAAGCCGATTACCGGGCCGAACTGCTCTCGGGCGACGTGATGGTGATGCAAAGCAGGGTCGAACATGTGGGCACGAAATCGGCCCGCTTCGCGCACCGGCTCTACCGTGTCGATACCGCCGCGCTGGCCTTCGAGGCCAGCCATGTCTCGGTCTTTTTCGACCTCGACGCCCGCCGCGCCGCGCCCTTTCCCGATGACATTCGCGCGGCCTTGCAGGATCTGCTCGGCACGAAAGGAGAGGCCGATGCGGCTTGAGGGCAAAAACGCCATCGTCACCGGCGGCGGATCGGGCTTTGGTGCCGGGATCGCGCGCATCTTCGCCCGCGAGGGCGCGCAGGTGATGGTCGCCGACATCAACGCCGAGGCCGCCCGCGCCATAGCCGAAGAGGTGGGCGGCATCGCGCAAACGGTGGATGTGGCCGACGGCGCCTCGGTCGCCGCGATGACACAGGCCGCCTTGACCGCATGGGGCCGGATCGACATCCTTGTGAACAACGCGGGCATCACCCACCTGCCGAAGCCCCTGGAAGACGTCAGTGAGGAAGAGTTCGACCGCGTCCTCGCCGTCAACGCCAAGTCCGTCTACCTGACCGCGCGCGAAATCGTGCCGCAGATGAAGGCGCAGGGCGCGGGCGCGATCCTCAACATCGCCTCGACCGCCGGCCTTTCGCCGCGCCCCCGGCTGAACTGGTACAATGCCTCCAAGGGCTGGATGATCACCGCGACCAAGGCCATGGCCGTGGAGCTTGCCCCCGCCGGCATCCGCGTCAACGCGCTGGCCCCCGTGGCTGGTGAAACCCCGCTTCTGTCCAGTTTCATGGGCGAGGACACGCCCGAGATGCGGGCGAAATTCCTGTCGACCATCCCGATCGGGCGGTTTTCGACGCCGGACGATATGGGCGAGGCGGCGGCGTTCCTGTGTTCCGACGCGGCCTCGATGATCACCGGCGTCGCGATGGAGGTGGACGGGGGGCGCTGCATCTGATGCCCCGCCTCGCCCGCCTGCCCGCCGAGATCACTGTCTTTGCGGGCGATTTCGCCAGCCAACCCCTGGCCTTCGCACATCTGTGGGATGTCGCGCCCGATCTCGACCTCGACCATGTCGAGGTGATCCCCCGTGCGAATGCCGCAAAACGCCTCGCCCCCTATTTCGACGCGGCCACCATCGCGCGCCTGACCGCCCATCCGCAGGATACCCTGATCCTCGTCCTGCCCGCCGCCCATGCCACGCCCGATTGCCCCCTGGGCGCGACCGACCGCCTGACGGCCCTCGGTCCGATCCGGGGGCAGGTGCCCCAGCTGATCCGGAAAGGCATCACGCCATGATCCGGCCCGGCCCGCGCAACCTGATCACCGATGTCGCGGGGCTGCGCGTGGGCAACGCGCAGGATGAGCGCATCAAGACAGGCGTCACGGTTCTGGTGGGCGAGCGTCCCTTTACCGCCGCCGTGCATGTCATGGGCGGCGCGCCGGGCACGCGCGAAACCGACCTCCTGGCCCCCGACAAGACGGTGCAGGAGGCGGACGCGTTGGTCCTGTCTGGCGGATCGGCCTTTGGCCTCGACGCCGCCTCGGGGGTGGCCGATGCCCTGCGCGCGCAGGGGCGCGGCTTTGTCGTGGGGGACCAGACCGTGCCCATCGTGCCCGGCGCGATCCTGTTCGACCTGATCAATGGCGGCGACAAGGCCTGGCCGGAAAACCCGTACAAGGCGCTCGGCCAAGCCGCGTTGGGGGCCGCGGGAGAGGCATTCGCGCTCGGCAGTGTCGGCGCGGGCACGGGTGCTCTGATCGCCGATCTCAAGGGCGGGCTTGGGTCCACATCGGCCGTGGTGAACGGGGTCACGGTCGGCGCCCTGGCAGCGGTCAATGCGCTGGGGCGCGTGACGGTCGGCGAGAGCGCCCATTTCTGGGGCCGCCCCGTTCGAGATGGGGGGCGAGTTCGGCGGACGGGGCCCGGCGCCACCAGAGGCGTTCGACCCAAACGAGATTCCGCCCGTGAAAGGTGGCGAGGCGCGCAACACCACAATCGCCATCGTCGCCACCGATGCCGCCCTGACCCAGGCACAGGCCACCCGCATGGCCGTGGCCGCCCATGACGGTTTTGCCCGCGCCATCTGGCCAAGCCACACGCCCATGGACGGCGACCTGGTCTTCGTGGCCGCGACCGGCGCACGCTCGCTGGCCGACCCCCTCGGCGATCCGCTGATCCTCGGGCATGTGGCGGCATTGTGCATGGCGCGGGCGATCGCGCGCGGCGTCTATGCCGCGACGGGCCGCGGCGGTGACGTGATGCCCACATGGCAGGACCGCTTCGGCTGACCTCGCCTGCGGGGGGCGGCAAGTTGGGCTTTCCATCCCTATCGAGACGCCAGCGGACGCGGTACACTGACCCACCTGCCTCATTTCGGAAAGCCTACCATGCGCCGCTTGTTCCTCGCTCTTACCGCCACCGCCCTCTGCGCCCCGGTCTCGGCCCAGGCCGATGACATCACCGATGCGCTCTCTGCCGCGATCGCCGCCTATGAAAATGGCGAGATCCAGGATGCGCTCGGCGAAATCGCCTATGCCACCCAATTGCTCAACGAATTGCAGGCCGAGGGGCTCGAGACGTTCCTGCCCGCCGCTCTGGATGGCTGGACCCGCACCATCTCGGACGAGTCCGCCACCGCGCTCGGCTTCATGGGCGGCGGATCCGCGGCCGAGGCCAGCTATTCCGGCGCCGCCGGCAGTTTCACCGTCACCTATGTCGCCGACAATCCGATGGTCGGCGCAATGGCCGGGATGCTGGGCAATGCCTCGCTGATGGCCGCCATGGGGCGTATCGAACGCATCAATGGCGAAAACTTCCTCCAGGCCGATGGCGAGTTGTCGGCGCTGATCGGCGGGCGCGTCCTGATTCAGGCCAGCGGCAGCCCGACCGAGGCGATGATCGCGCATCTCGAACAGGTCGATTTCGACGCGCTTGGCAGTTTCAGCCAGTAGAGGCGCGGGCTATCACTCACCTGAAACGAAAACCGCCCCGGACCAGAATGGCCGGGGCGGTCTCCACATCTCAAAGGCGGTCGGGTCGGACCACGCTCAGTTCAGGCGCGCCTTTACCTCGGTGATCGACTGGTCGATCAACGCGTTGGCATCGGCGGCGGCCAACTGGCCCTGGATCAGTTCGCCGGCGGCACTGATCGCCACTTCGACGGCCCGATCGCGTACCGCGCGGACGGCCTTGGCCTCGGCGCTGCCGATCTGCTCCTCGGCAGCTTGCAGACGCCGCTGGATCGATGCTTCGAGGTCCAGCTTGGCCTGATCGGCCGCCGTCTGCGCATCGGCGCGGGCCTGCGCCACGATCCGCTCGGACTGCTCGGCCACTTCGCGCTGCTTGCGCTCGTAGCTGGCCAGCAGGGTCTGGGCCTCTTCCCGCAGGGCGCGGGCCTCGTCCAGTTCCGATTTGATGCCTTCGGCGCGCTGGTCCAGCATGCCCCCCAGCATCGACGGCACGTTGAAATAGAACAGGATCGAAAGGAACAGAAGGAAACCGATCAACACCACGAAATCGGTGTTGAACAGCGACGTGAAGTCATAGCCCGACTCGCCGGCAGCAAGCGCCGGACCAGCCAGGACCATGGCAAGGGTCAGGGTCAGAGCAGTACGCATCAGGCTTGTCCCCTCATCCGGGCCGTGATCGCGGCGTTGATGGCATTGGCGTCGACCGTTTTACCGGGCGCGACGGCCGCCACGATCTCGGCGGTGACGTCCCGGGCGACCTCTTCAACCGATTGCGCCGCGCTGGCCTGGATCTCGGCGATCCGGGCTTCGCTTTCGGCGGCTTTCGCGGCGATCTGTTCATCGGCGCGTGCGGTGGCTTCGGCCAGCCCGGCCTGAATCTCGGCGCGGGTTTCGTCGGCGATGCGGTGCGCCTCGGCGCGGGCATCGGCCAAGGCCTTGTCATACGCCTTTTCGGCCTCGGCCGCCTGACGCTTGAGGTCTTCGGCTGCCGCAAGGTCGTTGGTCAGCGTCCCCTGACGTTCGGCCAGAACCGCCGCGATCCGCGGCAGCGCGACCTTGTCGAGGATCAGCCAGATCGCCAAGAGCGTGACGACCAGCCAGAAGATCTGGTTCGGGAAGGTCGAAAAATCGAGCTGCGGCATTCCCGGCCCCGCGCTATGCGCGGCGTCCGCGGCCCCGTGCGCGGCGTCTGCTGCGCTATGTGTGGCGTCTTCGGCCATGATGTCCTCCTGGAACCGGGGTTACTGCGGGGCGAGGCGATATCTCGGCCACGCCCCGGCCGTAAGGAAGGTTCGGAAGGTGCCTTAGACGGCGAACATCAGCAGCAGGGCGACGAGGAAGGCAAAGATGCCCAGCGCCTCGGCGAATGCGATGCCGATGAAGAGGGTCGCGGTCTGCCCGGCGGCGGCCGACGGGTTGCGCAGGGCACCGGCGAGGAAGTTGCCGGCCACGTGGCCCACACCGATGGCGGCGGCGCCGGAACCGATTGCGGCGAGGCCAGCGCCGATGAACTGACCCATTTGTGCGATATCGCCTTCCATTGTCCTATCTCCTTACGTTGGAAGTTCGAGAAATCGGTGAGGGGGGCGGGCCAAATGCAGCCCGATCCCTCAGTGATGCGGATGCAGGGCGTCTTTCAGATAGACGCAGGTAAGAATGGTGAACACGTAGGCCTGGATGGCCGACACCAGCACCTCGAGCCCGTAGATCGCCACGACGCCGAGGATGGGGGCGATGCCCGCCAAGCCCATGGCCCCGGCAAAGCCCGCGAACACCTTGAGCACGGCGTGACCGGCCATCAAGTTGCCGGCCAGACGAATGGAGTGGCTGACCGGGCGCACGAAATACGAGATCACCTCGATGATGGCCAGGACGGGGCGCAACGCCAGCGGGGCCGATGCCACCCAGAAGAGGCTCAGGAACCCGGCACCGTTTTTGATGAAGCCGACCGCGGTCACCGTGATGAATACCGCCGCCGCCAGGATCGCGGTCACCGCGATGTGCGAGGTGGTGGTAAAGCTCATCGGGATCAGCCCGAGGAAATTGGCGAACAGGATAAACAGGAACAGCGTGAAGATGTAGGGGAAGAACGGCAGCGCGTCCTTGCCGGCCACGTCCTCGACCATCTTGCGCACGAAGCCATAGGCCAATTCCGCCATCGACTGGCTGCGCGAGGGGATCACGGCCCGCCCGCGCGTGCCCAGCACCATCAACGCCGCGACCGAGGCGATGGCCAGCGCCATCCACAAGGTCACGTTGGTCGGCGTGTACCAATGCACCGGGCCGTCGCCGAACAGCGGGCTCACAATGAACTGGTCCATCGGGTGAATGTTCGGGCCGTCCATGGTGTATTCGTCCACCAGGCCGAGGATGAAGAGCACTGCCGCGATCGCGATCAGCACGAAAAAGACGATACGGCCCGAGCCGGCCTTGCCTTGCGTATTGGTGCTTTCGCTCGCCACGTCCCTCTACCCCTTGTCTTGCCCATCGGCCGCGTCCCGTGCCGCGGCCCTGTCAATTTCGCTCCGCTGTACCTCTTCGGCCGAGCGGATCATCGTCTTGACCCCGGCGATGAAGCCCAGGATCGTGAAAACCACCATCAGCCATGGCCGTGTGCCCAACAGGGCATCGAGGCCGTAGCCGATCCCGAACCCGAGGCCCAAACCGGCCACCAGCTCGATCACCATCCGCCAGGCCAGTTGCGCCTGGGAATAATGCTCTTCCGTGTGGGGTTTCTCCGGCGCTTGCCGGGCTTTTGCCTGCGCCAGCTTTTCCTCCAGCGCCTTCAGGCGGTCGCTTTGGGTCGGCTCGGACATGGCAAAAGACACCCCTGGGGAAGTCGAGCGGAACCTAGGCAGGGACCCGTCCGGAGTCAACGCGCATTAGAGTGAGTCAAATTCACGACAACCCATTGCTTTTGAATGCTTATTTTCATCCGCGGCCAAACGGCCACACCTGCGCCGCCGCAAATCCATATTCAACCGTTCGGTTGACCAAACCCGCCCGGCCTCGCTAACTGCGGCAATGTCCAGGCGGCTCGATCATGTCTTTGCGGCCCTCGCCGACCCGACGCGGCGGGCGATCCTGTCGATGCTGCTCGAGGATGACATGGCCGTCACCGACGTGGCCGAGCCGTTCGAGATGTCGCTGGCCGCGATCTCGAAACACCTGACCATCCTCGCCGGGGCCGGCCTGATCACGCAGGAAAAGCGCGGGCGCGTGAAATGGTGCAAGCTGGACCCGGACGCCCTGAAAGAGGCGTCGGTCTGGATGCAGGGCTTTGGCCAGTTCGAGCCGGTCAACCTCGATGCGTTCGAGGCCTTTCTGGCGCAGCAGTTGCGCGACACCCCCGACGAGGGGCCCGAAGGTTAGGCCCCAGGCCCGTCGCCCACGCGCAAGGACGCCCGGATGAACTTGGCCGCGCTGCGGTAATGGCTGGGGCCCGAGGCCTCGGCATAGCGCCCCGTGGTCCATCCGGTGCCGCCCGGCATCGGCCCACCATAGAGCGTGTCGTCGGACGCCGCCGTGATCCAGTCGAGCAGGCGCCTGTGCTGCGCGCTCAGCCATGCGCGCGCCTCGTCCCAGGACAGGCCGGCATATGTTTCGCGCAGCGCCGCGTTGTAGGGTTTCAGCTGGTTCCATTTCACCCCGTGGTCGGGCATCTCGACCGGGCCGCCGCCGGCCCCCTCCTCCAACCACTGAAAGAACAGGCCGATCCAATGGGCGCGATGGGCCAGCACGTCCTTGATCGTGGTGCCCTCGGCATCGGGCCGGCTAGCATCGGTCTCGGGCAACGCCTCGATCAGGCGGGTCAGCTTGGCCCATTCCTTTTCCGTGATCGCGATCAACCCGGTTTTTGTCGTGGCTGCGGGCATGGTGCATCCTACTGTGCCGCGGATGCTAGGGAGCACGCGCAAGGCGCGCCATGATCCGGCGCAAGCCCCCGGCTATTCCTTGAGCAGCAACGCCACCGCGCCAAAGCTCAACCCCACCCCGACCAGCACAAGACCCGGCGGCACCGGCTGACCCAGCGCCAGTTCCCACAACAGCACCCAGCTGGGCGTGAGGTAGGTATAGGCCATCACCTTGGCCGAGGGCAGGCGCATCGACGCGTATTGCACCAGGAAGACGGTGGTCGAACTGGCGATCAGCGCGACATAGATCAACGTCACCCAGACCAGCGGGCGCAGGCCCATCCAGTCGGTCGCCAGGATATCCCCCGCGCCGTAGATCAACAGGATGCCGGCACAGGCCGACAGCGTCAGCAGGGTAAAGACCAGCACCGGCTCGCCCCGGTTCAGCCAGCGCACGGCGGGTGTATAGGCCGCATGCGCGACGCAGCCCCAGAAAAAGATCGCCTCGCCGCGCCCGACCTCGAAAGCGGTCAAGGCCGCCCAGTCGGCGCGAAAGATCACCCACAGCGCGCCCAGCGCCCCGATGCCCAGCGCCGCGACGATGCGCGGGCTGACCCCCTGGCGCAGCATCAGCCAGCCAAAGCCCGCGCTCATCACCGGGGTCAGGGTGAACACGGCGGCCGCCGACACGGGCGGCGCGGTTTTCAGCCCCTCGAACATCGTCACGAAATAGACGGCAAAGAACCCGCCAAGGATCAGGTAACGCCACGGCGCGGCCCAGGCAAAACCCGGCACCCCACCCCGCACCCGCACCACCGCCCAGATCGCGACGGCGGCAATGACGAAGCGGGTGGCGTTCAGTGCGGTCGGGGCGATCTCGTTGGCGATCTGCCCACCCAGCGAAAACGACCCCGCCACGAGCGCCGAAAAGGCCAGCATCGCCAGATGCCCGCGCCGCCCCTCTGCCGATGGGTCTGCGAAGGCGGTGCTGCTCACTCCACGGGCCAGGTCTTCACCTGTTCCTTGAGGTGCTTGAGAAAGGTCTGCACCTTGGCCGTGCGGTGCAGGTCCATATGGGTGACCAGCCAGACCTTGGCCGACCAATCCTCCATCGGGGGCAGCATGTCGACAAGATCGCCGGTGTTGCGCTGATCCCAGCCGGCGACAAAGCCGATGCCGATCCCGGCCAGAACAGCCTCTTTCACCGTTTCCATGTGCGAGGCGCGGAAGACCACCGCCTGGTCGGGCACGGTTTCCATCAGCCAGCGATAGAAGGGCGCGCGCGGCGTATCCTCGTTCGGCCCGATGAAGCGGTGCGCATCCAGGCTGTCTTCGGTCAGCATGCCATGCCTGGCGACATAGTCGGGGCTGGCGACCAGGCGGATCGTCTGGGTGAAAAACGGCTGCACCACATTGTCGGGCTGATCGGGCAGCTTGCCCGCGCGGATGGCCACATGCGCCTCGCCATATTCCAGCCGGAACAGCCGCGCGTCCGAGATCAACCTGACGCGCACATCGGGGTGGCGATCCTGAAACTGGGCGATCGTCGGCACCAGGAGCGGCGAGAGCGAGGCCAGCGACGTGACCAGCAGATCGCCCGTCACCTCGTCGCCGCGCCCCCTGATGCGCCCGGCCAGTTGCGTGAACTGGTCATCGGCCTGCCCCGCCACCGACAGCAGGTCCTGACCGGCCTCGGTCGCGGTGTAGCCGCGCGCATGGCGTTGGAACAGTTTTGCGCCCAGCCGCCCCTCCAACGCGTCGATATGGCGGATGACCGTCGCGTGATGCACGCCCAGAACCTCGGCCGCACCCGAGACCGTCCCCATGCGCGCCACCTGAAACGCGGTGCGGATCTCGTCCCAATTGTCCATGCGGTCACCGTGCAACTGCTCACAACTCGGCCGGAATG
The DNA here is from genome assembly GCF_000590925.1 of Roseibacterium elongatum DSM 19469. Taxonomy (NCBI): domain Bacteria; kingdom Pseudomonadati; phylum Pseudomonadota; class Alphaproteobacteria; order Rhodobacterales; family Roseobacteraceae; genus Roseicyclus; species Roseicyclus elongatus. The sequence continues at coordinate 1,621,864 of NZ_CP004372.1, read as the reverse complement.
TCGCCTGTCCTGTTCGGCGATGCAATAGAGAAGCGCAGGACACGCGCCCCGGGCCATTCGTGCGTTTTTGCAGGGTTGGCCGCGCCTTTTCGCAAATTGCACGCCCCCGCGAACAGGCCAAGTTTGACGGCAGTGCTCATCCCACCCTGTCACAAGGATCTTCACATGCCCCAGACCGTTCTCCGCATAGATGCCTCCGCCCGCCGCGAAGGCTCCGTGTCGCGCGACCTGACCGACCGCATCCTCGCCCGCCTCGCCCCCGAGGCGCAGGTGACCGTGCGCGACTTGGCCCATGGCCTGCCCCTGATCGACGCGGACTGGGTCGAGGCCAATTTCACCCAGGCCGAGGCCCGCACCCCGGCGCAGCGCCAGACCCTGGCGCTGTCCGACACGCTGGTGGCCGAACTGACCGCCGCCGACCTGATCGTGATCGGGTTACCGATCTACAATTTCGGCGTGCCGGCCGCGCTCAAGGCCTGGGTGGATCAGGTCGCGCGTGCCGGCGTCACCTTTCGCTACACGGAAGCCGGCCCCGAGGGGCTGCTGACCGGCAAACGCGCCATCGTCGCCGTCGCTTCGGGCGGAACCGAGGCCGGGTCCGAAATCGACTTCGCCACCGGCTACCTGCGGCATGTGCTGGGCTTCATCGGCATCACCGAGGTCGAGGTGGTCGCCGCCGACCGGCTGATGCTGGATGCCGACAGCAGCCTGAAAAAGGCCAGCGCACAGGTCGACACCCTGCGCGCGGCCTGATCCCGCACCCTGCCGCACGCGCCCCGTTCTCGCGGGGCGCGCCGCGTGCTAGGCTCCGGGGCATGTGGAAACTGGCCCTTGCCCTTGTCACCCTGCCGCTGGCCGCAGCGGCGCAAACCTGCACGCTGGATTTCACCGTGACCATCACGCAAGGGGTCGGCCCCTTCCCCCCCGGGGCCGAGGTGCAGGGCCATGCCACCTATACCGCCGAAGGGCGCTCCTTCCGGCAGGAGGGGGGCGCCACCGCCCATATGGTCGAGGGCGAGATGGTGCTCGACGGGCTCAGCCACGGCGATGTCTGGACCCTCATCACCACGTCGCGCGCACAGGCCGCAGATCTCGTGGGCCTTTACGTGGCCCGCGCCGAGGGGTTCAGCTTTGCCGGGGTCGAATTCGACGGCCCCATGCAACTGACCCTGTTCGGCGAACCGGGCGCGCGCGCCACGAACGATCCGCCCAGCACGCAGGCCGATTTCGACCTGATGAACCTGCGCCGCGCCTTTACGCTCCATTCCCACCGCAGCGGGCGCGACATGCTCTCGGGCGAAGTCACGCGCCTGATCGCGCAATGCAGCTGACCGCCCGCCACGCTTGACTCGCGGCGCCTGTGCGCGTAACGACCCGCCGACAACCCGGAACGCGCCAGCTTTCCGGTCCTGTGCCATTCGGCAGGATCGCCCCCCGTCAGCGAGGATTCGCCCACGGGGGTCAAGGTCCGTTCGGGCATCGCCCATCGGAGCCTGCCGGATCGGCTGACAGGGCCTTGGTGCAACCCGGACCGCCCCTTACCTTTGGGGCACCCGAGACGAAAAGGGGGCAATGGCCCATGTTCGAGAACCTGTCAGAACGCCTTGGTGGCGTCTTTGATCGCCTGACGAAACAGGGCGCGCTGTCCGAGGATGACGTGCGCACCGCCATGCGCGAGGTGCGCGTCGCCCTGCTCGAGGCCGATGTCTCGCTGCCCGTCGCGCGGCAATTCATCAAGGCGGTCGAGAAAAAGGCCACCGGCGCGGCCGTCACAAAATCGGTCACGCCCGGCCAGCAGGTCGTCAAGATCGTCCATGACGAATTGGTCCATGTCCTGACCGGCGACGAAGACCCCGGCAAGCTGAAGATCGACAGCCCGCCCGCGCCGATCCTGATGGTCGGCCTGCAGGGCTCGGGCAAGACGACGACCACCGCCAAGCTGGCCAAGCGTTTGAAAGAGCGCGAGGGCAAGAAGGTGCTGATGGCCTCGCTCGACACCAACCGCCCCGCGGCCATGGAACAGTTGGCGATTCTCGGCACCCAGATCGGCGTCGACACCCTGCCCATCGTCAGGGGCGAGGACCCCGTCGCCATCGCCAGGCGCGCCAAGACGCAGGCCAGCCTTGGCGGCTATGACGTCTACATGCTCGATACCGCGGGCCGGTTGCATATCGACGAGGAACTGATCGCCCAGGCCGCCGCCGTGCGCGACGTGGCCAACCCGCGCGAGACGCTGTTGGTGGTCGACGGCCTGACCGGTCAGGACGCCGTGAACGTGGCCGAGGAGTTTGACGACAAGATCGGCGTCTCGGGCGTCGTCCTGACCCGGATGGACGGCGACGGGCGCGGCGGGGCCGCCCTGTCAATGCGCGCCATCACCGGCAAGCCCATCCGCTTCGTGGGCCTGGGCGAAAAGATGGACGCGATCGAGACCTTCGAGCCCGAGCGCATCGCCGGCCGCATCCTCGGCATGGGCGATATCGTATCGCTTGTCGAAAAGGCGCAGGAAGTGCTCGAGGCCGAACAGGCCGAGCGCATGATGAAGCGCTTCCAGAAGGGTCAGTTCAACATGAACGACCTCAAGGGCCAGCTGGAACAGATGCTCAAGATGGGCGGCATGCAGGGCATGATGTCGATGATGCCCGGCATGGCCAAGATGCAAAAGCAGCTTGATGACGCCGGCATGGACGACAAGGTGATCAAGCGCCAGATCGCGCTGATCCAGTCCATGACGAAAAAGGAACGCGCCAACCCCGCCCTGTTGCAGGCCAGCCGCAAGAAACGCATCGCCGCCGGCGCGGGGCAGGATGTGTCCGACCTCAACAAACTGCTCAAGATGCAGCGCCAGATGTCTGACGCGATGAAAAAGCTCGGCAAGATGGGCAAGAAGGGCATGATGAAGGGCGGCCTTGGCGCGCTGATGGGCAAGGGCGCGCCCGAGGCGCTCAAGGGCATGGACCCGTCCAAGATGGACCCCGCCGAAATGGAAAAGGCCGCGCGCCAGATGGGCATGGGCGGCCTGCCCGGCCTTGGTGGCGGCGCCCTGCCCCCGGGCCTCGGCGGGTTCGGCAAGAAGAAATGATCGCGCATCTGACCGATACACCGGTCCTGCGGACCGAGCGGCTGGTTCTGCGCGCGCCCAAGGCGTCGGATTTCGACGCCCTGGTCCCGTTCATCACCTCCGACCGGGCGCGCTTTGTCGGCGGTGGCGCGGACAAGACGCTCGGCGATGCGTGGCGCATTCTCGCGATCTTTGCGGGCCACTGGCATCTGCGCGGCTTTGGCCTGTTCGTCGCCGAAGACGCTCGCACCGGCACACCCATCGGGTCCGTCGGGCCGTGGTATCCCGGGGACTGGCCCGAGCACGAACTGGGCTGGACGATCTGGGCCCCCGAGGCCGAGGGCAAGGGCTGTGCCTTCGAGGCGGTGATGCGCGTGCGCGCCCATGCCTATGACGATCTCGGCTGGCAAACGGCGGTCAGTTATATCGACGAGCGCAACGACCGCTCGCTGGCGCTGGCCCGCCGGCTTGGCTGCACCCGTGACCTGGACGCCACCCGCCCCGACCGCGACGAGCCGCTGCAGGTCTGGCGTCACCCCGCCCCGGCCGAGGAGGGCGGCCAATGACCCGCCGCCAGCCGCCTGTGTATGTACGGCCCGTGTACGGGGTGTGTACGCCCTGTGCCCCCCGCCCCACCGCCCTGTCAGAGGCCCGCCCATGACCGATGCCACCACCCGCGCCGCCGAAATCCTCAAGGGCCACCGCGAGTCGATCGACCGCCTCGACGCGATCCTGATCTACACGCTCGGCGAACGGTTCAAGCACACCCAGGCCGTCGGCAAGCTCAAGGCCGAACACGACCTTCCCCCGTCCGACCCCGCGCGCGAAGCCGCCCAGGTCGCACGTCTCGAAGACCTGGCCGAACGGGCCGATCTCGACCCGGTTTTCGCTAGGAAATTCCTGCGCTTCGTCATCGACGAGGTCATCCGTCACCACGAACAACACCAATCGTAGGGCGGAATTTATCCCGCCTTCACAAGCCATATCAAGGAGTTACACCATGGCAATGAAAATCCGACTGGCCCGCGGCGGCTCGAAAAAGCGTCCCTTCTACCGCATCGTGGCCACCGACAGCCGCATGCCCCGCGATGGCCGCTTCATCGAAAAGCTCGGCACCTATAACCCGCTCCTGCCCAAGGACAGCGAAGAGCGCGTGAAGATGAACATGGAGCGCGTTCAGTACTGGCTCGACCAGGGCGCCCAGCCCACCGACCGGATCAGCCGCTTCCTCGAGGCCGCCGGCGTCGTCGAAAAGAAAGAGCGCGCCAACATGAAAAAGGCCCAGCCCGGCAAGAAGGCGCAGGAACGCGCCGAGGAAAAGGCCGCCAAGGCCGCCGCCGCCGAGGCGCCGGCCGAAGAAACGGCCGACTGATCAGGCCATTATCGGGCGCGCACCCATTCGGGCGCGCCCGGTGCGACCGGGCATATTGGCACGATCCGACACCCAGCGCCAAAGCGCGTCATGGCTCTGCCGCCGGAGGGTTACATGATCCTCGTGGCGTTGGGCCTTGCCGCCATAGGCATCTATTTCCTTGTCTTCGGAGATGCGCCCGCGCGCCTTGTCGGGGTCGTGTTCATCGCAATCGCGGCGGTGTTCGCCTTCCTTATGTGGGTGGCCCTGACACAGGACCGCGCCGCACTGCCCCCGCCCCCGACCGCGAGAGGAGCTGTCCATGGCTGACAAGGTCTGTGTCGGCGCAATCGCCGGTTCCTTCGGCGTGCGCGGCGAGGTGCGGCTGAAGAGCTTCTGCGCCACCCCCGACGACATCGCCACCTACGGCCCGCTGAGCACCGAGGACGGCCGCCGCAGCTTCGATATCCAGCTGACGCGCCCCGTCAAGGCGGGTTTCGCCGCCCGCCTCTCGGGCGTCACCTCGAAGGAGGCGGCCGACGCCCTGCGCGGCACCCGCCTCTTCGCCCCGCGCAGCGCCCTGCCCAGCCTGCCCGACGATGAATATTACCATGCCGACCTGATCGGCCTGTCCGCTCAGGACACCGGCGGCCAGCCCCGCGGCAAGGTCTCGGCCGTCCTGAACCATGGCGCCAGCGACCTGCTGGAGTTGCGCGTGCCCGGGCAGAAAGGCACCGTCCTCGTCCCCTTCACGCTCGAGATCGTGCCCACCGTGGATCTGGCCCAGGGTCGGATCGTCATCGACCCGCCCGAGGGTCTCTTCGACGACTGATCCCATCTTTATCCCTCAAATATGCCCGCGCGGACCGCGCCAGCGCCCAATGGGGCTCGATGCCCCTTTGCGCGCTTTCCCGGGCGACGGCAGGGCCGGCGCAAACCCTGCCCATTGCGCAGGGCGGCAACCCATCTTAATCCCACCTCATGACAAACCCGCCGTCGAAATCCCATGGTCGCCTGTCGATCTCGGCCAATCTGACGCCCCGCGATCTGATGGACGAGAGCAAACGCCTGCACGGGGCGTGGTGCGCCAAGATCGTGACCCTCTTCCCCGACGTGTTTCCCGGTGTGCTGGGGGCGTCGCTGACCGGCCGCGCCCTCAAGGATGGGCTTTGGGCGCTCGAACCGATCGACCTGCGTCCCTTTGGTACGGGCAAGCACCGGCAGGTCGATGACACGCCGGCTGGCGGCGGTGCGGGCCTGGTGATGCGCGCGGACGTGCTGGGCCGTGCGCTGTCGATGGCGGCCAGGGGCACGCCCGACGACCCCGCCCGCTGGCCGCGCGTCTATCTCAGCCCGCGCGGCAAACCCTTCACGCAAGCCGACGCACGGCGGTTTGCACGGGCCGAGGGGATGACGATGCTCTGCGGCCGTTTTGAAGGCGTTGATGAGCGCGTGATCGAAGAATACGGGCTGGAGGAAATCAGCCTTGGCGATTTCGTCCTGACCGGCGGCGAGATCGCCGCGCAGGCCGTGCTGGACGCCACGGTGCGGCTGATCCCCGGCGTTCTGGGCAACGCCGCCTCGACCGAGGAAGAGAGCTTCTCCGACGGTTTGCTGGAACACCCCCAATACACCAAGCCCGCCGAATGGAAGGGCCGCAAGATCCCCGATGTGCTGCTGTCGGGGCATCATGGCGAGATCGAAAAATGGCGCCGCGCCGAGGCCGAGCGCCTGACGCGGGCGCGCCGCCCCGATCTTTGGGCGGAGTACCTGAAACGAAAGGGTTGATCGCCCGCCCCGCCCCCCTTATACGGCGCAGGTCCGGGGCCGGAATCGGTCAGCCGGATCGTCGTTCTTTTTACCGCGTGCGCACCTTCGGCGACCGCAAAGGCGGGAGCGACATGACAAGGCAAGGATTGACCGCATCTCCGGCGGGCGCCCCCGAAACGGGATCAAGGCGGACCCGGTCGAAGTTCGGAGCTCTGGGTTGACGAGACACCTTCGCGGGCACAACCGCGAGCATCGATAGATAGGAGACGGGTCCAATGGATCTGATCGCACAACTGGAGGCCGAGCAGATCGCCGAGCTCGGCAAATCCATCCCGGATTTCAAGGCAGGCGACACCGTGCGCGTCGGTTACAAGGTGACCGAGGGCACCCGCACCCGCGTGCAGAATTACGAGGGCGTCTGCATCGCACGCAAGAACGGCAGCGGCATCGCCGGGTCGTTCACCGTGCGCAAGATTTCGTTCGGCGAGGGCGTCGAGCGTGTCTTCCCCCTCTACTCGACCAACATCGAGTCGATCGAGGTGGTCCGCCGCGGCCGCGTGCGCCGCGCCAAGATGTACTACCTGCGCTCGCGTCGGGGCAAATCCGCCCGGATCGCCGAGGACAGCACCTACAAGCCCAAGCCGGGCGCCGAAGCGTAAGGAGCGGCGAGATGAAAAAGGATATCCATCCCGATTATCACGTCATCGACGTGAAAATGACGAACGGCGACATCGTGCAGATGCGCTCGACCTGGGGTTCGGAAGGCGACACCCTGTCGCTCGACATCGACCCCTCGGTGCACCCGGCATGGACCGGCGGCGGCACCCGCCTGATGGACCAGGGCGGCCGCGTGTCGAAGTTCAAGAAGAAATACGAAGGCCTCGGCTTCTGAGCCGTATCGCCGCGCTGGATGTTTTCAAACGCCGTCCTTCGGGGCGGCGTTTTTCTTTGCGTTCACCGCGGCGCGCCTGTTTCGGGCGGTATCACGCGTATCCCGCGACCGGAGCGTGGGTCGCGAACACATGGCGTCGCCCCAGCATGCTGCGCTGTGCCTCCTCCGCCCGGCGCAGCCGCAACAGCAGAGTCAGCCACGTCAGTTCCAGCAGGTCGCGCTGCGCTCGGCTGCCGCCGAGACGTTCATGCTGCCCCATCACGGGTGCAAGCTGGTCCAGTGCAGTCTCGAATTCGCCCCGGGCAATGGCGCCCCAGGCCCGCGCCACCGGTCGAACGAGGTCAGCCGCATAGCCTTTCTGCACATCGACAAGCACCCCCAATCGATCCCCCTCGCCCGCCATGGCATGGGCGAGCGCCGCATGCATATCGACAAAGCTCTGGCCCGGCTCGGGAAAGAAACGGGCGGCATAGGCGCTGATGTCGTGCCAGCGGTCGGGTGCGACCACGGCTCCGGCAATCTCGGCCCGCCACAGAAGTGCGGATGTGTCCGTCAGGATGTTGATTGGCAACGACCTCGACGCCCCCGGCTTGATCGCCGTGTCCAGCGTATCCCACATGGCGGCGAAGTCGCCCCGGTCCAGCGCCCAGAGCGCCCGGTGCCAACTCAGGTGCCCATGCAGGACAGCGCGGCGATCATAGCCCGCGATCCAACGATCCAGAAACGATCGGCCGGCCTCCGCCTCGCCAGTCTCGGATAATGTATGGGCCTTGAAATGCGCGCCATTGGCATTTGAGTCATTCAGGGCAAGCGACCGGTCCATCAGGGTTAGCGCCTCGTCCAGGCGGCCCACCTCGCATAGCGACAGGGCGTGCATCGACATCATCCACCAATCCTCGCCATAGGCGGGCAAAAGACGGGCCTGTAGGCCAGCAACTCGGCCTCCCGCCCGACAACGCCCGAAAAGCCGATGAGACCGAAGATGTTGGTGCAGATCTGAGCCACCAACGCGTCGCGCGGAAACACGTCGATATGGGCGAGAACGGCGGCTCGCGCCTCTGGCATGCGCCCATCGACAAGCAAGCCCAATACGGCGATATGGGCCTTTTCGCGGTCACTGAGGCCGCCGGTCAAAGCGCGGGCGCGGGCCATGGCGGCCTTTGCCCGTGGCGCATCGTTTTCATACATGGCGGCCCGCGCGAGACCGGCATGGGCCAGCGCGAACCCGCAATCGGCGGCGATGGCCTCTTCGAACGCATCGCATGCCCCCCAAGATGCCGCCAGAACATGATCGATACCGCTGCAATAGGCCTCGGTCGCCCTTTCGGACCCTGTCCCGAGGGCATTGCCGTAGCGATCCGAGCGGGTCATCGATATCCTCCCCTGTCGATGCGCCTGTCCAAGTGCCGATGCAGCGGAGTCGCACAGCGGCGAAATTCAGACGGGACAAGCTTAACCTTCTGCACCCGTTTTCGTATATTCGGCCCATAAATCGCGCCCCATTGCACGAGGGCGCCCATATGTTGGGGAACGGGCCGTGGCACATATCATCGTCCTTGGGAACGAAAAGGGCGGGTCTGGGAAATCGACCACCGCGATGCATGTGGCGACGGCTCTGGCGCGTTTGGGGCATGTCGTGGGCGCGTTGGATCTGGACCTGCGACAACGCAGTTTCGGTCGCTATGTCGAGAACCGGCAGAACACCATTGCCAAACGTGAGATGGATCTGGCCTGTCCGATCCTGATGGATCTGCCCGATCTCAGCCCCGATGATCTGGCGCCGGGCGAGAACATCTATGATCGCCGCCTGTCGGCTGCCGTGGCCGAGCACGAGGCGCGTTGCGATTTCATCGTCATCGACTGCCCCGGCAGTCACACGCGCCTCAGCCAAGTGGCCCACAGCCTTGCCGATACCCTGATCACGCCGATGAACGACAGTTTCGTCGATTTCGACCTGCTGGCGCGCATCGACCCCGAGACCTACGAGATAAAGGGCCCCAGCGTCTATTCCGAGATGGTCTGGCATGCCCGGCAGTTGCGCGCCCGCGCCGGGCTGGAGCCGATGGACTGGATCGTGGTGCGCAACCGCCTTGGCGCGCAGGAAATGCACAACAAGCGCAAGGTCGGGCGCGCGATGGAGGACCTGTCGAAACGCATCGGCTTCCGCGTCGCGCCGGGTTTCAACGAGCGCGTGATTTTCCGCGAACTGTTCCCCACGGGCATGACATTGCTGGACCTGCGCGAACTGGGGGTCGAACGGCTGAACATCTCGAACCTCGCGGCCCGGCAGGAGTTGCGCGACCTTGTCCGTGCGTTGAACCTGCCCGGTGTCGAGGTGGATTTCTGAGCCGCCAACCCGGTTGGCGGGGCACAGCCCTGCACAGGGGCTTGATGTGCAGGGCTGGCCGGTATTGGTGACATCCGGCAGGGCTGTGGGGACAGACCGGATGTCATCGCGGGATCACCCCCGCTGCGGGGCGAAGGGAACACGCCACCGGTAACAGCTTTGCGACAGGTCCGGCGCTGCGCGCCGCTTATCCACAACTAATCGCAAAACCCAAAGAAAAAGGCCCCGCGCATCCCAGCCCTTTGCAGTAAATGTTGCAACCGCCGAAGATGTTCTTCGGCGGTTGTTTCCTCTTCAGGCGAAGAGGTCTTTCGCGTAGATTCTACCTTTCGCCAGCCCCAATTTCATCGCCGGCGTTTCCTTGGTCTTGTGATGCCCCATCCAGTTATGGACGAAGCGGTAGATCTCGATGATTTTCACCATTGTCCCAGGATTGTAGAGGTAGTGTCGGTCCCAAGCCCGGCCATTGTTGCTGGGTGTATGCCCCGGACGCGCGGCGAAGCGCAGATTACTGCGCACTTTGTGAAAGTATTGATCGACGCTGCGTAGGGTTGCGAGGCGCATTAGACGGGCTCGCCGATCTGGGTCCATCTCGGGCCGATCTGTCAGGATCCGCACCTTTCGGTTTGGCTCTGCCTTGGTATGAAACGGCCAATCGAACGGAGCGTCGAGAGGATGACCGACGAGCATCTGGCTGATGATATGATCAGTGATCTTAATCGCGTCTTCCGCGGGCATTGTGCTCCATTGAGATCTTCCAATGCCTGACGCGAGTTCCAACGCGATCTTGCCGTCATTGACGATCATATTCCGTTGATCGTTGGACTTGTGCTTGTCGAACGCGACGACTGCAATGTCGGCCTTTCCTTCTTTGATCCGGGGCGCGAAGGCGGAAATGAAGGACAGCGCCAGACCGGAATCCCCGTCGAGAACGAAAACAAATCGCTCATCTCCCTTTCCGAGGCATCGACGCAAATAGAAGGCGTGAGCGGCTTGCAGAATGTCTTGACGCACCAAGGCACCGCGATGGGGTAGTTGGAGGCCGAGATCGACTTCAGGTGCCTCCAAAGGATGGATGGAGACCTTCTGGGTGATCTTGTCTATGTATTTTTTGAACTCAGACTCAGGCCATACCCGTGCCTGTTGGCGGAACGCGCGGGGTAAGGCGAAATCCCCGACGGCAATCATCTCTGCCTCGACATCTGGTAGATCAACATCGGGATCGAGTGCAAGATGAGCGGCCATGATGTATCCGCTATTCGCGTGGGCCGTGCAGAGGTGCTGTGCGGCGATCTGTGCCCGAGTGCGCTTATTCGGCCAGTTGAGATGCAAGGTTTGGGAGTCGGTGGCAAAGCGGCGGCCGACGGTTTCCCAGCGCACGACCTCGAACATCCTTTCGCGCGTGGCGTTGAAGTCGATGACCTGGTCGTAGATGAAGTCGATCTTGGCATACACATCCCGCGCCGACATCTCCGTGAAATCGCAAATCTTCGAGATCGGGGTGCCGTTCGTCAAAAGCCATAGGATGTCGCGGTTGGTGTGGCTGCGCTTCTGCCGGCGGATACTCGATCCCACTGAATAGGACTTCAGGCAGGCCTTACACTTCCACCGCTGTGCGCCGTTCGCGGTCTTCCCCGACTTGCGATAGAGGTCAGGATACGCATCGCGGCCCTTGCCGTGATTACAGCATCCCTCGTTCTGGCAGGCATCTTTCGGCGTCGCCGCTACATAAACCTTCCGCAGGCGTTTGTATTCCTGAACGATGGCCCGGTTGTTCTTGAGAATGGAATGATGGCCGCAGGCTCCGCACGCATACGATTTCTCAGATCCAGAGCCTATCACCTTTCCGTGCGGTTGGTTCGATTTGACAGTGCTGCGGTTTTTCCCTCTTCTGTCATAAGGGTCTGGCGGCACCGTAAATAGCCCGCATTGCGGATTGCGGCAGAAGTTGATGTCGATCCCAAGGCAAGGCTGCGGCAACCGCCGTTTCGGATCTGTCGAAGATATTTTCGAGAGTGCGTTCAACGAAAACCCCTGGAAAACCGCCACATACTGTGTGGTCAGGGGGAAGGTTGGCCAAAATCTGGCCAACCTAAGAAATCACTGCATCATTTACTGCAAAGGGCTGGCCGCGCATCGCGGGGCCTTTCCACATGTCGAACGAGGGGATTGCCTCAGTCGTTGTTCTGCTTGAGGGCAGCGCCGAGGATATCGCCAAGCGAGGCGCCGGCATCGGACGAGCCGAACTGTTCCACGGCCTCTTTCTCTTCGGCGATCTCGCGGGCCTTGATCGACAGGCCCAGACGGCGCGACTTGGCGTCGACATTGGTGACGCGCACGTCGACCTTGTCGCCCACCTGGAAGCGCTCGGGGCGCTGCTCGGCGCGGTCACGCGACAGGTCCGAGCGGCGGATGAAGGACTTCATGCCCTCATACTCGACCTCGATGCCGCCATCCTCGATCGCGGTGACCTCGACAGTGATGATCGAGCCACGCTTCACGCCGTCCACGGCCTCGGCGAAGGGATCGCCGTCAACCGCCTTGATCGACAGCGAGATGCGTTCCTTGTCGGTGTCGACTTCGGTCACGACCGCCTGGACGACATCGCCCTTGCGGTAGTTCTGGATGGCGTCCTCGCCACGACCTTCCCAGGTCAGGTCGGAGAGGTGGACCATGCCGTCGATGTCGTTGTCGAGACCCACGAACAGACCGAACTCGGTGATGTTCTTGACCTCGCCCTCGACCTGCGTGCCGACGGGGTATTGTTCTTCGAACACTTCCCACGGGTTGCGCATGGTCTGCTTGAGACCCAGCGACACGCGACGCTTGGCGGTGTCGATTTCCAGCACCATGACCTCGACCTCTTGCGAGGTGGAGACGATCTTGCCGGGGTGCACGTTCTTCTTGGTCCAAGACATCTCGGACACGTGGACCAGACCCTCGACGCCGGGCTCCAGCTCGACGAAGGCACCGTAGTCGGTGATGTTCGTCACGCGGCCGGTATGCACCGAATCCAGCGGGTACTTGGCTTCGACGGCATCCCACGGGTCGGCCTGCAGCTGCTTCATGCCCAGGCTGATACGGTGGGTTTCCTTGTTGACCTTGATGACCTGCACCTTGACGGTTTCGCCGATCGACAGGATTTCCTTGGGGTCGTTGACGCGGCGCCACGCCATGTCGGTGACGTGCAGCAGGCCGTCCACACCACCCAGATCGACGAAGGCGCCGTATTCGGTGATGTTCTTGACCACGCCGTCGACCACGTCGCCCTCGTTGAGCTTGGCGATGACCTCGGCGCGCTGTTCGGCGCGGCTTTCTTCAAGGATGGCACGGCGCGAGACCACGATATTGCCGCGGCGGCGATCCATCTTGAGGATCTGGAACGGCTGCTTGAGGCCCATCAACGGGCCGGCATCGCGCACCGGGCGCACATCGACCTGAGAGCCGGGCAGGAAGGCCACGGCACCGCCCAGATCGACGGTGAAGCCACCCTTGACGCGGCCGAAGATGGCGCCTTCGACGCGCTCTTCGTCGGCATAGGCTTTTTCCAGACGGTCCCAGGCGGCTTCGCGCTTGGCCATTTCGTGGCTGATGACAGCCTCGCCGCGCGCGTTCTCGACGTTGCGCAGGTAAACCTCGACCTCGTCGCCAACGGCGATCTGGGGGGCTTCACCGGGGGCTGCGAATTCCTTGAGATCGACGCGGCCTTCCATCTTGTAGCCAACGTCGATGATGGCCTGGCCCGCCTCGATGGCGATGACCTTGCCACGCACGACCGAGCCTTCTTCGGGCGTGTCGATTTCGAAGCTTTCGTTCAGGAGGGCTTCGAATTCCTCCATGGTTGCTTTAGCGCACATACGGCAATCAGATCCTTTTCGGTTCTATTCTGGCCGAGCGGTTGTCTCCGCCGGTCTTTCAACGGGTTGGTCTCTTGGCGGCCAGATCAACGCAAACAATCAGGGCCGGGGAATGCCCGACCCTGCTCGAATCCGCGATGTTGACCATCGGCTTGACGCGCGCGGTATAGGCCGGACATCCCTGCAATGCAAGCCTTGGCGCGTAGGTTGGCAATCCACCCCGCGCAGCTCTCCGGTGCCGTCCATCAGCACGGCGACGGCCGCGAAGCGGATCATCGCACCCCCTGCGCGCGCGCCAGCAGCAGCACCCCGCAGGCCCCAAGCCCTGCAACCGCCACCAGCCCGATCGCAAGCGCATGTGGACCCGGCATGGCCGCAACCGTCAGGGCCAAGGCCGCGAGGGCACCACAGGCGGCAAGGCGGAGCGCGGCCGTGACACTGGTTGTCAGCACCGCCAGTCCCGCGAACACCAAGGCGACGACGATACTCCATTTGAGCCAGGCCATTGCCTCGACCCAGAAAAACTTCTGGATATCCGCGCCGATCACAGCCGATACCACGACCGAGGCAAACGCCATCGCCCAACCGAACCGTGCCGCGACGCGGCCGTACGAAATGGCAAGCACGATCAAGGCCGACAGGAACAACGGGGCGCTGACGAACCAGTTTTCGGGACGGCCGTTGACGCCGTCTTCCTCGAGCACAGCCAGCCATGTTTGCGATGCGACGGCGCCCGCCGCAGCACAAGCGAGGATCACCAGAAATGCGCCCGCCAATGCGCGCGGCCTGAGGCCTAGGGTGAGACGGAGCACACCCGCCAGCGGACGGTCGGCGAAGGTCGCCGCAAAGGTCAACGCCGCCGCCAGAAAGGCGATCATGCCGAAGAGTTCGGTGGTTTCCTCGGCGGCGGCCCAGAAGGCGTGGCTGGCACGTCTTGGGACGCCCGCCTCGTCCAGACCCGCGATTTCGAAATGCTCGAACACGGGGATCAAGGTGAAACAGACAACGCCCAGAACGATCAGGCCGGCCCCCAACCGGCTGCGGGAAAGCTGCACGAGGCCAAAGGCGGTCATGTATGCGGGCACCACCAGGATGAACGCCGCGATCATCACGCCCCACGCGGTGTCGGGCCGCCATAGGGCCAGTCTTTCGTGGAATGATCCGAGTCGTCCAAGGAAAGACCCACGAACACGAGCCCCAGGAAAAGCCAACCGAACCGAAAGACGGATCGCCTCTCGTCACGGGGCTCGGCCGCGAAACACAGCAGGAACGCAGACCCGGCCATGAGCAGCACCATGGACGAAAACCAGACCCCGAGGACGTTTTCCTGCGCCAGGTTCCCTTGCAGCAAGAGCCTGTAGGCAAGCGGCCAATCCTGCCAATCCATTTGTTCCCGCCACCAGAACTCCACCACGAGCCAAGTCGCCGCAAAACACACCAGTGTAATGAGCACCAATGTAGCGATCAGAACGAGACCTGCCTTGGCCTTCAGCGGGATCGTTACCCAAGCCTTTCCGGTTTCGTCACGTCCGATATCGCGTACTGCCGGCCGTGCGCCCATTTCTTTGGAAACAGGTGCCAAGGCATCACCTCCAATTCGCCCCTCAATAATGAACATGGCCAATAGACGTGACGCTTTGCAAGCCCTTCGAGTCAGCCGCGGCGCGCCCTGATTTCGGCCACGGCCCGGGCCACCGCCGCCTCGATACTCAGGTCCGATGTATCGACGATCGCCGCATCCTCGGCGGGGAGCAGGGGCGCGACAGCCCTGTTGGCATCGCGCGCGTCGCGCTCGCGCACATCGGACAGCACATCGGCATAGTCGGCCGCGATCCCGCGTTCGGTCAATTCGCTGTGGCGGCGGGCCGCGCGCACCTCGGCGCTGGCGGTCACGAACAGCTTGGCCTCGGCCTCGGGGCAGATCACGGTGCCGATGTCGCGCCCGTCCAGCACCGCCCCCCCTGCCCGCCGCGCAAAGGCGCGCTGATAATCGACCAGCGCGGCGCGCACCTCGGGGATGACGGCCACCTTCGACGCGGCCTGCGCCACGTCCGGGCCGCGCAGGGCATCGGGATCGGCAAGGTCCTCTTGCGTCAGGCCCTCCGCCGCGCCAACGGGGTCTTCGCCGCGCAGCATGCGCGCGCCCACGGCCCGGTAAAGAAGCCCGGTATCGAGATGGGCAAAGCCGAAATGCGCAGCAACAGCCCGGCTGATCGTGCCCTTGCCCGCAGCGGCAGGGCCATCAATGGCCACGGTAAAGCTCATCTTCTTCCCCTTCTGGCGTGAAACACCGCGAAGCCGAGGGCCGAGATCAACACGACACATGCCGCCCCCACAAGCCGGAATTTCCACAGCGTCAGCAGGCTGGCCCGCGCGACGGCCTCGGGCCGCAGGGCATCGGGCCCCTGCATCATCAACCGCGCCACGACCGCGTTCTCGGCCATGTCGAGGGCGAAATAGATCACCGCCGGCAGCGCCGCGAGGGGGGCCAGCCGCGGCGCCACGGGGCGCAGCGCCAGCACCGTACCGAAACCAAGCACCCCCAGCAGACCGATCGGAAAGATCGTGTCGGCCATGCGTTCCGGCCCTATGTAAAAGCGCCGCCCTTCTGGCCCCAGGGCCGTCAGATAGGTGCTAACCGCCGCCAGATCGTACCCCGCGATCCGGGTATCGAGCAGCGCTGCGCCCCCGGCCATCTGCCGCAGCGTCGGCACCGTCCAGAGCTGTAGCAGCCCGCCCCCGAGCAGCAGGATCGCAACGCTGGCCAGCAAGGGGCGCATGGCCTCAAGCCCTGTCGATCTCGGCCCCGAGGCCGCGCATCAGCGGCTCGAAAATCGGGAAGCTCGTGGCAATGGGGCCGCCGTCATCCACGCCCACAGGCGCCTGTGTCGAAAGACCGAGGCACAGGAACGACATCGCGATCCGATGATCGAGATGAGTGGCGCAGGTCGCGCCCCCTTTCACGCCCCCCGCGCCGCGCCCGTGCACGATCCACCAATCGGGGCCATCCTCGACCTCGACCCCGCAGGCGCGCAAGCCGTCAGCCATGGCGGCGATCCGGTCGCTTTCCTTGACGCGCAGTTCCTTGACGCCGCGCATGACCGTGGGCCCCGCGGCATTGGCCGCCACGACCGACAGGATCGGATATTCGTCGATCATGCTGGCGGCGCGGGCGGGGGGCACCTCGACCCCCGTCATGTCGGGCGAATAGCGCGCGCGCAGGTCGGCGACCGGCTCGCCCCCTTCCTCGCGCAGGTTTTCATAGGTCAGGTCGGCGCCCATCTCGATCAGCGTCTCGAACAGGCCGGCGCGCGTGGGGTTCAGCCCGATATTCGGCACCAGCACGTCCGAGCCCTCGGCGATCAGCGCGGCGCAGACCGGAAACGCCGCGCTGGAGGGATCGCGCGGCACGGTGATCGTCTGCGGCCTCAGTTCCGGCTGGCCGGTCAGGGTGATGACACGGCCCTCATCCGTGACCTCGGTGGTGATCTCGGCGCCGAAGCCCGCCAGCATCCGTTCGGTATGGTCGCGCGTCGCCTCGGCCTCGATCACGACGGTCTGGCCCGGCGCGTTCAGCCCGGCCAGCAGCACGGCCGATTTCACCTGCGCCGAGGGGACGGGCACGGTGTAGCGCACCGGCAACGGCGCGGCCGCGCCGACCAGCGTCATGGGCAAACGCCCGCCCGCGCGCCCCACCGACCGGCAGCCGAACAGCGCCAAGGGGTCCGTCACCCGCGCCATCGGCCGCGACCGCAGCGAGGCATCGCCGGTGAAGGTCACGGTAATCGGGGTCGTGGCCATCGCCCCCATGATCAGGCGCACGCCGGTGCCCGAATTGCCGCAGTCAAGCACGTCGTCGGGCTCGGCGAAGCCGCCCACGCCGACACCATGCACATGCCAGGTGCCGTCGCCGTCGCGCCTGACCTCGGCCCCAAAGGCGCGCATCGCCTTGGCCGTGTCCAACACGTCCTGCCCTTCCAGCAGACCCGTGATGCGCGTCTCGCCCACGGCCATCGCGCCCAGGATCAAGGATCGGTGCGAAATCGACTTGTCGCCGGGCACATGCGCCTCGCCCGTCAGCGCGGCGCCCTTGCGGGCCATCATCGGAACCGGATCGCCATGGCCGGACATGCGCCGCCCTCCCCTCGTGTCAGTCGCGGGGGTGATAAACGCGGGCGCGCGCCCCGTCCACACCCCGCACACACGCGCCGGTGAATTGGTGCGGCCAAGCGCCCGGTACGGGCGCAAGGCGCGGGCGATCGCCCCAACGGGGCGTGAGGCCGCGCCTCCCCCGGGCGACGCCGAAGGCGGCGCAATCCCTTTGCGGTGTCAGCGCCGCCGAAAGGTCAGGTAGTGTGGCACGCGCCCCTCGCGCAGAGCCTTCTGCTCATAGCGGGTCGAGATCCAGTCGCCCCAGGGTTCGCGCCAATCGCGCGGCCCCTCGGCCAGCCACTCGAACCCCGCGCGCGGCACCTCCTCCAGCGTCTGGCGGACATAGTCCGGGATATCGGTCGCCACGCGGAACTCGGCCCCCGGCTTGAGAACACGCGCCAGCGGCTCAAGGTGTTCGGGTGTCACGAAGCGGCGGCGGTGGTGGCGCTTTTTCGGCCAGGGATCGGGGTAGAGCAGGAAGGCCTTGGAGATGGATTGATCCGGCAGCACGTCGAACAGGTCGCGCGCATCGCCGGGATGGATGCGCAGGTTGTCCACACCGCTCGCCCGGATCTTGCCCAGCAGCATGGCCACGCCGTTGATGTAGGGTTCTGCCCCGATGATCCCGACCTGCGGGTTCTGCTCGGCCTGATGGATCATGTGCTCACCACCGCCGAACCCGACCTCGAGCCAGACTTCGCGCCCGCCGAACAGATCGCCAAGGTCCAGCGGCCGCCGCTCGGGGTTCTCGTCCCAACCGACAGGCCCGGGCGACAGGGCGGTCAGGTCCTGTTCCAGATAGACCTCCTGACTGTCGCGCAGGTGCTTGCCCTTGCGGCGGCCGTAGAAATTGCGGTGCGGGCGCTTGGGCAGGTCTTGCATGGTCACGATCCTCTGGCGCGGCGGCCCCGTCCTCTAGCCCAAGGGCTGCCGCGCCTCAATCCCCCGGGGCCTCAGACAGCCACGCGCGCGCTGCTGTCCCAGGTGCCGGCCGCGGCAAGGATGCGCTCGGGGGTCTCGAACCGCTGGCGCAGGATGCGTTCGTAAAGCGCCCCTTCGCCGTCGCGATCCACCTCGCCCACCGCGCCGGTCAGCAGGCGCAGCGCCTCGGCCAGCGTATCGACCGTGCCCGAGCCTTCGTCGAATTGGGCCTTCTTGCGCCACACCAGATCGGCGGGCAAAAGATCGGCGCAGGCCTTGCGCAGGATCCATTTCTCGGTCGTCTCGCCGGTGCTTTCCTTGGCCTGCGGGTCGGTGCGGCAGAGTTTCAGGCTGGCCGGGATCGACTGGGCGAAGTCGATCAATTCGCGGTCCAGGAACGGTGTCCGCGCCTCGAGGCTTTCGGACATGGTCACGCGGTCCACCCGTTGCAGGTTGATGTTGTGCATCGTGCCCAGGCTGCGGGTCAGCTCATCGGCCAGGGCGCGGGGGTTGTCCACGTAGTCGTGGTGATAGGCGTAGCCGGCGAACAGCTCGTCCGCCCCCTCTCCGGTCAGGACGGCCTTGACCTCTTTGACGGCCAGTTGGGCGGCGAACAGCGTCGGAATGGCCGAACGCACCAGGTCGATATCGGCGGATTCGAGATGGTAGATCACATGCGGAATGGCGTCGGCCAGATCCTGCGCCGTGAAGACATGCTCGCGGTGGTCCGATCCGATGTGGTCGGCGACGCGCCGCGCGGCCAGCAGGTCGGGCGAGCCTTCGGTGCCCACGGAAAAGGTCTTGAGCGGCCCGCGTCCCTGATCGCGCAGCCCCTTCTGCGCGATGGCCGCGATGATCGAGCTGTCGAGCCCCCCAGACAGGAAACTGCCCACTTCGACATCCGCGACCATCCATTTCGCCACGGCCTCTTCCAGAACCAGCCGCAACTCGCGCGCGGTGCGGTCCACGTCGAACTCGGCCTCGGCCTCGGCGGCGCCATGGGGCGTGCGATACCAGTGCCGCCAGCCATCGCGGCTGTCGAAAAGGGTGCCGGGCGGGATCGCCTCGACGCTTTCGACGGGCACCCCGTCAAACGCCTTGAGTTCCGAGGCAAAGGCATGGCCGCCCCCGATCCTGGCCACGTAAAGCGGCTTGATGCCCAAAGGGTCGCGCGCGGCGATCACGCGCTTGGGCGTGGCCAACACAAAGGCAAACATGCCATCCAGCTTGGAAATCCAGCGGCTTTCGCCCGAGCGGAACAGGTGCAGGATCGTTTCGCTGTCGCTTTCCGTCTCGAAGGCGCTTTCGCCAAGGATCGCACGCAGGTCAGCGTGGTTGTAGATCTCGCCATTGGCCACCAGCATGTCGCCCGTCTGGTAGATCGGCTGGTCGCCATCCTCGGGCCCGATGATCGACAGGCGGCAATGGGCCATGACCACGGGCGCGCCCTCAAGCCGCGCGACCTGCACAGCGTCGGGCCCGCGATGGGCGATCTTGTGGATCATTTTCGACGCGAGCGTTTCGTCTCCGACATTCCAGAGACAGACGAAGCCGCACATGAGGGGCCTTCCTTTCCTTTGGCGAGTGCTTAGTTTTCAAGGGACCCACCATAGTGGTCTCGGCCCGAGACGAAAGGAGGTGTGGGGATGTTTTCTCATTCGATCCGTCTGTTCGACCTGTTCGGGTTCGAAATCCGCATCGATGCCAGTTGGCTGCTGATCGCCGCCCTGATCGTCTGGAGCCTGTCCTCGGGCTATTTCCCGCAGGTTCTGCCGGGACTCGACCCCACCGGGTATCTGATCCTGTCGGTGGTGGCGATGCTGGGCCTGTTCGGCAGCCTGATCCTGCATGAACTGGCGCATTCGCTGGTCGCGCGGCGCTACGGTCTGGGCGTGGGGGGCATCACCCTGTTCCTGTTCGGTGGCGTCGCGCAGTTGGAGGACGAGCCGCAAAGCGCCGCCTCGGAATTCTGGATCGCGATCGCCGGGCCGGCGATGAGTTTCGCGCTGGCCGGGGCCTTTGGTCTGATCGCGCTCGTTGCCGGTGACGGGGTGGCCGGGATGCTTGTCGCTTACCTCGCCTCGATCAACCTGATCCTGGCGGTGTTCAACCTCGTGCCGGCCTTTCCGCTCGATGGCGGGCGGGTGCTGCGCGCCTGGCTCTGGAACCGCTCGGGCGACATGCTCGAGGCGACGCGCAAGGCCAGCACGGCGGGCACCGTCTTTGCCCTGTTCCTGATGGGTCTGGGGCTGTTTTCGGTGATGTCGGGCGGCGGCATCGGCGGGGTCTGGATGGGCCTGATCGGCCTCTTCGTGCTGAATGCCAGCCGCGGCACCTATCAGCATCTCGTCACGCAGACCAGCCTGCGCGGGGTCCGCGTGTCCGAGTTGATGACGTCCAATCCTTATTGCGCGCAGCCCGACATGACATTGGCCGATGTGGCCGATCACGTGATGCTGGCCCATGGCGTCAGCTTCCTGCCCGTGGTCGAGAACGGTGTCCTGCTGGGGCATGTGGACACCGCGCTGATGCGGGCGGTCCCCCGCGCCGAGTGGACGCGGACAGCGGTGGGCGATGTCTTTGCCCCACTGGATGACAGCACGATGATCGCCGCGCATGCCCCGGCGGCCGAGGCACTGGACAAGCTTGCCGGCGGGGGCCAGCGCAAGCTGCTGGTGGCCGATGGGCGCCGATTGCAGGGCGTTCTGAGCGTGCGCGACCTGATGGGCCATATCAGTGTCATGCAGGAACTGGGGCGCGGCGTCGGCTCCCCACCCCGCTAGGTCGACTTGGGACAGGAAAGGCTTGGGCCATGTTGCCACTGTTGATCGCTGTCGTCTCGACCCTGGGGCTTGCCCTTGCCGTTATGCTCAGCTGGCGGGCGGCGCAATCGGCGCGCACCCCGCAGGGCGCGGTGGGTTGGGTCGTGTTCCTGCTGAGCGCGCCTTATATCGGTATCTTCGTCTACGCGATTTTCGGGCCGCACCGCTACATGCGCAAAAGCCGCCTGCGGCGGGCCAGCCGCGACCTGTTCGACGACAAGCGGCCGGACCCGGCGCGGGCGGACGCGGTGGCCGTGGGGGGCTTTGATCGCCGTCCGTTCGAACGCATCGCCAATCTGCCCTTCGTCGCCGGCAACAGCGTCGACTTGCTGATCGACGGTCAGGCTGCCTTCGACGCCATGTTCGCGGCCATCGACCGGGCCGAGACGGATCTGCTGGTGCAGTTCTACACCTTTCGCGACGACAGGATCGGAACCGAGATGATCGACCGGCTGATCGCCGCGGCAGAGCGCGGGGTCGGCGTCAGGCTTTATACCGATGCGGTCGGCTCCAGCGGGTTGAGCCGCGCCGCCATCCGGCGCATGGAAGCGGCCGGGATCGAGGGGGTCGCGGGCCGACGCCGAACACCCCTTGTACGCCGGCTTCAGATCAACTTTCGCAACCACCGCAAGACCCTGATCGTCGATGGGCGCGAGGCCTTCATCGGCGGGCTTAACGTGGGTGACGAATACCTTGGACGCGACCCCGAGATCGGCGCGTGGCGCGACACGTTCTGTCGCATCACCGGGCCGATGGTGCTGCAATTGCAGGTCGTGTTTGCCGAAGACTGGCACTGGCTGACCGGGCAATCGCTGCGCAACGAGATCGGCTGGTCGCGCCCGCAGGAGACCGGCACGGTCGAGGGCCTGACCGTCGCCACCGGCCCCACCGAGGACGAGGACGGCGCATCGGCGATGTATTTCGCGGCCATCTCGGCGGCCCGCCAACGGGTCTGGATCAGTTCCCCCTATTGCGTGCCCGACCTGGCGCTGCTGTCGGCGTTGAAACTGGCCGCTGCGCGCGGCTGTGACGTGCGCCTGCTGCTGCCCGAGCGCATCGACCACCATTTGCCCTGGCTGGCGGCCTTTGCCTATTTCGACGAGTTGACCGCGGCCGGGGTCGGCATCTGGCGGTATCAGGCCGGGTTCGTGCATCAAAAGGTCTTTCTGGTCGATGACGGGCTGTGCGGGATCGGCAGCACGAATTTCGACAACCGCTCGTTCCGGCTGAACTTCGAAACGATGGGGGTGTTTCTGGATCACCCCTTGGCCGAGCAGGTCGAAGACATGCTGAGCGCCGATTTCGCAAACGCCACGCGGCTGACCAAGACCTTGGGCGAACAACCCCTCACCATCCGCCTGGGCGCGCCTCTGGCGCGGTTGGTGGCGCCTGTGCTTTAAGACCCGGATGCGCGTTCTGAGCTATAACATCCGCAAGGCCGTGGGCCTGGATCGGCGACGCAACCCCGAGCGGGTCATGTCCGTCATCGCCGAAAGCGGGGCCGACGTGGTGATCCTGCAAGAGGCGGACAAGCGGCTGCCCCCGCGCCCCGCCGCGATCCCCCGACATCTGATCGATCTGGAAAGCGACTATGACGTGGTGGACCTGGCCGCCACCGATGTGAGCCTTGGCTGGCACGGCAATGCCGTTCTGGTCAAACCGGGAATCGACGTCCTGGGGGTTGACCGGCTGATGCTGCCGGGGCTGGAACCGCGCGGCGCGGTGCGCGTCCAACTGGCCGCGCCGCGTGTGGGCGATATCAGCGTGATCGGGGCGCATCTGGGCCTGCTGCGACGCTGGCGGCGGCGTCAGTTGGCCGCGATCCGCTCGCATGTCGCGCCCCAGGATCGGGCCCACACCATCATCGCCGGAGATTTCAACGAATGGGCGCCGCGCGGCGGGTTCGAGCCGCTGGGGCGCGAGTTCACGGTCATGTCGCCCGGGCGCAGCTTTCACACCGCCTATCCGGTCGCCCCGCTGGATCGCTTCGCCCATGGTGCGGCGCTGAGGGTCACCGACAGCGGCACGATCCGGCACGGCGAGGCACGCCATGCCTCGGATCATATGCCGATCTGGGCGGATTTCGCACCGGCCCGGTAGCGGGCCGGCGCGCGCAACATCGATCAGACGGCGGCCTTGAGCGCCTCGACCAGATCGGTGCGTTCCCACGAAAACCCGCCATCTTCCTCGGGCGCACGCCCGAAATGGCCATAGGCCGCGGTGCGGGTGTAGATCGGGCGGTTCAGACCCAGTTGCGTGCGAATGCCGCGCGGCGTCAGACACATCGTGTCTCGGATGGCCTTCTCGATCTCGGACTCATGCACCTCACCCGTGCCATGCGTCTCGGCATAGATCGACAGCGGTTCGGCCACGCCGATGGCATAGGACAGCTGGATGGTGCAGCGTTTGGCCATGCCGGCGGCGACCACGTTCTTGGCAAGGTAGCGCGCGGCATAGGCGGCCGAGCGGTCCACCTTGGTCGGGTCCTTGCCCGAGAAGGCACCGCCGCCGTGGGGCGCGGCCCCGCCATAGGTGTCGACGATGATCTTGCGCCCGGTCAGGCCCGCGTCCCCGTCGGGGCCCCCGATGACGAACCTGCCGGTCGGGTTCACGTGCCAGACGGTCTGATCGTTCAGCCAGTCCGTCGGCAGAACCTCGCGGATATAGGGCTCGACCACGGCGCGCACGTCGTCGGAGGTCATGCTTGCGTCCAGATGCTGCGTGGACAGCACGATCGAGGCAACCTCGACCGGGCGGCCATCCTCGTAGCGCAGGGTCAACTGGCTTTTGGCATCGGGGCCGAGCGTCGGCTCCTGCCCGGATTTGCGCACCTCGGCCAGACGGCGCAGAATCGCGTGGGAATACAGGATCGGCGCAGGCATCAACTCGGGCGTTTCATCGACGGCGAAGCCGAACATGATGCCCTGATCCCCGGCGCCCTCGTCCTTGTCCTCGGCCGCGTCGACGCCTTGGGCGATATGCGCGGATTGCTCGTGCAGCAGGTTCGTCACCTCGACGGTTTCGTGGTGAAACTTCTCCTGCTCGTAGCCGATATCCTTGATGCAGGCGCGGGCGATATCGCCGATGTGATCCATGTAGTCATGCAGCTTGGCCTTGTCGGACAGGCCCACCTCGCCCCCGATGACCACGCGGTTGGTGGTGGCGAATGTCTCGCAGGCGACGCGCGCCTCGGGTTCCTCCGCAAGGAAGGCATCGAGTACGGCGTCCGAGATGCGGTCGCAGACTTTGTCGGGGTGCCCCTCAGAGACGGACTCGGAGGTGAAGAGATAGTTCGATCGGGCCATGAAGGTTGCTCCATTGAAAACAAGGTCCCCGCGCCAGGAAGCCGTTGCGAGGCTGACTTGGCTTACGCCCTTGTTCCCAGAGGTTCAATGCCGTGCGCGCCTGCGGCCTGCGGCAATTGTGGCAAGGCCGGCGAAAAGCACGACGATCAGGATCGGCACATCGCCCGTCCGCGCATAGAGCGTGGGCGGCAAGGCCGGGGGCAGCGCCACGTCCAGCGCCCCCGCCTCGCCAAGCGGCAGGGCGGCCACGACCCGGCCGCGCGCGTCGATCACGCCCGAGATGCCGGTATTGGCCGCGCGCAGCAGCGGCAGACCCTGTTCGGCGGCGCGCAGGCGGGCCAGCGCCAGGTGCTGATACGGGCCGGAAAACGTGCCGAACCAGGCGTCATTCGTGATGTGCAGCATCCAGTCGGGCCGGGTATCGACCCGGCGGATATCAGTGGGAAAGATCGCCTCGTAGCAGATCATCGGAAAGGCGGTACCCAAGGCGCCCAGATCAAGGGTCGTTGGCCCCTCTCCGGGCGTGTAGCCGCCCGGCAGCACCTCGGCCAGGCCCCGCAGCCCCCAATCGGCCAGCCTGTCGCCGAAGGGCAGGTACTCGCCAAAGGGCACGAGGCGATGCTTGTCATAGACGCCCTGAACGCGGCCATCCGGCCCCAACAGCGCCAGGCTGTTGACCGGCCGATCGTCGCGAAAGCGCTGCGCGCCGATGACGACCGGGGCCGCCCCGGCGGCCTGGGCGATGCGGGCGCGGCTGGCATCCGAGCGGTCCAGCAATTGCGGCAGGCTGGTTTCCGGCCAGACCACCAGATCCGGCGCGCGCCCCTCGGGCGCGGTTGCGGTCAGGTCGAGGCCGCGTTGAAAGAACACCTCGATCATGTCGCGGCGCCATTTCAGATGTTGCGGCGCGTTCGGCTGGATCAATCGCACGACCGGGGCGTCGGCGGCTGGCCGCGGCGCGGATGGCGCGGGCAGCAGGCCGACGCCCACCGCCACGGCCCCGAACACAGCCACCGCCAGCCGCGATCGCCCCCTGTGGACGAGCACGACCAGAGCGGTCGCCGTGAACAGAACCAGCGCCGTCAGGCCAAGGGGCCCGACTAGGGCCGATAGCGGCAAGAGCGGCGTGTCGATCAGGATATGCCCCGGCTGCGCCCAGGGGAAGCCGGTGAACAGGACGCCGCGCGCGGCCTCGGACAGGGTCAGCGCCGCGGCGAACGCGATCGCCCGCAGGGCCGACTCGCCATTTGGCACAAGCCTGGCCGCGATCCACCCGGCCACCGCCCAGAAGAGCGCCAGCCCGCCAGCCATCAACACCAGGGCGAAGGGCGCCATCCATCCGTGACGCTCGGCATCGACGAAAAACGGCTCGACGATCCAATGCAGGGCCGTCGCGAAATGCGCCGTCCCGGCCACCCATGCCAAAAGCGCGGCCCGCCCCGGTGCAGCCGCCACCGATATCAGGCCACACAGCGCGACAAAGCCGGCCAGCGCCAGCCACCACAGATCGAACGGGGCCTGGCCCAACGCCGCCGCGACCCCGCCGAGCACGGCAATGCCAAGCGCCGGCCAGCGCGCCGCGAACAGGCCGGCCGGAACGTCCCGATGGATGCCCGATGGATGCGTCACCGCTGTGGCAGGCGCACGCGCAACCGCTTGATCCGGCGGGGATCGGCGTCGATCACCTCGAACTCGACCCCGGTCTCTTCATGGGGCACGACCTCGCCCCGCGCGGGCACGCGGCCGGTCAACAAGAAGACGAGACCGCCAAGCGTATCGACCTCTTCCTCGTCCTCGTCTTCGGTCAGGGACAGGCCGATCTCGGTTTCGAACTCGGCCAAGGGCGCGCGAGCCAGCGCGATGAAGGATCCATCCTTTTCCCGCGTCCAGGGCTGCGCCTCTTCGATGTCGTGCTCGTCCTCGATTTCACCGATCACCTGTTCGATCAGGTCCTCGATGGTCACCAGCCCGTCCACACCGCCATATTCGTCGATCACCAGCGCCATATGCGTGCGCTGTGTCTGCATCTTGGCCAGCAAGACGCCGATCGGCATGGATGGCGGCGCATAAAGCAGCGGGCGCAGCATGGTGCGCAGCGAGAAATCCGTGGCCGTTCCGTTGAACCCGTATCTCAGCGCCACGTCCTTGAGGTGGACCATCCCCGTCGGGCTGTCGAGCGTGCCGTCATAGACCGGCAGGCGTGTCAGGCCCGAGTCGCGAAACACCTCGACCAGGTCGGGCAATCCCATGTCGCAGGGCACCGAGACGATCTCGACCCGCGGGATGGCCACGTCCTCGACCCGCAGATGCCGCAGGTTGGACATGCCGAAAGGACGCTGGCCCGCAGGCTGCGCCTCGGATGCATGCTGTTGGGAACTGTCGTCCTCGGCCTCGACCGTCGGGGGGGGTGCTGCCGAAGATCCGTGAAAAGAAACCCGGCCTCTGGGCGGGGGTGTCATCCTCTAAGTCCTGCGCGCCATGCGCCGCGGGAGACGAGGGATCGGGGTTCGAGCTCATTGCTCCTTTCCAGATATCCAAAACCGGGCCAGATGTGCCCGTCGCATCAATATGGGTCAGGGACCCCCAGTCTGGCAAGGATGCGCGTCTCAAGACCCTCCATCAATTCGGCATCGGGGTCGGTTTCGTGATCGAACCCGAGCAGATGCAACAGCCCGTGGACCAGCAGATGGCCGAGATGATGCTCGAAGGAGTTGCCGGCCTCGGTCGCCTCGCGTGCGCAGGTCTCGTAGGCCAGGGCGATATCCCCCAACTCCTCGGGCGGGCCCTGCGGGCCGGGCGCGGGCAGGTCGGGCATGGCGCCGGGGGTCGGGGCGGCACGCTCTTGCGATGGCCAGGACAGGACATTGGTCGGCGTGGGTCTGCCCCTGAAATCGGCATTCAGCGCCGCGATGCGTTCATCGTCACAGGCCAGAAGGCTGACGGCAAAAAGGCCCGGGTCGAGCGACATCTCGGACAGTGTCGCATCAAAGGCCGCCTGGGCCAGTGCGGCCAGGGCGTTCTCGTCCCAGTCCGGAGTCTCGATAAGGATGTCGATCTCGGTCATGCGGCCCCCTAGCATCCCGGCCACGGGTCCTGCCAGTCAGTAATGCGGCAGCTTCTCGCCCCGTGCGGCATGACCGGCGATCAGGGCGACGCGCTTGGCGCGCGTCTCGGGGCGCTTGGCCTGGGCAAGATAGCGCAGAACGTTGCGCCGATAGGACGGGGCCGCGCTCGCGAACCACGCTTTCCCGCCCTGCGCCGCCAGCGCGTCGCGCAGATCCTCGGGCACGGCGAAGTCATCGACCGGGTCCGACGTGTGCCATAGCGCGCCCGCCTGCGCCGCCTGCAGGGCGGCCAGTCCGGGCGGCCGCATTCGGCCCTCGGCGATCAGACGCTCGGCGCGGAGTTTGTAGCTGCGGGCCCAAACGCTCTGCTTGCGCGGGGCGATCAGTTGCATGCTGCGGTTTTCGTCCAGCTTCATGCGCCGCCCGTCGATCCAACCATAAGCGACCAGAGCATCCAGCACCTGCTCGCGGCTGACATAATTCGCCCGGTGCGCGGCTTTCCAGGTCACCAGCCAGACCGATGGCCCGGTATGGTTTTCGGCCAGCCACTCCCACAATTGGGACGGGGCGGTGATTTCGATACGCTCAAGGGCAGGTGCTGATGACATGTCGGCATAGCTAGCGCGCTATAGCAGCGCGGCGATGGTTCGTGCTGCACGCTGCCCTGACAGACACGCGCCGCCCACCGTCGTCGCAAGTGGCCCCGGCGCGGCCTTGCCCGCGAAAAATATCCGCTCCCCCACGGGATCCATGGCCGCCAAACGCGCGCCCCCGGCACCAGGCACCGCCCGAGAGCAGCCCCCGAGGCTCAAGGGGTCGGCGACCCAATCGTGCCAGAACACGGTTTCCACCTGTGCGCCGATCACGGCCCCGAGCGCCCCGGAGAGGCTGCGGCGCGGGGCATCTGGATAAAGGTGGATCAAGGCCCCCTGTCCCGTTTCCAACGCGGCAAGATCGAGGGCGAATTCAGGCGCATCGCGCAGCGGCGCGCGGCCGCTTGCCAACGGTCGCCAACCGCCAGACCCGCCAGGGAGCGGGCGGGGTACCCGACCCGGTCACGCGCCTCAACGATGACAACCCGTCATCCTTGCGCCTGCATGTGGCGGGCGGCGGCGATTCCGGCGGCCCCGGCGCCGATGACGGCAACATCGGTATCGACGACCGGCTGCGCATGAAGGCGAGCAGGCATTGCGATGGCAGTTGAGGCGGTGGCAAGGAACCGGCGACGCTGGTTCATGCGCCTGCCGCCCGCATCAGCCCTGCGGCGCCTCCTTGTCATAGGCTTCGATGATCCTTGCGACCATCGGGTGGCGTACGACATCCTTGGCCGTGAAGTAGTTGAAGCTGATCCCCTCGATTCCGCCAAGGATGCGCTCGGCCTCGACAAGGCCGCTCATCTGACCGCGGGGCAGGTCGACCTGGCTGCGGTCGCCGGTGATGACCATGCGGCTGCCCTGCCCCAGGCGGGTCAGGAACATCTTCATCTGCATGGTCGAGGCATTCTGCGCCTCGTCCAGCACGACATAGGCGTTCGAAAGGGTGCGGCCCCGCATGAAGGCCAAGGGCGCGATCTCGATGGTCTTTTCCTCGATCAGCTTGCCCAGTTGCTTGGCCGGCAGGAAATCGTTCAGCGCGTCGTAGAGCGGCTGCATGTACGGGTCGACCTTGTCCTTCATGTCGCCGGGCAGAAAGCCCAGACGCTCGCCCGCCTCGACGGCCGGACGCGACAGGATGATCTTGTCGACATGGCCGTTGATCATCTGGTTCACCGCGACGGCCACGGCGAGATAGGTCTTGCCGGTGCCCGCCGGGCCGATGCCAAAGGCCAGTTCGTTGCCGTAGAGGTTGCGCACATAGTCCTGCTGCGCGCGTGTTCGCGGCTCGATCGTTTTCTTGCGCGTCCCGATTTCCAACGGACCCGCGCCGAACATCTCCATCTGATCACCGTCGCGCGCGCCGGTCTCCTCGCCCGAATTGCCCAGGCGCACGATCGCGTCGATATCGCCGGGTTCGATGGACTTGCCGGTTTCCAACCTTGCATAAAGCCCCTCGAGCACGCCGGCCGCCTCTTCGCGGGCGTCCCCCAGCAAGGCAAGCTCATTGCCCCGGCGCAGGATGTGCACGGAAAGAAGGTGTTCGACCTGGGCAAGATTGCGGTCAAACTCGCCACAGAGTTCGATCAACAGGCGATTGTCCGGAAATTCCAGCAGTCGTTCGACGGGCGGCTCGGCAGCGGGCTGCGGCAGCGTTGTTGTCGCCAAACGGGTTCTCCCATCCTGAGGGTGGCTAACATCTCAAGACTGACCGTGCCGAGGCACGAACGCAACCTGTTGTGTCACCCGTCACGAAAATTTCTTGATCCTGTGTCCAAGGGCATCGCAGGGGCTGAAACCAAAACGGGCGCCCAAGGGCGCCCGCGTCGTTCAAGCAAGGGTCTTGGATCAGAACCCGGGCGTGAAGTCCGGGATGCCGGGGTTCCGGCTGATGTCGCCAACAATAGAATTCGGCGGTGCCACGTTGGTGCAGACCGGCAGGCCCGACACCGGGTCTCGGCGCAGATCCCAGTACCCTTCCAGACCGTCGTCGATCATCCAGTGGTGGCACCCATCGGGATCGATCCAAATGCCGGCTTCAAGTTGGCTCAGGCTGCCCGCATCCACACCTGTGTCCTCGCCGATCGCCACGAGGCGCGCACCATCGGTGCTTTGACAGGCAGTGAGTGCAACAGTCGAAAGGACGAGGACGACAACGGCCCGTGCAGAAAACTTCTCGGTCATGGCGGTCACCTGTAGCACACGATTTCGACGCGACGGTTGCGCTGCATATTCGCGGCGCTGTCGTTGGGGGCGACCGGACGGCGCTCGCCGTAGCCGATCTCGCGCGCGACACGCGCCCCGACCGAGCGGGCCACGTTTGCGACAGACGCGGCGCGACGCTGGCTCAGGCGCATGTTGTATTCATCCGAGGCGCGGCTGTCGGTGTGGCCATAGATGGCATAGGCAAAGGCCCCGGCGCTCGAGAAGAACTGCTGCAACTGCTGCCGCCCCGTGCTGGTCAGGCGCGCACTGTCCGTATGGAACAGGACGTCGGTATTCGAGACAGCGCAGGTGTTGACGTCGAGGCAAACCGGCATGCCATCCTGCGGATTAACGCGGCCCGACATATAACCTTCTACCCCGCCATCGGCGACCCAGTGCAAACATCCGTCGGGATCCACCCAAAGGCCCGGCTCGACACGCCCGGTCACGGTCACGGTATCCTGCGCCAGGGCAGACCCGGCGCCGATGGTCCACGCACTTGCCAACACGGCAATCATGCCGATGGTGCGCGCGGACATGCGTGTAAGTTTGTCAATCACACCATCATCCCCCATTCACTTGACGATCGCATGTTCAGCGTGGCAGCGCGATATGCGAAAACTCTATTGATATCCGAACTTTAGCATCTTTCATCCACAAGGGAAGCGGAATCTGGCGCAGCCTGTTGCCGCCGCGGAAACAGCATCTGGGTGTTTCACCGACTGTTGCGACAACATAGGCCTATCGCACAGGACCAGCGGGGCCGCCGCCCCCCGATGCCCCATCCTTGGACGACATGGGCACAGGGCTGGCCCCTTGGGCACCGGGGGGCCTGCTTGCCCATCAGAACAAGGGGCAAGCCGCGCTATGCCGGCGCCAAAGCTCGGCCAATGACGGTTTTCCGCCCCCCGCATGCGATTCGCCGTGATACGCTTGACCGCCTACGCCGGATGCACGGCCTACCGCTGTCACGGTATGCTGATTGGGTCATGGCCCCGTCCTTGCCCCTGCCTTCGGTCGTTTGAATGTGTCCAACTGGGGGAGGACCAAGACCATGACCAGAGCTCTGATGATGGCCGGCTGCGCCGTCGGTTGCATGGCCGGCGCGCCGGCCGCCATCGCGCAGGACCATGCCTATCAGCTGTCGACCCAACGCCATGTCATCACGATCAGCTGTTATCGCGGCCCGTGGGAAGACGTGATCTGGGACCGGCCGAACCCGGTCTTCACCGACAGCCTCGTCAGCGCCGGCTATACCTTTCCCGAGGCCCACGCCATTGCCGAACGGGTCTGCCGCGACCCGGCGACGGTCAACCGCCCCAACGGGATGGTCAACGTGATGACCCGCATTCTGTCCGAGACCCCGCCGCGCCGCAGGTAGTCCCGTTCAGCCCACCAATCGCCCGGCAAGCGAGTTCGGGCCGCTGTCGACGAGTGTCGACGGGCGCGATCTGCCCCTTGAGCGTCTCGGGGCCGTCGACATGGACGGCGTGCAGGTACTCGGACTTGCCGACCATCTGGCCCGGCATGCGCCCCGGTTTTTCGAACAGAACCGACACCCTGCGCCCGACCATGGCGTCCTGCGCGGCCCGCTGCTGCCGGGTCAGCAGCGCCTGCAAACGTTGCAGCCGGTCGTCGGCCTCGGCCGGATCGACGGTGGCGCGCTCGGCCGCAGGCGTGCCGGGACGCGCGGAATATTTGAAGGAATAGGCCGTGCCGTAGCCCACGGTTTCTACCAGATCGAGTGTCGCCTGGAAATCCGCCTCGGTTTCGCCTGGGAACCCGACGATGAAGTCCCCTGACAGGTGCAGATCGGGGCGCGCGGCGCGGATGCGTTCGATCAGGCGGAGATAAGCCTCGGCGGTATGCTTGCGGTTCATCGCCTTCAGCACCTTGTCCGATCCCGCCTGCACGGGCAGGTGCAGGTATGGCATCAGCTTGTCGCAATCGCCATGCGCGGCGATCAGGTCCTCGTCCATGTCGTTGGGGTGCGAAGTGGTGAAGCGGATGCGATCCAACCCGTCGATTGTCGCCATCTCGCGGATCAGGCGGGCCAGACCCCATTCGCCGCCATCGGGCCCTGCGCCATGATAGGCATTCACGTTCTGGCCCAGCAGGGTGATCTCGCGCACGCCGCGGTCGATCAGGTCGCGCGCCTCGCGCAGCAGACGGTCGGCCGGGCGACTGACCTCGGCCCCACGCGTGTAGGGCACGACGCAGAACGAGCAGAACTTGTCACACCCTTCCTGCACCGTCAGGAACGCCGTCGGCCCGCGCCGCGCCTTGCGGCCCTTGGGCAGATGGGCGAACTTGTCTTCCTCGGGGAAATCGGTGTCGAGCGCCTTTTCCCCGCGCGCCAGCGCCTCCATCATGGTGGGCAGGCGATGGTAGGTCTGGGGCCCCACCACCAGATCGACCATGGGCTGGCGGTGCATGATCTCTTCGCCTTCGGCCTGCGCGACACACCCCGCCACCCCGATCTTGAGATCGGGATTGGCCGCGCGCAGGGGTTTCAGGCGACCAAGCTCGGAATAGACCTTTTCCGCGGCCTTCTCGCGGATATGGCAGGTGTTGAGCAGGATCATGTCGGCGCCTTCGGCGCTGTCCACCTGCTGATACCCCTGCGCCCCCAGCGCCTCGGCCATGCGTTCGCTGTCATAGACATTCATCTGGCAGCCGTAGGTCTTGACGAAGAGTTTCTTTGTCCCGGTCATGGCGCGCGCTTTCCACAAGGGTTTGTTGACCTGCGGGATGTATCGCATGGACGCGGGGCTATCAACGCCCCCAAAGGCCAAGCGGCGCGGACAGACGATTGCAATTCGCCATCTGCAGGGTCACTTTGGCAAAAACCGGGCAGGCATGGATGGAACGGGCAGGCATGGATTTCGACACGCTTGAACAGTTTGCGGGCTCGGCCGCCGGCACGTTCGGCAAAGGCCCCTTCGCCATGGTGATCGCCGAGGATGCCACGGAACTGACCTCGACGCTCGACCATGTGCAGTCCTTGGGGTTTCGCGCCATCTTCGTGGTGGCCCCCGACGGCCTGGCCGTGCCGCCGCCGCCGGCCACGTCGGAAGTCGTGCGGCATGTCATCCGCCATCCGTCCCGCCGCAGGGGGACCGCGCAAAAGGCCGTGAACGCCCTGATCGCGTTGGTTCCGGGGGAATGGATCCACTACTGTTTCAATGGCGAATACCTGTTCTTTCCATTTTGCGAGGATCGCACGGTCGGTGAGCTGACGACCTGGGTCATGGAGGAGCGGCGAACCGCCATCCTCACCTATGTCATCGACCTTTACGCGCCTAACCTGAACACCCATCCCGACGCGGTCTGCCTCGATACCGCGCTTCTGGACAGTTCCGGCTACTATGCCGAAACCCGCCGCAACGACGCAGGCGACATTCTTGACCGGCAACTGAACTTTTACGGCGGGCTGCGCTGGCGGTTCGAGGAACATGTCGCCCAGCCCAAGCGCAAGATCGACCGCGTCGGGCTGTTCCAGGCCATGCCGGGGCTGAAACTGCGCGACGATCACACGCTGAGCGACGAGGAAATGAACACCTATGCCTGCCCATGGCATCATTCCCTATCGGCGGCGATCTGTTCGTTCCGCGTGGCCAAGGCCCTGCGCACCAATCCCGGCTCGCGCTACGACATCTCGGATTTCCGCTGGCACAAATCCGTTCCCTTCCGATGGTCGTCGCTGCAATTGATGGAGCTTGGGCTGATGGAGCCGGGGCAGTGGTTCTGACGCCCTGACAGCGCGCCCGGCCCAGCAAAAGGGGCGGCCCATCGGGACCGCCCCCTGACTTGTGGCGTACGACCGGGATCAGGCGGTTTCCGTCTCGGACGTCACGCCACCGGCCTCGATCGCGGCGGGGCGATGGGACGCGATCTCGATCCTCCGGGGTTTCAACGCCTCGGGCACTTCGCGCACCAGATCGACATGCAGCATGCCGTTTTCATGGGCCGCCCCGGTCACGCGCACATGGTCGGCCAGGTGAAAGCGCTTCTCGAAGGCCCGCGTGGCGATCCCGCGATGCAGGAACGTGCGCGGCGTGTCATCCTTGGCCTTGCGCGCCGAAATCACCAGTTCGGCCTCGCGCTGCTCGACGGTCAATTCGTCTTCGGCGAAACCGGCCACGGCGATCGAGATGCGATAGGCATCCTCGCCGGTCTTTTCGATGTTGTAGGGCGGATAGGTGCTGGTGGCGGTGTCCTGCGTCATGACACGGTCCAGCATGTCGGCCATCCGGTCGAACCCGACCGTGGCGCGGTAAAGGGGCGAAAGATCATAGCTTCGCATGGTCATCCTCCGTTGAGCGACAACATATGTGAAACAGCCCCGTCATTCGGGCGCTGTCATGGAATGTACCGGCCCGTCCGTGGCCCCGGCACATCCGTGATCTGGGAAGACCCGCCGCACAATTCAAGCCCGGCGCAACGGCATCAAGGCCGGATGAAATGTGCCCCGAGGCGCCCGCGATCGGGGCGCATCGTACCGCCGGCAGCGCCCGTCGCGGCCCCGGCCCTTTGCGACAACAGGACAGGCAGCGCAGCCTCGATTGCCACCGAGACCGAACGCGGCTGCCCCGTCGCGGCCCGCCCGGTGGCCGACATCACCGCCACGACCCGAGGGCCATGCGCGGTCATCCGCAGGACCGGGGCGCCGGAACTGCCGCGATCGATGCGGCACGACAGGCTGCGCACCACGCCCTGCCCGCCCAGGATCGTGCACCTGTCTTGCAGGGAGGGCGCGTCTTCGCGGTCTGCCCCGTATGACACCACCGTGACCGCGCCGCGCAGGGGGGCCGCCCCGCCCGCTGCAATCGGCGCGAAACGGGCCGAACCGACGGGCAGATCGAGCTCGAGCAAGGCCAGATCCCGTGCGATCATGTCCATCTCGATACCGCGCAGCACGGAATAGCCCGGCATCACGTGTCCGCGCCGGATGTGGCGAATGGCCTCGGGCCGACCGTTGCGCAACCCCGCCTGAAAGCTGAGGTCACGGTCATCCAGACGCGCCCCGCTGTCGGGATGGAACAGGCAATGGGCCGCCGTCAGCACCAGATCGGGCGCGATCAGGGTCGCGGTGCAAAAGCCGATCCCCGTGTCCAGCCGTCCCACGGCCTCCCAGCCGCGGCTGTCATCGCCGGTCTGCAGGACGCGCAGGGGGCTATCCTGCTGCGCGATGGCGGGACAGGCGAACAGAAGCGTCAGAAGAAAACCGAAAAGGCGTTGCATGCGCGCCTGCGAGTTGGAACCGAGTCGCCCTGACCCTGCCGCGGCAATCCGGCGAAACTTGGGCCGCGCGGCCGGGTGCGGTGTTTTTCATCGCCGACTTGTCGTGGATCAAGGCCGCCGATGGTTCGCAGGTGCAGCCATGGCGGACGCCAACTACCCCGAGGAGATGACGATGGCCCCTGCATGGTCTTGCACCCGTATTCCACAGCTCGCCCTGGCCTTGGCCGTAACCCTCGCCACCCCGGCCGCGGCGAACGACACCTGCCGTTGGGCCAATGACGGCGACTGTGACGATCCGTCGATCTACGGCGCGGTATCGGGGCTGTGCGACCCGGGCACCGACACCAGCGATTGCACGGGTTACGTGCCGCCCCTCGATATCAGCGATATCTGCCTTTTCGCCAATGACGGCGAATGCGACGACCCCAGCGTCGCGGGCCACGTGACCACCTCGTGCGCGCCGGGCACCGACAACACCGATTGCGGCATCGTCTCGCTCGAACCGATGGAGCCGATGGACGACGAACCCCTCGGCGATGCCTGCCCGCCCGGCACGATCGTGGTCGACGGTCGCTGCATCGACGAAGACCTGATGATCGAGGAAGAGCCTGCGGCCGAGAAATAATGGCCGACACGGCCTGAGCCCGCACCGCGCGGCGCGGCGCTGTCTCCGGCAGTGCTCAGCGCAGGATCGGCACCGCCGCTGCGCCATGGCGGGTCAGGGCCGGCGGCATCGGCCCGCCCGTCGCCCAGTCGAGCAATTCGACCGTGTGCACGATCGGGATCTCGGTCCCCGACCCGATCTGCATCATGCAACCGATATTCCCGGCCGAGATGATGTCGGGCTTCGTCATTTCCAGCGTTTCGACCTTGCGCGCCTTCAGTTCCTTCGAAATCTCGGGCTGCATGAGGTTGTAGGTGCCCGCCGACCCGCAACACAGGTGACTGTCGACAGGCTCGACCACCTTGAACCCGGCCGCCTTCAGCAAATCCTTGGGCAATGTCTTGATCTGCTGGCCATGCTGCAGGGAACAGGCCGCGTGATAGGCCACCTTCAGCGGTGTCTCGGACGACACTGCGGCCCCCTCGGGCAGACCCAGGTTGGTGACGACCTCGGACACGTCCATCGCGATGCCGGCAACGGTGGCGGCCTCCCTGGCCAGGGCGTCCTGACGGAACATATGGCCATAGTCCTTGACGGTCGTGCCACAGCCGCTGGTGTTGATGACGATCGCGTCCAGCCCCTCGCCCTGCATCTCCTGCGTCCACGCCCGGATATTCCGCGCCGCCGAGGCATGGCTTTCGTCGGATTTGCCCATGTGATGGGTCAGCGCCCCGCAGCATCCCTGCCCGTCGGCGATCACCACCTCGGCCCCCAGCCGGGTCAGCAACCGGATGGTCGCGTCGTTGATGTCGGTGTTCAATGCCCGTTGCGCGCAACCGGTCATCAGCGCCACGCGCATCCGCCGGTCGCCCTCGGCCGGGAAGACCTGCGCGTCGTCGTTGCGGCTGACCGGCGGGATGTGCTTGGGCGCCATCTCCAACATTGCCTTCAGCCGCGCATCCGGCATCAGAAAGGCAAAGGGCCGCCCGATCCTGGCGCCCCAAAGCGCCAGCCGAAACCGCCCCGGATAGGGCAGGATACGCGCCAAGATCCAGCGCAGGGCGCGGTCGGAAAACGGGCGTTTGTAGGTCTGTTCGATATACTCGCGCGCGTGATCGACAAGGTGCATGTAATGCACGCCCGAGGGGCAGGTCGTCATGCAGGCCAGGCAAGACAGGCAGCGGTCGATATGCTTGACCGTCTTCTCATCCGCCGGGCGACCGGATTCAAGCATGTCCTTGATGAGATAGATCCTGCCGCGGGGGCTGTCCAACTCGTCTCCCAGCACCTGGTAGGTCGGACAGGTCGCGGTGCAGAACCCGCAATGCACGCAGGTCCGCAGGATCTCGTTCGAGCGCGCGGTGGCCGCATCCTTGAGCTGGTCCGGTGTGAAACTCGTCTGCATCGGCTACCCCATCAAGCCGGGGTTCAGGATACCCCGAGGATCGAATTTCTCGCGCAACCCCTGAGAGAGGCGCGCCAGCGGCTCCGGCTCGGGCTGGAACACCGGGATCTCTGCGCGCGTCGCCGCGCTGGCCCGGATCAGCGTCGCGTGTCCCTCGAACCTCCCCAGACGCGCGCGCAGATCCGTGCCCTCGGGCACCAATGCCCAGATCAGCCCACCGCCCCAGTCGAGCATCACCTGCCCCCCGCAGCGCGCAGCGATCTCGGCCCCGTCCGACGGTTTGACCGACAGGCGCCAGACATCCCCCGGCCGGCCGGCAAACACCTCGACATCGCGGATCTGCCGCCACAGGGCCGCGACTTGCGCGCCGTCGGTCTCCACATCCGCCGCACCGAAACCCCGCAAGGCATCGACCAGGCGTTCGGACCGATAGCGCACGCTGTCGGCGAACCCTTCGAGGCGCAGCGCCGTCAGCGGGCCGCCCTCGGCATTGGGCAGATGCGCCGCTCCGCTCACCTCGAAGGGAGAGCCAAGCGCGGCCGCCATTGCCTCGACGGCCTGGGCCGGGGTCAGGCCCGCCACGCTCACACAGGCCTGCGCCGCAGGGGCGGGCAACACCTTGAAGCTCACTTCGCTCAAGATGCCCAAGGTTCCGTAACTCCCGGCCATCAGCTTGACGAGGTCGTAGCCGGTGACGTTCTTCATCACGCGCCCGCCATTCTTCAGGCGCGTGCCCGCCCCGTCGACAAAGCGCACGCCGATCAGGCTGTCGCGACAAGCCCCGGCCTGGATGCGCCGCGGCCCCGAGGCGTTCGTGGCCACGACACCCCCGATGGTCGGGTCGCCCTGCCGCCCCAGGAGTTTCCGAAAATCCACCGGTTCGAAGGGCAGGCGCTGGTTCTCGGCCGCCAGCACCCGCTCGACCTCGGCCAGCGGCGTCCCCGCGC
Organism: Roseibacterium elongatum DSM 19469; assembly: GCF_000590925.1. Taxonomy (NCBI): domain Bacteria; kingdom Pseudomonadati; phylum Pseudomonadota; class Alphaproteobacteria; order Rhodobacterales; family Roseobacteraceae; genus Roseicyclus; species Roseicyclus elongatus. The sequence continues at coordinate 1,583,323 of NZ_CP004372.1, read as the reverse complement.
CCGCCACCACGGTCAATGCACCCGGTTCGTAAAGTTCGATACCCGACAGGCCCGCCACCGACAGCGGCGTCCCCTCCACAGGCCGCCCCACCGGCCGGGTCCCCCCACCCATGATGCGCAACGGTCCTTCGGCCAAGGCCACCATGTCGCTCAATTCCGTCTCACTGGCAGGGGTCAGCACCACGCCCGCTCCTTCATCTTGGCAAAAAAACTCCGGGGGGTGCGGGGGGCTGGCCCCCCGCCGGGTCGCCGCCGTCAGGCGGCGAAACCCCTGCGCTCGGCGGACACCGCCAGGGGAAACACCTTGGCCGGGTTCAGCAGCCAGGTCGGGTCGAACACGTCCTTGACCCGCATCTGCGCCTCCAGATCGTCCGGCTCGAACTGCGTCGTCATCAGGTCGCGCTTCTCGATGCCCACGCCATGCTCGCCGGTCAGGCAACCGCCAACCTCGACACACAGCTTCAGGATTTCCGCTCCAAAGGCCTCGCAGGTTTCCAGATCGCCCGGCTTGTTCGCATCGAACAGGATCAGCGGGTGCATGTTGCCATCGCCTGCATGGAACACGTTGGCCACGTCCAGGCCGAACTCCTTCGACATCTCGCCGATCCGCCCCAGCACATGGGGCAGCGACGACACCGGGATCGTTCCGTCCAGGCACATGTAATCGTTGATGTTGCCCATCGCGCCAAAAGCCGATTTGCGGCCCAGCCAGATGCGCGCCGCCTCGTCCGCCGATTGCGCCTCGCGCAGTTCCACCGGGTTGTGACGCCGGGCGATCTGGGTAATGACGCCCAGTTGCTCGGCGATCTCGGCCTCGGACCCTTCGACCTCGACGATCAGCAGTGCCTCGCAATCGGGATAGCCCGCCTTGGCGAAATCCTCGGTCGCGCGGATGCAGGGACGGTCCATGAACTCGATGGCCACGGGCAGAACGCCGGCCTTGATGATGTCGCTGACGCATTCGCCCGCGACCTCGTTGCTGTCATATCCGATCAGAACGGGCCGCGCGCCCTCGGGCTTGCGCAGGATGCGCAGCGTCGCCTCGGTCACCACGCCCAACTGCCCCTCGGAGCCACAGATCAGACCGAGCAGGTCATAACTCGCCGCATCCAGATGCGCGCCGCCGATCTCAATCACCTCGCCCGCCATCGTGACCATGGTCACGCCCAGCAGGTTGTTCGTCGTGACGCCATATTTCAGGCAATGCGCCCCGCCCGAATTCATCGCGATATTGCCCGCGATGGCGCAGGCCAGCTGGCTGGAGGGATCGGGAGCGTAAAAAAAATCTTCCTGTTCGACCGCGCCCGTCACGCTCAGGTTCGTGCGCCCCGACTGCACGCGGATAAAGCGGTTGTCGTAATCGACCTCGAGCACCTTGTTCATGCGCGCGACACCCAGGATCACGCTGTCGGCCGTGGGCAACGCCCCCCCGGCCAGCGACGTCCCTGCCCCGCGGGGCACCACCGGGACGCCTTCGTCGTGGCAGATCTTCAACACGGCCGCGACCTCTTCGGTGGTCGAGGGCAGAACAGCCGCCAGAGGCGGGCATTTATACGCGGTCAGGGCATCGCATTCATAGGCGCGCGTTTCGGTCTCGTCGTGGATAACGGCGGTCTTGGGCAAAACCGATTGCAGGCGCGCCACGATACGTCCCTTGCGGGACAGAACGGCATGATCGGGTGTGGGCATCTCCATGGGCGGTCCTCCTCCGTGTCGCCTAGGAATTGGTAAAGAAATATAACCAATCATACATCAAAGCAATGAAAATTCCCCTGAGACATTCTCGCACCTTGCGCAGCGCGCCGCCGGGCGTCACTGGTGGCGCCATGGAATGGGTTAAAGTCCTTCATTTGTTGTGCGTTCTCGGGTGGATGACGGGCATCTTCGCGGTGCCCCGCGCGCTGATCTACTGGAAACGCGAATACGCGAGGATCGGTGAATTCGGACCGACCGGCGATCTGACCATCCGCATCTACCGCTTTTCCCTGGGTCTTGGCGTGATCGCGATTCTTTCGGGGATCTACCTGTTCTGGTGGTGGGGCTGGCCCGTCTGGGCCTGGGTCAAGCTGGGCCTCGTCACGGCCCTCGCGGCGCATTACGGCTGGACCGGGAAACTGGTGTTGCGCGCCCGCAAGGGGCAGTTCGACGAAAGCGACTTCTATCTGCGCGTGTTCAACGAAATCAGCGTTCTGGCCGTCATCGTCGTGCTGTACCTGGTGGTGTTCAAACCGTTCTGATCCACCCGTTGCACGGGCAATACAGGCCCCCACCTAATGATCCGCGCGTCACGGACGAGCCTGTCCCGTAGCGTCACCACTGGGCCCTGTGCTCAGGCAGCGGTCGGGCTGCGCCGCTGCGCTATTGTCGGCCTTCGCGCAGCCAGCCCGCCAGCATCAGCCCCGCCGCCATCAGCAGCAGCAGCCATGTGGGCAGCAAGGCGGATACGGTCACGTCCGTCGTCAGATAGGCATCGCGCGAGGTCAGGCCGATCCATCCCCGCCCCGAGGCATTCCGCCCCTCGGCGACCCGGCGCAGATCCGGCACCCCGTCCTGCAGCTGGTGAATGCCCCCCGACAAGGGCGCGACCACATCGGCCAGACGGTCGCCCGAGGCGATGGTTTCCTCGAACTCGCGCGGCGCGGCGGGCCCCAGGGCAATAACCGTCTCCAGGTCGCCGTCCGTCAGACGATACAGCCCCTGATCGGCCCCCAGGATCTCGGCCGAGAAGCGGCCGGGCGCGGTTGGCTCCAGCGTGATGACCTCTTCGGTGCCATCGGGCGCGGTGACCACGACATCGCCCACCCCGTCGGCCAGGGTCCGGCGCGTGATCGTGATCGACTGGCCCTCGGCCTGTGCGACAAGGGCCTCTTCCTCGAGATCGGGTTCACCCATCATCCAATGGGCCAGCCGCCGCAACAACTCCAGCTGCGGGCCGCCTCCTTCATAGCCGCGATCCCACAGCCACGCATGATCCGAGGCCAGTTGCGCCACCCGTCCCTCGCCCACACGGTCCAGCATCAAGAGCGGGCTGCCCTCGGCCCCGGTCATCACGGTCTGACCGCCGCGATCCAACAGTTCGATCTGGCGCAACCAGCGGCCCCAGGGGGCATCACTGTCGGCAAGCGCTGTATGCGCCGATTGCAGCCCCGAGGTGACCGGGTGACGTGCGCCCAGATCCGAGATTTCCGGCAGGAAGGGCGCGGAAATTACCCGTGCCGTCGGCTCGCCGGGCAGGATTTCCGACAAAGGCGTGCGATAGAGCGAGGCCGCCGAGGCGAAATCCGGCCCCGCCGCCAGCAACAGGGCGCCGCCATCTTCGACGTAGCGCCGGATATTGTCGATATAGAGCATCGGCAGAATGCCGCGCCGCTGGTAGCGGTCGAAGATGATCAGGTCGAACTCGTCCACCGCCTCCATGAACAACTCGCGCGTCGGAAAGGCGATCAGCGACAACTCGGACACCGGCACGCCGTCCTGCTTGTCGGGCGGGCGCAGGATGGTGAAATGCACAAGATCCACCGCCGGATCGGATTTCAACAGGTTGCGCCATGTGCGCTGGCCCGGGTGCGGCTCGCCCGAAACCAACAACACGCGCAGCCGGTCGCGGATGCCGTTGATCTGAACCACGGCCGCATTGTTGCGATCGGTCAGTTCGCCCGCCGCGTCGGGGACGGTGAATTGCACGACGTTCTGGCCGGCATGGTCCAGCGTCAGCGGCAGTTGCAATGTCTCGCCAACGGGAACCTGATAGCTTTGCGCCTCGCCCCCATCGATGGCGATCCGGATTTCGGCCCGCCCCGCCAGATCCGCGGGCACCGCGCCCTGATCCTCGATGCGCAGCGTCATGGCAAACTCTTCGCCGATGATGGCAAAGGCCGGCGCGGTCTCGATCACCAGGCGGCGATCCCAATCCGTGTCGCGCCCCGTCAGCAAGGCATGGATCGGGGCGGGCATGTCGGGCACCAAGGCGGCGTCATGCAACTGCCCATCGGTCAGCAGGATGGCCCCGGCGATACGGGCGCGCGGCGTTTCGGCCATCATGCGCCCCAACTCGGCCATTAGCAGGGTGCCGGCGTTGTCCGGCGCGTCCGCGACGCGTGCGACACGCAACTCCATCCCAAGGGCGGCGACCTCCTGTTCGAGGCGGCCCAGGGCGTCGGCGGTCTGGTCTTCGCGGTCGGCGAGGCGCTGGCTGGCCGACTGGTCGACGACCAGCAGAACGATGTCCGACAGCGGCTCGCGGTCTTCGGATTGCAGGGACGGGTTCAGCAACGCCAGAAGCAGTGTCGCCCCGGCCAGCAGGCGATAGGGCCAGCCGGACAGGCCGCGCCAGATCGACAGGGCGACGACCACCACCACCGCGGCAGCCAGGCCATAGAGGACCAGCAGCGGCAGAAGCGGATCGATCAGGATCTGTCGGGCGAATTCCATGCTCACTGTCCCAATCGGTCAAGCAGGGCGGGCACATGCACCTGGTCGGATTTGTAGTTGCCCGACAGGACATGCATCACGAGGTTCACGCCAAAGCGATAGGCGATCTCGCGCTGGCGGTCGCCGGTCATGCCGCGGCCCACCGGGAACATCGGGCGGCCCATCTCGGTCACGGCCCAGGCGGCGGCCCAGTCGTTGCCGCCGATCAGGACAGGCGTCACCCCGTCATTGAGGTTGCGAAACGGCATCCCCTCGATCTGTTCGGCATCGGGCGGCGCGGCCTCGACCCAGACATCGGGGCTGACGTGACGGCCGGGAAAAGCCTGCAACAGGTAGAAGGTGCGCGTCAGGACGTGATCCTCGGGGATCGGTTCGAGCGGTGGAATATCCAGTGGGGCCGCCAACGCCCGCAGGTGCCGCCCCTCGGGCGTGCCCGAGCCGAAAGCCCCGATATGCGCGTCCCGCGTGTCGAAGACGATCATGCCGCCGCCCCGCAAATAGTCGTTCAGGCGCCGGTAAGCCTGCGGTGACGGGATCGGCTGATCGACCGTGACCGGCCAATAGAGCATCGGAAAAAACGTCAACTCGTCGCTTTCCAGATCGACACCCATCGGGGCCGCGGGCTCGACCGAGGTTCGGTTCCACAAGACGGTCGACAGGCCCATCAGACCGGCGCGGCTGACCTCGTCCAACTGCGCGTCACCGGTCAGGACATAAGCCAGTGTCACCTCGGACGTAGCCAGCAGGGCCAACTCGTCGTCGCCGGCAGGATCCTGCGCCTGCGCCTCCGGGGCCAGAAGCACACAGGCCAGCACGATCGCTGCCCCGCGCGACAGGCCCGACAGACGCCCCGCCAGCCACAGCGCCACAATCGCGTCCACCAGCAGCAGGATCAGCGCCCCTGTCAGGAAGGCCGCCATAAGGTCCGTCGGCGCGATGGCGGTCATCCCCTCGACAGGGATGCGCGCCGGCCAGTTGGCGGCGGTCAATGTCATGTCCTCGGAGATCACGTTGCGCGCGACGCGGCGCTCGCCATCCGAATAGAGACCGGGCAGCAGATCCGCCGACAGGGGCGCCTCGGCCAGATCCGCGCCGGCGACGCCCGGCCGCGTACCCGCCTCGCGCAATACGCCGAACCCGTCGAGCACCTCTTCCGGCACCCAGGTCGTGCCCGCCAGTTCCGCTGCGTCGGGCGTCGCGGGCCGGGTGGACACGGCAAGACGTTCCAGCATCTGCACGAACAGGCCCGACAAGGGCAGGCTGGACCATTCGGCATTGGCCGTAACGTGAAAGAGCACCACGCTGCCCTGCCCCAACGGAGCCCGCGTGACCAACGGCGTGCCATCCGACAGCGAGGCGATGGTGCGCTCGGACAGGGTCGGATCGGGCTGCGCCATCACCTGCGAGGACACGCGCACATCCTCGGGGATTGCAAGGCCGAAAAACGGCGAGCTCTCGGCAAAGGGGCGCAGGGCCTTTGGCTCGCCCCAGGACATGGCGCCCCCAACCGTCCGGCCGCCCGCGCGCAGACGCACCGGCATCAGCGGTCCGGCACTGTCGCGCGCCAGGTCCGAGGCCGCAAGGCGCGGCCCGGCAAAGCGCAGCAGCAGGCCACCATTTTCGACCCAGTCGATCAGGCGCTCTTCGACCTCGGCCGAAATCGTGGCGACATCGGCCAGGATGATCGCATCGGGGCTGGCCAGCAGCATGTCGGCCAACGTCCCCTCCATCAGGTCGGCGGTCGGGGCGAGCGCCTGGCGCAGGTAATGCAGCGGCGACAGCAGCGCCTGCCCCTCGTCCTCGCCCCCGGCATCGATCAAGGCGACCTCGCGGCGCTGCAACCCGTCATCGGCCAGCGCGACCGCCCCGGCCGATCGTTCGCCCACGATCTCGAAACGCGTGATCCGGTTGCGCAGCTCGGGCGGCAGATCGAATTCGGCCTCGGCCCGCGTCGCGCCCGCGGCAAACGTGGCGCTGGCACGCGACAGTTCACGCGGAATGCCCACAGGGTCCAACCCATGCGCGGCGACCGTGACGTCACGCGGCCCGGTGCCGCCCTGCCGCGTCAGCGGCGCATGGATCACGCCGTCGGCGTAGCGCGGCGGCGACAGGGCCAGCACATCGCGCGCGCCCTGGAAAACCGTGACAGGCCCGACCGCTTCGAGGGCATCGAACAGGTCGTCGCGGCCGGGATGCGCCAGCCCGTCCGAGAACCACAGCACCTCCAGCCCCGGACCAAGCCCCTCGGCCCAGTTTGCGGCCGCGGTGAAATCGGGCACGAAGGGCGACGGCTCCAACCCGGCGACGCGCGCAATCCAGCTGTTGGCCGATTGCAGGGCCAGATCGCCCGGCGGCAGATCGGTCAACTGCACCAGCGCCACCGTGCGCCCGGCGCGCCCCGCCTCTTGCAGGGCCAGCCGCGCCCGGTCCAACCGTGCCGACCAATCCCGCGCCGAGGCCCAGGAACTGTCCATCACGACCAGAAGCGGCGCGTCGCTGTCGCCACGGTCCTGCTGCGGGTTCAGAACCGGGCCGGCAAATCCGACAATCGCCGCAGCGACCGCCAACATGCGCAACAGCAGCAGCCACCATGGCGTCTTGTCCGTCTGGCTTTCGTCATCCTTCAGCCCCAGCAACAAGGCGACACCGGGAAAACGCCGGCGGATAGGTGCAGGCGGCACCGCGCGCAACAGCCACCACAGGATCGGCAGTGCGATAAGGGCCGTCAGGAGCAGCGGCGCGGTAAAGGCCAGCGATCCGATCATGGGCACGCACCCATCCGGTTCGCGAGACCCGTTTTTCTCGAGAGAAACGAGACGATTTCCTCAAGGAAATCGGCCCGGAAAACTCGAGTTTTCCGCTCCCCGCTCATGCCCGCACCTTTTCCAGGGCGCGGTAGATCCACAACAGCGTGGGCTCGGCCGGTTGGTCGGTGTGATGGATTGCAAAGCGCCAGCCGGTCCGCCGGGTCGCGCGGTCGAGGCGATCCTTGCGCTCGGCCAGCCGCGCCAGATACTCGTCGCGCAAGGATTTCGCCTTCAGCGTCTCGAACCGAATGGCACCTGACATCGACTCGAACACCGTGCGCCCGTCATAGGGGAACGCCTCTTCATCGGGGTCGAGCACCTGCACCAGGGCGCCCTTGACGCCGCGATCGGCGGCGCGGCCCAGGACCTCTTCGATGGGGGCCGGGTCGCCAAGGAAATCCGAGAAAAACACCGCACGGCTGCCCATGGGCATGACCTTGGGACGCGGCACGCCATAGTCGCCGGCCTCGTGCCCATCCATCAGCGCCTGCGCCATGCGCACAAGCTGACCCCGGCCGCCCCGCGGCGGCTCGTTCAGATGGGTCAGCCCCACACGCTCGCCGCCATGCACGGCCAGAATGCCGACCGCCATCGCCAATGTCTGCGCGCGGCGCAGCTTCGACGGGCGCGACGCCGACCCGGTAAAGGTCATCGAGGCCGCGTCGTCGACGCCCAGCATCACCGATTGCGCCGCCTGCCATTCCGTCTGGCGCAGGAAATGCCCGTCCGACCGGGCCGAGCGGCGCCAGTCGATCGCGCGCATCGCGTCGCCGGCCTCGGCCGGACGATATTGCCAGAACTCGTCACCCGTGCCCGCCCGTTTGCGCCCATGTGTGCCCAGAAGGATCGTCGCCGACAGATGCTGCGCATCGGCCATGAGCGCGGGCAGCGTGCCGGCCAGCGCCTCGGAGCGCGACCGCAGCGTGTCGGGCGTATGGAGGGCGGATTGGCTCAAGCCGCGGCCTCGATGCGCGTCACGCGCGCCGTGACCTCGTCGATCACCTGCTCCAGCACACGGCCCTCGGCCCGCGCGGCAAAGCTCAGCGCCATGCGGTGCGACAGGACCGCCCGCGCCAGCGCCGCGACATCCTCGACCGACGGGGCGAGGCGGCCATCCAGCACCGCGCGCGCGCGCGCCGTCAGCATCAGCGCCTGCGCCGCACGCGGGCCGGGGCCCCGAGGCGACGGACGATTTCACCACATCGGGTGCCTCGTCGCTTTCGGGGCGGCAGGCGCGCACCAGATCGAGGATCGCCTCGACCACAGCCTCGCCCACCGGCATCTGGCGCACCAGCTTTTGTGCCGCGATCAGCGACGGGCCATCGAACACCTGATGCGCGGTCGCCTGTTGCAGGCCCGTCGTGGCAATGAGAATGCCCCGCTCGGTCTCGCGGTCGGGGTAGTCCACGTCGATCTTGACGAGAAAGCGGTCAAGCTGCGCTTCGGGCAGGGGGTAGGTGCCCTCCTGCTCGATCGGGTTCTGCGTCGCGAGCACGTGAAAGGGCGCGGGCAGCGGCCGGTGTTCGCCGGCAATCGTGACCTCGCGTTCCTGCATCGCCTGAAGCAGCGCGGATTGCGTGCGCGGGCTGGCGCGGTTGATTTCATCGGCCATCAGAAGCTGACAGAAAATCGGCCCCTCGATGAAGCGGAAGGATCGTGTGCCATCGGCGCCCGTTTCCAGAACCTCGGACCCGAGGATATCGGCGGGCATCAGGTCGGGTGTGAACTGGATGCGGTTCTCGCTCAGGCCCATCACGGTGGACAGGGTATCGACCAGCAGGGTCTTGCCAAGGCCGGGCAGACCCATCAACAGCGCATGCCCCCCCGACAGCATCGCGGCCAGCGACAGGTCCACCACCTGTTCCTGCCCGATGATGCGGGTGGCGATCGACGTCTTGGCCTCGGCCAGCCGCTGCCCCAGCGCCTCGATCTCGGCCACCAGGGTTTCCGGCGGCGAAGTGGGGGTGTCGACCATGGCAATGCTCCGCGCAATGAATATGTAGTGACAGGTAACAGACCTATTCCGCCGATCACAAATGGCAAAAGCCGGAAGGGGACAAATCATCGTGACCCGCCAGAGCGACCGCGCCACCGACACCGCCGCCACGCCCGGCCCCGACAGCCTGATCGCCGCCGCGAAACAGGCGCAGAAGGCCGGCAAACTGCCGCCCGTCGATCAATGGAACCCGCCCTTTTGCGGCGATCTCGACATGGAGATCAAACGCGACGGCACGTGGTTCTACGAAGGCACGCCCATCGGCCGCAAGCCGCTGGTGCGGCTGTTCTCGACCATTCTCAAACGCGAAGGCGACGCCTATTTCCTCGTCACCCCGGTCGAGAAAGTCGGCATCCGGGTCGAGGATGCGCCGTTCGTGGCTGTCGATTTCGAGACCGCGGGCGCGGGGCGCGCGCAGGTCATCACCTTCACGACCAATGTCGGCGATACGGTCATCGCAGGCCCCGACCATGCCATCCGGGTGCTGCGCGGCGGCGACGGCGAACCCTCGCCCTATGTCCACATCCGCGCCGGGTTGGAGGCCCTGATCGACCGCAAGAGCTTTTACCGGCTGGTGGATGTCGGAGAGGCGCACCGCGTCGACGGCACCGATTGGTTCGGAGTCTGGTCACAGGGTACGTTCTTCCGCATCATTCCGATCGCGGAGCTGGACCTTTAGGGCGCGATCCGGTCAGGCGGTTTCGAGGCTGGCGAACCGCGCAATTTCCGCCTTGGCCTGCTCGATCGAGCCGATACAGGCATCGACCGGCGGCAACCCCTCCATCAGGTGCGGATCCGAAAGGATGCGCCCCGACAGGACCAGGTGGGCCGTCGGACGGACCTCGCGTACCGCGTGGATCACGCGGACAAGCGCGGGCCGTGAATGCGCGCCCGAACAGGACAGGCCGATCACCGGCCGATCGTCACGGGCAAGGCGGGCCACGACCTCGTCATGCTCCTGCCCGAGGATCAGGCCGACATCCCATCCGTTTCTGCGGAACAGGTCGGCGGCCATGATCACGCCCAGGGTATGCTGCTCGCCCGGAACAGCGCAGAACACCGCTGCGCCAGACGCCGCGGTGGCGGGGGCAGACGTTGTCTTGCGCGGCGCAGGCATCTTTCGCATGATCTGCTGGATGCGCGCCGTGGCCAGGGTGACATCCATGAACGGCAGCCGGTCGCTTTCCCACAGGTCGCCCAGATGACGGGCGGCGGCGGCCAGATGATCGATGCAGACCTCTTCGACCGACACCCCGGCGGCGATCATGTCGGCGACGATCAATTCCGCCGACTCGTCATCGATGTCGCACAGCGCGCAGGCCAGCGCCGCCGCTACCGGCGACCCCAGAACGCCACGCGCGGCGTCCGAGATATCGGCACTGCGACGTTCGGAGCATAAACGGTTCATGGCTTTTTCCACCAAGGCCGCCACGGCATCGTTGGATAGCTGGCAGCGTTCCTGCGGGCCTTGGGTCACCGGGCCCGGTGCATCCGGGGGGGCGAAACGGTCATTCGAATGAAGCGTCACGGTCGTGATCCGTCTGATTAATCTTCGCCGACTCCTCCTGACAGGAGCGGCCGTATGGGGTGAGTCCGACCCGAGCCTATATCAGCGCGTGTGTCAATCAAGATTGACAGCCCGGTTTTTTTCGACATGTCCAAGATAAATGACAGGCGCCACGCGCAGGGCGGAAATTGTCAATTGAAAACAATAGCGCTCGGGTCGTCCGGGCCGCCCGCCGCACCCCTGCGAATCAATCGACACGGGCGTGCAAGGCGCGTGGCCTGTACCCGGCCCGAAGGCGCGGATGGCGAAATCCTGCCCTGCCGCCGCCTACACATGCGACGCCTGCCCAAAATTTCAGTATTTGAGAGAAGTGGCGCACCGGGGAGGATTCGAACCCCCGACCCCTTGATTCGTAGTCAAGTACTCTATCCAGCTGAGCTACCGGTGCGTAGGGGCGGCGTTTACCCCCCTGCGCCGGGGGTTGCAAGCGGGAATTCGCGCTGTCGCCACAATCGTTCCGTTACGGAAGGGACGCGACCCCGGAGGGCAGGAACAGCGAAAAGACCGTCCCGTCGGGGCCGGTTTCCACAAGCTCGAGCCGCCCGCCATGGCCGCGGACGATCTCGGCCGCGATGGCCAGGCCCAGCCCCGATCCGCCCTTGCGCGCCCCGCCGTGGAAGGGCTTGAACAGGTGGTCGCGCGCCTTTTTCGGCAAGCCCGGCCCGGTATCGGCAACGCGGATGCACCATCCATCTTCGGTCTCGCGGCCCTGAATGCTGATCTCACCGGGAACGCCGTGCGCGGCGATGGCCTGACGCGCATTGCGCACGAGGTTGGACAGGACGCGGTGCAATTGTTCGGGATCGGCCCGCAGGATCATGCCGTTTGGCACGTCGCAACCATAGCTGATCAAGGCGTCGGCATCGGTCAGGCGTTCGTTCTCGATCACGTCTTCGGCCAGATCGGACAGGGCAAAACGCTCCAGCTTGGGGGGCGGCTCCTCGGCCCGGCCAAAGGCCAGCGTCGCCTCGGTCAGGTTGACCGCCCGCGTCAACGAGGCCACCAGCTTGGGCGTGGTGCGCTGCACCGCGGGGTCGGTCGAGGTGTCGAGGCGGTCGGCCATCAGCGTGGCGGTGGTCAGGATATTGCGCAGATCGTGGCTGATCTTCGCCACGGCCTCGCCCAGCTGGGCCAGGCGCTCGCGCTGACGCAAGGACGCGGTCAGTTGCGTCTGCAAGGTTTGCAGCGTCGATTCCGCTTCTCTCAACTCGCGCACCGAGGCGCGCGGCTCGAGGATGCGCGACGCGTCTTCTGGGGCATCGGCATAGCTGGTCATCGCAAAGACCAGCCGCTTGATCGGCACCACCAGCAGCCGCTGCACCGCGATGAACAGCAAGGCCGCGGTAAAGATCGAGATCATCGCCGACAGCACCAGGATACGCAGGCCGTAGTCCAGCATCTCGGCCCTCAGCGGCGCGGTGCGCATCGTCACCTCGATCAGCAGGCCCGCCTCTCGCACCGGCTCGCCGATCACACGGATGGTCTCGTCCTGCTGGCGGAGAAGGCGCCGCAACGCATCGCGCACAAGCTCCACACCCGTGGGCGAGCGCAGATCGAACGAGTAGGACACGGGCTGGATGTCGTTCGACGCCAGGATCAGCTGCCGCGCCTCGTCGCGGCGCAAGACGACATTCAGCACCCCCGCGTTTTCAAGCAACTCCGCCTCGAGCGCATCGTCGATCATGCCATCGGTCGCCAACAGCGCCAGCGAGGCGATCTGCGCCCGTTCGAGACGGGCCAGCAGGTAATCCTCGCGGAAGCGCGCGATGGAGGGCACGAAAATGAAGATCTCGGCCAGCATCACGAAGATGATGGTCAGGATCAGAAAGCGCCCTGATAGCGAATTGGCCACGCCGCGCGGTACTCCTTGACGGTGCCCGGGGCCGTCAGGGAACGACGCGCTGGATCAGGCGCACCACCCGTTTGACCCAAGGGTTCTCGAACAGCTTTGGAGAGAAATAGGCCCCCGCGGCGCGTTTGTTAATCTCTCCCATCGTGGGATAGGGCGCGACCATGCCGGCGATGGCCGACATTTTCATGCCATTCGCGATGGCCAGCGCCCAGGTCTGGATCAGATCGCCCGCGCCCGCGCCGACGATGGTGGCGCCTACCGGCTTGCCCTTGACGACCATGACCTTGGCGAAACCTTTGGTCTGCCCCGACGCGATGGCTCGGTCGTTATGGGCAAACTCGGCCCGCGCCACGAACAGGTTGTCACCATGTGCCTTGCGCGCCTGCGCCTCGGTCAGGCCGACCTGCGCCAGTTCCGGGTCGGTGTAGGTCGCCCAGGGGATATGCGCCGTCTTGGCCTTGGCGGGCAGGCCGAACAGCAACGGGCGGATGACCAGCCCGCCGTGATACCCCGCAACGTGGGTGAACTGCATGCCCCCCGCCACATCACCCACGGCATAGACCCGCTTGTTGGACGCGCGCAGGCGGTCATCGACCTTTACCCCGCGTGCGTTTAAAGCCACGCCGGCCTTTTCCAGATCGAGCGTGTCGACATTCGCCTGCCGCCCGACCGCTACCAACAGGTGCGAGCCGGAGAAACTGCGCCCCTCCTCGGTTTCCAGCGTGATCTCGCCCTCGCGGCCCGACACGCGGGCGACCTGCGCGCCTTCGACGATCTCGATCCCCTCGGCGCGCAGCGTCGCCAGAACGATCTCGGCCGCTTCGGGGTCATCTTTTCCGAGGGCCTTGTCGCCCTCCAGCACGGTCACCTCGCAGCCCAGCCGCCGATGCGCCTGCGCCATCTCCATGCCGATGGGGCCGCCACCGATGATCAGCAGGTGTCGCGGACGTTCGCGCAGGTCGAAAACCGTCTCGTTGGTGTAATGCGGCACCGTCTCCAGGCCGGGGATCGGCGGCACCAGCGGGCGCGAGCCGGTGGCGATCACAAAGCGGCGCGCCGTGACCACCGTGTCGCCCGCCTGCACCTCGGTTTCCGAGATGAACCGTGCCATCTGGCGGATGACCTTCACGCCAAGGCCCTCGAACCGCTCCTGGCTGTCCACCGGGGCGATGGTGTCGATCGCCGCGCGCACATGGTCCTTGGCCGCCGCAAAATCGGGCTTGGGGTCATGGCCCGCCACGCCGAACGCCGTCTGCGCGGTGTGATGCGCCTTGTGGCCGGCCGCAAGCAGCGCCTTGGACGGCACGCAGCCGAAATTCAGGCAGTCTCCGCCCATCTCGTGCCCTTCGATCAGCACCACGCGCGCGCCCATCTGCACCGCGCCAGCCGCCACCGACAGCCCGCCAGAGCCCGCGCCGATGATGCAGATATCGGTCTCGATCCGGTCGGTCATGTCAAAGGCCTTTCTTGCCGCGGAAAACGCGCAGAATGATCGGAAGCAGAGCCAGCGCCGCCAAGCCCAGCAGCGGCAGCAGGATCTGCGGCTCGAAGATGATGCCAAGGTCGGGCGTCTCGCCACGGGCGAAGACCTCGGACAGGCCCGCGCCCACGGATGTATAGACAACCGCGCCGGGGATGATCCCGAGGAAGGTCGAGATCGCGAATCGCGACAGCGGCACGTTGACAAGCGCCGGCACGATATTGGCGACAAAGAACGGGACGGCCGGCACCAGTCGGATCAGGAACAGCATCGACCACTGATTCTCGTCGATGCCCGCCTTGATCCGCCGAACCGTACCCTCGGACGCGTCCATGCGCGCGGCCAGTTTTTCGCCCAGCCCCCAGCGCGCGGCGAGGAAGATGGCCGTCGCCCCAAGGGTGGCGGCGATCACGTTGAACAGCGCGCCGGGAAAGGTCGCGAACAGGAACCCGCCCGTCAGCGTGGCGATGGTGGCGCCGGGCAGCGAAAAGGCCACGATCGCCACGTAGATCGCGATGAACACCAGCGCCGTGGCCGCGTAGTTGCCATCGCGAAAGGCGATCAGCCGCTCGCGATTTTCGGCCAGCGCCTCGAAAGTCAGCGTATCGCGCAGGAAATACCAGCCCAGCCCCGCGACCACCGCGATCAGCGCCAGCAGCACCAGCCGCCCAAGGGGGGATTTGCGTGTGTCGTCCGTCACGGTTCGGTCCATTGCAATCACCTTTCCCCAGTCTTGACCAGTGCGATGCCTTCTACATGCGCCCCATCGGTCGCCGGTGACAGCCCCCTCACGCCCGAGTGATGGCGCGTGACGCATGGTGGGTAAACCGTGACGGACCGCATGGTTTTCCGTAACACTCGTGGCCGGAGTGTTACGCGCGAAAGGCCCCGCCCGATGCAGCCCATCCTGGTCAGCGCCTGCCTGTTGGGCCGACCCGTGCGCTACGATGGCCGCGCCAAGCCATTGCAGGCCCCGCTTCTGGCGCGTTGGCAGGCCGAGGGCCGGCTGATCCCGATCTGCCCCGAGGTCGCGGCCGGGCTGCTCACACCCCGCCCGGCATCCGAGATTGCGCCGGGTGACGATGCGGCGGCGGTTCTGGACGGTCACGGGGCGATCCGGACAAGGGACGGCGCCGATGTCACCGCCGCCTTTGTGGACGGCGCCGCGCAAACGGTTGCCCTGGCCCGGCATCATGGCTGTCGGCACGCCTTGCTGATCGATGGCAGCCCGTCCTGCGGGTCGGGCTTTGTCTATTCGGGCCGCTTCGACGGGCTGCGACAACCGGGCCGGGGTGTCGTGGCCGAGGCGCTGATCCGCGCCGGGGTCGCGGTTTTCGCGCCCGCGCAGATCGCGCAGCTTGCCGCCGCGCTGGAAAGCTGAATTTCGCGCGCCGGCTTTGTTGACATGTGACCGCAGAGTCCGTATCAGCGCGCTTCATCATGGATTCCCGCCGTATCGAGAGACGCGCTTCCGCGCGCCCCGGCATGGCCCGAGACGCAAGACGCGGAGAGAGACGATGTCGAAACGCACCTTCCAGCCTTCGAACCTGGTTCGCAAGCGCCGCCACGGGTTCCGCGCGCGCATGGCCACCAAGGCCGGCCGCAAGATCCTGAACGCGCGCCGCGCCCGCGGCCGCAAGTCGCTGAGCGCCTGATCGCGCAACGCGGCTCTGGTGCCATGGCACCCGCTGAGGATACGCCCCTGCCGACCGATGCGTCGCCGGGGGCGTTTTCTGTTGCGACGCTGACCAAGCGGCCGGATTTCCTGCGCGCCGCCCGCGCCGGCCGCGCCCCCTGCCCAGCCTTTCTGCTGCAAGCCCGCCAGCGCGCGCCCGACGAGCCATCCCAGACACAGATCCGCGTGGGCTTCACCTGTTCCAAGAAGGTCGGCAATGCCGTCGCGCGAAACCGCGCCAAGCGTCGACTGCGCGAGGTCGCCCGCGCGGTTCTGCCGCTGGAGGGACAACCCGGTTGGGACTATGTTCTGATCGGGCGCAAGGACGAGACCGCCACGCGCGATTTCGTCGCCATGCAGGACGACCTGCGCCGCGCGTTGAGGAAACTGCACCGATGACCCCGCTGGCCTATATCGTCTCGCTCCCCGTCCGCTTTTACCGCGCGGTGTTCAGCCCCTGGGTCGGCCATTCCTGCCGCTATCACCCGACCTGTTCGGCCTATGCCATGGAAGCCTTGGAAAAACACGGCGCGATCAAGGGCGGCTGGCTGGCCGCGCGCCGCATCCTGCGTTGCAACCCGTGGGGCGGATGCGGCATCGACAACGTGCCGGACTGAGCGGTCAGCCGAAACGTAGCCACGTACCCCCGTCCGAGGCCAGACGCGTCGGGATCTCGCGCCGGTCCACCGCGCCCCGGATCGTGTGCAGAACATCCTCCATGAAATGCGCGTCCTCGAACCACCAGGTATGCGCCGGGTAGTCGAGATGCGCGAAATCCTGGCGATTCGCGTCGAAATAGGGCCCGCAATTGATGTCGATCGCCTTTTGCGGCGGCTCGTCGATGATGCCGATGCGACCCGCGCGCGGGGCCACGCCGATGCGCTTGATGTCGGACAGCGACAGGACGTTGTCGAACGGGTTGTGGTAATTCGTCAGCCGCACGCAGTGGCGGTAGAGCGACGAGGATTTCGAACTGTCCGCCGCCAGCGAGGCCGCCGACACATCCGCCGAGATCAGCATCACCTGGCTGACCGACCAGCTGTGGGCCGCGACGCCGGGGCGATCATCGGCATCGTCAAAGGCCTCGCGCACCACATAGGCGCCGGTCGAATGCGCGATCAGGTGCAGGTTCACGAAACAGTCGGGTCGTTGCAGCCGCGCGAAACTGGCGATGCCTTCGGTGACCAGCCGAAAGGCCGACATCTTGGCGTCCAGCCGATCCTCCAGGTAATTCAGCGCCATGTTTGCCGCCGGCCAGTCAAAGCTGACGACGACGCCCTCGAAACCCATCCCCTCCAGATGCGCGCGGATCCTGCGGTGGCGGGCCAGCATCACCTCTTGCGCGGTGTTGAAGCCGTGGATGTAGAACAGGATATCGCCGCGCGGCCCGTCATTCTGCGGGCCATGGCGGGCGGCCTCGAACACCGCGTCGACCCAGGCGGATTTGCGGATGACATGGGTGGGCGTCGGGGCCGGTTCATGTGCAGGGACCGCCAGGAAATGGCTCGCCCCCGGTTCGGCGATGAAGGCCCCCTGCCGGATGGAGCGGACGGAGAACACGTAATCCATGGAGCAACCCTCCCTTCGTTCCATCCAGTATGCGCGAGGCTGGCGTCGCGGCGAAATGATGGTTTTCCCCTAGGCAGAAGATCGCGCAGGGGATAGACGGGCGCCCATGCTGGACCGCGAAAACCAACCACAGACCGACGAGGCGGGGGACGATATTCACCCGCTGTTTCACGGCGCGCCGAAAACGACCGAGTTCAAGAAACTGCGCAAGCGCATCATCAAGGACACGCGCGAGGCGATCGAGCGTTACGGCATGATCGAACGGCGTGCGCCGGATGCCCCGCGCTAGAAATGGCTGGTGTGCCTATCGGGCGGCAAGGACAGCTACACCCTGCTGGCCGCCCTGACGGAATTGCAATGGCGCGGCCTTTTGCCGGTGGACCTGTTGGCGTGCAATCTCGACCAGGGGCAGCCGGGGTTTCCCGCCACCGTCCTGCCCGAGTTCCTGACGAACATGGGCGTGCCCCATCGCATCGAATACGCCGACACCTATTCCATCGTGATGGACAAGGTGCCCCAGGGCCGGACCTATTGCGCGCTCTGCTCGCGTCTGCGGCGCGGCAACCTTTACCGCATCGCGCGCGAGGAAGGCTGTAGCGCGGTGGTTCTGGGCCATCACCGCGACGACATTCTGGAAACCTTTTTCCTGAACCTCTTTCACGGCGGCAAACTGGCCACGATGCCGCCCAAGCTGCTCAATGACGAGGGCGACCTGTTCGTTCTGCGCCCCCTGGCCCATGTGGCCGAGGCCGATTGCGACCGTTTCGCGCGGGCCATGGGGTACCCGATCATTCCCTGCGACCTGTGCGGCAGTCAGGACGGCCTGCAACGCCAGGCAATCAAGCGCATGCTCGACGGGTGGGAGGAAAAGGCCCCCGGCCGGCGGGGCAAGATGTTTTCGGCCCTGATGAGCGCGCGGCCCTCGCATCTGCTGGATGCGGGCCTGTTCGATTTCGCCAGGCTGTCGCGGTCCGACACGGGCCCTGACGGGGGTTAGCGGACGGTTTCGCGCGCGTCTTTGCACCTGTCAACAAAGGCCCCCGCGCGGAAAACCCCTCTTGACCTTTGCACCCCCCTTCTGTTGAACCCACGTGACTTGAAAGCAAGGGGTCCAACCAATCATGGAAGACAACCGCAACCTCATTCTGGCCACCGGCCTGAGCATGCTGGTCATCCTGGTCTGGTTCGTTCTTTTCCCGCCGCCGGAACCGGTCGAGGATCCGAACGCGACCCCGATCTCGGAACAGGTCGGCGCCGATCCGGGCAGTGCCGACATGGCCGTCGCGCCGCCCGCGGCGGACGATATCGCCGATCCGTCCGCCGCGATGGACCCCGCCGAGATGACCGAGGTCGCGCTGGAAGAGGCTGCGCGCCTCGTCATCGAGACACCCGCTGTCGAAGGCACGATTTCGCTGCTTGGCGGGCGGATCGACGACCTGTCCTTGCGCAATTACGACGAAACGCTCGACCCCGACTCGGAGATCGTGCGCCTGCTGTCGCCGGTCGGCACGGCCGAGCCTTATTATGCGCTTTATGGCTGGGCCCCGGGTGGCGACCTCGGCTTCGATCAGGTGCCGGGCGCGGAAACCCCCTGGACCGTGGAGGAGGGCGACGCGCTCACCCCCGACAGCCCGGTTGTCCTGCGTTGGGAAAACGGCGATGGCCTGATCTTTCGCCGGGTGATCGAAATCGACGACGACTTCATGTTCACCGTCACCCAGTCGGTCGAGAACACCGGCGAGGCAGAGGCGCGCCTTGCCCCCTACGGCATCGTGGCGCGCCATGGCCTGCCCGAGGATCTGCAGAACTTCTTCATCCTGCACGAAGGCGTGGTGCGCAAGGTGGACGGCCAGCTTGACGAATTGGCCTATGACGATCTGCCCGACCTCGACATGATCGCCCGCGAAGGCACCCCGGCCGAGGTGGTCGATGTCCTGGAAAACGGCTGGATCGGCTTTACCGACAAGTACTGGATGACCACGCTCATCCCCGGCGCGGGCCAGGCCTTTACCTCGGTCACGAAATACGTCGCCGGCGCCGATATCTACCAGACCGAGGCGCGCATGCCCGCGATGTCGGTCGCGCCCGGCCAAACCGCCGAGATGACGACCCAGCTGTTTGCCGGCGCCAAGGAATGGGAGACCATCCGCGAATACCAGAACGAAGGCGGCGTTGATCGCTTTGTGGATTCGATCGACTGGGGATGGTTCTACTTCCTGACCAAGCCGATGTTCTGGCTGCTGCACAACCTGAACCTGCTGATCGGCAACATGGGTCTGGCCATCATCGCGCTGACCCTGATCGTCAAGGCCGTGCTCTTCCCGCTGGCCTACAAATCCTACGTCTCGATGGCCAAGATGCGCGAGCTGCAGCCGGAGATGGAGAAACTCAAGGAACGCGCCGGCGACGACCGGGAAGCGCTGCAGCGCGGGATGATGGAGCTTTACAAGAAGAACAAGGTGAACCCCGCCTCGGGCTGTCTGCCGATCCTGTTGCAGATCCCGATCTTCTTTTCGCTCTACAAGGTGATCTTCGTCACGCTCGAGTTGCGCCACGCGCCGTTCTTTGGCTGGCTCAACGACCTCAGCGCGCCCGATCCCTCGTCGATCTTCAACCTCTATGGCCTGCTGCCCTACGCCGCCCCGGAACCGGGCACGATCATGGCGCTGATCTTCATCGGCATCCTGCCGCTGCTGCTGGGGGTCTCGATGTGGCTGCAGCAGAAACTGAACCCGCAGCCGACCGATCCGACGCAGGCCGCGATCTTTGCCTGGCTGCCCTGGGTGTTCATGTTCATGCTGGGCAGCTTTGCCAGCGGCCTGCTGGTTTACTGGATCGCGAACAACACGATCACCTTCATCCAGCAATACACGATCATGCGCAGCCAAGGGTACAAGCCCGACGTGTTCGGCAACATCCGCAGCAGCTTCAAACGCAAGAAATCCGACAGCTGATGCAGGCCCGGCTGGCCCATATCTGGCGGCACCCGATCAAGGGCATCGGGGCCGAACCGCTGGAGCGGGTCGGCCTGACGCCGGGCCGCCCCCTGCCGCTCGATCGCGCCTGGGCGGTGCTTGAGGATGGGGGCGAGGCGGGCCCCGGCTGGCGGTCCTGCCGCAACTTTCTGCGTGGCGCCAAAGGCCCATCGCTGATGGCCGTGACCGCGCGGGTCGCGGGCGACACGATCCATCTGTCCCACCCCGACCGTCCCGATCTGTCGGTCACCCCGCCCGAGGGGGCCACGGCGCTGTTCGACTGGCTGCGCCCGATCTACCCCGCCGATCGCCGCCCCCCCGCCGCGCTGGTGCAAAGCCCGCCCGAGGGGATGTCGGACGCGCCCTTCGCGTCGGTCTCGGTGCTCAACCTGTCCTCGCTGCGCGCACTGTCGCAAAAGGTCGGCCAACCGCTCGACCCGCGGCGGTTCCGCGGCAACCTGTGGCTCGACGGTCTTGCGCCATGGGAAGAGTTCGACCTGATCGGCAAGACGCTGGCCATCGGCCACGCGCGGATGGAGATCGTTGAAGCCATCGGCCGCTGCCGCGCGACCGAGGCCAACCCCGACACCGGCCGCCGCGACGCCCCTACCCTGCAAGCGCTGGAAGAGGGCTGGGGTCATACCGAGTTCGGCGTCTACGCCACGGTGCAAACAGGCGGTGAGATCGCCCTTGGCGACGCGGCGACTTGGGCATGAGCACACCCCTGCCCTTTCCCCTGGCCGAAGACCCCGACGCCGCCACCGCAGAGGCCGCACGCAAACTGTTCGCAGGCGGGGCCGAGTTTCTGAAAGGTGTCGTGGCGATGGACGGGCTGCCACCCGATGATCGCGCCGAGGTCTGCTTTGCCGGGCGGTCGAACGTGGGCAAATCGACCCTGATCAATGCCCTGACCGGCCGCAAGGCGCTGGCCCGTGCTTCGAACACACCGGGGCGGACGCAGGAAATCAACTATTTCACGCTGGGGGATGGCCATTACCTCGTCGATCTGCCCGGCTATGGCTATGCCGAGGCCCCCGTGGATGTGGTGCGCCGTTGGCAGGCGCTGCTCAAGGCGTATCTCTCGGGGCGCGCCACGCTGCGCCGGGCCTTCGTGCTGGTGGACATGCGCCACGGGATCAAACCCGTGGACGAAGAGATCATGGCGTTGCTCGACACCTCGGCGGTGACGTTCCAGGTCGTTCTGACCAAGGCCGACAAGGTCAAGGAGAAGGACCGCGACCGGGTTTTGCGGCAGGTGCGCGAAAAGCTGTCGAAACACCCCGCCGCCTTCCCCGAGATCGTGCAGACCTCGTCGGAAAAAGGTCAGGGCATCACCACGCTGCGCGCCATCATCGCCGGTCTGGCCTGAGCGACCTTCACAATCGGTGCGCCCGCGCCTATTGAGGGGCAACGCTTTTCGGTGCAGCCATGAAGACCCAGGACATGACCCGCGATTACCTCGCCACCGCCCGGACCCTGTCCGAGGCACTGCCCTACCTCCAACGCTATGACGATGCGACCGTGGTCATCAAGTTCGGCGGCAACGCCATGGGCGACGACGCGGCGATGGCCAGTTTCGCGCGCGACATCGTGTTGCTGCGCCAGGTGCGGGTGAACCCCGTCGTCGTGCATGGGGGCGGCCCTATGATCAACGAAATGCTGGCCAGGCTCGGGGTCACGTCCGAGTTTGTGGGCGGCAAGCGCGTCACCGACCAGCAGACCGTCGAAGTGGTCGAGATGGTGCTGTCGGGCCTTGTGAACAAGCGGATCGTGCAGGCGATCAACGCGCAGGGCGGCAAGGCGGTGGGCCTGTCGGGCAAGGATGCGGGGCTGATCACCTGCGATCCGGCCGACCCCAGGCTGGGCTTCGTGGGCGAGCCGAACACGGTGAACCCGCAGGTTCTGACCAACCTGTTCGGCGACGGCATGATCCCGGTGATCGCGCCCCTCGGGGCGGGCCGGAACGGGGAAACATTCAACATCAACGGCGACACGGCGGCGGGTGCCATCGCGGCGGCGCTGAATGCCGACCGCCTGCTTTTGTTGACGAATGTCGCTGGCGTGAAGAACGAGGCGGGCGAGGTGGTGACGGCCCTGAGCGCGGCCGAGGTCGAGCAGATGACGCGCGGCGGCACCATCGCGGGCGGCATGATCCCCAAGACGGAAACCGCGCTTGCCGCCGTGCGCAACGGCGTGCGCGCCTGCACCATCGTGGATGGGCGGGTGCCGAATGCCGTGCTGCTGGAACTGTTCACCGAGCATGGCGCGGGGTCGATGATCCGCGCGTAGCGGGCCCTGGGCGGCGGGTCACAGCCTGTACACATCCTGTACACACCCCGTGCATACATCCTGTCGGACGCGCCATGGCGCTGGCGCCGCGCATCGCCTCTCGCCAGATGGCCGCGGCTGCCCTACCGTCCGACCATGACCAGCTATTCGGATATCGCGACTCGGGCCGCGGCGCAGCACCTGGAGGTTTGCGGCGCCTTTCACCCCGTCGCGGGGGATGGCGCGCCCGAGGGATGCGCGACGCTGCTCCTGCTGGGCCCGCGCGAGCCGGGGTTCTGGGCGCATGTCACGGCCGCGCCCGAGTTCCACGACACCGGCGCGGACCCGGTGGATCGCTGGTCGCGCCGCGTGATCACCGAACTGGCCGACGCGCTGGGGGGCCGCGCGCTGATGCCGCTGGACGGGCCGCCTTGGCAGCCCTTCGTGGCCTGGGCCTATCGCTCGGGGCGGACATGGCGCAGCCCGGTTGCCCTGCTGGTGCATGACGGGGCCGGTCTGATGCTGTCCTATCGCGGGGCGCTGAGCCTGCCGTTTCACGTCGATCTGCCGCCAGCGCCCGCCGCGCCGCCCTGCGCCACCTGTCCGCAGCCTTGTGCGCGGGCCTGTCCCGTCGCAGCCCTGTCGGCCGAGGGCTATGACACGGCCACCTGCCACGCCTTTCTCGACACCGACGCCGGGGCCGACTGCATGCGCGGGGGCGTGCGCCGCGCGGCGGGCCTGCCCGGTCAGCCACGGCTAGGCCGCGACCCTGCCCAATCCGCCTATCACATGCGATCGTTCCACCCATGAGCCGAACCCTGATCCTGATCCGTCACGCGAAATCCGACTGGGGCGATGCCGGCCTGGCCGATCACGAGCGCCCGCTGAACGACCGTGGCCGCAGAAGCGCGCCGCGTATCGGCCATTGGTTGGCAGAAGGCGGGTATCATCCCGATATGGCGATGGTCTCGAGCGCCCGCCGCACGCAGGACACCTGGGACCGGATCGCGCGGGAACTGACGGATGCGCCGGCCCCGATCCTCAGCCATGGGCTCTATAACGCGGCGCCCGCGGATTTGCTGACGGCGATCCGCAGCGTCGAAGGGGTCGGAACCCTTGCGATCGTGGCGCATAATCCCGGCATCGGAAGCCTTGCCTGGTCGCTGTGCGACAGCCCGCCGCAGCATCCGAAATTCGGCCTTTACCCCACCGGGGCGACCCTGGTTCTGCGGTTCCGGGGAAAGGACTGGCGCGACACCGCGCCCGGACGCGGAGAAGTCGTGGCCTTTGTGACGCCGCGCGACCTGCCCGGGCGCGGCTGATTGACCGGGCCGGTTGACCGAACAGGCCGAAAGATGCCTGAGTGTTGCGACGGTGGGGACAGGGGATACAGGGGACATCGATATATGACGAACACCCTCGTCGCGATCATCAAGACCGCGGAGGATATGGGTTTGCTGCACCAGACCGCCGAGGATGAGGCCCTGAACGGCCGCTCGATCCGGCTGGGGGGCGCGATCTGATCAATTTCGCTTCGTGCAGTTACCTTGGGCTCGAGACGGACCCGCGGCTGAAGGCGGGGGCCATCGCCGCGACCGAACGTTACGGGACGCAATTCTCGGCCTCGCGGGCCTTTGTCGCCGCGCCGCCCTATGCCGAGGTC
Source organism: Roseibacterium elongatum DSM 19469 (assembly GCF_000590925.1). Lineage (NCBI taxonomy): Bacteria > Pseudomonadati > Pseudomonadota > Alphaproteobacteria > Rhodobacterales > Roseobacteraceae > Roseicyclus > Roseicyclus elongatus. Next base: position 1,559,040 of record NZ_CP004372.1, on the reverse strand, counting down.
GAGGACGCGCTACGCCGGATCACCGGGCGCCCCACCCTGCTTGCGCCGTCGACATCGCTTGCCCATCAGGCGGTGCTGCCGGTTCTGGTGGATCGCGACGATCTGGTGCTGGTCGACCGCCAGAGCCACGCCTCGGTGCAGATCACGACCGAGATCCTGTCGGCGCGGGGGGCGCGTGTGCAGACGGTCCCGCATAACGATGTCGCGGCCATCGAACGCAAGCTGTCGCAGGCCCCGGACGGCACGCGGGTCTGGCTATTGATCGACGGAATCTATTCGATGTTCGGCGACATGGCCCCGTTCGACGCGCTCGACGATCTGCTGGCGCGGTTTTCGGGCCTGCATCTGTATGTTGACGACGCCCATGCCACCGGATGGATGGGCCGCCACGGGCGCGGTGCGGCGCTGGAGCGTTGGCCCGACCATCCCCGTGTGATCGTGGCCTTGTCCCTGAACAAGTGCTTTGCCTGCGCGGGCGGGGCCCTGGCGCTGGCCGACGACGCGCAGGCGCAGCGCGTGCGCTACCAGGGGGCGGCGTTGATGTTTTCCGGCCCGGTGCAACCGCCCATGCTGGGGGCGATCGGGGCCTCGGCCGCGCTGCATCTGTCGCGCGACCTGGCCGGCCTGCAATCGGAGTTGATGGCGCGCATCCGGCATTTCAACCGCCAGGCGGCGCGCGCGGGGCTGACCGTGATGTCGGAGGCCGAAACGCCGATGCGCTACATCAGGATCGGCGACACCACGCAGACCATTCGCGCCGGGATGGCCCTGCAACAGGCCGGGTTCTTTGTCAGCACGGTGGGCCATCCCGCCGTGCCGCATCGCGACACCGGAGTGCGCCTTTCCCTGACGCGGCATCACCGGATGGCCGATATCGACGCCGTGATCGGCGCGCTGGCCGCCCATATGGGCGAGTCGCAGGCCACAGCGGCGCAGTGACCGGCCGATGGTGCAGACCGGCGCCGCGCTGACCCCCTCGGAACGCATCCTGTGGCGCAGCGGGCCGAACCTGATCACCGTCTTCGCGCAGACACAGGGCGCCATCGACGCCGCGCGGGCGCTGGCGGGGGTGATGGCGCTGGCGCGGTCGGACGACCGGTTGCGCCGCGTGGTTCAGGATGGCCCATTGCCGCAATGGGGGCCCGAACAGGCGCTGGATCCGGCGGCGCATCTGAAAGTGCTGCGCGCGCCGGGGCTGATCGGGCCTGAGGGGGCCGCAACACTGCTGGATACGCTGCGGCGGCAGGCGCTGCCCGGCGACCGGCCCGGCTGGCAGGCGGTGGTGGTCAATCCCGATGGGCCGTCAGACCGGGCGGTGTCGGGCCTTGCGCTGCATCTCGATCACGCGATCGGGGATGGCACGCGGCTGGCGCGCGCCTTGCTTGGGGCTTGGCGGCACGGGTCTGCACCTGACGGCCTGAACATGGCCCTGCCGGTGACCACATTCGAGGACCTGTCCCGCACGGTCGATCCGCGCATCGATGCGGTGCCGCCCGCCACGCTGCGGCTGCGCCTGCCGTCCGGGGGCGCGTCGGGACGGATCGGGGCCTTGATCCGCGCCGGGGCCGTCGTGCTGGAACGGCAAGAGCTCTTCGGTGTCCTGCCGCCGCGCCAGCGCGCGTCGGTGTCCATCGCCCGCTTTGCCAGCCGTCACAGCGCGCAGGGGGCGCTGCGCAATGATGCGCGCATGGTCCGGATGCGCGTGAGCGAAAGCGCCGGCGACATCCGGGGCCTGCGCATCGTGCCGCCCCCGCCCGAGGCGCTGTATCGCCTGAAGCTGGGTCTTGGCGGCGTGCTGCCGGCCCGCTGGCTGCGCCGCGCGGTCGATGCCGAGTTCTCGGCCCCCGGCCAGGTGCTGACGATCATTCCGGGGCATGCGGGGTGGCTCGAGGTCGGCGGGGCGCCGATCCGCTCGGTCATGGCGCTGGCCCCGGCGATGGGGCATCCGCCGCTGGCCCTGACCGGCGTCAGTTATCGCGGCGAGATGCACCTGACGGTCTCGGCCCGCGGGCCGGACGGCCGGGGCGTCTCGGCCGAGGCGGCCGAGACGCTGCGCGACGCGCTGGTGGCGACATAGAAAAAGGGCCGGCGCATCCGGGCGCCGGCCCCTGACCCCGATGTCGGGTGCGCGACGGGCGTCAGTGCCCGAGGATCTGGCTGAGGAACAGCTTTGTCCGGTCGCTTTGCGGATTGTTGAAAAACTCTTCGGGCTCGTTCTGTTCGACGATCTGGCCCGCATCCATGAAGATCACCCGGTTGGCCACCTGCCGGGCAAAGCCCATCTCATGCGTCACGCAGAGCATGGTCATGCCTTCCTCGGCGAGCTGGATCATGGTGTCGAGCACCTCCTTGATCATCTCGGGGTCCAGCGCCGAGGTCGGCTCGTCGAAGAGCATGATGCGCGGCTTCATGCACAGGCTGCGCGCGATGGCGACACGTTGCTGCTGACCGCCCGAGAGCTGGCCGGGGTATTTGTCGGCCTGTTCGGGGATCTTCACCTTTTCCAGGAAATGCATCGCCACTTCCTCGGCCTCTCTCTTGGGCGTCTTGCGCACCCAGATCGGGGCCAGCGTGCAGTTTTCCATGATCGTCAGATGCGGGAACAGGTTGAAGTGCTGGAACACCATCCCGACCTCGGAGCGGATCTTGTCGATGTTCTTGAGGTCGTTGGACAGAAGCGTGCCATCGACGGTGATCCGGCCCTGCTGATGCTCTTCCAGCGCGTTGATGCACCGGATCAGCGTGGATTTGCCCGACCCCGAGGGGCCGCAGATCACGATGCGTTCGCCCCGGTTCACCGTCAGGTCGATGTCGCGCAGCACGTGAAAGGTGCCATACCACTTGTTCATGTTGCGGATCTCGATGGCGACCTCGTCCGAGACGGTCATCTGCGAGCGATCGATATCGCGGGCTTGTGCGGTTGCGTCGGTCATGTGTCAGACCCCCCTCAGCGGTGATCGGTGCGCAATTTGCGCTCGAGATATTGCGAATAGCGGCTCATCGAATAGCACGCGATGAAGAAGCAGAGCCCGATGAAGATGAAGAGCTCCCAGTAGACACCGTTCCAGTCGGTCGAGGCCCGGATCGCGTTGGAGAAGCCGATCGGATCCAGCAGGCCGATGAAGACCACCAGCGTCGTGTCCTTGAACAGGCCGATGAAGGTCGAGACGATGCCGGGGATCGAGATCTTGAGCGCCTGCGGCAGGATGATGAGGCGCATCGACTGCCAGTAATCGAGGCCGAGGCTGTCGGCCCCCTCGTACTGACCGCGTGGCAGGGCGGCGAGGCCCCCACGCACCACCTCGGCGATATAGGCCGAGGCGAAAAGCGTCACCATGATGATCACGCGCAGCATCAGGTCGAAATTCGAGCCCGGCGGCAGGAAGTAGTTGAGCAGCAGCGACGCGGTGAACAGCCAGACGATCAGCGGCACGCCGCGGATCACCTCGATGAAGATCACCGAGAACTTGTTGATGATGAACAGGTCCGACTGGCGCCCGAGGGCCAGAACGATCCCCAGCGGCAGCGACAGGATGATGCCCGCGATGCCGATCACGAAGGCCAGCATGAAGCCGCCGAAATCGTCCGAGGGCACGAACTCGATCCCGATGGGCGCAATGGCGCCCAAGGCCCCGGCCAGAGGACCGGCGGCGAAGAACCAGTACAGGATCGGCACCACGATGGCCGCGATCGTCCCACCCAGGTTGCCAATGATCGGCGTCAGGAACCTGAAGGCGACCCAGCCGACCACAAAGCCGACCGCAACGGCCAGCGGCCCCCAGATGGTGCCGCCCCAGAGCAGCCAGTACAGGACGAACGGGGACATGGCGGTGAATGCGAGAAGCTTGCGTGGCAGACCGTCATAAAGCACCGGGGCGATGGCCCCGAGGAACAGGACCAGCGCCAGAACCGGACGCCAGTACAGTTCGGACGGGTAGAAGCCGAACATCAACTGGTCCCAGCGATCGGTCAGTACGGCCCAGCAGGCCACCTCGACACCTTCGCCATAGCGGGCGTCGCGGATCTCGCGGCATTCCGACAGGCTGCCGGCATCCCAGATTCCGTTGACCATCCAGCCAAGCACATGGCTGAGCAACCAGTAGATGACGTAGATCGAGACCAGCGTCAGGATCGTGTTCGCAACCGAGGAAAACAGGTTCTCGCGCAGCCACTTGATCACGCCCTTCTCGGCGACGGGCGGGTCCTTTTCCGGCAGCATCTCGCGGCGGACGAAGGCGGTGGCAAGGGCGCTTTCTGCGTGCGTATCGCTCATGTCACCGCTCCTTCAGTTTGACGGAGTTGTTGTAGATGTTCATCAGGCCCGAGATGATCAGGGACGTGGCCAGATAGAACAGGCCCAGAAGCAACATGCCCTCGAGCTCGCGCCCGGTCTGGTTGATGGTGATCCCCCCAAGGGTGGATCGCACATCCATGTAGCCCACGGCGATGGCCAGCGACGAGTTCTTGGTCAGATTCAGATATTGCGAGATCAGCGGCGGGATGATCACGCGTAGGGCCTGGGGCAGGATCACCAGGTTCATCGTGCGGTTCGGGCGCAGGCCAAGGGCATAGGAGGCCTCGGTCTGGCCGCGCGACACCGACAGGATGCCGGCGCGCACGATCTCAGCGATGAAGGCCCCGGTATAGAGCGACAGCGCGAACCACAGCGCGATCAGCGAGTTTCGCAGCTGGATGCCGCCGGTGAAGTTGAACCCGCCCAGTTCGGGATAGTTCAGCGACACGGGGCGACCGAGGATGAAATAGAACAGCACCGCGGGCACGAAGAACAACGCCATCGACACCCAGAACACCGGCAGGATGTCCCCGGTGGCCTCTTGCCGCTTGCGGGCATAGCGCCGGAAGGCCCAGATCGCGACCAGCGACAGCAGGAAGACGGCGATCAGGATACCCGAGTTGGGCCCCCAGACAGGCGCCGGAATGAAGATGCCGCGGTTGGTGACCGCGACCGAGTCGAACAGGATCATCGACGCTTCGGCGTCGGGACCTCGGAAATCGCGGGGCTGCGGTGTGGATTCGGTCATCACGGCGAAGATGACGATGATCCACAGAAGCAGCGGAATGTTGCGGAACCCCTCGACATAGACGGACATCAGGCGCGCCACGATCCAGTTCTTGGACAGGCGCAGCACCCCGGCGAACACGCCCAGGATCGTGGCCATGATACAGCCGAGGAAGGCCACCAGAAGGGTGTTGAGAATACCGACGATCGCGGCGCGGCCATGAGTCGAGTCGTTGGAATACTCGATCAGGCGCTGGTTGATGTCATAGCCGGCGCGGTTGAAGAGAAACCCGAAATCGAAATCCTTGCCCAGCGCGGACAGGTTCTGAACGGTGTTGTTGGCCAGCCAGACGAGCCCCGACATGATCAGGATGAAGGCGACCACCTGGATGGTCATCGACCGATATCGGGTGTCGTATATCAGCTGGCTGAGTCGGAAGGAGTCGGAAGGTGGGTCCGATATGGTCGCCATGTCTGCCCCCGGATTTGGATAAAGGGATCCCGCAAGACAACCGCGTTACGCCAGTTCGTCCATGTCGATCCGAATTTCAGCTTGGATGCGGCGTCACGTGCCGCCGAGGCGGAAGGGCGCGGTCATGCCGCGCCCTTCCTTTGGGTAGATCTTAGCGGAACGGGGGCGAGTAGAGCAGGCCGCCATCGGTCCACTGGGCGTTCAGACCACGCGCCAGACCGATCGGGGTGTTTTCGCCGATGTTGCCCTCGAAGATTTCGCCGTAGTTGCCCACCGACGAGATCACGTTGACTAGCCAGTCGCTTTCGAGGCCGAGCATCGCGCCCAGTTCACCCTCGGTGCCGAGCATGCGGTTGATCTCGGGGTTCTCGGTGCCGGCGGCCAGTTCCATGACGTTGGCCGAGGTGATGCCCAGCTCTTCTGCCGAGATCAGGCCGTTCAGCGTCCAGCGGACGATGTCGCCCCATTCGTTGTCGCCGTGGCGAACGAGCGGGCCGAGCGGCTCTTTCGAGACGATCTCGGGCAGAACGACATGCGCCGCGGGATCCTCGAAGGTGGCGCGCGTTGCGGCCAGACCGGAGGCGTCGGTGGTGTACACGTCGCAGGCACCGGCAAGGTACTGCTGCTGAGCCTCGGCATTCGTTTCGATCGGCACGGGCTCGTAGCTCATGTTGTTCGACGCGAAGAAGTCGGCGAGGTTCAGTTCGGTCGTGGTGCCGGTCTGGATGCAGACGGTCGCGCCGTCGAGTTCCATGGCCGACGACACGCCGAGGTCACGCGGAACCATGAAGCCCTGACCGTCGTAGTAGTTCACGCCGGTGAATTCGAAGGACAGATCGACATCGCGCGAGAAGGTCCAGGTGGTGTTGCGGGCCAGCATGTCGATCTCGCCCGAGGCCAGCGCGGTAAAGCGGGTCTGGCCGGTGGTCGGCACGAATTCGACAGCCATCGGATCGCCAAGCACAGCAGCAGCAACGGCGCGGCAGACGGAAACGTCAAAGCCCTGCCATTCGCCGTTGGCGTCGGGCGCGGCAAAGCCGGTCAGGCCGGTGGTCACGCCACAGTTGAGCGAGCCGCGCTCCTGCACCTCTTCCAGCGTCGACGCCGAAGCGAGACCGGCGGTCAGGCCGGCGACGGCGATCGTGCCGAGAAATACGGATTTCTTCATTTTTACCTCTTCCTGATGGACAACCCTTGGGGGCCGTTTTTATGCGCCCCTCGGGCGTTGCAGTGGTCCGTGAGAGTCTTTCACCCCCCTCACTGCCCGTAAAATGGGCAAAGAAGCGCCGACAGGTCAAGGGAAACAGGGAGGAAATCGGTCCGACCGCCGCCAAGCTGCGCCCGCGCGTTAAGCACTTGATGCGTAATTGTGCAATCACGCCTTTGGGATGGCCAGTCGGGCGTCACTCGCCGGATGCGAGATGCCAGAACCACGCGGCATGGGAAAACTGGCCCGCCTTGTGGGCGGCCATGGCGTCGGCTTCTTCGTCACGGCCCCATTGTTCGATCTGCCAGTCTTCATCGATTCGGCTCAGCCGCCACGCGTCGTCGGGGGGCAGGCGGCCATAGGCCACCGCCAGCCCAAGCACCGCCGACCCCGACAGCGTCACCAGATCGTGCAGCGCCGTCAGGCGAAAGGGCCCGGTTTCGGCGATGACCTGCCCCAGACGGTCGAGGCTGTCGCGGGGCTGGGCCACAGGCAGGACCCCGGCGGTCGGAAAAAGGCGCGCGCCAAGCCTGTCGGCGGCCCAATCGAGCAAGGGGTCCCAATCGGCCGTCTGGCGCGCCACCAGTTCATCGGGGTGATCGGCGCGGTGGCACAGAAGGTCGGTTTCTCCGTAGGCGGCCAGCATCTCGGCCACTTCGGCGTGCTGGGTGGCCACGCGGTCGATCGCGGCGTTGGCCGAGCGGGTGACCGGCATGGTCAGGGGGGCGATCTCGTCTTGCTGGGCATCCCATTCGAGCGCGATCGCCTGCGCCATGTCTTCGGAGGGCAGGATCATCGCGGCCTTGGCCGGGGTGCGGACGGGGCGCCCATCGAGCAAGACCTGCCATCCGTCCGCGTCGCGGGTGACGGTGGCCTGTTTCCAGAATCGCTTGGCTTTCCATTCGGTCATGGTCGTTGAAATACCTTTTCGAGCGCGCCCGGCAAGTCGTCGAACCGGTCGAGCACGGCGCAGGCGCCGGCGGCCATCAGCGCCTCGGGCCGGTGATAGCCCCACGCGACGCCCAGCGCGTGAATGCCCGCCGCGCGGCCCATCTGGATGTCATAGGTCGTATCGCCAAGGATCACGGCATGATCGGCGGCGACCCCGGTCTCGAGCAGGCAGGCCGCGATCATCGCGGGATGGGGTTTTGACGGGTGGTCATCGGCGACCTGCACCGTGTGGAACAGCGGCGCGATGTCATGCATCTCGAACAGATGCGTCAGGCCGCGCCGGGATTTGCCCGTCGCCACGCCCAGCAGGGTGAAATCCTGCGCCGCGAGGCCGGTCAACTGGTCGCGCGCGCCGGGAAACAAAGGGGAAAGCGCCGCGTCGTCATCGGCCACGCGCAGGGCGGCAAACGCCCCTTTGTAGGCCTCGACGAGGGGCGCGGTCAGGTCGGGGCGGTCGGGCGCCAGCCGCGCCATGGCGACAGGCAGGGACAGGCCGACGATCTGCAGAATCTCGGCCCGCGGCGGGGTCGACAGGCCGTTGGCGGCAAAGGCCTGCGCCATGGCCGCCAGGATATGCGCCTGACTGTCCACCAGCGTGCCATCCACGTCGAAGATCACCAGACGCAGGTCGGTCATTCGAGATCCTCGAACGGGTCGGTCGGCACGTCATTGGCATGCCAGCCCAGCGTGTCCCAGGTGCGGGCCATGTGATCGGGCAAGGGCGCGGTCAGGTGCAGATGCGCGCCGGTCATGGGGTGGGTTAGCGTGAGGGACCGCGCATGCAGGTGCAGCTTGCGGCTGATCTCTCCGCCCAGTTGCGCCCCCCAGCCATCGCCAAGGTTCTCCTGCCCCGAGCCGCCGTATTTGCCATCGCCGATAATGGGATGCCCCATCTCGGCCATATGCGCGCGCAACTGGTGGGTACGGCCGGTCACCGGCACCAGCGCGCACCAGCTGACGCGCCCGCCAAGGCCCGACAGCACGGCGTAATCGGTCACGGCGCGCTTGGCATCGGGGGTGCTGTCGACCTCGGCGGGATGGATGCAGAGCATCTTTTCGCCCTCGCCCCCCTTGCCGTGACCCGGTGCCTTGACCAGCCCGTAGCGGATCGTGCCCATGCGCGGGATCGGCACGCCGGCAACCGCGGCCCAGTAGATCTTGCGCGTCTCGCGGGCGCGAAAGGCGGCGGTCAGAGCCTTGGCCCCTTCACGCGTGCGCGCCAACAGCAGGATGCCCGAGGTGTCCTTGTCGAGCCGGTGCACGAGGCGCGGCTTGTCGTTGAGCCCGAATTTCAGCGCCTCGGCCATGCCGTCCACGTGGCGCGTCTGCTTGCTGCCGCCCTGGGTGGGCAGGCCCGGCGGCTTGTTCAGCGCGATGATATGGTCGTCGCGGTAGATCACGCAGGCGCGGATCAGCTTGGCGTCCGCCTCGGGCACGGTTTCGCGCACCGGCGCGGGGGCCTCGGCCTCGGGCAGCGGCGGCACGCGCACCGCTTGGCCGGTCTCGACGCGGGTCGAGGCCTTGACCCGCCCGCCATCGACACGGATCTCGCCCTTGCGGCAGCCCTTTTCGATGCGACCTTGGGTGATCTGCGGGAAACGCCGTTTCAGCCAGCGGTCGAGGCGTTGATCGCCCTCACCCTCGGCCACGGTGATGGTTTGAACGCCACTCATGCTGCGAAACTCCGAGACAGGGCGAGGCCGACAAACAGCGCCGTAATGGACAGGACGACATTGGCCAGCACATAGGCCGCGGCAAGGCCCAACGCGCCCCGTTCATACAGCGTGACCGCCTCGAGCGAGAAGGCCGAGAAGGTGGTGAAGCCACCCAGGATGCCCGTCGCCACGAAGGGCGACAGGTGGGTCAGCCCGCGCTGCGCGGCCATGCCGATGAACAGGCCCATGGCGAAGGAACCGAGGACATTGACCGTGATGACGCCCAGCGGAAAGGCCAGATGGCCAAAGGCCCGCACCAGACCGACACCGGTCAGGTAGCGCAGGCTGGCGCCGATGGCCCCGCCAAGGGCGACTTGGAGAACGGTCGAAAACATGCGCCGGGGATGGGCGCGCGCGGGGCGCTTGTCAACCGCGCTGGCGCTTCTTGCGCAGGCCTTCGAACCAGTCGAGGCGCTTTTTCAGGTCACGCTCGAAGCCGCGCTCGACCGGGTGGTAGAAATGCGCGCGCCCCATGCGTTCGGGGAAATAGTTCTGCCCCGAAAACCCGTCTTCGGCATCGTGGTCATAGGCATAGCCCGCGCCATAGCCCTGCTCTTTCATCATCTTGGTGGGCGCGTTCATGATGTGTTTGGGCGGCGGCAGGGAGCCGGTTGATTTCGCCGAGGCGCGCGAATCCTTGTAGGCGGTGTAGGCCGCGTTCGATTTCGGCGCGAGGGCGAGGTAGATCACCGCCTGCGCCAGCGCCAATTCCCCCTCGGGGGAGCCGAGCCGTTCAAAGGTTTCCCAGGCATCGAGGCATTGGCGCTGCGCCTGCGGGTCGGCCAGCCCGATATCCTCGACCGACATGCGGGTGATGCGCCGCGCGAGGAAACGCGGGTCTTCGCCGCCCTCCAGCATCCGCGCCAGCCAATACAGCGCCGCGTCCGGGTCTGACCCGCGCACCGATTTGTGCAAGGCCGAGATCAGGTTGTAATGCGCCTCGCCCGATTTGTCGTATTGCGCGGCACGGCGTTGCAGGCGATGCGCCAGCGCCGAGGTATCCAGCGGTGCGCCCGTCTCCCACGCCGCGACCTGCTCTACAAGGTTGAGCAGCGCACGCCCATCGCCATCGGCCATGTCCCGCAGGGCATGGCGCGCCTCGGGCGTCAGCGGCAGGGTCTTGCCCAATTCCAGCTCGGCCCGTTCCAGCAACTGGTCCAGCGCCCCCTCGTCCAGCAGGTTCAAGACCAGCACCTGCGCGCGCGACAGGACGGCGGCGTTCAACTCGAACGACGGGTTTTCGGTGGTGGCACCCACCAACAGGATGGTCCCATCCTCCATATGCGGCAGGAAGCCGTCCTGTTGCGCCTTGTTGAAGCGGTGGATCTCGTCCACGAAGAGCAGCGTCCCCTGCCCGTTCGCATGGCGATGGCGCGCGGCCTCGAACACTTTGCGCAGTTCCGGCACGCCGGTGAAGATCGCACTGATCTGGACGAAATGCAGGTCCGTTTCATCGGCCAGCAGGCGCGCGATGGTGGTCTTGCCCACGCCGGGCGGCCCCCAGAAGATCAGCGAGGGCAGGCTGCCCGCATCGAGCATGACGCGCAGGCTGCCCTCGGGGCCAAGCAGGTGGTCCTGCCCGATGACCTCGGACAGGGCGCGCGGGCGCAGGCGGTCGGCCAGGGGCCTGGGGCCCCTGGCGGTGTCCGCGGTCGTCGCCGCGGGGGCGGTGTCGAACAGGTCGGGCATGACCGGGCGAGCGTATCCCGCCCGGACGCCCCCCTCAATGCATCTTCGACGCCATCGAGACGAAGTAGACGCGGTGCGGCACGCCGGCGAAACTCATCTCGGGGCCCGCCGGCACCATGTCGATGCCGAGGCGTCGGGCCAGGCGCGGGATCAGCGTGGGCAAGAGGCCGATCAGGATCGTGGCCCCCTGCGCGCGGGCCGAGCGCACCATGTGCCCCATCAGGGACATCTGCACGCGGCGGCGGATCTCGGTCGGCACGTCATCGACCACGAACAGGCGGTTCGCATCCCAGATATGATCGGCGATCGGGGCCGGTTCCCACAGCAGGTTGCCGGGGATCGTATCGAGCAGCCCGCGCTGCGCATCGCGCACCATGTAGCTGTAGATGCCGCATTTCGCCGTGGTGGGGGTCAGGCGCACCCCGGCCATGACCCGGCCGTTTTCATGCACGCAGACCCAGCGGCTCTGCGCGGTGTCATACTGGTCGAATTCCATGCCGGCCTCTTCGGGCAAGTCCCACTGCTTGCCTTCGATGAAGGTGCGGTGGCGCGCCTTGAGCATGTTGGCGAAAAGCGGGCCGTAGGTGTGCATGTTGTCGAAAGAGAGCGTTGCAGTTTCCATGTCAAAGAGTCCTCTCGGGTGGTTGTGGTCAACAAACGCACCGCGGGGACGACCCTTTTGCCTCTGCTGTCATCCAGACCCTAGATGAACCCGTACTCCTTTGCCCTTTGCACCGCTTCGGCCGTTGTGCGGGCCATCAGCTTTTGCCGGGCGGAGGTCAGGCGCGCCTTGAGGGCACTTTCGGAAATTCCAAGTTTGGCTGCGGCAGCTGCATGGCGGTCCCCCTCCGCGATACATTTCAGGGCGTCGGCCTGCGCCTTGGACAGGCGGGCCGGCGGTTCCGACAGGTCGTGCATGCGCTGCACGATCCTGAGAATGTGTTCCATCTCGTTTTCGGCGAACTCGCGGTCCTGGCGGCTGGCGCCGGCGATGGTGCGCGACGACATCGGCCCGATCGAGGCGATCATCCCGTAGGTCAGGCCATACCCCGCGGCCTCCGCCATGATGCCGAACGGATCGGGCAGACCGATCTCGCTCCAGCGGCGGGTGCCGGTATGGCTGAGGCCCCAGGCCAATGTCGGGTCGCGCAATCCGTAGAGCTTCGCGGTGTAAACCTCCTGCCAGGCGTCGGGATAGGTGTTCACCATGATAAGGGGCGAGACGTATCTAATGTGTAAACCGACGGCGAAACCGGCCGGCGCCGCCAGAGACAACTCGTGCAGAAGAAGATCGAGAACGGGTGCTTTAGACATGAACCTGACCAAAAGAACATGTCCTTTTAGACAGGTCCCCGAGTCGGGGGTCAACGCAAAAGCGTATGCGAGCCCGTCTCTCGTTACGTCGCGACACGCGGCAAACGAAAAAGCCCCCGCCTGAACGGCGGGGGCTGTTGGGTGCCACCCTTGGATGGGGGCGGCCTGTCGGGCGGGATTACTCCGCGTCGAACTCGGCCATGTCCTCTTCGCGGGCGCGGTCTGCGGCGCCCTTGGCGTCGGACATCGCGGTCGACGAATTCGATGATCGCCATCGGCGCCATGTCACCATAGCGGAAGCCGGCCTTCAGCACGCGAACATAGCCGCCCTGGCGTTCGGCGTAGCGGGGGCCGAGCACCTCGAACAGCTTGGCGACATGCATGTCCTGCTTGAGCTGCGACGCGGCCTGACGGCGGGCATGAAGATCGCCGCGCTTGCCCAGCGTGATCAGCTTTTCGACGATGCGGCGCAATTCCTTGGCCTTGGGCAGGGTCGTCTTGATCTGTTCATGTTCGATCAGCGACCCGGCCATGTTGGCGAACATCGCCTTGCGGTGTTCATGGGTCCGGTTCAGGCGGCGGTATCCGCGAGCGTGACGCATTTTCTATCTCCTGGTCTCGTTTTGCTTTGTCCGGGGGTCCATGCGTGGCGGACCCCTCTCCTTGGGGCGGGATGCCCTTGTCGTCCCCGGCCGTCCGAGCATTGGCGGGGGCGGCGGACCGCCCCCGAAACCGTCAGAAGTTGTCTTCGTACTTCTTGGCCAGTTCCTCGATATTGTCGGGCGGCCAATCGACGATATCCATCCCCAGATGCAGGCCCATGCCGGACAGCACTTCCTTGATCTCGTTCAGCGACTTCCGGCCGAAGTTCGGGGTGCGCAGCATCTCGGCTTCGGTCTTCTGGATCAGGTCGCCGATATAGACGATATTGTCGTTCTTGAGGCAGTTGGCAGACCGGACCGACAATTCGAGCTCGTCCACCTTCTTGAGCAGAAGCGGGTTGAACTCCAGATCGTCCTCGTCGTCCTGACGGCCGGCGGCCTCGGGCTCGTCGAAATTCACGAAGATCGACAACTGGTCCTGCAGGATGCGCGCGGCATAGGCCACGGCATCATCAGGCGTGACCGATCCGTCGGTTTCCAGCTTGAGCGTCAGCTTGTCATAGTCGAGCACCTGCCCCTCGCGGGTGGGCTGCACGTCGTAGGACACCTTTTTCACCGGCGAGTAGATCGCGTCGATCGGCATCAGGCCGATGGGCGCATCCTCGGGGCGGTTCTTGTCCGCCGACACATAGCCCTTACCGGTGTTGACCGTCAGTTCCATGTAGAGGTCCGCGCCCTCGTCGAGGTGGCAGATCACGTGATCCTTGTTCAGGATCTCGATGCCCGCGCTTTCCGAGATATCGCCCGCGGTGACGAGCTTCGGCCCCTTGGCCGAAATCGACAGGCGCTTGGGGCCTTCGGCTTCCATGCGGATGGCGACGCCCTTGAGGTTCAGAACGATGTCGGTCACGTCCTCACGCACGCCGGCGACCGACGAAAACTCGTGCAGGACACCGTCGATCTGGACGCTAGTGATGGCCGCGCCCTGAAGCGAGCTCATCAGCACGCGGCGCAGGGCGTTGCCCAGCGTCAGGCCAAAGCCCCGCTCGAGCGGCTCGGCCACGACCGAGGCCTTGCGGGCCGGGTCGGTGCCGGGGTTCACGACCAGTTGGGTCGGTTTGATAAGCTCTTGCCAATTCTTGTGGATCATGCGTCGCCTCCATACTTGTACCGGGTGGATCCGATGGCCCGGTACGCCCGAGGATCAAAATGACAGCGGCGGGCCGCGCGCATGCGCACGCAACCCGCCAGAAAAACTGTTCGCTTACACGCGGCGGCGCTTGGGCGGACGGCAGCCGTTATGGGCCATCGGCGTCACGTCACGGATCGACGTGATCTGAAAGCCGACAGCGGCCAGCGCGCGCAGCGCCGACTCGCGGCCCGATCCGGGGCCCTGCACTTCGACTTCCAGCGTCTTGACGCCGTGTTCCTGTGCCTTGCGGCCGGCATCTTCGGCGGCCATCTGCGCGGCATAGGGGGTCGATTTGCGGCTGCCCTTGAACCCCATCGTGCCGGCGGACGACCAGGAAATGGCGTTGCCCTGCACGTCGGAAATCAGGATCTTGGTGTTGTTGAAGGACGAATTCACATGGGCCACACCGGTGGCGATGTTCTTCGAAACCTTGCGCTTGGCGGGACGACGATCGCGTGCCATTGAACCAGCCCTCCCTTATTTCTTTTTGCCGGCAATGGCCTTTGCGGGGCCCTTGCGCGTGCGTGCGTTGGTGTGCGTGCGCTGACCGCGAACCGGCAGGTTGCGGCGATGGCGCAGACCGCGGTAGCAGCCCAGGTCCATCAGACGCTTGATGTTCATCTGGGTCTCGCGGCGCAGGTCGCCCTCGACGGTGAAATTCGCGTCGATATGCTCGCGGATCTGCAGAACCTCGGCGTCGCTCAGTTCGTTGACGCGACGGCTCTCGTCGATGCCGACGGCGGCGCAGATTTCCTTGGCCGAGGACTGGCCAATTCCGGTGATGTAGGTGAGCGCGATCGGAACGCGCTTGGCGGTGGGAATGTTCACGCCGGCAATACGTGCCACGTCAATTGTCCTTTCGTTGCGAGCCCGTAGCGCCAGGCCCTTTTTTCACAACGTTAGCCCGGCGCATCGCGCGACCGGGCCGCAGTCATCTCTACAGGTGGTGTGTCGCGGCCGGGACACCCCGAATCGAGACACGCTTTTCCTTGCGGAAGTGGTGCGCATATTGGGGATCGGTGACATCGTCAACCCCTGCCGCGGCAATCGGCCCCGACACGCGCCGATTCAGCCCAGGATCGCCTTGATCGCGGCCGCGACCTCGTCGATCTGGCCCAGACCGTCGATGGACTGAAGCTGCCCCTTGGCGTGGTAATAGCCGATCAGGGGCGAGGTCTTCTTGTAGTACTCCATCAGCCGCACCTTCATGCTTTCGGCATTGTCGTCGGCGCGCACGGGCTGCCCCGCGGCCGCGGCCTCGGTGGCGCGGTTGACGACCCGTTGTACAAGCACGTCGTCATCGACCTGCATCTCGATCACGGCATCGAGGGTCTGCCCCTCGTCGGCCAGAAGATCGCCAAGGGCATCGGCCTGCGCCAGGGTGCGGGGGAACCCGTCGAAGATGAACCCGGCGGCTTTGACGGTCGCCAGCTTTTCGCGGATCAGCCCGATCACGATCTCGTCGGTGACAAGCTCGCCACGGGCCATGACCTCGGCCACGCGGTTGCCCATCTCGGTGCCGCTGCCCTTGGCCTCGCGCAGCATGTCGCCGGTCGAGAGCTGAACCATGCCGCGCTCTTCGACCAGAATGCCGGCCTGGGTGCCTTTGCCCGCGCCGGGCGGTCCGAGAAGAATGATGTTCATCGACGTGCGGGCCCTTTCCGTGCCTTCGATTTGCCGCCCTTGCGCCCGCGCAGCTGCGATTTCTCAAGCAGCCCCTCGTATTGATGCGCCAAGAGATGCGATTGGATCTGTTGCACGGTGTCCATGCCCACCGAGACGATAATCAGGATCGAGGTACCCCCGAAATAGGCGGTGATGGCCAGGTTGGTGCGCACGATTTCTGGCAGCAACACGACCAGCGCCAGATAGGCCGAGCCCAGAACGAGAATGCGGTTCACCACGTAATCGAGGTATTCGGCCGTCCGCTTGCCGGGACGGATACCCGGCACGAAACCGTTCTGGTTCTTGAGGTTGTCGGCCACGTCCTCGGTCTTGAACGACACATTGAGGGTGTAGAAATAGGTGAAGAAGATCACCATGCCGGCAAAGAACGCCAGATAGAGCGGCTGACCGGGCCCGAAATTGGCCAGGACCCACGACATGACCGGGCTGGTCGCCTGACCGCCCGAAAAGGTCGTCAGCGTCGTGGGCAGCAACAACAGCGACGAGGCGAAGATCGCCGGGATCACACCGGCCGGGTTCACCTTGATCGGCAGGTGGCTGGACCCGCCGTCATAGACCTTCATCCCCACTTGCCGGCGGGGATACTGGATGTGGATCTTGCGCAAGGACCGTTCCATGAACACGACGAAGAACAGCGTCGCGGTCAGCATGAAGATCACACCCAGAACGGCCGGCGTGGTCAACGAGCCGGAGCGCCCCGATTCAAAGAACTGCGCCAAGGCGGCGGGAATCTCGGCGATGATGCCGACAAAGATGATCAGCGAGATGCCGTTGCCGATGCCGCGTTGCGTGATCTGCTCGCCCAGCCACATCAGGAACATCGTGCCGCCGACCAGCGTGATGACGCAGGCCGCGCGGAAGAACCAGCCCGGATCGGCCGCCAGACCGCCGGATTCCATGCTGACGGCAAGGCCATAGGCCTGAGCCGTGGCCAGGGCGACGGTGCCGTAGCGCGTGTACTGGTTCAGCTTTTTGCGACCCTGTTCGCCCTCTTTCTTGAGCTGCTCGAGCGCGGGAACCATCGACGCCATCAGCTGGACGATGATCGAGGCCGAGATATAGGGCATGATCCCGAGGGCAAAGACCCCCATCCGCGACAGCGCGCCGCCGGTGAACATGTTCAGCACGCCGCCAAGACCGGCTGCCGCCTGCTCGAAGAAGTTGCGCAGTTCGACACCGTCGATGCCCGGAACGGGAATGTAGGTGCCGACGCGGTAGATGATCAGAAGACCGAGGGTGAACACGATGCGCTGGCGCAATTCGGTCGCTCTGCCGAATGCCTTCCAGCTCATGTTCGCGGCCATTTGCTCCGCTGCTGATGCCATGCCGCCTCTCTTATGCGCGATGCGCCGCAAGACCGGTCCATGCGGTCCTGCGGCGCGAATAATCCTGAGTTACGATGTAGGCGGCGTGGCAACCGCCCACAAGCGCCGAAAGGGGCAGCCGCCCCCAAACGGGTTATTCCGCCGCAGCCGCTGCCGTCGTCGTCAGCGAGCCGCCGGCCTTTTCAACCGCGGCCACTGCCGCCTTCGAGGCGCCGGTCACGGTGATGGTCAGCTTGGAGGTCACCTCGCCTTTGGCAAGCACGCGCACGCCGTCCAGCTTGCGCCGCACCAGGCCCGATGCCACCAGCGCATCCTCGGTGATCTCGGCCCCCGCATCCAGCTTGCCGGCCTCGACGAATTTCTCGATCAGGCCGAGGTTCACAACAGCGAATTCCTTGCGGTTGGGCTTGTTGAAGCCACGCTTGGGAAGACGCTGGTAGAGCGGCATCTGGCCGCCCTCGTAGCCGGCGATGGCCACACCCGAACGCGACTTCTGGCCCTTGATACCACGGCCGGCGGTCTTGCCCTTGCCCGAGCCGGGGCCGCGGCCCACGCGTTTCTTGGTTTTCGTTGCGCCGGGATTGTCGCGCAGTTCATGCAATTTCATGTCGCTTCTCCTTGGCCGGAACCGCCCCCGAAGCGAGGTGGGACAGACACGGCTTTTCTTGATTGCTTGATGTGGCCCGGTCGGCCACCGGGGGCGTATAGGCGGAGTCGGACGCCAAGGCAAGCCCCAGCCCCTGGAACGCGAAACGCCCCCGGCATGCGGGGGCGGCTGCGATCTTGCAGTCGAAGGGCGGGGTCAGCCGCGCTCTTCGACGATCTCGACCAGATGCGGGATCTTGTTGATCATGCCGCGGACCGAGGGGGTATCCTCCAACTCGCGGGTCTTGTGCATCTTGTTCAGGCCCAGGCCGATCAGCGTCTTGCGCTGGATCTCGGGGCGACGGATCGGCGAGCCGATCTGCTTGACGACGATGGTCTTTGCCATGGGTCTCAGGCCTCCTCGGCGACTTGGCTGGATTCGGCCGGCGCTTCGTCACGCTTGGGCAGGATGTCAGCCACTTTCTTGCCACGACGCGCGGCCACCATGCGGGGCGAGCTTTCGTTGCGGAGGCCGTCCAGCGTGGCGCGGATCATGTTGTAGGGGTTCTGGGTGCCGGTCGATTTGGCGACCACGTCCTTGATGCCCAGCATCTCGAACACGGCGCGCATCGGACCACCGGCGATGATCCCGGTGCCTTCCGGCGCGGTGCGCATGACGACCTTGCCGGCGCCGTGATGGCCCTTGACGTCGTGATGCAGGGTGCGACCCTCTTTCAGCGGCACGCGGATCAGGTTGCGCTTGGCCTGCTCGGTCGCCTTGCGGATCGCCTCGGGGACCTCCTTGGCCTTGCCCTTGCCAAAGCCGACGCGACCCCGCTGGTCACCGACCACGACGAGCGCGGCGAAGCCGAAACGCTTGCCCCCCTTCACGGTCTTGGAGACGCGGTTGATCGCGACCAGACGGTCGGCGAATTCGGGGGTTTCCTCGCGCTCGTCGCGGCGGCGACCCCGGCGTTCGTTACGTTCTGCCATATGTGGCATCCTTTCAGTGTCTGGCGCGTCCCGCGCCCCTTGGTCCGATCGCAGTGGGCGCGATGCCCCCCGATCATCGAGGCGGCGAGACGCCACCCCGCCGCCTGCACATCTTACGTCGCCAGCATGGCGATCAGAACTTCAGCCCGCCGTCACGCGCGGCATCGGCCAAGGCCTTGATGCGCCCGTGATAGAGGAAGCCGCCACGGTCGAAGAAGCATTCCTCGACACCCTTGGCCTTGGCCCGCTCGGCGATGGTGGCGCCGATCTTGGCCGCGGCTTCGGCGTTGTTCTTGCCGACGACGCCGAGATCCTTTTCCAGCGTCGAGGCAGAGGCCAGCGTCACGCCGTTGGTGTCGTCGATCAGCTGCACGCTGATGTTCTTGTTCGACCGATGGACGGACAGACGCGGACGCCCACCCGCCAGGGTGCGAAGCTTGTTCCGGTTGCGCAGACGGCGCTTGAGGAACAGTTCTCGTTTGCTGAGTGCCATATCCGTCGCCCTTACTTCTTCTTGCCTTCCTTGCGGAAGATGTACTCATCCTTGTAGCGGATGCCCTTGCCCTTGTAGGGCTCGGGGGCGCGCCATTCGCGGATATTCGCCGCGACCTGGCCCACCAGTTGCTGATCTGCGCCCTCGACGACCACTTCGGTCTGCTTCGGGCAGGTGACGGTGACACCCTCGGGCACCGCGAATTCCACGTCGTGGCTATAGCCCAGCGACAGTTTCAGGGTGTTGCCCTGCATCTGTGCACGGTAGCCGACGCCCTGGATTTCCAGTTCCTTCTTGAAGCCGTCGGTCACGCCGGTCACCAGGTTCTGAACCATGGTGCGCGACATGCCCCACTGCTGGCGGGCGCGCTTGGACTTGCCGCGCGGGGTGACCGCAACGGTGTTGTCCTCGACCGCGATGGTGACATCGTCGGTCGCGGTGAAGCTGCGGGTGCCTTTCGGCCCCTTCACCTCAACGGTCTGGCCGGACACGGTGGCGGAAACGCCCCCGGGCAGCTCGACCGGTTTTTTACCAATACGAGACATTGCCAAACCTCCTTAGAAGACGGTGCAGAGCACTTCGCCGCCAACATTGGCCGCGCGTGCCGAGGCGTCCGACATCACGCCACGCGAGGTGGACACGATCGAGACACCCAGGCCCTGCCGGACCTGCGGGATGTCGCTGACGCCCATGTAGACGCGGCGGCCCGGCTTCGACACGCGCTTCAGTTCACGGATCACCGGGGTGCCCTCGTAATACTTCAGCGAGATGTCGAAGGTCGGGTGACCGTTCGCATCGGTGGCCTGTTCGTAGCCGCGGATGTAGCCTTCGTCGGCCAGCACGTCGAGCACGCGTGCGCGCTGCTTGGAGGCCGGGGTCGAGACCACGGATTTGCCGCGCATCTGTGCGTTGCGGATGCGTGTCAGCATATCACCAAGAGGATCATTCATCTCTCAAACCCCCCTTACCAGCTGGACTTGACCATGCCGGGGATCTGGCCGTTCGAGGCCAGATCACGCAGCTTGATCCGCGAGATTTTCAGCTTGCGGTAATACGCCTTGGGGCGACCGGTCAGCTGGCAACGGTTGTGCAGGCGCGTGGGCGAGCTGTTGCGCGGCAGTTTCGCCAGCTTGAGGCGGGCCTTGAAACGCTCTTCCATTGGCTTGTCTTCGTCGTTTGCGATCTCTTTCAGCGCGGCACGCTTGGCGGCGTATTTGGCCACCAGCTTCTGCCGCTTGAGTTCGCGCTCAACCATGGATTTCTTAGCCATGTGTCACTCTCCTCCCGCGATCAGCTGTTGAAAGGCATGTTGAAATGCTTCAACAGCGCCTTCGCTTCCGCGTCGGTTTTCGCGGTGGTGCAGATGATGACGTCGATGCCCCAGACTTCGTCGACCTTGTCGAAGTTGATCTCGGGAAAGACGATGTGTTCCTTGATGCCCATGGCGTAGTTGCCACGGCCGTCGAAGGCCGAGCCCTTCACGCCGCGAAAGTCGCGGACGCGCGGCAGGGCCACGGTGACCAGACGGTCAAGGAAGTCGTACATGCGGTCGCCGCGCAGGGTGACCTTGGCGCCCAGCGGCATGCCCTCACGGACGCGGAAGCCGGCGATCGACTTCTTTGCCTTGGTGATGACGGCCTGCTGGCCCGCAATCGCGGTCAGGTCTTCCTGGGCCGACTTGGCCTTCTTGGAGTCCTTCACGCTTTCGGCCCCGGCGCCGATGTTCAGGACGATCTTGTCCAGACGCGGGATCATCATGTCGTTCGAATAGCCGAACTCTTCCTTCATCGCGGCCTTGATCTGGTCGCGGAAGAGCGTCTTGAGGCGCGGGGTATAGGTGGCGGTATCAAGCATCGATCACGTCCCCCGTGGTCTTGGCGACACGCACCTTCTTGCCGTCTTCGATCTTGAAGCCGACGCGGGTGGGTTTGCCGTTGGCGTCCAGCAGGGCCAGGTTCGACAGCTGGATGGGCATCGGCTGCGGAATGCGGCCGCCCTGGCTGGACTGGCTTTGCTTGGTGTGGCGGATGGCGATGTTGATGCCGTCGACGATGGCCTTGCCGTCCTTGGGCATGACGGCGGTAATCTCGCCCTCTTTACCCTTGTCCTTGCCGGCCAGAACGACGACGCGGTCGCCTTTTTTCAGTTTCGCAGCCATCAGAGCACCTCCGGCGCCAGCGAAATGATCTTCATGAAGTTCTTCGCGCGCAACTCGCGAACCACCGGCCCGAAGATACGGGTGCCGATCGGCTCGTTGTTGTTGTTGAGGATGACGGCGGCGTTGCGATCGAAACGGATCGCGGTGCCGTCTTCGCGGCGAACTTCCTTGGCGGTGCGCACGACGACGGCCTTGCGGACATCGCCCTTCTTCACGCGACCGCGCGGGATGGCTTCCTTCACGGACACGACGATGATGTCACCCACCGACGCGTATTTCCGCTTGGACCCACCCAGAACCTTGATGCACTGAACACGGCGTGCGCCGGAGTTGTCAGCGACATCCAGATTGGTCTGCATCTGGATCATTTGGTTTCTCCCGACCTTTGGAGCCGCCTGATCAGGACATAAGGCTCCAGGGTTTCGCTAAAACAGGGGATGTGCGGGCGCGTCAGACGCGCTCGACCACCTCCCAGCGTTTCGTCTTCGACATGGGTGCGCATTCCTGAATGCGCACGGTATCCCCGACCTTGTACTGGTTGTCAGCATCATGGGCGCGGTACTTCTTCGACTTCCGGATCGTCTTTTGCAGAACCGGGTGCTTGAAGCGACGCTCGACCGACACGGTGACGGTCTGGGCGTTGGTGTCCGAGGTGACGGTGCCTTGCAGGATACGCTTGGGCATTCTCAGGCCTCCGTGCTTGCGGCGGCTGCCGCTTTCTCGTTCAGGATCGTTTTCACGCGCGCGGTATCGCGCTTGACGGCGCGCATGCGGGCGGTGTTCTCCAGCTGACCGGTGGCCTGCTGGAAACGGAGGTTGAAGGCCTCCTTCTTCAGCTGGACGAGCTGATCACGCAGCTGGTCCGGCGTCTTGTCACGCAGTTCATTGGCGTTCATCGCCTTGCTTTCCTCTCAATAACACCGGGGCGCCCCAAGGGAATCGGGTCACGCCAAATCCGGTGGATTTCGGAATGAGGGCGCCGGATACTCCGAGTCCCCCGATAAAGCAACCCCCGATGCCGGGTTTGCCCCCTTTTTGCGGGGGCACGGGCCGCGAAACGGGCGCAAGCCCCCTCGCCCCGCCCTGGCGCTTGCGGTATCACGCGGCCATGGCACAGATCAAATCGCTCTTCGCGACCCGTCTCTATCACGCGAAACTCTCCGACCTCGGTCAGCCCGTCGACGCGGAAGAGTTGGAAAACTCCTGCCTCGTCATCGCCGAGGATGACGAGGCGGGGCAGGACTGGTGCGAGGAAAACGGCTATCCCGGCTATACCTCTTACGCGTCGCTGACCGACCTGCCCTGGCGGTTTCCCATCTTCGCCGATCTGGTCAAGGTTCTGGACGCCCATGTCGCGGCCTTTGCCGCGGATCTGGAGTTCGACCTTGGCGAGGGCAAGCTGGTGCTGGAGGATCTGTGGATCAACATCCTGCCCGAGGGCGGGACCCATTCCAGCCATATCCACCCGCATTCGGTGATTTCCGGCACGACATATGTCGCCATGCCCGAGGGCACCTCGGCCCTCAAGCTGGAAGACCCGCGGTCGGCCATGATGATGGCCCGCCCCCACCCGCCGCAAGGGCGCACGAGAGGAATTGCAGCCTTTCATCTATGTGACGCCCGCCGTGGGCGATGTGCTGCTATGGGAGAGCTGGCTGCGCCACGAGGTACCGATGAACATGGCCGAGGACGAGCGCATCTCGGTCAGTTTCAACTACAAGTGGGTCTGATCGGAATTGCCGCAGGCCGGGCTCTGGCCGGCTGAGTGCTGATCGCTACCTCGTCCCGAAACGGATGGAGGCAACGACCATGGACGCGATCGCCCTGTTGACGGCGGCCGTGCTGCTTGGCGGCATGGTGTTTTTCAGTTTCGGCTTCGCGCCGGTGCTCTTCGCGCAACTGCCGATGGAGCGGGTGCGCCCGCTGCTGCGCGGCACATTTCCCTTTTACTACCTAGCCATCGTCGGCTTGTCGGCGGTCGCGGCCTCGCTCGCGGCCTTTGTCGATCTGACGGCCGCCGGCCTGTTCGCGGGGATCCTGTTCAGCACGCTCTATTCGCGCCAGATCCTGATGCACCAGATCAACGCGGCCACGGATCGTGACGATCAACCGGCTTTCAAGCGACTGCACGGCCTGTCGGTCGTGATCCAACTGGTGCAGATCGGGTTAGCGGGCTGGGCCGTGTTGCTGTTGTCCTGAGGCCGCGCCCCGCTGTCATATAAAGAAAAAACCCCCGGACGGGCCGGGGGCTTTCCATTCTCAACCGGGGTGCGGCGCGGACAGCTCTGCGAGACCGGCTCCGCCGCACCCGCGGGGATTGGTTTCACCAATCCTCGCGGACCACGGTGCGGGTCTTGATCGGCAGCTTCATCGCGGCCAGGCGCAGGGCCTCGCGGGCGACGGTCTCGGACACGCCATCGATCTCGAACATGATCCGTCCCGGCTTGACCTTGCAGGCCCAGTAATCGACCGAGCCCTTACCTTTACCCATCCGAACTTCGACGGGCTTCGAGGTGACGGGCAGATCGGGGAAGATCCGGATCCAGACGCGGCCCTGACGCTTCATGTGACGCGTCATGGCCCGGCGGGCGGCTTCGATCTGACGGGCGGTGACCCGCTCGGGCTGAAGCGCCTTGAGGCCGTAGGTGCCAAAGTTCAGATCCGACCCACCCTTGGCGTCGCCACGGATACGGCCCTTGTGTTGTTTGCGGAATTTCGTGCGCTTGGGTTGCAGCATCTCTCAAACTCCTCAGCGGTCGCGGCGCGGACGCGGCCCGCCGCCTTCCTGAAGCTCCGCATGACGACGATCGCGGGCACTGGGATCGTGCTCCATGATCTCGCCTTTGAAGATCCAGACCTTGATGCCGATGATGCCATAGGGCGTCTCGGCCTCGGACAGGGCATAGTCGATGTCGGCACGCAGGGTGTGCAGGGGCACGCGGCCTTCGCGATACCACTCGGTTCGGGCGATCTCGGCACCGCCAAGGCGGCCCGCGACGTTCACCCGAATACCCAGCGCTCCCATGCGCATGGCGTTCTGCACGGCGCGCTTCATGGCACGACGGAAGGACACGCGACGCTCGAGCTGCTGCGCGATCGACTCGGCCACCAGCTGGGCGTCCAGCTCGGGCTTGCGGACCTCGACGATGTTGAGGTGCAGCTCGCTGTCCGTCATCTTGGCCAGCTTCTTGCGCAGGGTTTCGATGTCTGCGCCTTTCTTGCCGATGATGACACCCGGACGGGCGGTGTGGATCGTGACGCGGCACTTGCGGTGCGGACGTTCAATGATGACCTTCGACACGCCAGCCTGCTTGCACTCTTCCTCGATGAATTCGCGGATCGCGATATCCTCGAGCAGGAGATCACCGTACTCTTTCGTGTCGGCGTACCAGCGGCTGTCCCAGGTGCGGTTCACCTGGAGGCGCATACCAATCGGGTTGACCTTGTGACCCATTATGCTTGCTCCTCGACCTGGCGAACCGTGATGGTCAGCTCGCTGAACGGCTTGTGAATACGGCCGAAACGACCGCGGGCGCGCGGACGGCCGCGCTTCATCACCAGGTTCTTGCCGACCCAGGCTTCGGCGACGACCAGTTCGTCGACGTCGAGACCGTGGTTGTTCTCGGCATTGGCGATGGCGGACTGAAGGCATTTCTTCACGTCCATGGCGATGCGCTTTTTCGAGAAGGTCAGGTCCGACAGGGCCTTTTCCACCTTCTTGCCGCGGATCATCGCCGCCACCAGGTTCAGTTTCTGGGGCGAGGTGCGCAGCATGCGCAGCTTGGCCATCGCCTCGTTATCCGCCACGCGGCGGGGATTCTTATCCTTGCCCATGGCTTACTTCCTCTTGGCTTTCTTGTCGGCGGCGTGACCGTAATAGGTGCGCGTCGGTGCGTATTCACCGAACTTCTGACCGATCATGTCCTCGGTGACGTTCACCGGGATATGCTTCTGGCCATTGTAGACGCCAAAGGTCAGGCCCACGAATTGCGGAAGGATCGTCGAGCGGCGCGACCAGATCTTGATGACCTCGTTGCGGCCCGACTCGCGGGATTTCTCAGCCTTCTTGAGGACGTAAGAGTCGACAAAAGGCCCTTTCCAGACGGAACGCGACATGTCTTAGCGCCCTTTCTTCTTGGCGTGCCGCGAGCGGATGATCAGCTTCTGGCTCGCCTTGTTCTTGTTGCGGGTGCGCTTGCCCTTGGTGTCGACACCCCAGGGCGAAACCGGCGTACGGCCGCCCGAGGTCCGACCTTCACCACCACCATGGGGGTGATCGATCGGGTTCATCGCGACGCCGCGAACGGCGGGGCGCTTGCCCATATGGCGGGTGCGGCCGGCCTTGCCGAAATTCTGGTTCGAGTTGTCGGGGTTCGAGACCGCGCCAACCGTTGCCATGCATTCCTGGCGAACCAAGCGCAGCTCGCCCGAGGACAGGCGGATTTGGGCGTAGCCACCGTCGCGGCCGACGAACTGGGCATAGGTGCCCGCGGCACGCGCGATCTGACCGCCCTTGCCGGGCTTCAGCTCGATGTTGTGGACGATCGTGCCGATCGGCATCCCCGAGAAGGGCATCGCGTTACCGGGCTTGATGTCGGCTTTGCTGCCTGCGACGACGCTGTCGCCAACGGCGAGGCGCTGCGGCGCCAGGATATAGGCCTGCTCGCCGTCCTGGTAACGGACCAGGGCGATGAAGGCGGTGCGGTTGGGGTCGTATTCGATACGTTCGACCGTGGCCGGAACGTCGAACTTGGTCCGCTTGAAATCGACGACGCGATAAAGACGCTTCGCCCCGCCGCCGCGGCGGCGTGCGGTGATCCGTCCGGTATTGTTCCGGCCGCCCTTTTTCGTCAGACCCTCGGTGAGGGACTTGACCGGGCGACCTTTCCAAAGCTCCGAACGGTCGATCAGAACCAGCCCACGCTGGCCCGGCGTCGTCGGTTTGTACGACTTGAGTGCCATGCTTTCTGTCTTCCGTTGCTTTGCGGGGGGTCAGCCCCGGTGGTGAAGGGCCCCGAAGGTCCCCGATTCTTTCAAAAACGACGGCCCCGGATGGTGCCGGGGCCGAAGCGATGTCGCCGTCTATTAAAGACCGGTCGACACGTCAATGGTGTTGCCCTCTTCGAGGGTCACATAGGCCTTCTTGACGTCCTTGCGCGTGCCGATCTGGCCGCGGAACCGCTTGACCTTGCCCTTGGTGACGACGGTGTTGACCGCCTTGACCTTCACACCAAAGAGCGTTTCGACCGCTTCCTTGATCTGCGGCTTGTTCGCGTCGATCGCGACTTCGAAAACCACGGCGTTGTTCTCCGACGCCATCGTGGATTTCTCGGTGATGATCGGCTTGCGGATCACGTCGTAATGTTCTGCCTTCACGCTCATTTCAGTCGAGCCTCCAGAGCTTCGACACCCGCCTTGGTCAACACGAGCGTGTCGCGCTTGAGGATGTCATAGACATTGGCACCCACCGACGGCAGCACATCGAGACCCTCGATGTTGCGCGCGGCCATGGCGAAGTTCTCGTTCACCTCGGCCCCGTCGATGATCAGGGCGCGCTTCCAGCCCAGTTCCTTGACCTGCTTGGCCAGGGCGCTGGTCTTGGGCGCGTCCATCGCGGCGGTGTCGATCACGACCAGTTCGCCCGCCGCCATCTTGGCCGAAAGCGCATGCTTCAGGCCCAGCTTGCGGAACTTCTTGGGCAGGTCGTGGGCGTGGCTGCGGGGCGTCGGGCCCTTGTAGATACCACCCTTGCGGAAGATCGGCGCGTTGCGGTCACCGTGGCGTGCGCCGCCGGTGCCCTTCTGGCGATAGATCTTCTTGGTCGAGTAGCTGGTCTCGGACCGGGTCTTGACCTTGTGCGTTCCGGCCTGCGCCTTGTTACGCTGCCAGCGGACGACGCGGTGCAGGATGTCGGCGCGCGGCTCAAGTCCGAAGACATCGTCGCCGAGCTCGACCGAACCGGCCGTGCCGCCGTCGAGTTTGATCACGTCGAGTTTCATTCCTCACCGTCCTTCTTCTCGGCTTCGATCTGGGCTTCGGCCTCTTTCAGCGCGGCCTCTTCGGCGGCTGCCGCTTCTGCGGCGGCGGCTTCTGCGGCGGCTGCTTCTTCGGCGGCTGCTTCGGCGGCGGCGGCTTCTGCGGCCTTGGCGGCCTCTTCAGCGGCCGACTTCAGCGCGGCGGGCAGAATGGCGTTTTCCGGGAACGGCTTTTTCACCGCATCCTTGATCGTCACCCAACCGCCCTTGGAGCCGGGAACGGCCCCCTTGACCATGATCAGGCCCCGCGCGGCGTCGGTCTTGACGACTTGCAGGTTCTGCGTGGTCACGCGGGCGGCGCCCATGTGGCCGGCCATTTTCTTGCCCTTGAAGACGCGGCCGGGGTCCTGACACTGACCGGTCGAGCCGTGCGAGCGGTGGCTGATCGACACACCGTGCGAGGCGCGCAGGCCGCCGAAATTGTGCCGCTTCATGGCACCGGCGAAGCCTTTACCGATCGAGGTGCCCGAAACGTCCACGAACTGACCTTCGAAGTAATGGTCGGCGGTGATTTCCTCACCCACACCGATCAGGTTGTCGGGGTCGACGCGGAACTCGGCCAGCTTCCGCTTGGGCGCGACAGACGCCTTTGCGTAATGGCCACGCATCGGCGCGGACACGCGCTTGGCCTTGGCGGCACCGGCACCCAACTGGACGGCGCTGTAGCCATCCGTGTCGGCGGTGCGCTGCGCCACGACCTGGCAGCCGTCCAGCGACAAAACGGTGACGGGAACCTGACGCCCGTCTTCCATGAACAGCCGGGTCATGCCCAGCTTCTTGGCGATCACTCCAGAGCGCAACATGTTGGTCACCCCCCTCAGACCTTGATCTCGACATCCACGCCGGCGGCGAGGTCGAGCTTCATCAGCGCGTCCACCGTCTGCGGGGTCGGATCGACGATATCGAGAAGACGCTTGTGGGTGCGGATTTCCCACTGGTCGCGGCTTTTCTTGTCAACGTGGGGGCCACGCAGAACGGTGAACTTCTCGATCTTGTTGGGCAGCGGGATCGGGCCGCGCACCTGCGCGCCGGTCCGCTTGGCGGTGTTCACGATTTCCTGCGTCGAGGCATCGAGAACCCGGTAATCGAACGCCTTGAGGCGGATCCGGATATTCTGGCTGGCAATCGCCATGATCTCATTCCTTTCAGTTGAGAGGAGGGAGCGTTGCCGCGCCCCTCGTCGAACCGGTTTCGTTTGGCCGGGCTGGGCACCGGCGAAGGCCGCGCAATATCGCGCGACCTTCGGCTTTTCAAGTCATCGATCGGACCGCCTGGAGGGTTTTTTGCACCCTCGCGTCGCGGCAAGGCGGCGCCGGCCATCGGCCGGCCCCCGGTTCACTCGATGATTTTCGAGACGACGCCTGCCCCGACGGTGCGGCCGCCTTCGCGGATGGCGAAGCGCAGGCCGTCTTCCATGGCGATCGGGGCGATCAGCTCGACCGAGAACTTCAGGTTGTCGCCCGGCATCACCATCTCCGTGCCCTCGGGCAGCGTCACCGTCCCGGTCACGTCCGTCGTGCGGAAGTAGAACTGCGGCCGGTAGTTGGCGAAGAACGGCGTGTGACGGCCACCCTCTTCCTTCGTCAGAATGTAGGCCTCGGCCTCGAACTTCGTGTGCGGCGTCACCGAGCCCGGCTTGCAGAGAACCTGGCCACGCTCGACGCCGTCACGGTCCACACCGCGCAGCAGGGCGCCGATGTTGTCGCCCGCTTCGCCGCGATCCAGCAGCTTGCGGAACATCTCGACGCCCGTGCAGGTCGTCTTGGTGGTGTCCTTGATGCCGACGATCTCGATCTCGTCGCCCACGTTGATCACGCCACGCTCGACACGGCCCGTCACGACCGTGCCGCGGCCCGAGATCGAGAACACGTCCTCGATCGGCATCAGGAACGGCTGGTCCACGGCGCGCTCGGGCGTCGGAATGTACGCGTCGACCGCCGCCATCAGCTCCTTGATCTTCTCTTCGCCGATCTCGGGATCACGCCCCTCCATCGCCGCCAGAGCCGAGCCGGCCACGATCGGAATGTCGTCGCCGGGGAAGTCGTACGAGCTCAGCAGCTCGCGGATTTCCATCTCGACCAGTTCCAGAAGCTCTTCGTCGTCGACCTGGTCCACCTTGTTCATGAACACCACCAGCGCGGGAACGCCCACCTGGCGGGCCAGCAGGATGTGCTCGCGCGTCTGCGGCATCGGGCCGTCGGCCGCGTTCACCACCAGGATCGCGCCGTCCATCTGCGCCGCCCCCGTGATCATGTTCTTCACGTAGTCGGCGTGGCCGGGGCAGTCGACGTGGGCGTAGTGGCGCGCGTCCGTCTCGTATTCCACATGCGCCGTCGAGATCGTGATCCCCCGCGCCTTCTCCTCGGGCGCACCGTCAATCTGGTCATACGCCTGAAAATCACCGAAATACTTCGTGATCGCCGCCGTCAGCGTCGTCTTGCCATGGTCAACATGGCCAACCGTGCCGATGTTCACATGCGGTTTGTTACGTTCAAACTTTGCCTTTGCCATGATGGCCTCCTTGACTTGGTGCGGGCCGGCGCAGCGACCCTACGGTGTGGGGCGGGCGGCGCGACCGCCCCGCCGTTATGCGTATTTCGACTGGATCTCTTCCGAGATGTTCTGCGGAACCGGCTCGTAATGGTCGAACTGCATCGTGAACTGCGCCCGGCCCGAAGACATCGAGCGCAGCGTGTTGATGTAGCCGAACATGTTGGCCAGCGGCACGAAGGCGTTGATCGCGATGGCATTGCCGCGCGGTTCCTGCCCGGTCACCTGACCGCGACGCGAGGTGAGGTCGCCGATGATGCCACCGGTGTATTCCTCGGGCGTCACGACCTCGACCTTCATCATCGGTTCCAGCAGCTTGGCGCCGGCCTTTTTCAGACCTTCGCGCATGGCCATCCGCGAGGCGATCTCGAAGGCCAGAACCGACGAGTCGACATCGTGGAACTTGCCGTCGATGAGCGCCACCTTGAAGTCGATCACGGGGAAGCCGGCCAGCGGGCCGCTATCCATCACCGACTTGATGCCTTTTTCGACGCCCGGGATGTATTCCTTGGGCACGGCACCGCCGACGATGCGGGACTCGAACGAATAGCCTTCGCCCGCCTCGGTCGGCGAGATGATGAGCTTGACCTCGGCGAACTGGCCCGACCCACCCGACTGTTTCTTGTGGGTGTAGGTGTGTTCGATCTCGTGACCGATGGTCTCGCGATAGGCCACCTGCGGGGCGCCGATGTTGGCCTCGACCTTGAACTCGCGCTTGAGGCGGTCGACCAGGATGTCGAGGTGAAGTTCGCCCATGCCCTTCATGATGGTCTGCCCCGACTCGAGGTCGGTTTCGACGCGGAAGGACGGGTCTTCGGCGGCCAGACGGGCCAGACCCTGGGACATCTTTTCCTGGTCGGCCTTGGTCTTGGGCTCGACGGCGATCTCGATCACCGGATCGGGGAAGGTCATCGTTTCCAGAACGACCGGGTCCTGCGCGTCGCACAGCGTGTCACCGGTGGTGGTCTCTTTCAGACCGGCCAGCGCGATGATGTCGCCTGCGAAGGCTTCTTCGATCTCTTCGCGATTGTTCGAGTGCATCATCATCATGCGACCGATGCGCTCTTTCTTGCCCTTGGTCGAGTTGAGGATCGAGTCGCCCTTCTTCATGATGCCCGAATAGATCCGGGTGAAGGTCAGCGAGCCGACGAACGGGTCGTTCATGATCTTGAAGGCCAGACCGGCGAACGGCATGTTGTCATCGGCACGGCGGGCGATGTTGCGGGTTTCTTCCTCGTCGCCGGGTTTGAAGCCCATGTAATCGACCACGTCCAGCGGGCCGGGCAGGAAGTCGATCACGGCGTTAAGCAGCGGCTGCACGCCCTTGTTCTTGAAGGCCGAGCCACCCAGAACCGGCACGAAGGACAGGTTCAGACAGCCCTTGCGCACCAGCTTGCGCAGGGTGTCGACATCGGGCTCTTCGCCTTCGAGATAGGCCATCATGGCATCGTCGTCTTGCTCGACGGCGTTCTCGATCAGCTTGGCGCGCCATTCGTCGGCCGTGGCCTTGAGTTCGTCACGGATCGGCTGACGCGTCCAGGAGGCCCCGAGGTCTTCGCCGACCCAGGTCCACTCTTCCATGGTGATGAGGTCGACGATGCCTTCCAGCTTGTCCTCGGCCCCGATCGGGAAGTTGACCGGAACGGGGGTCGCACCGGTGCGGTCCTTGATCATCTGCACGCAGTTGAAGAAGTCGGCGCCGATCTTGTCCATCTTGTTGACGAAGACCAGACGCGGCACCTTGTAGCGGTCGGCCTGACGCCAGACCGTTTCGGTCTGGGGCTCGACACCGGCGTTGCCGTCGAGCAGCGCCACGGCGCCGTCGAGCACGGCCAGCGACCGCTCGACCTCGATGGTGAAGTCCACGTGGCCGGGTGTGTCGATGATGTTGAAGCGATGCTTCTCGGTCTGGGCGTCGGTGCCCGTTTCGGTGCGTTCCCAGAAGGTGGTCGTCGCAGCCGAGGTGATGGTGATCCCCCGCTCCTGCTCCTGCTCCATCCAGTCCATCGTCGCTGCGCCATCATGCACCTCGCCGATCTTGTGGGACTTGCCGGTGTAGTAAAGGATGCGCTCGGTCGTCGTGGTCTTGCCGGCGTCGATATGCGCCATGATCCCGAAATTGCGGTAGCGCTCGAGCGGATAATCGCGTGCCATGGGGGTGTCCTCAGGCTTGGGTGGGGTGAATTACCAACGGTAGTGGCTGAACGCCTTGTTGGCGTCG
Source organism: Roseibacterium elongatum DSM 19469 (assembly GCF_000590925.1). NCBI lineage: Bacteria > Pseudomonadati > Pseudomonadota > Alphaproteobacteria > Rhodobacterales > Roseobacteraceae > Roseicyclus > Roseicyclus elongatus. The sequence continues at coordinate 1,526,832 of NZ_CP004372.1, read as the reverse complement.
GCCATCTTGTGTGTATCTTCGCGCTTTTTCACGGCGGACCCGCGCGAGTTCACGGCATCGACCAGCTCACCGGCCAGACGCTCTTCCATGGTGTTTTCGTTGCGCGCGCGCGCGGCGTTGATCAGCCAGCGGATGGCCAGGGCTTCGCGACGCTCGGGGCGCACTTCGACGGGCACCTGGTAGGTGGCACCACCCACACGGCGCGAGCGAACCTCGACCGCCGGCTTGATGTTGTCGAGCGCCTCGTGGAACACCTCGACGGGTGCGCGCTTGAGGCGGCCCTCGACGCGATCGAACGCGTTGTAGACAATGGTTTCTGCGACCGACTTCTTGCCGTCGATCATCAGGTTGTTCATGAATTTGGTCAGAACGCGGTCGCCGAACTTGGCGTCGGGCAGGACTTCGCGTTTTTCTGCGCGGTGACGACGGGACATGGCTGTATCCTCTTACTTCGGCTTCTTGGCGCCGTATTTCGAACGACGCTGCTTACGATCCTTGACGCCCTGGGTATCCAGAACACCGCGCAGGATGTGGTAGCGCACACCGGGAAGGTCTTTCACACGACCGCCGCGGATCAGGACCACCGAGTGCTCCTGAAGGTTGTGGCTTTCGCCGGGGATGTAGCTGATCACCTCGTAACCGTTGGTCAGGCGCACCTTCGCCACCTTCCGCATGGCCGAGTTCGGCTTTTTCGGGGTGGTGGTGTAGACGCGCGTGCAAACGCCACGTTTTTGCGGGCAGCTTTCCAAGTGCTGGGACTTGGACCTTTTAACTTTGGGCTGCCGCGGCTTGCGGATCAGCTGTTGAATCGTCGGCATTCGGTTCCCCGTCTTGCTCACTCATGTCAGATGGCGCATCGCTTGCACGAAAACACCAAACCCGCATGCATCCCTTCCCTACCTGGAGGACGCTGCGGCGGAATTCTCAGAGGATCGGGGCACCAAAACGGCCCGGATCGTGACCACTCAATTCTGTAGCTCGGCCATGCGAAACACCCGGAAACGCCCGGCCAAGTGGCGCGGGGTATAGGTGGAGTCGCCGCATGTGTCAACAGCACGCCGAGGCGCCGGTTTCTAGCCGTGATCCAGAGCCTGCCACGCCATCGCGAACGCGTCCAGATCAATATCGAATCGGGTTTTCAGAAGGGCACCCAGATCACCCGGCGCATTGGCGACCGGGGCCGTCGCATTCCACGGTGTCCTGGCATCGTTCGTGGCATGGTCGCCGCGAATGAACATCACCTGCTCGGTCAGGCTGACGAAGGGCACGCGATGCCAGATCTTGTGATGCGGAAAGTCCATGATGGTGCCCGTATCGTCCGGGCGCAGATAGAGGGCAAGGCCCGGCGTCCAGCACATGGTCAGGAACAGATGCGGCACGATCGCGCCGGTGTCGCATGCCTCGAGCACCATGCCCTTGCCCTGATCCAGGGCCAGCCGGCCGGTTGCAGACACAAGTTTCCTGACGCGCGGCCAGTTGCGGCGGAGCGATTGCACGTAATTCACCGCCACCGCGTCGTCATCGTCGAGCCGGAACTCGGCGACGGTCGCGGCTTGCGGATCGCGACCGGCCCAAAGCACCTCGCGGCAGACGGATCGATGATCGCCTGCGGCTCGAAACACCGGGACAATCTGGGGCAAATCGGCGATCAGGCGCATCAGCCGGTCGCGCCAGGGCTGGGGGAAATCCTCGCCCAGTAACAGGTGCAGGGTGAAATCCTTGTCCGTCTGGGCCCGCAGCGCCGGCAGGGCCACGTGCTCGAACCATGTCAGGCGCTGGTCCAGCCGGATCGGCGAATAAAGGGCGGCGCGTCGCTCCTCGAGATCTTCATGGTACTTCTTGAACCCACCCGTGCAGGGAAACGAGAACCGGCACAATCCCTGAACCTGCACGCGGTCAACCATGCGCCGCCCCGTCCCGCTCGTGCCGCGCGGCCCGGCGCAGCGCCCGCTCGCGCAGCAGGGTGTAGATCCCTGTTCCCATCACGACCGCCGCCCCGCAAAGGGCCAGGGCATTGGGCCACTCGCCAAACACGGCCAACCCCAGCACGAGCGCGAAGACGAGCGAGGTGTATCGGAACGGGGCCGTGAACCCCACCTGCCCCACCCGCATGACAAGGATGGAAAAGACATAGCCGCCGATGATGAAGACCGAGGCCAACGAGATCAGCCCGGCCTCGCGCCAGCCGATCGGCGCCCACGGTTCGAACGCCGAGGCGACGCCGCCAAAGACACAGACCGCGGCCGCCGTGATGACGGCCACGGTGCTGCTGGGGACCTCGGCGCTGAAGGAGCGCGTGGCCATTTCGCGCCCGGTGATCAGCAGGACGGCCACCAAGGCAAACAGCGAGTAGGCGTTGAACCCATCCGTTCCCGGTTGCACGATCATCATTACACCGGCAAAGCCCACGCCCACCGCCGTCAAGCGACGCCACCCCAACGGTTCGCGGAATACCAGCGCTGCGGCCAGGGTCACCGTCAGCGGCAGGGCCGACAGGATCGCTGTGGCGTTGGCTATGGCCATGTTCACCAGCGCCGTCAGAAAGAACACCATGGCCGCCACCTCGAACACGGTGCGCCAGATCACCCGCCCCCGATCGCCGCGCGGGATGCGAAAGCTGAGCCGACCAAAGGCCGCCACGGTCATCGCCATCAGCGCGGTCGTCAAAAGCCCGCGCAGGAACACGATCTGGAACAGCGGCACATCGTCGGCCAACAGCTTGACGCAGGCATCATTCAAGGTGAAGGACGCCATGCTGGCCATCATGTACAGCGCCCCGCGCAGGTTCGAGGCGTCGGTCATTCGGCTTCCTGCTGCAATTCGGCCATCTGGGGGATGATCTTTTTCGGTGCCAGCGCAAAGCGCTTGCGCAACAGGTTGCGGGCCTGCCAGTCGGGCAAGGCCCGCGCGCCCGGCGGGATCGAACGGTCGCTATCGTTATGTCCATGCAAGGTGCGCACGAACATGTAGTCGTTGGGGTCGATCCAGCAGCGCACATGCGACGCCAGTTTTCTGTGATTCCACCGAAAGATATTGGCGGTGCTGTCCAGCGTCGTGATCATGGCGCTGGCCAGACCCAGGGGCTCTTTCTCGGAAAAATCGTAGAAGCGTTCATTCTCGGGGCGGTTCATGTCCCAATAGACGCCGCGATGAAAACACACGGCAGCGGGGGTCTCGGCATCCGCCCAGCCAAGGTCAATCAGTTTGTCGGCAATCGCGCGCGTGCGTTCGATATAGTCGATGGCGACGGCGTCGTCGTCGTCGATGCGAAACCCGGTGATGAAATCCGGCTCGCCATCCACGCCGCGCCGAAACGCGCGGCGGGTCGAGTTGAGCGGCCCCGCCGCCTCGAGCGTGCAAACCTCGAGAAACGGGTAGACCCCCATCAACCCTTTGAGCCGCTTGCGCCAGCGATAGGGCATGGTGTCCCCGATCAGGGCGACAAGGCGAAAATCGGGGTCGGTTTGGGCGGCCAGCGAGGGCAGGCAGATATTCTCGAAATACGCAAAGCGGCGGCGCATGCGCGCAATGGCATAAAGCTCTTGCTGGGCCTTTTCGAAACCACCCTTCTGCGTGACGAAGCCCCCTTCGCCCAAGTAGGAAAAGCGGCATACACCCACGATCTGGTTTTCGGCGCCCATGTCACCCCGTGCACTGATCCATAGCCCCCTCGCCCGAGACCCTAGGGCAAAGACGGAGGCGGGGGAATCCCCCTGACTGATGGTCAGAAATCAGGCTCGGTGATCTCGAACTGCTGGCCTTCGGTTTCCGCCCCCGGCATCGCGCTCAGATGATCGACCCGGGCACGCAATGGGCCCGAATTCATCGCCGCCAGCATTGCATCCACGGCCTCGGGCGCGCCTTCGATCAGGGCCGAAACCGAGCCGTCACGTTCGTTTCTGACCCATCCCACGACCCCGCGGCGCGTGGCCTCGCGCCGCGTCCATTCGCGGAAGCCCACACCCTGCACGCGGCCGGTGACGCTGACCATCATCGATTTGACCTCGGTGTTCATCGTGTCTCCTTGCCGTAGCTGCGTCTTGCACGGGTCAAAGATGGCCCTCCGGCATAGCGCTGCAAGGGTGTGACGCTGGACTCTGGTGGGCATGCTCTGCATCTTCGCGCCAAACCCTGCGGGCAAACGACACGGTCCGACCATGTTCCAAAACGACACCGACAGCGCGCGGCCGCCGTTCTTTTGGCTGCATATCAAGAAAAGCGCCGGTCAATCGACGCGCGCCCGTCTGCACCCGCATTACGTGACCGTGGACCGAACGCATCGCATTCAGAACTTTCCCGACAGCACGCCGCGCGAATGGAACGACATCCTCAACAATTACCGCGTGCCCTTGGGCCGCTGGCAGTTCCGGCGCGCGCTGTATGCGCGCGATTTCTTGTACAAGGATGAATGGCCGGCCATGCCGCGCTTTGCCTTCAGCCGCGACCCGCTGGACCGATGCCTCAGCGCCTTTTTCTATCTCGACAAGCCCGGGCGGCGCGGCGGGGTAATCAGCCGTGGTGCGATGATCCCGTTCCGTCCCTTGCGGCAGGCCGCGATCGGCTACCGGTTCGATCGCTACCTGCGCAAGATCGAGGATGTCCGAGCCAGCGATCGTAACGACGCGCCACATGGTCTGCATTTCGCGACCCATACGGCCGCCATGTGGCCCGACATTTCGGATGACGCGGGGACCTGCCTTCTGTCGCATGTCTTTGACCTGCGGCAGATGGAACTGGGGCTGGCGCTGATTCACGACCTGTGTGGGTTGCCGCTGCCAGAGCGGCCAAGGACCGAGCGGGTGAACGAAAACAAGCGGCGACTGGAGTTTACCCCGACGCGCCGCCAGATCACCAAGGTCGAACAACTCTATGAACAGGATTTCGTCCTGCATCACGATCGGCTGCACCGGTTCGACTGACGCGCAATCGGGCGAAACGAAAAACGCCCCGGCGAAGCGGGGCGTTTTCCAGGTTCTTCTACAGGGCGATCACTCGGCGGCGTCGCCGGCCTCGTCCTGCTCGGGGGCGGCCAGGGCTGCGGCCGCTTCGGCCTCGGCCCGGGCGGCTTCGATCACGTCGGAGTCGCGCGACTTGGCGATGCGCTCGACCCGCTGGGTTGCGCCGCCGGTCCCGGCCGGGATCAGACGACCCACGATGACGTTTTCCTTCAGGCCGACCAGCTTGTCCCGCTTGCCCTGAACCGAGGCTTCGGTCAGCACGCGCGTGGTCTCCTGGAAGGACGCGGCCGAGATGAAGGACCGGGTCTGCAGCGAGGCCTTGGTGATGCCGAGGAGGATCGGCTCGCCTTCGGCGGGGCGGCGCCCGTCGGCGATGGCCTTTTCGTTCATCGCGTCGAACTCGGCCTTATCGACATGCTCGCCCTTGAGTAGCGTGGTCTCGCCGGAGTCGAGGATCTCCCACTTTTGCAGCATCTGGCGAACGATCACCTCGATGTGCTTGTCGTTGATCTTCACACCCTGCAGGCGATAGACGTCCTGCACCTCGTCGATGAGGTAATCGGCCAGCGCCTCGACCCCCATGATCCGCAGAATGTCATGCGGCGCCGGGTTGCCATCCATGATGTAGTCGCCCTTCTGGACGAAATCGCCCTCGGCCACCGGGATGTGCTTGCCCTTGGGCACCATGTATTCCACGGGCTCCAGGCTGTCGTCGGCGGGAACGATGCCGATGCGACGCTTGTTTTTGAAGTCGCGGCCGAATTTCACGTAGCCATCGAGCTCGGCGATGATTGCGTGATCTTTCGGACGGCGCGCCTCGAACAGTTCGGCCACACGCGGCAGACCGCCGGTGATGTCCTTTGTCTTGGCGCCTTCGCGCGGGATACGGGCGACCACGTCGCCGGCTTCGACCTTCTGGCCATCCTCGATGGACAGGATCGCATCCACCGACATCGGATAGGTCACCGGGTTGCCCGCATCGTTGCGGACCGGTTCGCCATCTTCGCCGACGATCAGGATCTCGGGCTTGAGCTCGTTGCCCTTGGGCGCCGTGCGCCAGTCCGAGACGATCTTTTGCGTCATGCCGGTTGCGTCATCGGTATCCTCGCGGATCGACACGCCCGAGACGAGATCGACGAATTTCGCCGTCCCCGCCTTTTCGGCGATGATCGGCAGGGTGTAGGGATCCCATTCGAACAGGCGGTCGCCGCGGGCGACCTTCTGGCCGTCCTTGACCATCACCTTGGTGCCGTAGCCCAGCTTGAAGCTGGCCCGCTCGGCGCCCTGATCGTCCTTGACCACCAGTTGCATGTTGCGGCCCATCACGATCTGCTCGCCAGCCGTGTTTTCCAGCAGGTTCGGGTTGGCGAAATCGACCGTGCCTTCGACGTTGGCCTCCTGGAAGGACTGTTGACCACCCTGCGCAACGCCGCCGATGTGGAAGGTCCGCATCGTCAGCTGCGTGCCCGGCTCGCCGATCGACTGCGCCGCGATGATGCCGACGGCCTCGCCGACATTCACCTTGGTGCCGCGCGCCAGGTCACGCCCGTAGCAGGTGGCGCAGACGCCTTCCTCTGCCTCGCAGGTCAGCGGGCTGCGGATCGCGATCTCAAGCACACCGGCCTGCTCGATCGCGTCGGCCTTGCGTTCGTCGATCAATTCACCCTTGGCGCAGATCACCTCGTCGGTGCCCGGCACCATCACGTCCTCGCCGGCGGTCCGGCCAAGGATACGCTCGGCAAGCGAGGCCACGACCTCGCCGTCATTGACGGCGGGCTTGGCGGTGATCGTGTTCTCGGTCCCGCAATCGTTCATGCGCACGATGCAATCCTGCGCCACGTCCACCAGACGACGGGTCAGGTAGCCCGAGTTCGCGGTCTTGAGCGCGGTGTCCGACAGACCCTTGCGCGCACCGTGGGTGGAGTTGAAGTACTCCAGCACGGTCAGACCTTCCTTGAAGTTCGAGATGATCGGCGTCTCGATGATCTCGCCCGAGGGTTTGGCCATCAGGCCGCGCATCCCGCCCAGTTGCTTCATCTGCGTGACCGAACCACGCGCACCCGAATGGGCCATCATGTAGACCGAGTTCGGTTCCATCTCGGCGTCGTTCTCGTCGCGCTTGGCCGACGAGATGGTGGCCATCATGGCATCCGTCACCTTGTCGTTGGCTTTCGACCAGGCATCGATGACCTTGTTGTACTTCTCACCCTGGGTGATCAGGCCATCCATGTACTGCTGTTCGAATTCCTTGACCTGTTCGCGGGTCTCGTCGACCAGCGTCCACTTGGTGTCGGGGATGACCATGTCATCCTTGCCGAAGGAAATGCCGGCCTTGAACGCCTCGCGGAAGCCCATCGTCATGATCTGGTCGCAGAAGATGACCGACTCCTTCTGACCGCAATAACGGTAGACGGTGTCGATGACCTGCTGCACCTCTTTCTTGCGCAGCAGGCGGTTGACCAGATCGAAGGGTGCCTTGGCATTCAGCGGCAGCAGATCGCCCAGCAAAACGCGACCGGGGGTCGTGTCGAAGCGTTGGAACACCTCGTTGCCTTCTTCGTCGATCTGACGCACGCGCGCCTTGACCTTCGAGTGCAGGTGAACCTCGCCAGCGTCGAGCGCGTGGCGCACCTCCTCGACATCGGCGAAGATCATGCCCTCGCCCTTCATGCCTTCACGTTCGAGGGTCACGTAGTACAGGCCAAGGATCATGTCCTGCGACGGCACGATGATCGGCGCACCGTTGGCGGGCGACAGCACGTTGTTCGTCGACATCATCAGCACACGGGCCTCGAGCTGGGCTTCCAGCGAGAGGGGGACGTGTACGGCCATCTGGTCACCGTCGAAGTCGGCGTTGAAGGCCGAACAGACCAGCGGGTGCAGCTGGATCGCCTTGCCTTCGATCAGAACGGGCTCGAACGCCTGGATGCCCAGGCGGTGCAGCGTCGGCGCACGGTTCAGCATAACGGGGTGTTCGCGGATCACCTCGTCGAGGATATCCCACACCTCGGGGCGTTCCTTCTCGACCAGCTTCTTCGCCTGCTTGACGGTCGAGGACAGGCCCTTGGCCTCGAGCCGCGAGTAGATGAACGGCTTGAACAGCTCCAGCGCCATCTTCTTGGGCAAGCCGCACTGGTGCAGTTTCAACTCCGGACCGGTCACGATGACCGAGCGGCCCGAGAAGTCGACGCGCTTGCCCAGAAGGTTCTGGCGGAAGCGGCCCTGCTTGCCCTTGAGCATGTCCGAGAGCGATTTCAGCGGGCGCTTGTTGGCCCCCGTGATCACGCGGCCGCGGCGGCCGTTGTCGAACAGAGCATCGACCGATTCCTGCAACATCCGCTTTTCGTTGCGGATGATGATGTCGGGCGCGCGCAGCTCGATCAGGCGCTTGAGGCGGTTGTTGCGGTTGATCACCCGCCGATACAGGTCGTTCAGGTCCGAGGTCGCAAAGCGGCCACCATCCAGCGGCACCAGCGGGCGCAGTTCCGGCGGGATGACCGGAATGACCGTCATGACCATCCATTCGGGGCGGTTGCCCGACTCGAGGAAGTTCTCCACGATCTTGAGGCGCTTGATGATCTTCTTGGGCTTCAACTCGCCCGTGGCTTCCTTGAGGTCCTCGCGCAGTTGCGCGGCCTCGGCCTCGAGGTCGATATTGGCCAGCATCTCGCGGATGGCCTCGGCGCCGATATTGGCCTGGAACGCGTCGGCGCCATAGGCGTCCTGCGCATCCATGAACTCTTCCTCGGTCATCATCTGACCGTAGGTGAGGTCGGTCAGGCCCGGCTCGATCACCACGTAGTTTTCGAAATACAGCACGCGCTCGAGGTCGCGCAGTGTCATGTCCAGCATCAGGCCGATGCGCGAGGGCAGCGACTTGAGGAACCAGATATGCGCCACGGGCGAGGCCAGCTCGATATGGCCCATCCGCTCGCGGCGGACCTTTTGCAGCGTCACCTCGACGCCGCATTTCTCGCAGACGACGCCGCGATACTTCATGCGCTTGTACTTGCCGCAGAGGCATTCGTAATCCTTGGTCGGGCCAAAGATGCGCGCACAGAACAGGCCGTCACGCTCGGGCTTGAACGTGCGGTAGTTGATCGTCTCGGGCTTCTTGATCTCGCCGTAGGACCAGCTGAGGATGCGCTCGGGGCTGGCCAGCGACACCTTGATCTCGTCGAAGGCCTTGGGCGGGGTCAGCGGGTTGAACGGGTTGTTGGTGAGTTCCTGGTTCATATCGAATCCTTAAAAGACAGGCGCAGAGGGGCGGGGGCGACCGCGTTGGGCCGCCCCGGACAGGGTCGTGCGGTTATTCCGCGGCGATCCCGTCTTCGTCGTCCTCCGCATCCAGGAGTTCCATGTTGAGGCCCAGGCCGCGGACCTCCTTGACGAGCACGTTGAACGATTCCGGCACGCCGGCTTCGAAGTTGTCCTCGCCCTTGACAATCGACTCGTAGACCTTGGTCCGGCCGGCCACGTCGTCCGACTTCACCGTCAGCATTTCCTGCAGGGTGTAGGCGGCGCCGTAAGCTTCCAGCGCCCAGACCTCCATCTCGCCGAAACGCTGGCCACCGAACTGCGCCTTGCCCCCCAGCGGCTGCTGGGTGACGAGGCTGTAGGGCCCGGTCGAACGCGCGTGGATCTTGTCGTCGACCAGATGGTGCAGTTTCAGCAGGTACTTGACCCCCACGGTGACCTGACGGGCGAATTGCTCGCCCGTGCGGCCATCGAACAGGTCCGACTGGCCCGACTGGTCAAAGCCGGCGCGCACCAGCGCGTCGTTCACGTCGGGCTCTTTCGCACCGTCGAAGACCGGGGTCGCGATCGGCACACCCCGCGTCACGTTGCCAGCGGCCTCGAGCACCTGATCCTCGTCCATCTCGGCAAAGGCCATGTCATAGACCTCGTCGCCATAGGCGATTTTCAACGCGTCCTTGACCGGCGTCATGTCGCCCGAACGGCGATACTCGTCCAGCGCCTCGTCGATCTGGATGCCCAGACCGCGCGCGGCCCAGCCCATATGCGTCTCGAGGATCTGACCCACGTTCATACGCGAGGGCACGCCCAACGGGTTCAGCACGAAATCGACGGGGGTGCCATCGGCGAGGAACGGCATGTCCTCCATCGGCACCACCTTGGAGATCACGCCCTTGTTCCCGTGACGGCCGGCCATTTTGTCACCCGGCTGCAGCTTGCGCTTCACGGCGATGAAGACCTTGACCATCTTCATCACGCCCGGCGGCAGGTCGTCGCCACGGCGGACCTTTTCGACCTTGTCCTCGAACCGGTGATCGAGCGCCCGCTTCTGCGCCTCGAACTGCTGGTTCAGGGCCTCGACATGGGCCGCGTCCTGTTCGTCGCCCAGCGCCAGTTGCCACCACTGGCCGCGGCTGAGCGTGCCCAGCAGATCCTCGGTGATCTCGGAGCCGGACTTGACGCCCTTGGGCCCCTTCACCGCGGTCTTGCCGAGGATCATGGTCTTGAGGCGCGCGTAGATGTTGCGCTCGAGAATGGCCATCTCGTCGTCGCGGTCCCGCGCGAGGCGTTCGACCTCTTCGCGCTCGATCTGCAGCGCGCGCTCGTCCTTCTCCACACCGTGGCGATTGAAGACGCGCACTTCGACGACCGTGCCGAAATCACCCGGCGGCAGGCGCAGCGAGGTGTCGCGCACGTCCGAGGCCTTTTCCCCGAAGATGGCGCGCAGAAGCTTTTCTTCCGGCGTCATCGGGCTTTCGCCCTTGGGGGTGATCTTGCCCACGAGGATGTCGCCCGGCCCCACCTCGGCGCCGATATAGACGATGCCCGCCTCGTCGAGGTTGCGCAGGGCTTCCTCGCCGACATTCGGGATGTCGCGGGTGATTTCCTCGGGCCCGAGCTTGGTGTCGCGGGCGGCGACCTCGAACTCCTCGATATGGATCGAGGTGAAGACGTCGTCGCGCACGATGCGTTCCGAGATCAGGATCGAGTCCTCGTAGTTGTAGCCGTTCCAGGGCATGAAGGCGACGACCACGTTCTTGCCGAGCGCGAGTTCCCCCATGTCGGTCGAGGGGCCGTCGGCGATGACCTCACCCTTGCCGACCTTGTCGCCCACCTTCACCAGCGGGCGCTGGTTGATGCAGGTGTTCTGGTTCGACCGCTGGAACTTGCGCAGGCGATAGATGTCCACGCCGGCATCGCCAAGCTCCAGATCCTCGGTGGCGCGCACGACGATACGCTGCGCATCGACCTGGTCGATGACGCCGGCGCGACGCGCCTGGATGGCCGCGCCCGAGTCGATGGCCACCTTGCGCTCCATCCCGGTGCCCACGAAGGGGGCATCGGCCTGAAGCAACGGCACCGCCTGACGCTGCATGTTCGAGCCCATCAGCGCGCGGTTGGCGTCGTCGTTTTCCAGGAACGGAATGAGCGAGGCCGCGACCGACACCAACTGCTTGGGCGACACGTCGATCAGATCCACCGCCTCGTTCGGGGCCAGCGTGTATTCACCGGCCTGACGGGTGTTGACCATCTCGTTGATGAACTTGCCACCCTCGTCGAGATTGGCGTTTGCCTGCGCCACCGTATGGCGCATTTCCTCGGTCGCGGACATGTATTGTACATCGTCCGTCACCTGGCCGTTCTCGACCTTGCGATAGGGCGTTTCGATGAAGCCGTACTTGTTCACGCGGGCAAAGGTGGCGAGGCTGTTGATCAGGCCGATGTTCGGACCTTCCGGCGTTTCGATCGGGCACATGCGACCGTAGTGGGTCGGGTGGACGTCGCGCACCTCGAAGCCCGCACGTTCGCGCGTCAGGCCGCCCGGCCCGAGCGCCGACAGACGACGCTTGTGCGTCACTTCCGACAGCGGGTTGGTCTGGTCCATGAACTGCGACAGCTGCGACGAGCCGAAGAATTCGCGCACCGCGGCGGCGGCCGGTTTCGCGTTGATCAGGTCCTGCGGCATGACCGTGTCGATCTCGACCGAGGACATGCGCTCCTTGATGGCGCGCTCCATCCGCAGAAGGCCCACTCGATACTGGTTTTCCATCAACTCGCCGACCGAGCGCACCCGACGGTTGCCGAGGTGGTCGATGTCGTCGATATCGCCGCGCCCGTCCCGCAGATCCACCAGCGCCTTGATACAGGCGATGATGTCCTCGCGGCGCAGGGTGCGCTGCGTATCCTCGGCATCGAGGTCGAGACGCATGTTCATCTTGACCCGGCCCACGGCCGACAGGTCGTAGCGCTCGCCATCGAAGAAGAGCTGATCGAACAAGGCCGAGGCTGCGTCGACGGTGGGCGGCTCGCCCGGACGCATGACGCGGTAGATATCCATCAACGCGGTTTCCCGGTTGAGGTTCTTGTCGGTCGCCATGGTGTTGCGCATGTACGGGCCGACCGACACGTTGTCGATGTCGAGCACCGGGATGTCGGTGATGCCGGCGTCCAGCAGTTCCTTGAGGGTGCCGCCGGTGACCTCACCGTCCTTGTCGACCTCCCAGGTCAACTCGTCGCCGGCCTCGACATAGATCGCGCCGGTGTCCTCGTTGATGATGTCCTTAGCGACATAGCGGCCGACGATATGGTCGAACGGCACCAGCAGGTCCGTGATCTCGCCCGCGTCGATGATCTGCTTGACTGCGCGCGGGGTGACCTTTTTGCCCGCTTCGCAGATCACCTCGCCGGTGGCCGCGTCGACCAGATCGAAACTGGGCCGCGTGCCGCGCACCCGCTCGGGGAAGAACTTGGTGACCCAGCCCTTGTTCTTCTCCAGCTTGAAATCGACCGTGTCATAATAGGCATCCATGATGCCTTCCTGATCGAGGCCGAGCGCATAGAGCAGCGTGGTGACCGGCAGCTTGCGGCGACGGTCGATGCGCGCAAAGACGATATCCTTGGCGTCGAACTCGAAATCCAGCCACGAGCCGCGATAGGGGATGATCCGGCAGGCGAACAGCAGCTTGCCCGAACTGTGCGTCTTGCCCTTGTCATGGTCGAAGAACACGCCGGGCGAGCGGTGCATCTGGCTGACGATCACACGCTCGGTGCCGTTGACGATGAAAGTGCCGTTGGGCGTCATCAGGGGCATGTCGCCCATGAACACGTCCTGTTCCTTGATGTCCTTGACCGATTTCGCGCCGGTGTCCTCGTCGACATCGAACACGATCAGACGCAGGGTGACCTTGAGCGGCGCGGCATAGGTCAGGTCGCGCTGCTGGCACTCTTCCACGTCGAATTTCGGCTGTTCCAGCTCGTATTTCACGAACTCCAGCACGGCGGTCTCGTTGAAGTCCTTGATCGGGAACACCGACTGGAACACACCCATGATGCCTTCGCCGTCGGTCGGGTTTTCCTGATCGCCGGATTTGAGGAACAGGTCGTAGGACGACTTCTGCACCTCGATCAGGTTCGGCATTTCCAGCACTTCGTGGATCTTGCCGTAGAATTTGCGGATACGTTTCTGGCCTGCGTAGGTCTGAGCCATGCTCGTGCGCACCTTTCCGTTGTCTCGTGCCGCCCACGCGCCGTCGGGTCACCGGCGGAGGCGCACTGAAACCTCAAGACGGGCGAGGTCCATTCATGCGCGCCCGCCCAATGGCACGCTCCCGACCTCTTGTTTCGCCGCCTTGGGGAAGGCCCTGACCTGCAGGGCCCTCGCCAAGACGCGGACGGCTGGACCCGGGAAAGACCCGGGCCCAGCCCATTTTTTGTGCGGGTCGGCGCCGGGCATCCCCCGGCACCACCGCTATCGTCCGGCTCAGGCCAGCTCGACCTCGGCGCCAGCTGCTTCCAGCTTGCCCTTGATCTCTTCGGCTTCGGCCTTGTCGACGCCTTCCTTGATCTTGCCGCCCGACTCGACCAGGTCCTTGGCTTCTTTCAGGCCCAGACCGGTGATCGCGCGCACTTCCTTGATCACGTTGATCTTCTGGGCGCCGGCGTTCTTCAGAACGACGTCGAATTCGGTCTGCTCTTCGGCGGCGTCTGCGCCGCCCTCGGCGGGACCAGCCATCATCACGGCGCCGCCGGCGGCGGGCTCGATGCCGTATTCGTCCTTGAGGATGGTCTTGAGTTCCTGGGCTTCCAGGAGGGTCAGACCGACGATCTCTTCTGCGAGTTTCTTCAGATCAGCCATTTTTCAGATTCCGTATGTAAGTGTGTGTTCCAACGCCGCAAGATGCGGGGATGTCGGGATGCCTTAGGCCGCCTCGGCCTTTTCCTCGATGGTGGAAAGGATGGAGGCGATATTCGAAGCAGGTGCGCCAATGGCCCCGGCGATGTTCGACGCGGGTGCCCCGATGCAGGCGGCGATGGAGGCGATAAGCTCCTCGCGCGACGGCAGCTTGGACACCGCGGTAACACCGGCGCGGTCCAGAACGTTTCCATCCATGGCCCCGCCCAGGATCTCGAACTTGTCGTTATCCTTGGCATAGGCTTCGGCGACCTTGGCCGCAGCCACGGGATCTTCCGAATAGGACAGAACGGTCATGCCCGTGAGAAATTGGGCGATGTCGGCGACATCGGTCCCCTCAAGGGCGATCTTGGCGAGCCTGTTCTTGGCGACGCGAACGGACCCACCGGCGTCGCGCATGCGACCCCGCAGATCCTGCATCTCGGCAACCGTGAGACCCTCGTAGTGGGCAACCACCACGACGCCAGAGCTTTCGAAGATCTGGCCGAGTTCCTCGACCACTTTCTCTTTCTGGGCTCTATCCACAGGTTTTCTCCAGTTTGGGGGTTTCCCCCCGGCTCTTGTCTACCGGATCACTCCGGCGGTTTTGGTCCGTGGACAACGGGAACCAACCCCGCCGGGCGCTCGACGGGAGCCCTCGGCAAAATGGTCTGATCCCGTCTCGGGCAGGATTTATTGAGGTCCTATCACCTCAACCCACCGTCTAGGACGAAACACAAAAGAGCGCGTGACGAATCGCGCGCTCCGATGCAAGGGGGTGGATATCGCCAAGAACGCCATTTGCCAAGCCCCCTCGCGCCCAGCAACGCGGGCCATGAAAAAAGGCCGGGCGTTGCCGCCCGGCCCAATTCACATCGTCTCCGACTGCACTCAGTCGTTGCCGGTGGCGCTGTCCAGGGCGATCGAAACCCCGGGCCCCATGGTCGAGCTGAGCGAGACCTTCTTGAGATACGCCCCTTTTGCACCCGACGGCTTGGCCTTGTTCACCGCATCGACGAAGGCGCGCACGTTCTCGGCCAGCTTCGGCGCATCGAAGGACGCCTTGCCGATACCGGCATGCACCACCCCGGCCTTTTCCGCCTTGAACTGGACCTGACCGCCCTTGGCCGCCTCGACGGCCTCTTTGACGTCCATGGTCACGGTGCCGACCTTGGGGTTCGGCATCAGGTTGCGGGGGCCCAGCACCTTGCCCAGACGGCCGACGATCGGCATCATGTCGGGGGTGGCGATGCAGCGGTCGAAGTCGATCGTGCCGCCCTGGATGGTTTCCATCAGGTCCTCGGCGCCGACGATATCGGCCCCGGCCTCTTTCGCTTCGTCGGCCTTGGGGCCACGGGCGAACACGGCAACGCGCACGGTCTTGCCGGTGCCGTTGGGCAGGTTGACCGTGCCACGAACCATCTGGTCGGCGTGACGCGGGTCAACACCCAGGTTCATCGCGATCTCGACGCTTTCGTCGAACTTGGTGTTCGAGTTCGCCTTGATCAGGTCCACCGCCTCTTCGACGGTGATGTCTTCCTTGCCGGCGAAGGCTTCGCGGGCGGACTTGAGACGCTTTCCAATCTTGCCCATGATTTACCCCTTCACCTCGATACCCATCGAGTTGGCCGAGCCAACGATGATCTTCATTGCGGCCTCGACGTCATTCGCGCTGAGGTCCTTCATCTTCGCTTCGGCGATCTCGCGCACCTGGGCGACGGTCACGGTTGCCACGGTCTCGCGGCCCGGATTCTCGGCGCCACGGGGACGGTTGCGCTTGCCCTGGTTCTTCAGACCGGCCGCCTTTTTCAGGTAGTAGGACGCCGGGGGCGTCTTGATGTCCATGGTGAAGGACTTGTCCTGATAATAGGTGATCACGGTCGGGCAGGGGGCGCCCTGCTCCATCTCCTGGGTCTTGGCGTTGAACGCCTTGCAGAATTCCATGATGTTGATGCCGCGCTGACCCAGGGCGGGGCCCACCGGCGGCGAGGGGTTGGCTTGACCTGCAGGGATCTGCAGCTTCATGGTGCCAGCAAGTTTCTTGGCCATATGGCCTCTCCTTCTGTCCAACAGCCCCCCGACGCGTCAGGCGGCCTTTGTTAGCGTGGTTGCGGTCCGGCGGTCGCGACCGCCTCGCCTCCCACGATGGAATGCCGTCATCGACGACCCGCGCGCTTTACATCCCGGTCGGGTCGATTGCAAGGACCGTTCCGGCCGCCCCACAGATCCTTGACAAAGATCAAGGCGACGGGCGCGCACTGGCGCAGACTTGGCCCGCGACAGGCGTCGCTACAGGCAAACGCGGGGGAGGACATCATGATCGGCAGGGTTACGATCTGCATCGCGATGGCGGTGTGCTCGGTCATCCCGGCGTTCGCGCAGATGAGCGTCGCCGAACGGCTGGACGACAACCGGCCCCTCATCGCCGCCTGGCGCAGCGTATCCGGCGGCTTTCCGGAGGGCACCCTGGCAGGCATTCGGCACGCGCTCGAGCATGGCGTCGACATGATCGACCTGCATGTGCAACGCACTGGCGACGGTCGCCATATCGTGTTTCACGACGCCTACCTCAACCGCATGACCGATGTGCAAACAGTCTACCCCGAGGGGACCCCAGGCGGCCCGTCGCGCGCGGCGCGGGGCGGGCGCGATTACCTCGGGGACTATACGCTCGACGACTTGCGCGCCCTCAGCCTGCTGGTCGACGGCGCAGCATCCGAGCACCCGATCCCGACCCTCGAGGAGGCGCTGGATCTTATCGACGGTCGCGCGCTGGCCGTTCTGACCTACAGGCCTTCGATCGCGAGGGGTTGGTGGCATTGCTGGCGGCGCGCGAAACCGGGCATCTGCTCGTCTACAGCGTTGACCCCAACATCGTGCGTGACATCGCCGAAACGACGGGCGTGGCAGGCTACGCGGCCATCCACCGATCGCGGGTGTCGGACATGACCGATACCATGAGTGTCTTCGAGACGGCGCGCGACACGATCGGCGGGCATCTTCTGGCAGCGCATGTGCGCCACCTGCAAGATCTGACGTCCGAGCTGATGGCCCGTGCCGAGGTCTACGGGATCGCCCTGTCGGTTTCCGGGCACAGTCCAGAGGATACGGCCCTGGCCGAGACCGGCGATGCAGGGCCGTGGCGCGAAGCCTTGGCGGCGGGGGCCGATATCTACTGGACCAGCCTTCCGGCGCGGGTCGTGGCCATTCGCGACGAATAGGCCCCGAAGCGTCAGATTTGCTTGGACACCTGGGTGAATTCCAGTTCGACCGGCGTGGCGCGACCAAAGATCGACACCGTCACCTTCAGGCGCTGGTTGTCGTCGTCGACCTCTTCGACCATGCCGTCGAAATCCTCGAACGGGCCTTCGTTGACCTTGACCTTTTCACCGACCTCGAAGGTGATGGTCGAGCGCGGTTGTGCCTCGCCTTCTTCAACGCGGTTGAGGATCGTGTTCACCTCGTCATCGCGCATGGGCATGGGGCGGCCCTGCGGCCCGAGAAACCCTGTCACGCGGGCGATCGAGTTGATCGCGTGATACCCTTCGTCCGTCATTTCCATGCGCACCAGCACGTAGCCGGGCATGAAGCGGCGCGGCACGGTCACTTTCTTGCCGCGGCGCACCTCGATGACTTCCTCTTCGGGCACGAGCACTTCCTCGATCACCTCTTCGAGGCCCTTCTCGGCCACGGCGGTGCGGATCTGTTCGGCCACCCGCTTTTCGAAATTGGACAGCACGCTGACCGAATACCACCGTTTCGCCATGTCTCGTCTCAGCCCCTTGACCGCCCGACCCTGATGCGGGCCGGTTCACTTGCATTTCATCACCCGGGCGTGCCGGGCAGGCCCCCAACAAAAACAGCGCGCATCACATGTCCGACGCGCGCCAATTTTCGGGAGTGACCGCGCCTTACCCTTGCGACCGGGTAAAATCAAGGGGGCGGCGCATCGGTCAGCCGAAGATCGTCAGGATCAACTCCAACCCCTGCCGGATCACCCAATCGACGAAAAAGAAGAAAATGGCGAAAACAACGGCCATCAGGAACACCATGGCGGTGGTCACCAGCACCTCGCGGCGGGTCGGCCAGACGACCTTGGCGATCTCGGCGCGGGTCTGCTGGAGAAACTGGAAAGGATTGGCCATGGCTTGGTCCCTTGTGTCGGATCAGGGTGCATATACGCATGACGATCCCAGGGCGCAAGCGATGCGTCACCGCAAGATCACGGCTGGCGCGCGCCGGGCTGCATGATAGCCTGAAGCCACCCGTTCGGAGGCACGACAGTGGACGCCGCACATGACACCGATCGCCCGGACGAGGCGATCCTCATTCTGGGTGCCGCCGTGTGGCCCGGCGAACGGCCCTCACCCACGTTGAAACGGCGGACCGAAATGGCCGCGCGCCTTTGGCATGCCGGGCGCGGGCGTGCGGTCATACCCTGTGGCGGGCTTGGGCGACACCCGCCCTCCGAGGCCGAAGTGATGCGCCGCCTGCTCATCGCGGCCCATGTCCCGGCCGAGGCGATCCACCTCGAGGACCGCTCGGTGCGCACGGGGGAAAACATCCGTTTCGCCCAGCCGATCCTTGCGCGACTGTCCCTCGGACGCGCGCTGATCGTGACCGACCGCTATCACCTGCCCCGCGTGCGGTTGCTCGCGCGGCGCGCGGGGTTGCGCGCCGACGTGGCCGCCCCGCCGCTGCGCGGGGGGCGGATCTGGCCGCAGATCAAAGGGGCCTTGCGGGAAATCGCGGCCTATGGTGTTGCGCTGTTGGGGTTCCGCAACTGAGCCGCCCCCCTAGCGATAGACCTGAACGTCGATGCGCGAGGGTTGGCCGTTCCAGCCATAGACCTGCACCACGACCGTCGCACCGCCATTGATGATGTTCTGGCGCGCAACGGGGTCGGCGCTGCCCTGCATGATCAACTGTTCCATCCGGCCACGGGCGTTGTAGTCGCCGAACCAGGGGTCCCATTCATCCCCGGGCTGCGAAATGCCGAAGCGATGCACATTCGCCCGATCCGCCGCAGGATCTGCCAATGCTCGGTCAGGCGCAAACCGTTGGAATTATACAGGTCCTGCCCGCCGATATAGGCCGTGTACTGGCCCAAGAACTGCTGCGCGACGGCGGGCGCCGCCGCCAGGCCGGACAGGGCCACGGCAAGGGCGGTGACAAGGGCGAGATACGCGGTTCGAATCATGGCTGAAACCTCCTGGGGGTTCGTTTCAGCAGCAATCATAAACCGGCCCGTGCCAGTGGGGGCATGACGCAGGTCAAGGCGTCGGACCGCAGATGGCATGCGCCCACGCGCCTGCCAGGCGTGCCGCGGCGGCCAGGCCACACTAGTGCGCCATGCGTTGAGGTTCTTCAAATGGTCGGATCTGACTTGGCAGGGGCGGAGGGACTCGAACCCCCGACCGTCGGATTTGGAATCCGATGCTCTACCAACTGAGCTACACCCCTGTGTCGCACAGCGGGATAGGCGCATTTCGCAGACTTGTCCAGACGCGAAACCGCGGTTTTCCCGGCCTGTCATGGGGCAAGCCACGGCTAGCCAGAGCGGATCGCGCCATGCGCCGAGGCACGGGCGCAGGGACACGCCGGTTTTTCAGCGAATGCGCGACACGGCACGCGCGACTGCCCCCTGACAGAGCAACCCGTCAGGCCATGTCACGCGTCGCCCCACGGCCCGTGCAGCCCGGTTTCCCCCGGCCTGTCCAGCCGTTCGAACCCATGCGCGCCGAACCTGTCGCGCAGCCCCTGGATCAGGTTGGCCGTTCCCCGCGCCTGCCTGAGCTGGTCGAAATGGCCCAAGGCCGCGGACAGCGCCGGCACCGGCACACCGGCCAGCGTCGCCTCGGCGACAACGCGCCTGAGCGCGGGAACCCCGTCTTGCAGGCGGCGGGCAAATCCGGGGGCAAAGGCCAGCAGGCTGTCGGGCCCATCTTGCGCCAGGGCGTCGGCCATTTCGTCAAGCAGCCCCGAGCGGATGATACACCCCGCCCGCCAGATCTGCGCCACCATGGCCAGCGACATGTCCCACCCCTCGTCACGGGCCGCGCGGGCCAACAGGGCGAAGCCCTGAGAATAGGCCAGGATCTTGCCCGCCAGCAATGCCCGTTCAAAGTTGTCATCGGGCAGAGCGATCGCGCGCTTGGGTTGCGGGAACAGGCGCGCGCCCGCGCTGCGCCATGCGTCTTCACCCGACAGCACCCGCGCCGTCACCGCGGCCTCGACAGCGGGCAAGGGGGCGGCCCGGCGCTGCGCATCCATCACCGTCCAGCGGCCCGTGCCTTTTTGCCCGGCCCGGTCGCGGATCAGCGACAGGATGGGCTTGCCGGTCTCGGGGTCGGTCGTGCCCGCGACCTCGGCGGTGATCTCGATCAGATAGCTTTCCAGCGGCCCCGCGTTCCACCGCCCAAAGACCTGCGCGATCTCGGCATCGGGGCGCCGTTGCCCGTCGCGCATCAGGCCATAGACCTCGGCGATCATCTGCATGTCGGCATACTCGATGCCGTTGTGAACGGCCTTGACGAAATGCCCTGCCCCGCCGTGACCCAGCCACGCCACACAGGGGGTCGCGTCGAACCGCGCCGCGATGTCATCAAGGATCGGCCCCACGGCCGCATAGGCCTCGGGCGCACCCCCGGCCATCATCGACGGCCCATGCCGCGCGCCCTCGGCGCCGCCCGACACGCCCAGCCCGAGATACCCCAGACCGTCGCGCTGCAGGCTTTCGGCGCGGGCCGCGCTGTCCTGCCAGTCCGAATTGCCGCCGTCGATGAGAATATCCCCGGTGTCCAGCAGCGGGCGCAGCGCGGCGATCTGCTCATCGACCGGCGCGCCGGCCGGAACCATCAACAGGATGCGGCGCGGCCGCGCCAAACCGTCAACGAAAGCGTTCAGCGTCTCGGCCGGCACGATCCGGTCGGCAAGCGGCCCCGCCCCCTCGACAAAGCGCCGCGTCCTGTCCGACGTGCGATTGAACACGGCGATGACATGGCCTGCCTCGGCGATATTGAGGGCAAGGTTCGCGCCCATCGTGCCAAGGCCGATCAAGCCGATCTCGGGGGTGCGCGTCATCAGGGGCCTCCTTTGCTGTGCGGCAGTCCCTGTCAGATGGGTTCTTTCACGCCGCAACCAACCTGCCTCAGCGGCGGGTGGCCTGTTCAAGCATGCTCAGATCGGCCCCGCAAATGGCCGCCTCATGGGCGAGGATTTTCTCGATTGGCCAATCCCACCACGCGATGTCGAGCAGTCGGGCCGCCACCTCGGGGGCAAAGCGTGGTCGCACGCGCCGCGCCGGGTTGCCCGCCATCACCGAATAGGGCGCAACATCGCCCGCGACGACCGCCCCGGCGCCGATGATCGCGCCCGAGCCGATGCGCGCACCCGGCAAGATGCGCGCGCCCGTGCCGATCCAGACATCGTTGCCGATCACGGTATCGGGACCGGGCGCGGGCATGGAGGCCCGCCCCTCGACCGGGCCGCCCCCGAACACCGCGAAGGGGAAAGTGGAAAACCCGTCATGACGGTGATTGGCCGATGCGGTGATGAACTCGACCCCGCTGGCGATCTGGCAGAATTTCCCGATCACCAGCCGTTCGGGACTGAACGGATAGAGATAGGGCGCCAGATGCGCGGCCCAATCGGCGGGCGGATGATGCGCCGAGGCGTAGGAATAGGCGCCGACCCCCATGCGCGGATGGTCGATGACGGCGGACAGAAAGACGGTGCCGGCGTGGCGGCTGCCATCGGGCAGCGGGATGGGATGCGGCATGTCGGGGGCGGGAAAAGGACGGAGTCCGGGCATGGATAAGCCTTTGTCTTTGTTGCGATCAGGACTGAGCAATCAAAGCGGCTGATCCATCTGCGCCTCCCGTTGTCGATAGGTCCTGCTATCACGCCGACGCGACCGGCGCAAATCGCGGCAAAGGCCGCTCAGGGTCGGGGGCGGCCCTGTGCAAACAGCAAAAAGCCGCGGGCGATGCCGCGGCTTTTCTCGATGTCAGTCGGCCCGTGGACCGTTGGACTGTCGGACGAATGGCCTGATGGCCATCGGCCGGCCCCCGGTTCACTCGATGATTTTCGAGACGACGCCTGCCCCGACGGTGCGGCCGCCTTCGCGGATGGCGAAGCGCAGGCCGTCTTCCATGGCGATCGGGGCGATCAGCTCGACC
This sequence comes from Roseibacterium elongatum DSM 19469, assembly GCF_000590925.1. NCBI lineage: Bacteria > Pseudomonadati > Pseudomonadota > Alphaproteobacteria > Rhodobacterales > Roseobacteraceae > Roseicyclus > Roseicyclus elongatus. Next base: position 1,504,546 of record NZ_CP004372.1, on the reverse strand, counting down.
GAGAACTTCAGGTTGTCGCCCGGCATCACCATCTCCGTGCCCTCGGGCAGCGTCACCGTCCCGGTCACGTCCGTCGTGCGGAAGTAGAACTGCGGCCGGTAGTTGGCGAAGAACGGCGTGTGACGGCCACCCTCTTCCTTCGTCAGAATGTAGGCCTCGGCCTCGAACTTCGTGTGCGGCGTCACCGAGCCCGGCTTGCAGAGAACCTGGCCACGCTCGACGCCGTCACGGTCCACACCGCGCAGCAGGGCGCCGATGTTGTCGCCCGCTTCGCCGCGATCCAGCAGCTTGCGGAACATCTCGACGCCCGTGCAGGTCGTCTTGGTGGTGTCCTTGATGCCGACGATCTCGATCTCGTCGCCCACGTTGATCACGCCACGCTCGACACGGCCCGTCACGACCGTGCCGCGGCCCGAGATCGAGAACACGTCCTCGATCGGCATCAGGAACGGCTGGTCCACGGCGCGCTCGGGCGTCGGAATGTACGCGTCGACCGCCGCCATCAGCTCCTTGATCTTCTCTTCGCCGATCTCGGGATCACGCCCCTCCATCGCCGCCAGAGCCGAGCCGGCCACGATCGGAATGTCGTCGCCGGGGAAGTCGTACGAGCTCAGCAGCTCGCGGATTTCCATCTCGACCAGTTCCAGAAGCTCTTCGTCGTCGACCTGGTCCACCTTGTTCATGAACACCACCAGCGCGGGAACGCCCACCTGGCGGGCCAGCAGGATGTGCTCGCGCGTCTGCGGCATCGGGCCGTCGGCCGCGTTCACCACCAGGATCGCGCCGTCCATCTGCGCCGCCCCCGTGATCATGTTCTTCACGTAGTCGGCGTGGCCGGGGCAGTCGACGTGGGCGTAGTGGCGCGCGTCCGTCTCGTATTCCACATGCGCCGTCGAGATCGTGATCCCCCGCGCCTTCTCCTCGGGCGCACCGTCAATCTGGTCATACGCCTGAAAATCACCGAAATACTTCGTGATCGCCGCCGTCAGCGTCGTCTTGCCATGGTCAACATGGCCAACCGTGCCGATGTTCACATGCGGTTTGTTACGTTCAAACTTTGCCTTTGCCATTGGCTGGCGCCCCGTCCGTTCGGGGGCCCCTCCGCACGGTTCGTGCCGGGGCCCGGTTCAACATCGCGGGCGACGTATTCGGCCCGCGCGAAAAAATCAAGGTGCGATCTGACCTGCGACCGGGGAACCGGCCCCACGACGGCCGCGTGCCCCAGCGCTCTCCCCGGTTACTGCGTTGCGGCCGCGGCGGGCTCGGGCGTGGCCTCGGCCTCCTCGGCAAGCGCCTCGACGGCGTCGAGCGACTCTTCCGCCGCGTTGGGGTCGATGCTGAACCAGTCTGGGTTTTCCAGCATGAACAACTGGATACGGCGCGCGGCATTGCGGGCGAGGATCTGCATCTGCTCGTTTCGGCTGCGCGCGATCCCCGATCCGACCAGCATGGTCTCGGCGCTTGCGCCTTCGAACACCATGATCTGCTCGGGTTCGTCATGCAGTTTGCGGCCCAACTCGTCATCCCAGATGTTGACCGACAGGATCAAAACCGAGCGCGGCTGCAACACGATCGGAATGCCCGGGGGCGCAAGGGCGTAACCGTCGACGGCCACGCCGATATGGTAGAGGCGGTCGCCCTCATAGGCGCCGAACCGGCGGTCGATCTCGGATTCGAGGATCGCGACCCATTCCTCGGGTTCGGCATTGCGCGAGGGCGGGACCTGCTGCGCGTTGTCGGCCACCACGATGTTATGGGCCAGGCGGAAGTCGCCCATATCGGGAAGGTCTTCCTCCAGCGGGTCGCCGGCGGCACAGGCCGCCAGAAGCGCGACAAGGGCAAGCGGGGCAAAGCGGGACAGGCGCATCTGGATACGTCTCCTCGGCAAGGTGTTGCCGCCGTCGATAACGCAGGCCGGGCCGAAAGGTAAACCCACCCGCCATCACAGCCCGGTCAGCGTGACCTTCCTGCCGATGCGGCGCGACGCAGGGCTCAGGTGAACCGATTGTCGCGCGGGAAGCCGCGCGGCGCCATCCGGCCGGCGCTGGCGCGTTTTCCGGCCCATTCGGTCAGGTCGGCCTCGGTCCGGGTGCGCCCGGCGGGATCGAGCCAGCTCAGCCCATCGGAAAGGCGGAAGCTGCGCGCGTCCGACAGGCCGCCATCCTTGTATTTCTGCAGGCGCACGCCCTTGCCACGGGCCATCTCGGGCAACTCGGCAATCGGGAACACCAGCAACTTGCGGTTTTCGCCGACCACCGCGACCTCGTCGTCGCCGTCGGCCAGGGGCACGCAGACCTTGGCCACCACATCGCCACGGACGTTGAGCACCTGCTTGCCGGTGCGGGTCTGCGCCAGCATCTCGTCCTCGGGCACGATGAACCCATCGCCCGACGACGACGCCAACAGCCGCTTGCCGCCGGGCCGGTACACGAACAGGTCCACGATCTCGGCCTCATTGGGCAGATCGACCATCAGGCGCACGGGCTCGCCCAGGCCGCGCCCCCCAGGCAGATTGGCCGCCGGCAGGGTGTAAACGCGGCCCTGCGAGCCGAGGATCAGCAACTTGTCCGTGGTTTCGGTATGAAAGACGAAGCGCCCTTCGTCGCCATCGCGGAACTTCAGGTCCGAGGACAGGTCGATATGCCCCTTCATCGCCCGGATCCAGCCCATGCGCGAACAGACCACCGTAATCGGCTCGCGCTCGATCATCGCCTCGATCGGCACGTCCGGGGTTTCGCCCGCCTCGGCAAAGCCGGTGCGCCGCGCCCCGCCCGGCGTCTTGGCACCGAAGCGCGCGCGCACGTCGCGCAGCTCGTCGGCGATGCGGCCCCATTGCAGGGCCTCATCCGACAGAAGGTCCTCGAGGTCGGCGCGCTCCTCCATCAGGGCGTCACGCTCGCGGATCAGTTCCATTTCCTCGAGCCGCCGCAAGCTGCGCAGACGCATGTTGAGGATGGCCTCGGCCTGCACCTCGGTCAGTTCGCCATCGCCCGGCGGCGGCGTGGCGTAATCCGCCTCGGAGGTGGCGCGCACGAAGGACCGGCCCCAATCCTCGCGCATGAGGGCCGGCTTGGGCGCCTCGTCGTAGCGGATGATGTCGATGACGCGGTCGAGGTTCAGGAACGCGATCAGGAAGCCTTCCAACACCTCGAGGCGATGGTCGATCTTTTCCAGCCGGTGCTGCGCGCGGCGCAACAGAACCTCGCGGCGATGATCGAGAAATGCGCGCAGAACCTCCTTCAGCGAACAGACCTTGGGCGTGCGCCCGTCGATCAGCACGTTCATGTTCAGGCTGAACCGGGTTTCCAGATCGGACTGGCGAAACAGTGTGCCCATCAGCACGTCGGGGTCCACGTTCTTGCTGCGCGGTTCGAGAATGATCCGGATGTCATCGGCCGATTCGTCGCGCACATCGGCCAGGATCGGAACCTTCTTTGTCTGGATCAGCTCGGCCAGTTTTTCGATCAGCTTCGATTTCTGCACCTGATGGGGGATCTCGGTGACGACGATCTGCCACTGTCCCCGGCCCAGATCCTCGGTCTCCCATCTGGCGCGCAGGCGGAACGCGCCGCGGCCTGTGCGATAGGCCTCGGCGATGTTTTCGCGCGGCTCGACAATGGTGCCGCCGGTCGGGAAATCGGGACCAGGCACATAGTTCAGCAGCGTCTCGTCGCGCGCGTCGGGGGTCTTGATCAGGTGCAGACAGGCGCCGACCAGCTCGTCGAGGTTATGCGGCGGAATGTTGGTCGCCATGCCCACGGCGATCCCGCTTGCGCCATTGGCCAGAAGGTTCGGCACCGTGGCGGGCAGAACCTCGGGCTCTTGCAGCGTGCCATCGTAATTGTCGCGAAAATCAACGGCGTTCTCGTCGAGACCCTGCATCAGCGCCTCGGCCATCGCCGTCATGCGCGCCTCGGTGTAGCGGCTGGCGGCGGGGTTGTCGCCGTCGATATTTCCGAAATTGCCCTGACCGTCGACAAGCGGGTAGCGAATGACGAAATCCTGCGCCAGACGGGCCATCGCATCGTAGATCGCGGCGTCGCCATGCGGGTGATAGTTCCCCATCACGTCGCCCGAGATCTTGGCCGATTTCCGAAACCCACCGGTCGAGCCGAGGCGCAGTTCGCGCATCGCATACAGGATGCGCCGATGCACCGGCTTCAGCCCATCGCGCGCATCGGGCAGGGCCCGGTGCATGATCGTCGACAGCGCATATTGCAGGTAGCGCGATCCAATCGCGCGCGAGAGCGGCTCGGCGCTTAGCCGGTCATCATCCAACCGGTCATCTTGTGGGGGGTCCTGCTCGGTCATACTATGGGCTGTGATAGACCGGCCGGAAACATGCGGCAAGCCGACAACGGCTGGCCAACGGGAATGAGTTGTGGAAAAGGTCGGGGGGGCGGGACCGGTCGGCGCCCCATACACCCGCGAGACGCCAAGCAAGGGATCCGAGCGGCACATGTTGCGACTGACGCTGATCTTGTTCGTGGTGATCTGGGCGGTGCTGATCATCTTTTCCGACGCCCCGCCCGAGGTCATGACGCGCGCGCCCGCGCCGACCGAGGATGTGCCCGGCGCGCCGGATGCCGCCCCCCGGGACGCAGCCCTGCGCGAAACAGCGGATGGGCGGCTGGTGCTGACCACCGAGACGGGGGACGAACTGGTGATCGACCTGGTCGTCGACCCCGGCCAAGGCGCCCTGGACAGGCCCGCGCGCCCGCTGTCGCCAGACGCCCCGGTATCCGCCGCCCCGCAAGAGCCCTCGGCCGATCCCCTGCCCCCAGCGACCCCCGCGCGGACCGAGGCCGCGCCGCGTTTGCGCGTGACCGGCGATCGCGTCAATTTCCGGGCCGGCCCCTCGACGGATGACGCGATCCTGACGGCGCTGACCCAAGGCGAGATCGTCGAACTGATCGAACGCGCGCCCGATGGCTGGGCGCATCTGCGCGTGGTCGCAACCGGTTTGACCGGCTACATGTCCGAGGATTTCCTGGCGCCGGCCAACTGACGCCGGTTGCCCGGCGGCGCGGCCTGACCTAACCCTTGCGCCAAACGGCATGCACGCGGAGACGCCCATGGGCAGGTCCATCCTCATCACCGGCAGTTCGTCGGGCATCGGCCACGCCGCGGCGCATGGGCTGAAGGCGCGCGGCTGGCATGTGATCGCCAGCGTCCGACAGGCCGCCGATGTCCAGAAACTGCGCGACGCGGGGTTCGACAGCGTACAGTTGGACTATGCCGACCCCCGCAGCGTCGACCAGGGGCTGTCCGAGGCGCTGGAGCTGACCGGCGGCCGCCTAGACGCCCTGTTCAACAACGGCGCTTTCGGCCTGCCCGGCGCGGTCGAGGATCTGCCCCGCGGCGCACTGGAGGAGATTTTCGCGGCGAACCTCTTCGGCGTGCATGACCTGACCCGGCGTGTCATTCCCCTGATGCGGGCACAGGGAAAGGGGCGCATCGTGCAGCATTCCTCGGTTCTGGGCTATGTCACATACAAATGGCGCGGGGCCTATGTCGCGACGAAATACGCGCTCGAGGGGCTGACCGACACGTTGCGCCTGGAAATGCGCGATACGCCCTTGCATATCGTCACGCTCAACACCGGGCCGGTCACCTCGGACCTGAGGGTCAAGTCGATCCCACGGTTCGAACGCTGGATCGACTGGGAGAACAGCGCGCGCGCCGACCTCTATCGCAGCAGCCTGCTCAAACGCCTGTACGAGGCGCGCGGCCCCGATCCGTTCGAACTTCCGCCCGAGGCGGTGGTGAAGAAACTGGTGCATGCCCTCGAAAGCCCCCGCCCGCGGGCCCGCTACTACATCACCGCCCCCGCCCATATCGCGGCCGGGTTGCGGCGGGCTCTGCCGACCCGCGCGCTCGACTGGGTGCTCGACCGGGGTTAAACAGGTCGGACCGCCGCGCAGTTTGTGGACCGCGTGCCCATGACATCGCCCTCGACCCGGCCAAGAAAGAGACGTTCCCATGACCGAAGACCCGCTACTGATCATCGCGATGCTGGCTTGCCTCGTCGTGCTCGTGATCCTGCTTCTGGGCATCAACTCGTTCCGCAAGGGCGGGGCGGACGCCTCGAAGCAGTCGAACAAGTACATGCAATGGCGCCTGATCGCCCAGTTCGTCGCGGTCGTGCTGATCGCGATCTTCGTCTTTTTCCGCGGGCAGCAGGGGGGCTGACAGTGCGCGCGGCCTCGGGGCGCCCCCCGGTTGCGCGGGCGGATCGGCGCTCAAGACGATGAAAAGGCTTCAAAACGCTCGCCCGGCGACAAATTTTGTTGTACATTGACATTATGTCGCATGTTGCAGGTCCCCGTCCCTACTCTCGCGCGGAATATGTTTCCGACGCCGTCGTCCATCTCGCCGGAATTGCCGCGGCGCTGATCGCGGGCCCGATCCTGGTCGCCCTGGCGGCCATCCGGATCGGGGACGCGACGGCCATCACGGCCATGACCATCTACGCGCTGACCTTGCTGGCGATGCTGACATGTTCGGCGCTTTACAACATGATCCGTCGCCCCGACTGGGCCGACAGGCTGCGCCGCCTCGACCAATCCGCCATCTATTTCAAGATCGCCGGCACCTACACGCCCTTTGTGGCGCTGATGCCCGGATCGCCCGGCTTTCTGGCCGCGATCTGGGGCGTGGCGGCGGCCGGGGCCTCGATCGTGATCTTCAGCGCGCGCAAGCGGATGCTGATCGCGCTGGTGCTGTATCTCGGGCTTGGCTGGGCCGGCGCGGTGCTGGGCGGCCCGCTCTTGTCCGGGCTCAGCGGTTGGGGCCTGGCCCTGTTGGCGACGGGCGGCATCCTCTATTCCTCGGGCGTGGTGTTCCTGATGTGGCACAAGCTGCCGTTTCACAACACGATCTGGCATGTCTTCGTTCTGGCCGCGACCATCGCCTGTTACGCCGCCATCTGCATCGAGGTGCTGGGCCGCTCGGCGGTGGCGTGAAACGGCCCAGGCCGCTTTGACGCGGCGTCGATGATGCGCCCCGCGTCGATTTTGGCCTGTTTTCGCCTGACCGATATGTCTATCACTCACCCTGGTGAGGATTGGACGGGGCCCTAAATCCCCTGAATGATCGAAAGAGGAGACGTGCCGATGAAGGTCCTGGTACCTGTAAAGCGCGTGATCGACTACAACGTGAAGGTCCGTGTCAAGGCGGATGGGTCCGGTGTCGATCTCGCCAACGTGAAGATGTCCATGAACCCCTTTGACGAGATCGCCGTCGAAGAGGCGATCCGCCTGAAAGAGGCGGGCAAGGCCGACGAGGTCGTGGCCGTGTCCATCGGGGTCAAGCAGGCCCAGGAAACCCTTCGCACCGCGCTGGCGATGGGTGCCGACCGCGCGATCCTGATCGTGGCCGCCGACGACGTCCACCAGGATATCGAGCCGCTGGCCGTCGCCAAGATCCTCAAGGCCGTGATCGACGAGGAACAGCCGGGGCTGGTTCTGGCCGGCAAGCAGGCGATCGACAACGACATGAACGCCACCGGCCAGATGCTTTCTGCCCTTCTGGGCTGGAGCCAGGCTACCTTCGCCTCGGGCGTCGAGATCGAGGGCGACACCGCTAATGTCACGCGCGAGGTCGATGGCGGGTTGCAGACCATTGCGGTCAAGATGCCCGCGATCGTCACCGTAGACCTGCGCCTGAACGAGCCGCGCTATGCCTCGCTGCCCAACATCATGAAGGCCAAGAAAAAGCCGCTGGATGAAAAGACCGCCGCCGATTTCGGCGTCGACATCACGCCGCGCCTCGAGGTGCTGAAAACCAGCGAACCGGCCGAACGCAAGGCCGGCATCATGGTCGGATCGGTGGATGAACTTGTCGAGAAACTGAAAACCGAAGCGGGGGTGATCTGATGGCTGTTCTGCTTCTTGCCGAAGTGACGGGCGGGGAACTGGCGATGGACGCCACGGCCAAGGCCGTGACCGCCGCACAATCGCTGGGTGAGGTCACCGTGCTGTGTGCGGGGGCCTCGGCCAAGGCCGCCGCCGACACGGCCGCCACGATCGAGGGTGTGGCCAAGGTGCTCTGCGCCGAGGGCGACAGTCTGGGCCACCGTCTGGCCGAGGCGACCGCCGATCTGATCGTCGGTCTGGCCGGCGATTACAGCCATATCGTTGCACCGGCCACGACCGACGCCAAGAACATCATGCCGCGCGTCGCGGCCCTGCTGGATGTCATGGTGATCTCGGATGCCTCGGGCGTCGTCGATGCCGATACGTTCGAACGCCCCGTCTATGCCGGCAACGCCGTGCAGACCGTGAAGTCGTCGGATGCGACCAAGGTCATCACCTTCCGCACCTCGACCTTCGATGCGGCGGGCACCGGCAACGCGGCCCCGGTCGAGATGGTCGATGCCCCGGCGGCCTCGGGCCTGTCGGAATGGGTCGAGGACAAGGTCGCCGAAAGCGATCGTCCGGAACTGACCAGTGCGGGGATCGTCGTGTCGGGTGGCCGCGGCGTCGGCTCGGAAGAGCAGTTCGCCCTGATCGAGACCCTGGCCGACAAGCTGGGCGCTGCCGTTGGCGCCAGCCGCGCCGCGGTCGATTCGGGCTATGCCCCGAATGACTGGCAGGTGGGCCAGACCGGCAAGGTTGTCGCGCCCGAACTGTACATCGCGGTCGGGATCTCGGGCGCGATCCAGCACCTTGCGGGCATGAAGGACAGCAAGGTCATCGTGGCCATCAACAAGGACGAGGAAGCGCCGATCTTCCAGGTGGCCGATTACGGCCTCGTGGCCGACCTGTTCGACGCGGTGCCGGAACTGACCGGCAAGATCTGATCGCGCATCGCATCGACCGTCATTCGAACGCCCCGCGCCCGTGACCGGACGCGGGGCGTTTTTCGTTCATCCGGATGCTTGGCACGGCTGCATCAGCGCGGCCAAGCCTTCGGCCGCGCATCGATGCGCCTCCGGGCCCGGCAAGGCGCGCGCGGCCGCTTCCTCGCCCGGGCCGTAGAACATGCCGCGCAACGCATGGGTCCGTTTGGCCCGAGAGGAGACGGCGACTGTCAAAGACGCGGCCTGCGCGGCGACCTCCTCCAACAAAGGGGCGGTGATGAACATCGGTTCGCCGGCCGCGACACGACCACCCGGCGTCACCTCCTCGGGCGGACGCCGCGACAGCCAGAGCAGATGGACCGGGGCCGGGGCCGACGCGAGGAACCTGAGCATTCGGGCCCGCCATGCCGTGCGCAGCTCGTGCTGCAGAATGGCAAAGCGGTCCCGTGAACAGGCGCGCAGATGCGTCAACAAATGGCCGGTAAAGTGGAACTCGGTGAAATCCACCTCGGGATAAACGGTTTGCAGCATGGTCGAGGCCTTGAGAAACCGGTCATTGCGACGCGGGTGGACGGTATAGAACCGGTTCGACATGTTCTGCGCCCCGGTGATCTGCAACACGATCGCCCGCGCCTTGTGCATCCCAGCGCGGATCGCGCGATCGCCCAGGATCACGTCCAGCCCGGCACCCATCACCCCCATATTCACGACCGGCGCCTCGAGCCGGCGCATCAGTTGCGCAGGATAGGGGTCGTGAACGAAACGGCCGAAGGTTTCGGTCGCCCCGAGACACAGGACGAAAGGCCGGGTCAGATCGCTTGCCGGCCCCCGGAACCGCAGAACGGAACCGGGGTAGGCAACGGGCTGATAATCGAGGGGCATGTGCCCCCTGTATTCGAAACTCATGCTGTTGCTCCCACCAATGGTTGGACTCACCCGCAGCCACGGTCTCAGGAAGAGATTTCGACTTTCCTAAAGCGCTGTTTTTCAGTTATTTTTTCGGAATCTTGATTTGATTGCGACAGTCCGCGCCGCAAGCGCTCAATGACTTGTGCCCGGGTGGCACTGGCGCGTAATCTCTGCGCGCAGGGCAGCCCGCCCATGCACCCAGACAGGAGAACACATCCATGCAGGTGGCAAAGATCGGAATCGTGGGCGCGGGCCAGATGGGCAATGGCATTGCCCATGTCTGTTCTCTGGCGGGATATGATGTCGTGATGTCCGATATCAGCGAGGACGCCCTGGCCAAGGCGATGTCGCTGATCGACAAAAACATGAGCCGCCAGGTCAGCCGCGGCAAGATCAGCGATGCCGAAAAGGACGGAGCCCTGGGCCGGATCACGACGACCACCGATCTGGCGCAGGTCGGTCCCTCGGACCTGATCATCGAGGCGGCGACCGAACGCGAAACCGTCAAGCAGGCAATCTTCGAAGATCTCGGGCCGCATTTGCTGCCGCACACGATCCTGACCTCGAACACCTCGTCCATCTCGATCACGCGGCTGGCCAGCCGCACCGACCGGCCCGAGAAATTCATGGGGTTCCACTTCATGAACCCGGTGCCGGTGATGCAACTGGTCGAGCTGATCCGCGGGATCGCCACCGACGAAGAGACGTTCCGAGCCTGCAAGGAAGTCGTGGATCGCCTTGGCAAGACCTCGGCCACGGCCGAGGATTTCCCCGCCTTCATCGTGAACCGCATCCTGATGCCGATGATCAACGAGGCGGTCTATACGCTCTACGAAGGGGTGGGCAGTGTCCGCTCGATCGACGAGTCGATGAAGCTTGGCGCCAATCACCCGATGGGGCCGCTGGAACTGGCGGATTTCATCGGGCTGGATACCTGCCTTGCCATCATGAACGTGCTGCATGACGGGCTGGCCGACACGAAGTACCGCCCCTGCCCCCTGTTGACGAAATATGTCGAGGCCGGCTGGCTGGGCCGCAAGACGCAGCGCGGCTTTTACGATTATCGCGGCGACGAGCCCGTGCCCACCCGCTGACGGGCGGTCGCGCAGCGCTTCAAACGCGCCGGTCGGGATCGTCCTTGAGCGAGAGCGTATGGGCGCGCAGCCACGCCATGAACTCGCGCGGTTTGCCGATACGTCCCGACCATTCCGCAGGCGTGATGGGGTGCCCGATGATCGGCGCCTGCGGTTTGTCGAAACTGTGCACCACCTCGTGGATCAACAGCCCCTGACGCAGGATCGGCGAAATGCGGTTGGCCATCTGGTACCAGCGCGAATTCGCGCCGGTGAAATTGCACGGTACGATCGTGGCGCCAGTGGTGCGGATCAGCTTGGCGGTGAACACGTTCCACTCGCCCTCGATCGCGGGTCCGAACATGCTGTCGGCGGCCGCGACCGCGCCCGACGGAAACAGCGCGATCAGACCGGACGCCTTCAGATGCGTCATCGCCTCGTGGCGCATGGCCAGCATCTTTTTCTGTGCATCGGGCTCATGCGGAAACGGGACCGGGATCATGAAGCTGGCCGCCGCCTCGTCGATTCCGGTCAAAAGGGCGCGCGTCAGGATGCGGTAATCCAGACGGCGCCGACCGATCAGATCGGCCAGGATCATCCCGTCGACCAGGCCATGGGGATGATTGGCGACGAAGACGACCGGCCCCTCGGCCGGGATGCGCGCAAGTTGGTGTTCGGGCGTCTGCAGGTCGATGCCCATCACCTTCATCGTCGCGGGCCAAAAGGCCTGCCCTTTATGGTCGCCCAACTGTTCGAATTGCCGCACGCGGCGGATGATGGTGACCTTTCCGGTCATCCATTCGATGGCCTTGATCGTCGTGCGCACCAGAGGGTTGGCAAAGCTGTTGGCGTAGGTCAGCGAGCGGCGGTCATAGATGTTTCCGCCATCCGAATGCAGCGCCGGAGCAGGCGGAGAGACCGTGTTATGGTGTTGGGTGTCCGTCACGCGCCCTGGTCCCATAGCCGTGTGGCTTTTCGACCGGCCCGCTCAGTTCCCTTCGCCGAACCGGTCTGCCACGAGGTCCTCGAGCGCATCGGCCAATGGTTCCGCCTCGGGGCCCGAAGTTTCCACTTCAATAGTGGTTCCCATGGAAGCTGCCAACATCAAAAGGCCCATGATCGAGTCACCGGCAGCGCTCAGCCCATCCTTGCGCACGGTTGCCGTTGCGTCATGCCCTTCGACCACTTCGACGAACCGGGCCGAGGCCCGCGCATGCAGACCTTTGACATTCACGATCTTCAAATCGCGTGTGATCGTGTGGCCATGGGTCATTCCGGGGCTCCGTCGAAACTGTTGATGTAGCGCCGGCCGGCCTCGGCGGCGCGGTCCACGGCCTCGTCCACGGGCAGGTTGCGCGATTTCGCAAGCTTGATCATCATGGGCAGGTTCACCCCGGTCAGGATCTTCCGGTTCGACGGGCGGCAAGCGCGCAGGCTGAGGTTCGAGGGCGAACCGCCATACATGTCCGTCACCACGACCACCCCGTCCCCGACATCGACAGTGTCGGCGGCGTCGCAGATCTCGCGCGTGCGGGCGGCGCGGTCGTCTTCGGGACCGACCGAGATCGCAACCATCGCCGGCTGCGGGCCGACCACATGTTCGGTCGCCCGCATCAACTCGGATGCAAGCCCCCCATGGGCTACGATGACGATCCCGATCACCTCAGCTAGGCCTCTGACATGTCTCGCCGCGATGCCGACAGGCGTCGCCGCTCCACTTCCCTGTGCCGTTTAGACACCTGCCAACCGGCCTCTGCAAGATGCGCGTACAGCTTTTCGGCCATCGCGACCGACCGGTGTTGCCCGCCCGTGCATCCGAACGCGACCGTCAGATGGCTTTTGCCTTCGTCGCGAAAGGCCGGCAGCAACAGGTCCAGCATCTGGCGCACCTGCGCTTCGAACGGGGCGCAGCGCGCATCCTCGGCGATGTAGGTCTGCACCGCCGCATCCCGTCCATCCGCCGCTCGCAGGCCTGCGTCCCAATGCGGGTTGCGCAGAAACCGGCAGTCAAAGACCAGGTCCGCCCCCGTCGGCACCCCGCGCCGATACGAAAACGACAGAACCGTCACGGCAAGGCTTTGAGTGCCGTCCGGCGCGAACAGGCGCGTGATCTCCTTGCGCAGGTCGTGCGGCGTCAGGCCGGAGGTGTCGATCAGGATCGAGGCGTCGCCGCGCACCGGGCCGAGAAGGTCGCGCTCGAGCACGATCCCGTTGAACGGATCGGCATCCGGGGCCAGCGGATGCCGCCGCCGCGTTTCGGAATAGCGTCGCTGCAACGTATGTGGATCGCAGTCGAGAAACAGCAGATCGACCGCAACACCCGGCGTCGCCTTGAGCCGCCCCAGCGCGTCGAGCAGGCGCTCGGCGCTGAAATCCCGGTTGCGCGCATCCATCCCCAGCGCCATCGGGCGATCGGGCGCCCCGCCTTCGAGCAGGCGCGGCAGCAGGCTGAGGGGCAGATTGTCGATCGCCTCGTAGCCGAGATCCTCCAGCGTGTTGATGGCGGTCGATCTCCCTGCCCCCGATGGCCCGGTCACAAGGACGACAGGCACCGATGCGCCGCCGGGATTGGTGGGGGGCGTGGCCTCGGGGTCGGTGGGGTCCGTCATGATCGCGTGTCTCGCCGATGGGAACAGGGGGATGAGATGTCAGAACAGGTGGCCTGTTTTCGCAGAAGTCAAACGTCATGGCGCCCGAACCGCACCATCTGCAGAACCGCAGCCGCCAGGCCGGGCGTGTTGGCGCCCAGGACCAGCGGGATGTCATGGGCCCCGACCCTCAGCCTGCGGTTGGGGGGCAGGCGCGCCTCCTCCGCACGGTCGAGATCGACGACCAGGGCCAGCGACGCCTGCGCGGTAATCGGCCCCGCCTGCAAAAGGCCGACCTGCCGTGCCTCGATGAGGGGCGGCGCATCATCCGGCCGCAGAAGGACAGGCCCCTCGGCCGAGGGCGCAAGCCACACGCCATCGTCGCTGACAAGCGAGGTGCCATGGGCCATCAGCGCCAGGGCCAGCATGGATTTCCCACGGCCCGAGGCCCCGAGGATCAGGACCGCGCGGCCCCCATGCGCGACCGCCGTTGCGTTGAAGTAGTAGCGCCCGTCTTTCTGGGACACAGCGCGTGCGGTCAGGTCGTCGGCCGTGTTCAGGCGCGCCATGGCGGCCGCGCCATCATCAAATGGGCAAGCCCACGACGAAGCGGGCCCCCAAAGGCTCGGACGTGGCGTCGAAATCTGTCGGCCGTATGTTTTCAGCCCAGATCACGCCGCCATGCGCCTCGACGATCTGTTTCGAAATCGCAAGGCCGAGGCCGGAATGGTTGCCGAACTGCGACACGGGGCGTTCCGAATAGAACCTGTTGAAGACCTTGGTCAGGGCCTCTTCGGGGATGCCGGGGCCGGTATCCTCGACCACGACGAGGACGCGGTTTTCGCGGCGACGCGTCCACAGGCGGACGGCGTCCCCCTCCTCGCAGAACGAGATGGCATTGCCCAACAGGTTGACGAATACCTGCGCCAGCCGCCCCTCCAGGCCCGAGATCACGATCGGATCCGCGGGCAGGTCGGTGATGAAATCGACGCCTTTCTTGCCCGCCTCCTCGGAATGGTATTGCGACAGGTTTTCCAGCGTGTGGACGAGATTGAACTCCTCCTCCTCTTCCTTGACCAGTTCGCTGTCGAGGCGCGAGGCGTTGGAGATGTCGGACACCAGACGATCGAGCCGCTGAACATCGTGTTCGATCACTTCCAGCAGGCGGTTGCGCTGCTCGTCGGTGCGCGCGACGCGCATCGTGCCGACCGCCGAGCGCAGAGAGGCCAGAGGGTTCTTGATTTCATGGCTGACATCGGCGGCGAATTGTTCGTTCGCGTCGATGCGGTCATAGAGGGCCGAGACCATGCCGCGCAGCGCCCCGGAAAGGCGTCCGATCTCGTCCGGGCGTCCGGTCAGATCCGGGATGCGCACCCGTGTCGGGCTCATCTTGCGGGCGTTCTTGTCCCGCCCCAGCTCGGCCGCGGCGGCCAGGTCGGACAAGGGGTTCGCGATGGTTGACGCCAGAACCAGGCTGAGCCCGATGGAGACAAGCAACGCCACGACGAACATCTGCAAGAGCTGTTCGCGTTCGACGCGGACCAGCTGATCGATCTCGCCCGCCGCCGTGGTCACCACGAGAACGCCGAGCGTGCCGCCCGCCCCCTCGACCGGGGTGGCGGCGGCGTAGGACGTGCCGCCCGCCCCGGCCCCGCGCCGCAGGATGGTCACCCCCTCCAGGGCGGGCGCGACAAGCGATTGCGCGAACTCGACCGAGGCCTGGCGCGGCGGGTCCATTTGCGTCGCCCCGAAGAGCCGGGACAAGGCGTTCCATGTAACGTTCAGAAACTCGGTAATGACCAGGGGATCGTCGGTCTGCACCTCGAGCCCGCGCACGGGTCGGGCCGGCGCGCCAGGCGTCTGCCGGGTCGAGGTCACCAAGGTGCCGTTGGGATCGAAGATGTAGATCTCCACGCCTTGCGCCACACCGATCCGGCTGAGGACCAGATCGGCATCGATGCCGTCCCCCGTCAGCAGATTGGCCGGCGCATTGGCCGGCAGGCTGGCCTCGACCACATCGGCGAGCAACTGCGCCTCGACCGCGAGGGCCCGCTCGCGCTGCTGCACGAGGCTGTCGCGAAACGGGGTCAGATACATCACCCCCGCGACCAGCACCACGATGCTGAGCAGGTTGAACATGATGATCTTGCGCGCAAGCGGCGACCGGTTGAGCGCAATGACGTTGCGGCGCTGCCGGGCGGCGCGCAGTTCCGATTCAACGGTGCCCCCGGGCCGGTCCCAATCCTCGCCCAGCACGATATCGGCGCGCGCATCGGCACGGCGATTGGTCATGGAAAGATCCGCGGGCACAGTGGCGCCCCCTTATTCTTCGTTGTAGCGATAACCGATCCCGTACAGCGTCTCGATGGCCGAAAAGTCGTCATCCACCGAGCGCATCTTCTTGCGCAGCCGCTTGATGTGGCTGTCGATGGTGCGGTCATCGACATAGACCTGTTCGTCATAGGCGACATCCATCAACTGATCGCGGCTCTTGACGAAGCCGGGACGCGAGGCCAGCGCCTGCAGCAGCAGGAATTCGGTCACGGTCAGGGACACATCCTTGCCCTTCCAGCTCACTGAATGGCGCAGCGGGTCCATCGACAGTTCGCCACGCACCATGACGGCGCTCTCCTCGGGCACGCCGGCGGCATCCGAGGCGATCGCCTCTTGCCGGCGCAGGATCGAGCGTATGCGTTCGACAAGGAGACGCTGCGAAAAGGGCTTTTTCACGTAATCGTCGGCGCCCATGCGCAGACCCATCAATTCGTCGATCTCGTCGTCCTTGGACGTCAGGAAGATGACCGGAACCTTGGATTTCTGGCGCAGCCGTTGCAGCAGATCCATACCGTCCATGCGCGGCATCTTGATGTCGAACACACCCAGATCGGGCAAGCGCCGGCTGAACGCATCAAGCGCCGACTGGCCATCGTTGTAGGTTTCGACGTCGAAGCCTTCGGCCTCGAGAGTCATGGAGACGGACGTCAGGATATTCCTGTCGTCATCGACCAAAGCGATCCTCGCCATCTTGTGTTCCCTTTTACTGCTCAATTTGCCTTATTTTTATCACATTCTCCCGTTTCCGCGGGCGATAATCAATCTGAAACTTGCGAATCGTCCCGGCCACGCCCCTCTCACCCTGCCAAAAACCCTTTAATGAGTCGTTTAGGGCACACTTGCCGCAGCAGGGCGCCCTGCGTTGCGTATTCCGAACGCCATTCGCACGAAAATTTCGCATGGTTGCGCTAACTGCGCCCAAGCGTCCTGTTCAGATGCAAAAACGTCATGTTATACGCGCCGCAGCGCGAGACGGTCGGCCTGTGCGTGGGCCCGCCACGCCATGGAAACAGCCCGCAACGGCCCAGGAGCATTCAGACATGATCGAAGGACGCGTGAACCCGGCGCAGACGCTGGAAAAACAGGGTATCACTGGCCTTGGCACGGTCCATTACAACCTGCTTGAACCCGCGCTGATCGAAGCGGCGCTGCGCAGGGAGGAAGGCAAACTGGGCAATGGCGGCACGTTGCTGGTGTCGACGGGCAAGTTCACGGGCCGCTCGCCCAAGGACAAGCATGTCGTCAAGACGCCCGACGTCGCGGATGAGATCTGGTGGGACAACAACGCCGAAATGGCGCCCGACGCCTTTGACCGCCTGCATGCCGACATGCTGGACCACATGAAGGGACGTGAGTTTTTTGTCCAGGATCTGCACGGCGGCGCCGACGCGGAATTGAAACTGGACGTGCGCGTGGTGACCGAGCTGGCCTGGCACAGCCTGTTCAGCCGCACGATGCTGCGCCGACCGATGCGCGAGACACTGGACAGTTTCGCGCCCGAGTTCACCGTGATCAACTGCCCCAGCTTCAAGGCCGACCCCGAGCGTCACGGCTGCCGCACGGAAACCGTCATCGCGATGAACTTCGCCAAGAAGCTGATCCTGATCTGCGACACGGAATATGCCGGCGAGATCAAGAAATCGGTGTTCACGCTGCTCAACTACATCCTGCCGAGCAAGGGTGTGATGCCGATGCATTGCTCGGCCAACCACGCCATCGGCGCGCCCGCCGACAGCGCGGTGTTCTTCGGCCTGTCGGGCACCGGCAAGACGACGCTGTCGGCCGACCCGTCGCGGACGCTGATCGGTGACGACGAACACGGGTGGTCGGACAACGGCATCTTCAATTTCGAGGGCGGCTGTTACGCCAAGACGATCAACCTGCGGCAAGAGGCCGAGCCCGAGATTTACGCCACGACGCAGAAATTCGGCACCGTGATCGAGAACATGGTCTACGACCCGGACACGCTGGTCCTGGATTTCGACGATGACAGCCTGACGGCCAACATGCGGTGCGCCTACCCGCTGGAAGAGATCTCGAATGCCTCCGAAAGCGGGATGGCCGGCCATCCCAGGAATATCGTGATGCTGACCTGTGACGCGTTTGGTGTCCTGCCGCCGATCGCGCGCCTGACCCCGGCGCAGGCGATGTATCACTTCCTGTCCGGTTTCACCTCGAAGGTGGCCGGCACAGAGCGCGGCGTGACCGAGCCCGAGCCGACCTTTTCCACCTGTTTCGGCGCGCCCTTCATGCCGCGCCGGCCCGAAGTTTACGGCAAGCTGCTGCAGGACAAGATCCACGCGCACGAGGCGACCTGCTGGCTGGTCAATACCGGCTGGACGGGGGGCGCCTATGGCACCGGCTCGCGCATGCCGATCCGCGCCACCCGCGCGCTGCTGACCGCCGCGCTGGATGGATCGCTGAATGCGGTCGAGTTCCGGCGCGATGCCAATTTCGGCTTCGACGTGCCGACGACCTGCGAGGGCGTCGATGACCTGCTGCTCGATCCGCGCCGCACCTGGGACGACCCCGAGGCCTATGACCGCCAGGCGGCCAAGCTGGTGTCGATGTTCGCCGAGAACTTCGCGCAATATGTGCCGTATATCGACGAGGATGTGAAAGACGCCGCGATCGGCTGATCCCGGCATCACCGGCATGACGAACCACGCCCGCAGGCCGCTTGCTTGCGGGCGTGGTTGTTTCTGGCCCTTGCGCTGCTAGGCTTCTGGCGGTGTCACGGGGTGTTCAGCGGGGGAATTTCATGTTTCGCGCCTTGGTCTTGTCGCTGTGTCTGGCCGCTGTCCCCGTCTG
The DNA here is from genome assembly GCF_000590925.1 of Roseibacterium elongatum DSM 19469. Classification (NCBI taxonomy): domain Bacteria; kingdom Pseudomonadati; phylum Pseudomonadota; class Alphaproteobacteria; order Rhodobacterales; family Roseobacteraceae; genus Roseicyclus; species Roseicyclus elongatus. The sequence continues at coordinate 1,486,028 of NZ_CP004372.1, read as the reverse complement.
GGCACAGGACGCCGCGCCGCCGGACCCTGCCGAGCCCTTGGAGAACCCCTATTTTGGCCCGGCCGTTTCGGATGTGGAATGGGGTGTCTATTGCGCCCAGGACCCGGTGCGCGTCGAAGAGGCCCCCGGCACCGCCGCAGGCAGCATCAACATCGTCCCCGACCTGCCGCGCATCCGCTACCAGCAGACCGTCGTTCCCGCCGAGATCGGCATCGCCTTTGGCGTTCTGGCGCGCGTCTGGCCCGACAGCGGTATCGAAACGGTCGATGTGACGGTCACCCACCCACCCTACCCCGACAGCGGCATCACGGTCGAGCGCTGGCAGAACATCATCAGCGACGCGGAGTTGTCGCTCTACGGGTTCAGCTTCGAGGTGCCGGAGGAGCTGGTGACAGGCTCCTGGACCCTGAGGGCCGAGGCGAACGGCGCAGTGTTGTTTCAGGTGCGCTTTGACGTCGTGCCCCCCGACCTTGCCCCCCACTGTGATCGCGGCCTGTCAGGGCGGGTTCATGTCCTGAACGGCCTCAGCCCATCAGGCCGCGCCGCACCAGGTTGGCCCCGGCCAGAATCAGCACGATCAGGGTCGCGCGGCGAAACACGACCGGGTTCAGCCGGTCCGACAGGCGAAACCCGACCTGCATCCCCAGAAACGCCGGGATCAGAAGGGCCGCCGAAAACGGGGCGGTGGTCAGGTTCAGCACGCCCGATTGCAGATGCCCGGCCAACAGGCTGACGGACCCCAGACCATAAACGACGCCCTGCACCAGCATCTGCTTGGCCTTGGGCGTTTCCAAGGCGATCAGATACAGCACGGTTGGCGGCCCCCAGGTGCCGGTCATGCCCCCCAACGCCCCCGACAAGGCCCCGATGCCCCATTCGGCCAGACGCCTTCGGTGCTGGGGAATGTGAAAGGTGACCCCCATCAGCTGGATAACCGACAAGACCACCACCGGCACACCGAGGATCAGATAGAAGAGTTGCGTTGGCACCGCGGTCACGAATTGCGCGACGATGACGATCATCACGCAGACGATCAGGATATAGCGCCAGTATTGGCGGATCGTGGCCATCGCCTCGGCCCCGCCGAATCGCGCGACCTGCAGGATGTTCGACAGGACGATCGGCAGGATGATGCCAGCGATCGCGATCAGAGGGTCAAGAAAAAGTGACAGGCCCGAGATCATGATCAACGGCATGGCAAAGCCGATGGCGCCTTTGACGAAGCCGGCGCACAAGGTGACCCCGACAGCGGCGACGAAAGCCCATAAAGGCATGAGTGACAAACTGTCCTGAAGCATGGCACGATCCTGTTTGTGACCTCATATCCCCGTTCGCGACGCGCTGCAGCGCAAAAATCACCGCGACACTTTCGTGCGCAACATGGCAAAAACTGGCATTTTTGTTGCGCTGCAGGTGCAAACGCCCTAAGTCAGCCGATAACCACACGAGATGTGCCATTTTGAAGGAGACCGACGATGCCCCGTGACGGACAGCCGATCCCCGAAACCGACGTGATCCTGCCGGATCTGTTGTCGCTGACGAAGGCCGCCATCGCGCCCGCCCAGGTGATGCTGGACACCGCCAAGGAGCGCCTGCGCGCCGAGGTCACCAAAGATGGCCGCATTTCGGGCGGGCTGGTCGAGGCGAACCAGACCGCCGCGCATGGGTTGGCCTGGCTGGCCACCTATGTCGAGGCCCTGCGCCAGATGCAGGCCTGGGCCGAAAAACTGCAGGGCGAGGGCAAGTTCGGCGAGGTCGAGCAGCTGATCCAGCAGATCGCGTTCGGCGAATACCTCTGGCAGCTTTATGGCGGCATCCCGATGAGCCAGGGCGAAATGCTGCGCCCGCAGGACATCGGCCTGACGCAGGAAGACCAGCGCGCGCTCATGATCCCCGAGGTCATGACCCTGGCCCAGGGCGGCAACACGCAGGCCGCGCGCACCCGCCTTGTCGAGTTGATGCAGGAGCGCGCAGCCGAGATCACGGTCGGCGCGTCGGGCCTCGACGAAGAACTCGAAATGATCCGCGAGCAATTCCGCCGCTACTCGGTCGATCGCATCCTTCCCCATGCCCATGAATGGCACCTGAAGGACGAATTGATCCCGATGGAGGTGATCGAGGAACTGGCCGAGATGGGTGTCTTCGGCCTGACCATTCCCGAGGAATACGGTGGCTTTGGCCTGTCCAAGGCGTCGATGTGCGTCGTGTCCGAGGAACTGTCGCGTGGCTATATCGGCGTCGGCAGCCTTGGCACCCGCTCGGAAATCGCGGCCGAACTGATCCTGGCCGGCGGCACCGAGGAGCAAAAGCAGAAATGGCTTCCGGCGCTTGCCTCGGCCGAGAAGCTGCCGACCGCCGTCTTCACCGAACCCAACACCGGGTCCGATCTGGGCAGCCTGCGCACCCGCGCGGTCAAGGACGAGACCGGCGACTATAAGGTGACGGGCAACAAGACCTGGATCACCCACGCCTCGCGGACCCATGTCATGACGTTGTTGGCGCGCACCGATCCGAACACGACCGACTACAAGGGCCTGTCGATGTTCCTGGCCGAGAAGGAGCCGGGCACCGACGAGCACCCATTCCCAACCGAGGGGATGACCGGCGGCGAGATCGAGGTTCTGGGCTATCGCGGCATGAAGGAATACGAGCTGGGATTCGACGATTTCCACGTGAAGGGTGAAAACCTCTTGGGCGGCGAGGAAGGCAAGGGCTTCAAGCAGCTCATGGAGACGTTTGAATCGGCTCGCATCCAGACCGCCGCCCGCGCCATCGGCGTCGCGCAGTCGGCGCTGGACGTCGCGATGCAATACGCACAGGATCGCAAGCAGTTCGGCAAATCTCTGATCGCGTTTCCGCGCGTGTCGGGCAAACTGGCCATGATGGCGGTCGAGATCATGATCGCGCGTCAGCTGACCTATTTCTCGGCCTGGGAAAAGGACGAGGGGCGGCGCTGCGATGTCGAGGCCGGCATGGCGAAATTGCTCGGCGCCCGCGTGGCTTGGGCCTGTGCCGATAACGGGTTGCAGATCCACGGCGGCAACGGTTTCGCGCTGGAATACACCATCAGCCGCATCCTGTGCGACGCGCGCATCCTGAACATCTTCGAGGGTGCCGCCGAAATTCAGGCGCAGGTGATCGCGCGGCGCTTGTTGGGCTGAGCGGGTCGGCGGGGGCTGTCTGCCCCCGCACCCCCGAGAGTTTTTTCGCCAAGATGAAGGGGCGGGTTGCCAAAGGGCAGCCCGTCCTTTTTCGTTGCAGCATGCGTGCCTTCCTCGCCCTGCCCCTCCCGCCTGACACCGCAACGGCCCTCTTGCGTCTGCAAGAGGGGTTTTCCTTCGGCAAACCGGTGCCCGAGGAAAACCTGCACCTCACGCTCGCCTTCCTCGGTGATGTGTCCGAGACAGAGCTTGCCGACATCGACATGGCGCTTGGCGGGTTGGGCTGGCCATCCTTTGACGTGGCATTCGAGGGGCTGGACAGTTTTACGGAGATGGATCGCGGGTTGATCTTTGCCGCGGTGCGCCACTCGGACGCGCTCGATGGGTTGCAGGCCAAGATCACACGCCTTGTGCGCGCCGCCGGGATCGCTCTGCCCCGGCGGCGGTTCCGGCCCCATGTGACGTTGATCCGCGCCAATCGCCGGCCGAGGGGCATGGACCGAGACCGGATTGCCGCACAGTTGGGCGCCCGCGCGGAGATGCCGGGCTTCAGGGCCGAGGCCGTGGTGCTGTACGGGTCTACCCTGACACCGGGTGGGGCCATTCACGAGGCCTTAGCCCGCTATCCCCTGGCCGATCCGTTGGCCTGACGCGCAAGCAGATCGACAAAGCGTTGCCGCGCGGGCGGAAGCGGTTTTTCCCCTAGGGAGGGTGCAAGATGGTGTGCCAGGAAATGACCGGTTGTCGTCAGGCCGGCCAATACCTCGTCCGGGCCGCTTGCCGGCGCGCCTGACAAGCAGGCCGGGAAGGGCAGCAGACGATCGGCCCAGTCGCCCGCCCCCTGGCGCGACACGGCCCGCCCGGTCCGCGGCGAGATGAAGGCGAGGTCCTCGTTCGTGCCGGTGACGGCGCAGGCATCCAAAGCCAGACCGAACCCTGTTTCATCCAGCAGCGCCCGTTCCCAGCCCAGATAGGCCTCGGGCCATCTGGCCGCCCCGAGCCCATCGAGCAGCGCCTTTGATCGGGCATAGAGCGCCGGGTGCGCCTCGCGTTCCGGCAGGCAGAAGGACAAGAGCGCGCAGACAGCGCCCAACCCTGCCAGCGCCACGCGGTCGCCCATGACCTCGGGGGCACGGGCCGCGATGGGTTCGACCTTGAAACTGCCCAGATGGTCCGACAGGCGCGCGCGCCATGTCACGTCGAGCTGTGCGCCCGGCTGCAAATGCGGTGCCAGGCGGCGCGAGGCCCCGCCCGGCACGACCCCGAGATGGCGGCCCTGCGCTTTGGTGAACATCTCGAGAATGGCAGCGGTTTCGCCGTGCCGCCGCATCGTCAGCAAGATCCCGTCCGCGCGCCATTCCATGGGGCGCACTATCCGGCGGGCCGGTGTGCTTGTCCATGGCCGGGCTGCGTGGCAGGGTCTGGCGCATGTTTCCGACCCTGACCCGACCAGCCCGCCGACGCGCCCTGCTGATCGCCCTCGGGGCGTGGTTCGCGTTGCTGGCGCAATGGGTCTATCTGGTCGACCAGATGGGCACCGGGCCGGTCGAAACCCTGTTAGCCATGACCCGGTTCTTTACCATCCCGACGGCGGCGCTGGTGGTCGTAACTCTGGCTGCGGTGAATTTCCGCAAGATACGGGGCGTCGGGGCGCCCTGGCTGGCCGCCCTGACCCTGTCGGAATTGGTCGTGGCGGTGGTCTATCATGCGCGGTTGTCCCAGCTTTGGGAGCCGACCGGCATCGGGTGGTGGGCCGATCTTGGGTTGCACACGATCCTTCCCGGCGCCGTGCTGCTATGGTGGCTGTTCGATGCTCCCAAGCGGGCGCTGGTCTGGGCCGATCTGCCGATCTTCATTTTGTGGCCGTCGATCTACGGGGCCTATGTGCTGGGATGGGCGGCGCAGGATGGGATCTATCCCTATCCGTTCATGGATGTGAGCGCCTTGGGGCCGGCGCGGGTTGCCGCGACATTGGGCATGTATCTGATCGCGATGCTGTTGGCCGGCGTCGTCTTTATCGCAATCGGCCGCTACGCAGACCGCTAGGTCAGACCAGGCTCGTCCAACAGATGACGGCCCGCGCGATCCTCGACCTCGACGACCCAGAGATCGGGGTCGACGTCGCGCTGCCGCGCGATGGCTGCGTCAACCGTGGCCTCCTGCCCCTCGGCCAGCACGACCCACGCCCTGTCGCCGGTCATCAGATCGAAACTGCGCTGGAACGCACGCGCCGTGCCGTCGAGCGTGTTGAGCTTGACCAGCACCGCTCCGGCGGTGTCATCCCCATGCGCCACGACAAAGGCGGGGATATCGGCCAGCCGCAGCCGCGCCAGATAGGCCTGCACCCAGAACTCGGCCGTCAGCCGTGCCATGCGCTTCAATTCCCGTCGCGGAAATCGAGACCCATTTCCGAATAGCGCTCGGCCTCGTCCAACCAGTTGGGCCGCACCTTGACCTGTAGGAACAGGTGAACCTTTCGCCCGAGGAACTCTTCCAACTCTTCGCGCGCGGCCTTGGAGATCGCCTTGATGGTCTCGCCGCCCTTGCCCAGCAAGATGCCCTTGTGCCCGTCGCGCGCGACATAGACCACCTGGTCGATCCGGGCCGAGCCATCCTTGCGTTCTTGCCAGCTTTCGGTTTCGACGGTCAGTTGATAGGGCAATTCCTGGTGCAGGCGCAGGGTCAGCTTCTCGCGGGTCATCTCCGCGGCGATCATGCGCATGGGCAAATCCGCGATCTGGTCCTCGGGGTAAAGCCATGGCCCCTCGGGCATCGCTTGGGCAAGCCAGCGGCGCAGATCGTCGACGCCGTATCCCTTTTCCGCCGAGATCAGGAAGGTTTCCTCGAACGGGTAGGCGGCGTTCATCTCTTCGGTCAGCTTCAACAAGACGGGGGCCTCGACACGGTCGATCTTGTTGATGGCCAAGGCGATGCGGCGACCCCCGGCCTTTTCGGTCAGGCTGTCGAGAATGGCCTGAACCCCCTCTGTCTTGCCGCGATGCGCCTCGATCAGCAGGACGACCACATCGGCATCCGCTGCCCCCGTCCAGGCGGCGGCGACCATGGCGCGATCCAGCCGTCGGCGGGGGCGGAACAGGCCTGGCGTGTCGACAAAGACGATCTGGCTGTGATCCTCGATCGCCACACCGCGAATGCGGGCCCGCGTAGTCTGGACCTTGTGCGTGACGATCGAGACCTTGGCCCCGACCATCCGGTTCAAAAGGGTGGATTTGCCCGCGTTGGGCTCTCCGATCAGGGCAACGAATCCGGCGCGGGTGGTCATGGCGGGTATCCTCGTGACATCAGACCGAGGGCTTTAGCCGCAAACGCGCCACGACGCCAGCCCACGCCGCGCGCAGCGCCGGTCAGCCGGAGGTCAAACGCTCCAGCAGGGCGCGGGCGGCGGCCTGTTCGGCCTGCCGTTTCACGCGGGCCTCGGCGCGGGCGCTTTCGCCTGTTTCCATGCGGGCCTCGACCGTGAAGACCGGCGCATGATCCGGGCCGGTGCGCGCCACCTCGGTGTAGCGCGGCGGGGTTTGGCCCCGCGCCTGTGCCCATTCCTGCAACGCCGTCTTGGGATCGCGCGCATCCTCGGCCACGCGTTCCAGACGCTCGCCCCAAAGACGCAGGACAAGATTCTGCGCCACGTCGAACCCGGCATCGAGGTAGACGGCCGCGATCACGGCCTCCATCGCATCGCCCAAAAGGGCGGTCTTGCGCCGCCCCCCCGTCGTCATTTCGGATTTGCCCAGGCGCAGAACGGCACCCAGATTGATCTCGCGCGCGACCTCGGCGCAGGCTTCCTTGCGGACCAGTGCATTGAAGCGCGGGGCAAGCGTGCCTTCCTTGGCGGTCTGGTCGCGCTGCAGCACGGCCTGTGCCATCACCAGCCCCAGCACCCGGTCCCCAAGGAATTCGAGCCGCTGATTATCGGGACGACTGGCCGAGGATAGCGAGGAATGGGTCAAGGCGCGCAGGATGAGATCCTCATCGGAAAACCGATGCCCCAGCCGGTCACAAAAGGCGATCACTTCGCGCGCCAGCGCCATGGTCAGTCGATCCGGTGAAAGAAACGATCCGCGCGCCAGGTCCAGAAATAGATCATGCGCTGCCCGGCAGAAGAGAAAATGACACGGTCCGCGCGGCCGAGAAGGTTTTCGAACGGTACGAACCCGACGCCCCCGACAGATTGCGGAAACCGAGAGTCGACAGAGTTGTCTCGGTTGTCACCCATTACGAAATACTGGCCCTCGGGCACGACATATTCCGGCGTGTTGTCGCCACGCGTCCCATCCTGAATGTTAAGGATCGAGTGGCTGACACCGCCCGGCAAGGTTTCGGTCGCCCGCTCTTTCTCGCAGGTTGCGCCCTCTCCGACCGGCGCGTTGGAACAGCGCGGCAAGTGGCCGATCGGGCCCTGCCGTTCATAGATTTCCTCGAACGGAGCCTCGGGTGTGATCTCGACCGCTTCGCCATTGATGTGCAGGCGGCCGTCGATCACCTGCACCCGGTCCCCCGGAAGGCCGATCACCCGTTTGATGAAATCCTCGCCGTTCACCGGGTGACGAAAGACGACGACATCGCCGCGTTCGGGTTCGCGCCCAAAGAGCCGTCCGTCGAAGGGACACATCGAGAACGGGCAGGAATGGCGCGAGTAGCCATAGGCCATCTTGTTGACGAACAGGAAATCGCCGATCAGCAACGTGTCTTTCATCGACCCGGACGGAATCCAGAACGGCTGAAAGAACAGGGTCCGAAAGACGCCTGCGATCAGCAGGGCGTATATGATGGTCTTGATCGTTTCCCAGATACCGTCTTGCTTGGCTTTTGCCGCTGCCATGGTCCTGCCTTTTCGCTGCCTGCCTCTCGACCGTTCCCGCGGTTCATGCGGCCCGCGGGGGCGCAAGTCAAGCAACCCCCTGCGCCTTGCGGCCCCGGCTGACCGTCAGCTCAGACGCCGCCGCGAGACCGGTCCGACCTGTGGGCGCTTTGCCTCTTCGTCCTCGGGCAGGGCTTCGATCAGGACCTGCGCATGCGCCCAGGGGTGATCATCGGTCAAAGTGACATGGATCACGGCGACATAGCCCTCGGGCGTCATCTGGTGCAGGCGTTCCTTGGCCCAGCCGGTGACCTCCATCACCGGTTGCCCCGATTGCAGGTTGGTGACGGCCATGTCGCGCCAAGCGATCCCCATGCGAAGGCCGGTTCCGAGCGCTTTGGAACATGCCTCCTTGGCGGCCCAGCGTTTGGCATAGGTCGCGGCGGGGTCTTTCATGCGTTCGGCGCGGGTCTGCTCGGTCACCGTGAACACGCGGTTGCGAAAACGATCGCCGAAGCGGTCAAGGGCACGCTGGATGCGTTCGATATTCGCAAGGTCTGTACCGATGCCGAGGATCATCTGGTCGTTTTCTCTCTCAACGGAGGGTCCGGGGGCGTGGGGCCGGGCGCCGGATGGTGCCGGGCGGCCCGCCGCCCTTGTCGCCCCCACACCTGCCGATTTGCGCCACGGGATGCAAGATCGCGCGTGCGCCGCGCCGGATGCGCAACGCCTTAGGCGCGGGCCGCGTCCATCGCCGCGCGCATTTGCGCAATGGCGGCCGGCAACCCCACGAACACGGCCTCGCCGATCAGGAAATGGCCGATGTTCAACTCGGCCACCTCGGGCAGGGCCGCGACGGGCGCGACGGTGTCATAGGTCAGGCCATGGCCCATATGCACCTCGAGCCCGAGATCCGCCGCCTGTTTCGCACCATCAACCAGCCGGGCCAGTTCCGCGTCGCGCGCGGCCATGTCGCCCTCGGCATGGAAATCGCAATAAGCCCCGGTGTGCAGTTCGATGACCGGGGCCCCGATGCGGTGCGCCGCCTCGATCTGGGCCGGATCGGACGCAATGAACAGCGACACGCGCATGCCCGCATCACGCAAAGGTGCAATGAAATCGGCCAGCCTGTTCTGATCGGCGGCCACTTCGAGGCCGCCTTCGGTCGTGCGTTCCTCGCGGCGTTCGGGCACGATGCAGGCGGCGTGCGGACGATGGGCGAGGGCAATACGCTGCATCTCGTCGGTTGCGGCCATTTCGAAATTCAGCGGAATGGAAATGGCGTCCATGATCGCGTCGATATCGGCGTCGCGGATGTGGCGGCGATCTTCACGCAGATGGGCGGTGATGCCATCGGCCCCGGCCTGCTGGGCCATCACCGCCGCGCGCACCGGATCGGGCAGCGCCCCGCCACGGGCATTCCTGAGGGTGGCCACATGGTCGATATTCACACCCAGACGCAACTTGCGCTCTGTCATCTCATCCCCTTTCGGCCTCGGCCTGTCGGCTGAGCTTTTCCATCTTGGCCCGCAATCGCGACGCGCGGCGTTTCTGATATGCGCGGATGACCGAAACGCTCAGGTAGTAGCAGGTCAGCGCACAGATAAGCCCCGGCACAACCCCGCCAACCATCCACGGAAAAAAGACATCGTTATAGAAGATCCGCAGATCGCCCCAATGGGCCTGTGCCGGGGTGAACATCGCGATGATATTGTGCCACAGGTCACCGGCCGCACCGCCGAATTTGGCGAAGATCGATTCGTCCACCTCGCCGCGCGGGCTGGTGCCCAAAAGGAAATGCCCGGTCTGTATCGAGATGATGGCGATCGGCACATAGGTCAGCGGATTGCCCAGAAAGGTGGACAGAAGGGCCGCCAGGATCGAGCCGCGCATGACCTTGGCCAGAAGCGCCGCCACCACGAAATGCAGGCCGAAGAACGGCGTGAAGATGGTGAAGGTGCCTGCGAAGACCCCGCGGGCGATCTGTTCAGGCGTTCCGGGCAGTCGACGCAGCCTGTGCTGCACATACTGAAAGGCCCGGCCCCAGCCACCGCGGGGCCAGATCGCTTCGGCCACGATCCTGAGCCATGACCGTTGGTCCCGCCTCTTGAAGACCAAGCTGCCTTTCCTCTCCTCATCGGGCCCGTCCGCCGGGGCACCGCCTCGTCCTTGCGGGCTGCCTCAGGGGCGCCGGTCGAGATCGCGCACCCGGTGCATGCTGGCAACGTCGCTATCTGCCTCGACCGCCATCATCGCCGCGTGCAGATGCTCGGCGTCCCGCACATCAACATCGACAAGGATACGGTAGAAATCCGGCTTCCGATCAATGAAATGCAGATCCGAGATATTTGCGTTCTGCTCACCGATCAATGTGCAGATGCGCCCCAAGGTTCCCTTTTGATTCGAGAGCGTGACATCCAGCGTCACGTTGTGGGTCGGGGCGTGGCGACCCTCGGTCCAGTGCAGATCGATCCAGCGCTGGGGCGTGTCGTCGAAATCAGCCAGCGCCTCGCAATCGATCGCGTGCACGACAGGCCCCTTGCCCGGATAGGTGATGCCGACAATGCGCTCGCCCGGAACGGGCTGACAGCATTGCGCACGGCGCGTCTCGGCACCCGGCGGAAGACCGATGACGGCGCGGCGTTCCTCGATCTCGCCGCCGATATCGTCGTTGACCAGTTCGGGGTAGAGCATCGACACGACCTGCCGCCCCGACAGTTCGGCCGATCCGATTCGCGCCAGAACCTCGTCGCCTGTCGCAAGGTTCAGCGCCTTGGCCGCGGTCATCAGCGCCTTTTCGGTGGCCCGCTTGTCCACCTGCTCGAAGGCCACGCGCGCCAGTTCGCGGCCCAGCTTGATGTAGCGTTCGCGGTCGACCTCGCGCAGGTTGCGCCGAATCGCGGCCTTGGCCCGGCCCGTGGCCACGATATCCAGCCAGGTCGCCTGCGGCGTCTGCCCCTCGGCGGTGATGATCTCGACCGATTGACCGTTCTTCAGCCGCGTCCACAAGGGCACGCGCAGACCGTCCACCTTGGCCCCGACGCAGGAGTGACCGATTCGCGTGTGAATCGAATAGGCGAAATCGATCGGCGTCGCCCCTTTGGGCAGTTTCACGACATCACCCTTTGGCGTGAAGCAGAACACCTGGTCGGAATACATCTCGAGCTTCACATGTTCGAGAAACTCGTCGTGATCCTCGGCATTCTCGAAGCGTTCGGTCAGGCTTTCCAGCCATTTCGCCGGATCGACGGCAAAGGGGTTCTTGGCGCGCACACCGTCGCGATAGGACCAGTGCGCGGCCACGCCGGCCTCGGCCACTTCGTGCATCTGGCGGGTGCGGATCTGCACCTCGACCCGTTTGCCGTCACGCCCCGAGACGGTGGTGTGGATCGAGCGGTAGCCGTTCGATTTCGGCTGGCTGATATAGTCCTTGAACCGGGTGGGAACGGCGCGCCAGCGCTGGTGGATGGCCCCCAGCACGCGGTAGCAGTCATCCTCGGTCTCGGTGATGACGCGGAACCCGTAGATGTCGGACAGACGCGAAAAGGCCAACTGCTTTTCCTGCATCTTGCGCCAGATCGAAAACGGCTTTTTCGCGCGACCGAACACGTCGGCCTTGACCCCGTGCTTGTCGAGGATGTGCTCGATATCCTCGGTGATCTTGGGGATCACGTCGCCGGTTTCCTTTTGCAACGTGATGAAACGGCGAATGATCGAGGCGCGCGCCTCGGGGTTGAGCACGCGAAAGGCAAGGTCCTCGAGTTCTTCGCGCATCCATTGCATCCCCATGCGGCCGGCAAGCGGTGCATAGATGTCCATGGTTTCATGCGCTTTTTTCGCCTGCTTCTCGGGCGGCATGTGGCGGATGGTGCGCATGTTGTGCAGCCGGTCCGCCAGCTTGACCAGGATCACGCGCAGATCCTTGGACATGGCCATGAACAGCTTGCGGAAATTCTCGGCCTGCTTGGTTTCGCGGCTGGACAGTTCCAGGTTCGTCAGCTTGGTGACACCATCGACCAGTTCGGCCACGTCACGGCCGAATTTCTGCGCGATCTCGGAATAGGTGCCCTTGGTGTCCTCGATCGTGTCGTGCAACAGCGCGGTCGCAATGGTCGCATCATCCAGCCGCTGTTCGGTCAGGATGGCGGCCACTGCAACGGGATGGGTGAAATAGGGCTCGCCCGAGTGGCGCGTCTGCCCCTCGTGCATGGCCTTGGCATAGGCGTAGGCGCCGCGGAGCAGCGCCTCGTTCGTTTTCGGATTGTAATTCTTTACAAGGCTGAGCAGGTCGTCGGCGTCGATCATGAACGGGTCGTCAGCTCCACCAACACCGGGCTACCGCGGCGGCTTACTTCTGACCCTGCGCTTCCATAAGGGCACGCAGCATCTGCTCTTCGTCCATGTCATCCTCGGCGGGGCGATCACGCTCAACGCCCTGCAAAAGCGCCATCGCGTCCTCTTCGGGCTCATCGACCTCGATCTGGGTCTGATGACTTTCGATCAGACGCTCGCGCAGGTCGTCGGCGCCTTGGGTTTCCTCGGCGATCTCGCGCAGGGCGACGACGGGGTTCTTGTCGTTGTCGCGATCGACGGTCAGCGCCGCGCCCGAGGCGATCTCGCGCGCCCGGTGCGAGGCGAGCATCACCAGCTCGAACCGGTTCGGAACCTTGTCAACGCAGTCTTCAACCGTCACGCGGGCCATGGAGCACTCCGACCTTGCTTTGGGATAAGTTCGAACGGATGTCATAACGGCCTTTGCGGCCCTTGACAACCGGAATTCAGGTCAGGGGGACGACCGCCTCCAGCTCGGGCCGTGGCAGCGCCAACGCCAGATCGCGCGCCGTCTTGCCCAGCGCGGGGTGGCGCCAGTCCGGCGCGAAAAAGACCATCGGTTTCAGCACGAAGGCGCGTTCCTGCATCGCGGGGTGGGGTATCACGATTTCGTCGTCGGTCAGAACGCGATCGATCGGCGCCATGTCGCGCAGCGCCTTGTGCCGCGCCGGATCGGGCCAGATCCGATCGCCCAAGGCCACAATGTCGATATCGATGGCCCGCGGGGCCCATCGCCCTGCCTTGCGATCCTCGGCGCGGTTGAACTCGGCCTCGATACCAAAGGCCGCCTGTATGAAGGCCGCCGGGTTGTCAGCCTCGATCGCGACGACCGCATTCACGAAATCCGGCCCGTTGCCTGCCGGGTAGGCCGGCGTCCGATACAACCCGCCGCCATGCAAGCGCCTGCCCCCCGGCAGAGCGCAAAGGCGCTCCAATGCATGCAGCACGCCTGCCTTGGGCGACGCGAAGGGTCCCGGCAGATTTGCGCCGAGCGCCACATAGACGGTGCCCGGCGCGTTTGCGGCCTGCACGGAAAGGGGGGCTACATCAGTGGGAAGGTGCATGTCATTTCGTTTGCAAATGGACGCGGTTCGTCGCCATATGGCAGATGACGTCACGGCATGACAATTGCACGGTCGACAAAGAACCGAACAACAGGTTTGAGCATGGCGGGCAGGTGCTATGCGCCATTGCGCCTTGCACATCGGTGGCCGATACTTGATGACGCGTCTTCGGGTCGCGAGGGGATCCGGGAGCTTGCCCGGGTGGGGACAGCCTCGCGCGAAGCTTTTGAGAACGGGGTTGTTTCGAATGTTTTATCGGGACGAACGGCTGGCGCTGTTCATAGACGGCTCGAACCTTTACGCTGCTGCAAAGGCGCTGGGGTTTGACATCGACTATAAGCTGTTGCGCCAGGAATTCATGCAGCGCGGCAAGCTGCTGCGCGCCTTCTACTACACCGCGCTTCTGGAAAACGACGACTATTCACCGATCCGCCCGCTGGTGGATTGGCTGCACTACAACGGCTTCACCATGGTGACCAAGCCCGCCAAGGAGTTCACCGACTCCAGCGGCCGGCGCAAGGTCAAGGGCAACATGGACATCGAACTGGCCGTGGACGCGATGGAAACCGCAGAACACGTCGATCACATCGTCCTGTTTTCGGGTGACGGCGATTTTCGCCCCCTGGTCGAGGCGGTGCAACGCAAGGGCGTGCGCGTCTCGGTGGTATCGACCATCCGCAGCCAACCGCCGATGATCGCCGATGACCTCCGGCGGCAGGCGGACAATTTCATCGAGCTGGACGAGCTGAAGGACGTCATCGGCCGCCCCCCGCGGGAACCGCGCCAAGATCGCGTCGACGCCGAAATCGACGCCGACTGACCGGCAGCCCTTCCGTCGCGCCCTACCGCCCCGCCGACGGGGCAGACATCGTCGGGCGCGGCAGTTCGCCCGCGCAGCTTGGGCTGGACGGGCCGGGGGGCGGGCGATACCTGTTGGACATGCCTGATCTGTTTTCGTCGCCATAGGCCGCATCATGACCAAGCCCCCCCTGACCCTTTACCTTGCCGCACCGCGCGGGTTCTGTGCCGGCGTGGATCGCGCGATCAAGATCGTCGAGATGGCGCTGCAGAAATGGGGCGCGCCCGTCTATGTGCGGCACGAGATCGTGCATAACAAATTCGTGGTCGACGATCTGCGCGACAAGGGCGCGGTCTTTGTCGAGGAACTGGACGAGTGTCCGCAGGATCGGCCCGTCATCTTCTCGGCCCATGGCGTGCCGAAATCCGTCCCCGCCGAAGCGCAGCGCCGTGAGATGATCTATGTCGATGCGACCTGCCCGTTGGTGTCGAAGGTGCATATCGAGGCCGCGCGCCATCATGAGAACGGCCTTCAGATGATCATGATCGGCCACGAGGGGCACCCTGAGACCGTCGGCACGATGGGCCAACTGCCCGAGGGCGAGGTCTTGCTCGTCGAAACGGTCGAGGATGTGGCCACGGTTGAGGTCCGCGACCCCGACACCCTGGCCTTTGTCACGCAGACCACCCTGTCGCTGGACGATACCGCCGACATCGTGGCCGCGCTGAAAGCACGCTTTCCCAACATCGTCGGCCCCCACAAGGAAGACATCTGCTACGCCACAACCAACCGGCAAGAGGCCGTCAAGGCGATGGCTCCAAAAGCCGAGGCGATGTTGGTCGTGGGGGCGCCGAATTCCTCGAACTCGCGACGGCTGGTCGAGGTGGGTGCGCGGGCCGGCTGCCAGTATGCCCAGCTGGTGCAACGCGCGACCGATATCGATTGGCGCGCGCTCGAGGGGATCTCGACCCTTGGGATCACCGCCGGCGCCAGCGCCCCCGAGGTGCTGATCAACGAGGTGATCGACGCCTTTCGCGACCGCTACGACGTGACCGTCGAAGTTATCGAGACCGCCCAGGAAAACGTCGAGTTCAAGGTGCCGCGGGTGTTGCGCGTTCCTGCATGAGCGACGCCGCCACGATCGCCGTCTATGCACGGGCGGCAAGGCGCTATGCGGCGAAAGACCTTGCCCCGCATGACCTCGACCATGGCGACGACATCGCCGCCTTCTCTGCCCTCCTGCCACCGGGCGGGCGAATCCTCGATCTCGGCTGTGGGCCGGGGCGTTGGGCCGCCGCCTTTCACAAGGCCGGGTATCTGGTGGATGCCACCGATGTGACACCCGAAATGGCGGCCCTTGCGCGGCGCCGCTATGGGCTGACGGTACGTGTCGAACCTTTCGAGGCGCTCTCGGCCCGGTCGTACTACGACGGCATCTGGGCCAATTTCAGCCTTCTGCACAGTGCGAAATCCGATCTGCCTGGCCTGCTGCAGCGGCTGCACATGGCGTTGATGCCCGGCGGCGCACTGCATCTCGGCATGAAGCTGGGAACCGGCGAACAGCGCTGCGATCTTGGCCGCCGCTTTGCCTATTACGGGCAAGACGAGCTTCGCTCGCTGCTCGCATCCACCCGCTTCACGGTGACGCGCAGCCGCACCGGCAACGGATGGGGCGACCCGTCGGGGGGCGATACCTTCGTCATTCTGACGGCGATCGCGTCCGGCTGAACCCGATTGACGCAGGACCCGATCCCGGCCTTCATGATCCCATGCTGAGCACGCAATTCCTGCTGACCGCCCTTGTCGTCGTGATCGCCCCCGGAACGGGGGTGATCTACACCCTTGCCGTGGGTCTTGGACGCGGGCGCATCCCCTCGATCTGGGCCGCGCTTGGGTGCACCTTCGGCATTGTTCCGCACTTGCTGGCCGCGACACTGGGGCTGGCCGCCGTGCTGCATACCTCGGCGGTGCTGTTCAACATAGTGAAATTCGCAGGCGTGGCCTACCTGCTATACCTTGCCTACAGCGCCTTGCGCTCGGGCGGCGCGCTCAGGGTCGAGCCGCGCACACAGGCTGAACCGGGCCTTGCCGTTGCGCGTCGCGGCGCGCTGATCAACATCCTCAACCCCAAGCTGTCGATCTTCTTCCTGTCGCTGCTGACCCCTTTCCTGAGTGGCTCGCCCGAAACGGTGACGCGGGAAATCCTGGTCTTGGGGGGTGTTTTCATGGCCATGACATTTGCGGTGTTCGCGGTCTACGGCCTGTTCGCGGCCGCGGCACGGGATTGGATCCTCGGCTCGGCGCGCGTGATGGCATGGTTGAACAGATCCTTCGCCGCGATCTTTGCCCTGCTGGCGGGACGTCTTGCGTTCGAACGCTCCTGAGGGGTCTTGCCCCATGCGCGTTCGACAGGCAGATAACGCCCCATGACGCGCATACCCCTGACCCCGCTTCTGCTCGGCCTCGCTGGCCTGACCCCCTTTGTCTGGGGGGCCGATCACCAGCATCTGGCCCGACCTTGCCCCCTTGTCCTCGGTCATCCTGCCGCCGCGCCTGAACGGGCCGGTCCTGCTGCAGGTCTACGGCCTGACGATCCTGAGCTTCATGGCCGGTGTCATCTGGGGGTTTGCCACACGCTTCGACGGGCCGACCGCCAACCTGTTCTATGCCTTGTCCGTCCTGCCGCCGATCTGGGGGTTTCTGACGGCATCCGGCGCGACACAGCCCGCCCTGTGGACCCTGATTGTCGGGTTTGTCGTGCTGCTGCCGATCGACTGGAGCGCGCATCGCGCCAAGGTCGCGCCGGAGTGGTGGATGAGCCTGCGCCTGTTGCTGACGGCTGTCGTCGTGATCTGCCTCGGTCTTGGGGCCGTGCTGGCATGAGCGACGCGCGCACACTGGACGCCTATCGCGATCGCGCGGATCAGTATGCCGCCCTGCCGATCACGGATACGCAACGCCGCAGCCTCGAGGGGTTCCTGGCGCGCCTGCCGCCGGGCGCGCATATCCTCGACCTCGGCTGCGGGCCCGGCGTGCATGCGCGCCTGATGTCCGAGGCCGGCATGCGTGTCATCGGATACGACCCATGCCCCGAGTTCGTCGCAACAGCCCGCCGCCATCGCGTCGATACGCATCTTTGCGGCGCGGAGGATCTGACGGCCACGGCCGCGTTCGACGCGGTCTGGGCCAGTTTCAGCCTGCTGCACGCCGAAAGACACCAGATGGGACGGCATCTGACGGCCATCGGCCGGGCCCTGACGCCCAACGGGCTGCTGTTTCTGGGCCTCAAACTGGGCACGGGCGCAGGGCGCGACAGGCTGGGCCGCTTTTACACCTACTATTCCGAGGAAGAGCTGGTCGCGCTGCTGGCGCAAACGGGGTTCGAGGTGATCCATACCGAAACCGGCAAAGAGACGGGGCTTGCCGGCCGGGCAGAGCCTTTCATCCTGATGACGGCGCGCCATGGCTGAGTTATTCGCCTATACAGATGGCGCCTGTTCCGGGAACCCCGGACCGGGCGGTTGGGGGGCGCTGTTGCAGGCCAAGACCGGCGAGACCGTCCTGAAGGAACGCACCCTGAAAGGCGGCGAAGCGCAGACCACCAACAACCGGATGGAGTTGCTGGCCGCGATCTCGGCGCTCGAGGCGCTGGAACGCCCCTCGAAGATCACCGTCGTGACCGACAGTGCCTATGTCAAAGGCGGCATCACCGCATGGCTGTTCAGCTGGAAAAAGAACGGCTGGAAGACCTCGACGAAGAAACCGGTGAAGAACGAAGACCTGTGGCGCCGGCTGGACGAGGCCGCACGCCGCCACGATGTGACATGGGAATGGGTCAAGGGCCATGCCGGGCACCCCGAAAACGAACGCGCCGATGAATTGGCGCGCGCCGGAATGAAGCCGTTCAAATGAACGTCGTGCTGGCCCTCGACTATGTCTCGGCGCTGATCTTTGCGCTGTCGGGGGCACTGGCGGCCAGCCGCGCGCAACTGGACATCGTGGGCTTTGCCTTTCTGGCCGGCCTGACGGCGGTGGGTGGCGGCACGGTGCGTGACCTGCTGCTGGACCGGAACCCGGTGTTCTGGATCGCCGATCCCGTGCCCTTGCTGATCGCGGGGGCTGCTGCGCTGATCGTTTTCTTCACCGCTCATCTGCTGGAGAGCCGAAAGACCGTGCTGGTCTGGCTGGATGCGCTGGCCTTGCCGGTCGCCGTCGCAGCCGGGGTGCGGGCGGCGACCGAAATGGACCAAAGCCTGACCATCGTCATCCTGATGGGTGTGACGACGGGGTGCTTCGGCGGTCTGTTGCGCGACATCGTCGCGAACGAGGTGCCATTGCTGATCCGGCAGAACGAGCTCTATGTCACAGCGGCCCTGGGCGGGGCCTGCGCCGCGGTCGGCGCGGGCCTGATCACCAGCCAGCCCGCAGTGCCAATGGCCACCTGTATCGCCGTCAGTTTCGCCCTGCGCGCCGGGTCGCTTGCGTTCGGATGGTCGCTGCCCGTCTACAAGCCCCGCCCCCCAAGATCCTAGGCGCGCTGCAAGCCGAAAATCCTTTTCGAAGGATTTTCGGCCAGGACTCAATCGAAGGTGCCCGTCACCCGCCCCAGCAACATGAAGGCCCGCGCAGTCCGTGTATCGGCCAGGCGGGCGATTTCCTCGTCGCTGGCATTCTTCTCGAACCCCATGAAGGTTCGGTCGAAATGGCGCAGGAAGTGATGCGCCGCATCGCGAAACACCGGGTCCTTTTTCATGCGGCCCGCCGCCAGCACGAGGGACGAGCGATCATGGATCCCCCCCAGGGCCGCGACAGGGCGACCGCGTTCGCCTTGCGCAAAGCGGCGCCAGATCTCGGGCCGCGCGCGATCGGGGCGCAGATCGTCCATGTAGATGCCATCCTGGCTGAGCAACGTCAGAACGTCCTGGCTGGCCCGGATAAGGCGTTCGGTCCCCCGATCCTCGAGCGCGCGGCGCAGCGTGCGAAAGCCTTCCTTGTCGTGCTCGTTCTCGGGAAAGTTCAGTGCCTTGATGAAGTCGGAGACGGAAATCGGATCGCGTTCGGGCGTTTGCGACAGCGCCAGCGCGAGGGCCGGCTGCGGCGCCTCGGATTCCGGATCGGCAGAGGGGCCGATCGCCGCCCGCACCTCGGGCGGGGGCGCGGCGCGCATCGATGTGAACGTGGCCGGGCGCGCATCCGACGCGCTACCCCCCTGGCTGGCCACCAGTTCGTCGAGCTTTCTCACCAGGTCCGGCTTGAGGTCGAGTGCCTGTTTTTGCTGTTGCTCGACATAGGCCGCCCGCATCGCGTCGATGGAGGCCTGCAGTCGCGCCGCTTCCTGCCGCAACGCGCGGGCGGTTCGGGCCGCCATGGCCGCCACCCAGATCAGGGCCACCGGCAAAAGGATCGCCAGCACCGACAGGATCATGCCGGCCATTCCGGCGCCGCCATTGTCGCCATCGTCGAAGCCGAACAGCACCACCGCCGCCAGCCAGATCAGGGACAGCGCACCTGCGATGATTTCGATGGCCGTGATCCTGGGCTCGGGCCCGCTGCGGGCGTAAAGACCGAGGTCCAGGGACGAAGGCTTGGAGTCATCTTGCATCGGGTGGCGGCGACCTCAGCACAGGCAGTCAGACAGGGTGTGGCCGTCCGCGAGCCCGTTCAGACGTAGGAGATCGTGAGGATCTCGTATTCCTTGGTGCCGCCCGGCGTCCTGACATCGACGGTATCGCCCTCTTCCTTGCCGATCAAGGCGCGCGCAAGGGGCGACTTGATGTTGAGAAGGCCCTTTTCGATATCCGCCTCGGCCTCGCCCACGATCTGGTATTTCTTTTCGACGTCATCTTCGTCGACCAGCACGACCGTGGCGCCGAACTTGATGGGTCCCGACAGGGTTTTGGGGTCGATGACCTGCGCAAGGCCAAGCATGCCCTCAAGCTCCTTGATGCGCCCCTCGATGAATGACTGCTTTTCGCGGGCCGAATGGTACTCGGCGTTTTCCGACAGGTCGCCATGTTCCCGCGCTTCGGCGATCGCCTGGATGATCGCCGGGCGCTCGACGGTACGCAGTTTTTTCAGTTCGTCGTTCAGGGCCTTGTGGCCCGCGGGTGTCATCGGGATCTTTTCCATTGGACCTGTTCTTTGGAAAAAAGCGTAAGGGTTCGGCACGTTGGTTGATGGACCGTAAGGCCGGAACCTTGCGGGTTCAACACCGATCATGGGGCGCGCGCCCGGCGCGGCGCGACCGGTCCATGGGGCCTAGCGCGACCCGCCCCTGAGCCCGATTTCGACCGTGCCGGAGACAGACACCCCCGGCGTCGCGCGATCGGGCGTTTCGGGCTCGCCATCCGCACCGCAGGCCGCCAGCAGGACGGCGCAGAGCGCCAGGGGCAACAGGGACCGTTTCGTCGTCATGCCAGCCTCTCCTTCCAGCGGGCGATTTGCAGGCGCACCTGGTCCGGGGCCGTTCCCCCGTACGAGGTGCGCGAAGCGATCGAGTTGTGAACGCCCAGCACGTCGAAGACACCCTCGGTGATCCCGGAGTTGACGCCTTGCATGTCCGCAAGCGTCAGGTCGGGCAGATCACACCCCTTGTCTTCGGCCAGCTTGACCAGAGCGCCCGTGACATGATGCGCCTCGCGGAACGGCATGTCCAGTTCCCGCACCAGCCAGTCGGCCAGATCGGTCGCGGTGGAAAACCCGCTGGCCGCGGCCGTTTCCAATGCGGGGCGGTTTGCGGACATATCGCGCACCATCCCCTCCATCGCGGCTAGCGCCAGCATCAGGCTGTCGGCGGCGTCGAAGACCTGTTCCTTGTCCTCTTGCATGTCCTTGGAATAGGCCAGCGGCAGCCCCTTCATCACCGTCAGCAGGCCCACATTGGCCCCCAGGATGCGCCCGATCTTGGCGCGGATCAGCTCGGCCGCGTCGGGGTTCTTTTTCTGCGGCATGATCGACGACCCGGTCGAAAACCGGTCCGACAGGGCGACGAAACGGAACTGCGCCGAGGACCAGATCACCAGCTCTTCCGAGAAGCGCGACAGGTGCATGGCGCAGATGGTCGCCGAGGACAGGAATTCCAACGCGAAATCCCGGTCGCTGACGGCGTCGAGCGAATTGGCGCAAGGCGCTTCGAACCCCAACGCCTCGGCCGTCATGTGCCGGTCGATGGGAAAGGAGGTGCCAGCCAGCGCCGCCGCGCCGAGGGGGCATTCGTTCATGCGCGCGCGGGCATCGCGGAACCGGCTGGCGTCGCGGCCGAACATTTCGACATAGGCCATCATGTGATGGCCCCAGGTCACCGGCTGCGCGGTTTGCAGATGGGTAAAGCCGGGCATGACCCAATCGGCCCCGGCCTCGGCCTGTGTCAGCAGGGCGCGCTGCAGCGCCTCGAGCCCCGCGATGGCGGCGTCGATCTGATCGCGCACCCAAAGGCGAAAATCGGTCGCCACCTGATCGTTGCGCGACCGGGCGGTGTGCAGGCGGCCCGCCGGTTCGCCCAGCAGATCCTTCAGCCGGGCCTCGACATTCATGTGGATGTCTTCCAGCGCGGTCGAAAACGCGAATGTGCCGGCCTCGATCTCTGACAATACGGTGAGCAGCCCTTCCCGGATGGCCTCGGCGTCGCTATCCCTCAGGATGCCCGTGGCTGCCAGCATGGCGGCATGGGCGCGGGAGCCTTCGATGTCTTGCCGCGCCAGTCGTTTGTCGAACCCGATCGAGGCATTGATCGCCTCCATGATCGCGTCCGGCCCGGCGGCAAAGCGGCCGCCCCACATCGTGTTGGAGCCCGTGTCAGACATGTCCAGTCGCCCTTCGGAGGGAGTGAAAAGATGATCCGCAGCATGTGCGCGTTCGTGCTCTACATCGGCCTTGGCCTCGGTGCAAATGCCGCCGCCGCGCAGGACCTGTCGGATTTGACCACCGGCGAGATGCGCGGCCTCGTGCTGCACGATACGCCGCAGGACATCTCGACCGGCCCCTATCTGCGCGAAGACGAGACCGAGGGGCGCCTGTCCGATTTCGAAGGCCAGGTGATCGTCCTGAATTTCTGGGCCACGTGGTGCGCCCCCTGCCGCGAGGAAATGCCGGCGCTCAACACCTTGCAGGAAACCCTGGGCAGCGACACGTTCCGGGTGGTGACACTTGCCACCGGGCGCAATCCGCCCCAGGCCATTCGCCGCTTTTTCGAGGAAGAGGGCGTGACCGCCCTGCCCCAGTATCGCGATATCAACCAGCAGATCGCACGTGATATGGGCGTGTTTGGCCTGCCGATCACCGTCATTCTCGACCGCGACGGGCAGGAAATCGCCCGGCTGCGGGGCGACGCCGACTGGGCCAGCCCCGAGGCGATGACCCTGATCGAGGCGCTGATCGCCGACGGGTGATCGCCGATTTCCCTACGGGACAACAGACGAAAAAACCGGGTTTCTCCCTCGCGACGCCGCAACGCCGGTCGAGGGAAAAAACGTTTCCCGCCGAACCTTACCCCTGCGAAAGCGCCGCGACAGGTGCGTAACGCGGGCAACCGACGAGGTGGTCGTTGATCAACCCGGTGGCCTGCATCCAGGCATAGACGATCGTCGGGCCGCAGAACCGAAAGCCCGCCCGCTTCAGATCCTTCGATATGCCCTCGGACAGGGGGGTGAAGGCCGGCACCTCGGCCAATGTCGTCCACCTGTTCTGGATCGGGGTGCCGTCGACGTAATCCCACATGCGGTCTGCGAACCCGCGGCCCTCCTCCATCTCGAGGAAGGCGCGGGCGTTTCCGATCGTCGCCTCGATCTTGCCACGGTGGCGGACAATCCCCGGATTCTCCAGCAGCCGCAGGACCTCGGGCTCGCCCCAGGCGGCGATCACCTCGGGGTCGAACCCGGCGAAGGCGTCGCGAAACGCCTCGCGCTTGCGCAGAATCGTGATCCAGCTGAGGCCGGCCTGGAACCCGTCGAGGATCAGTTTTTCCCACAAGGCCCGGCTGTCGCGTTCGGGCACGCCCCATTCGGTATCGTGGTAGGCGACATAAAGCGGGTCGGTGCCACACCATCCGCAACGCCCGCTTTCCGTGTCACGCATTGTCCGCGCCTTTCTGCCTGCAATTAGAACAAAATGTGAAATTTCACCGATTCTTAAGAGCTGTGGCGGCATTACGTCCATCGAAGGATGCACGGAGGTGGAGATATGCGGCGCAAAGGGCACGATCTGATCGAACCCGGCCTTGGCAGCCCGCTCGAGGTCGCAATCAGCCAGCGGGACCGCGGCACCATGGCCATGGTCGAACAGGCGCTGGCCCGCAACGATGCCGTGCTCGCCTTTCAGCCGATCATCCGCGCGGACGGGCAAGGCGTCGCCTTCTGGGAGGGGTTGATCCGGATCCTCGACGAAACCGGCCGGATCATACCGGCGCGCGATTTCATGGGTGCTGTGGAAGACCGCGATCTTGGCCGCCAGATCGATTGTGCCGCCCTGCTTGCGGGTCTGCGGACATTGCATCAGCACCCCACCCTGCGCCTGTCGATCAACATGTCGGCCCGGTCGGTTGGTTACCCGAAATGGATGAAGATCCTGAAAGGGTTTCTCAAGTACCGGCCCGACGTGGTCGAACGGCTGATCCTCGAAATCACCGAAAGCTCGGCCATGCAGATGCCCGAGATCGTGGCCATTTTCATGGAGGAATTGCAGGACAAAGGCGTCACCTTCGCGCTGGATGACTTTGGCGCAGGCTATACGGCCTTCCGCCACCTCAAGCAGTTCTGCTTCGACATCCTCAAGATCGATGGCCAGTTCTCGCGCGGGGTACACGAAGACGCCGACAACCAGGTCCTGTCCGAGGCGCTGATTTCCCTCGGCCGGCATTTCGACATGCTGGTCGTTGCCGAAGCGGTCGAGACCCAGGCCGAAGCACAATGGCTGACACAGGCCGGCGTCGATTGCATGCAGGGCTATCTCTTCGGTGCGCCCAGCCTGAGGCCGCCCTGGGCCCAGACGGCCGACCCCACCGCGCGCCGCGCCTGACCAGGCACCTGGTCCCGACCACGCAATCGGCCGGCCCCGGACGCGGGCGGGACAAAGCGTGACGCTGGGACACACTGTCGGTTGTATCGACCCCATACGGATTCTATCAAAGATGGCGAGACAGCTGCGAACGACCCCCTCTCGGGTGAGTGGGACGGCTGCAGGACACAAGGAAAGGGACATTCATGACCAACGTCGTCATCGCCTCGGCCGCGCGCACCCCCGTGGGAAGCTTCTTGGGCTCATTCGCAAACACACCGGCCCATGAGCTGGGCCGCATCGTTCTCGAGGCGGTGGCTGACCGCGCCGGCGTCGACAAGTCCGAGATCAGCGAAACCATCCTCGGGCAGGTCCTGACCGCCGCGCAGGGTCAGAACCCCGCTCGTCAGGCCCATATCAACGCGGGCTTCCCGAAAGAGGCCGCGGCATGGGGCATCAACCAGGTCTGCGGGTCGGGCCTGCGGGCGGTGGCGCTGGGTGCACAGCACATCATGCTGGGCGATGCGGAGATCGTCATTGCAGGCGGCCAGGAAAACATGTCGATGAGCCCCCACTGCCGCCCCCCTGCGCCAGGGTCAGAAAATGGGCGACATGCAATATATCGACACGATGATTCGCGACGGCCTGTGGGATGCCTTCAACGGCTATCACATGGGCCAGACCGCCGAAAACGTGGCCCAACAGTGGCAGATCAGCCGCGACATGCAGGACGAATTCGCCGTCGCCAGCCAGAACAAGGCCGAGGCCGCCCAGAAAGAGGGTCGGTTCGCCGACGAGATCACGGCCGTGACCATCAAGACCCGCAAGGGCGACATCGTCGTGGACAGCGATGAATACATCCGCCACGGCGCGACGATGGAAGCGATGCAGAAACTGCGCCCCGCCTTCACCAAGGACGGCTCGGTCACGGCCGCGAACGCAAGCGGCCTAAACGACGGCGCCGCCGCAACCCTCCTGATGAGCGCCGACGAGGCCGAGAAGCGCGGGATCGAACCGCTGGCACGGATCGCGTCCTACGCAACGGCCGGTCTCGACCCCTCGATCATGGGCGTCGGGCCGATCTACGCCTCGCGCAAGGCACTGGACAAGGCGGGCTGGTCGGTCGACGACCTCGATCTGGTGGAGGCAAACGAAGCCTTTGCCGCGCAGGCCTGTGCCGTGAACAAGGACATGGGCTGGGATCCGGCCATCGTGAACGTGAACGGCGGTGCCATCGCCATCGGCCACCCGATCGGCGCCTCGGGGGCCCGCGTCCTGAACACGCTGCTTTTCGAAATGAAGCGCCGTGACGCCAAGAAAGGCCTCGCGACCCTTTGCATCGGCGGCGGAATGGGTGTGGCGCTGTGCGTCGAACGCCCCTGACCGACATTGAACACGAAAACGGGCCCCGCGCGGCCCGTTTTTCGTGATGGCCGCCCTGCCGGACCCCGAGCAACTCGTTTTCTCTGGCGGTGGCCTGCGCTGCTTCTGGCAGGGGGGCTTTCTGTCACGCGTGCAGCAGGCGCGGCGCTTGTCCCCGGCGCGCATCACGGGGGTCGAGCGGCGGGGCGCTGGCGGGTGCGGCCTGGATATCTGGGACCGAACACCGGCTGCTCGAGGAGATGTGTGCCGCCTTCGAGTCACGCGATCATAACCTCGACCTGTTCAACACCGATGGCGACGGCATCACCCCGCACCAACGCATTTATTGCGATGTCGTGGCCCGCGTGCTGGATGCCGACGCAGCGCAACGGCTGGCGGACGGCCCGCAGTTTCAGATCCAGATCGCCCACCCCCCGGACCAGTGCCCACCCGACGCTGACGGGCACCGCGCTGACCGCAGCCTACGAGGCCGAGTTGCACAGCGTGAACAGCCCGCATTTCAGTTGGGCCGAGAAACTGGGCCTGCACGCCCATCTGGTCGATGCAAACACGGCCGCGCGCGAGGGGCGTCTCGTCGATCTGGTCACCGCCGCCGCGGTGATCCCGCCCGTGTTCGAACCGCCCCTGTGGGAGGGCAAGCGCGTGGTCGATGGCGGCATGGCCGACCAGGCCCCGATGCCCACACCCGATCGGGGCGTCACATGGGTGTTACTGACGCGGGCCTACAAGCGGCTGCCGCAGGTCGAGGGGCGCCATTACATCTGGCCCGGAGATGAAACACCGGCCGACAAGATCGATTTCACCGACCCGCAGAAATTGCGCGACACATGGGATCTGGGCGTAAGTGACGCAGAAAAATGGCTTTCTGCATGAGCAATATTGTTGCGCTTGCAGGCGCAGCACAATAACAAAGTTTCCAATTATCCAAGCCAGAAACGGAGGAGACCATGGCTAGAGTTGCGCTCGTCACCGGCGGCACCCGCGGGATCGGGGAAGCCATTTCCAAGGCACTGAAGGCCGAGGGCTACGAGGTCGCCGCGACCTATGCCGGCAATGACGAGAAGGCCGCCAAGTTCACGGAAGAAACCGGGATCAAGACCTACAAGTGGAATGTGGCCGACTACGAATCCTCAAAGGACGGGCTTGCCAAGGTCGAGGCCGATCTTGGCCCGATCGACGTGGTTGTGGCAAATGCGGGCATCACGCGCGATGCCCCGTTTCACAAGATGTCGCCCGAGCAGTGGCACGAGGTGATCGATACGAACCTGACCGGCGTGTTCAACACGGTCCACCCGATCTGGCCCGGCATGCGCGAGCGCAAGTTCGGCCGCATCATCGTGATTTCCTCGATCAACGGTCAAAAGGGCCAGTTCGCGCAGGTGAATTACGCCGCGACCAAGGCCGGTGACCTGGGCATCATCAAGAGCCTCGCCCAAGAGGGCGCGCGCGCCGGCATCACGGCAAATGCCATCTGCCCCGGCTACATCGCGACCGAGATGGTCATGGCCGTTCCGGAAAAGGTGCGCGAATCGATCATCGGGCAAATCCCGGCAGGCCGCCTGGGCGAACCCGAAGAGATCGCACGCTGCGTCGTGTTCCTGGCCTCGGACGATGCCGGCTTTATCAACGGGTCGACCATTTCGGCCAACGGCGCCCAGTTCTTCGTCTGATCCGCGCCGCAGCAATGAAAAGGCCGGGGTCTGCCCCGGCCTTTTTGGCATCGGTCATGCGCGTCGTTCAGCCACGGCGCAGATGAAACAGACGGCCGACCAGGCCGGCCACATATCTCGCGCGCTCGCGACGGGCGCGGTCGACGATGTCATTGATGTGTTTCTGAGACGAAATCGCGTACATCGGTGAGTTCCTTGTCCTAAGGTCTTCACCTCCCCTGCGTATTGAAATAGGGGCTTACGGCTCCCCAAACCACCAGAATTACGGAAGATCGGGGTTTCCCCAAACGCAATGCTTGACAGGGGTCAACAAATCGGATCGCAGGGTCGACCCGATGTCGTCTGGGCTGTGCCCTGCACAGGCCGGGCACGCCAAATCGCTGGGGCGTGGCGCGGGCCCGGTGGACCCGCGCCGGCCCGATCAGATTTCCAGACGGGTGATTTCTTCTTTGAGGCGGAGTTTTTCTTTCTTCAACTCTCGCACGGTGAGGTCGTCGGTTCCGGGACTGCGCTCAGCCTCCTCGACGCGGGCAGAAAGGGTCGCATGCTTCTTCTTGAGTTCCTGAAGATGTGCACCAAGCGACATCGGCCGTCCTCCTCTGGTTATGTAACACTTGCATGTACACTGCAGCACGGATTTCGCGTCTTGTCATCCCTTGCAAATGTCCGGAAATTGCCTACCGGCGATATCGATTTCACCCCCAGTCGATCGGCGCCCCGTCCCGCAGGACCGACGCGGCCACGGGGGCGAAATCATCGCCGTCCTTTTCATGCCGAACCCCGGCGTGCAGGACCAAAGGGGCCAACAGGGTGAACGGCGCCTTGCCCCCCTTTCGCGCCCGGAGCAGAATGCGCCGTGCGGGCCGGCCCATCCGCGATTGCAGCGGCAAGATCGAGATCGCCCCAAACCCGCCCGCCAGCGCCGCCAGGCAGTCGGGCAAACGGTCGGCCGATTGTATCATCGTGAGCCAGCCTTTCGGCCTGAGCCGTGCCCGTGCCGCCCCAATCCAGACCGACAGGGGCGTGGCCTCGCGCAAGGCCGCCTCGCGCCCGTCGTCGCGCGCCGCCGTGCCGTCGCCTGTCGCGAAATAGGGCGGGTTGGCAATCACATGGTCGAAGGATCGCGCCCGAAGTGCCGCCGGCAATGCCGCAAGATCGGCCAATGTCACGTCCAGCCCGTTGCGGCGGGCCAGATCGGCATAGGCGGCCTGCCGTTCAACGCCCATGATCCGCACATCCGGCACACGGGCCCGCAGACACAGAGAGGCCACCCCGACCCCACAACCCAGTTCCAGAACGGACTGCCCCGCCCGTGCCGGACAGGCGGCCGCCAGAAAGACCGGGTCGGTGCCCGCACGATAGCCGCGGGCCGGTTGCCATGCGTGGACACGCCCCCCGAGGAAGGCGTCGCATGTCAGACCGCCCTCGTTCATTCCGTCACGGGCAGGTCGTTGTCACGCAGAATCGCGCGCGCCAGATGGGCATCTTCGCGGCGCACCATCAGGCGACGCGGCAATACGCCTATGGACCCTTCGAGAACGCTCATATGGACGTCCATCTCGAAGACCTCTATACCCTCGCCCGACATGAGCGCCGAGGCAAAAGCGATCTGGGTCGGGTCGTTGCTGCGCATCACCTCTAGCATGAGTCGGCATGTAGGCCCCCCGCCTGCACTTGTCGAGTGACACGGAAGGACTGGGCCCATGAGCCTCGACGATGCCGCCACGAAACCGCACGAGCGGATGCAGGCCGCGCTGGCCGATGACCTTGCCGCCGTGGGCGACCTGATCCGGGCGCGGATGGCGTCGCAGCATGCCCCGCGCATCCCCGAGGTCACGGCGCATCTGGTCGAGGCGGGCGGCAAGCGGGTGCGCCCGATGCTGACGCTGGCGGCGGCCCGGCTGTGCGGCTACGATGGCGACGCGCATCAGAAACTGGCCGCGACGGTCGAGTTCATCCATACCGCCACCCTGCTGCACGACGATGTCGTGGACGAAAGCCAGAAGCGGCGCGGACGGCCCACCGCCAACCTGCTGTGGGACAACAAGTCGAGCGTCCTGGTGGGCGACTACCTGTTTGCACGCTCGTTCCAGTTGATGGTCGAAACGGGAAACCTGCGGGTCTTGAACATCCTGTCCAACGCGGCCGCCACGATTGCCGAAGGCGAGGTGCTGCAACTGACTGCGGCCATGAACCTTGCCACGACCGAAGAGATCTACCTGCAGGTGATCCGAGGCAAAACCGCGGCCCTGTTCGAGGCGGCCTGCGAGGTCGGCGGCGTCATCTCGGGCCAGGACGAGCGCGTGGTGACGGCGCTGGCCACCTATGGCGATGGGCTGGGCGTGGCCTTCCAGATGGCGGATGACCTGCTAGATTGGGGCGGGGCCGGCGGTGAGATCGGCAAGAATACCGGCGACGATTTCCGCGAACGCAAACTGACCCTACCCGTGATCCGCGCCGTGGAACGCGCGGATGCCGATGAACGCGCCTTTTGGAAACGGACCATCGAAAAGGGCGACCAGCAGGATGGCGATCTGGAGCAGGCCATGGACCTGTTGCGCCGCCACGGCACGCTGGAGGAAACGCGGGACGTCGCCAACGGCCATGTCGCGAACGCCAAGGCCGCCCTGTCGATCCTGCCCGAGCATCCGCTGCGCGAGATGATGATCGACCTGGCCGACTATGTCGTGGCCCGGCTGAACTGAGGCCGAATAATCTTCGGCAAGATTATTCGGCGCGGCGGCCTATGCCGCGCGCACGGCGCCCGAGTCGACCCACCAGTCGGGTTTGCTCTCGCCGATCCGGGCGGCGGCCATCTGTGCTGCCTCGGCGCTGCCGAACAGGCCAAAACAGGTGCCGCCCGATCCGCTCATCCTTGCCAGCAGGCAGCCCGGTTGCGCCTCGAGATGGTCAAGAACCTCTCCGATAACGGGCACCAGCGCGCGGGCCGGGGCCTCGAGGTCGTTGCGGGCGTGGCAGAGATAGGCGACCAGCGACGGCAGATCCGTCCAGTCGGGCTCCGGCAATGCGGCATTCTCGGCGTGGGTGAGCGCCTTGAAAACCGGGCCGGTGGGCACCTCGACGCCGGCATTGGCAAGGACCATCCACAAGGCGGGCAGGTCGGGCAGGTCGCACACGACCTCGCCGATCCCTTGCATCCGTGCCGGGCGTCCGAACAGGCACACGGGCACATCGGCGCCGAGGGGCAGGACCTCTTGTGGCGCGGGTCGTGGCCGCGCCCAGAGGTCGGACAAGCCGCGCAGGGCGCTTGCGGCGTCCGACGATCCGCCGCCGATGCCCCCGGCCGGCGGCAAGGTCTTGTCCAGCGTGATCGCTGCACCGCGCCCTGCCGCCAACCATTCGGCTGCGCGCCAGACGAGATTGCGGCTGTCGGTCGGAATATCGGCTGCCCGCGGGCCCGTCACCGAAAGGCTCAGGTCCGGGGCGTCGGATATCGTCAGACGATCACCGATATCCGCGAAGACAACGATCGAGTCGAGCAGATGATAGCCGTCGTCGCGCCGTCCGGTGACGTGCAGCGCCAGATTGACCTTTGCGGGGGCGAATTCTTGGATCACTGGGTTTCGCCAACTCCGCCTTCTTCCTCGAGGACGCGATCCAGGCCGATCTCCAGCTTGCGGCGGATGCGGGTCGCATCTTCGTCCTCGGGGTCGAAACTCAGGGCGCGTTCCCATTGGAACCGCGCCTCGCGTTCGCGTCCGACCATCCAGTAGACGTCACCAAGATGGTCGTTCACGATCGGATCGGTCGGCAATAGCTGCACGGCCCGTTCCATCGGCTCGACCGCTTCGTCGAAACGTCCCAGGCGGTAAAAGACCCACCCCAGCGAGTCGACGATATACCCGCTGTCGGGACGGGCCGCGACGGCGCGTTCGATCATGCCAAGGGCCTCGTCAAGGTTGCGGCGCTGTTCCACCAGGGAATAGCCCAGGTAATTCAGGACCTGCGGCTGTTCGGGATTGAGTTCGAGAGCCCGGCGGAAATCGGCCTCGGCGGCGTCCCAATCATCGGTGCGATGATGACAGATCCCGCGGGCGTAATGCACGAACCAGTAGCGGGGCTGGTCGGTATCCACCAGGTCGAGCGCGGCGGTGTAGGCGTCGATCGCCCCCTGGCAGTTTTCGGCCCGCCGGAGCATGTCGGCATAACCGGCCAGAACGCTGGCCAGGTCCGGGCGCTCTTGGGCCAGTTGGGCCAGCACATCGGTCGCCCGCTCGATATCGCCCATTTCCTCGATGGCCTCGGCGCGGCCCATCTGGGCCTCGACATACTGGTCGCTGTCGGCGGGCACCGCGCCATAGGCGTCGGCGGCAAGCGCAAACTGTCCGCTGTCATAGAGCAGCTCGGCCGCAAGCATCCTCGCGTCGGCATGATCCGGTGCGATCTCTGCGGCCGCGCGGGCGTAGATCAGGGGCAGGTTGGACGGGGCATCACCACCCAGCGCCTGAGCGACGGTGAAAAAGACCTCGGCCACCCCTTCGGCGGCGGTGGCGACAAACCCGTAGGGCCCTTCGGCCCCCGCCCCGATGCGCGCCTGCAATTCGAGCAGGGCCGGG
The DNA here is from genome assembly GCF_000590925.1 of Roseibacterium elongatum DSM 19469. NCBI lineage: Bacteria > Pseudomonadati > Pseudomonadota > Alphaproteobacteria > Rhodobacterales > Roseobacteraceae > Roseicyclus > Roseicyclus elongatus. Next base: position 1,454,233 of record NZ_CP004372.1, on the reverse strand, counting down.
TCCGGAACCTGCTGCGTATACCCATCCAGCAGATCGAGGGCGTCGGCCCGGCGGCCCAGTTGCACCAGGATTTCGGCCCGCCCGCGGACAACACGTTCCGTCTGGCTGATGCGCACCATCGCGTCGCTGGACAACAGGGCGTCGGCCCGCTCGAAATTGCCCGTGGCCGCATGGGCCAGCGCCAAGTGCAATGCACCCAGTTCGGCCATCAGCCGATCCTCGGCGATCGTTTCGAAAATGCGCACTGCACGGGACATGTCACCCGCCCCAAGGCTGAGCCAGCCCAGTGCCAGATCGTCGATGAAGGGCCCGGCCCCGCGGCCTTGCCCGATTTCGGCGCGCACGCGATCCCATTCCTGCAACCGGATCAATTCGACCAGTCGCACGAGGTTGATCAGCTCTTGTCCACCGGTGCTGTCGGGCATGTCTTCGGCAATCGCGGCGGCACGCCCGAAATTGCCCAGCGCCGCATTGGCAAAGACGGCATTCCCGATCAGCAGCGGATTGCCGGGATCGGCCAGCAGGGCACTTTCGAAATAGGCGGCCGCCTCGCGGTGATCGCCACCGATCACGGCCGCCCGCGCGGCGAGGTAGGGCCCGGCGAGGCCGCTTTGCGCCGCGCCCATGGCGGCATGCCCCCCTTCCTCGGCATGGGCGGACGGCACGAGAGTCCCCAGCGCCCCCGCCGATCAAGGTCGCGCGAAAGAACGAGCGAATGGCAGCCATGCAGTGTCTCCTCGGTGCGTCATGGGGGAGACTAGGTCGCGTGCGGGGCAAGGGCAATCCGACCGCCCCGCCCCGACGCGGCCTTTTCATCACATGTTCGGGTAATTCGGCCCGTCACCGCCCTGCGGCACGGTCCAGTGGATATTCTGCGACGGATCCTTGATGTCGCAGGTCTTGCAGTGCACGCAGTTCTGGAAATTGATGACAAAGCGCGGCGCCTCGTCCTTTTCCTCGACCACCTCGTACACGCCGGCCGGGCAGTAACGCTGCGCCGGTTCGGCGTATTCGGGCAGGTTCACCTTGATCGGGATCTCGGGATCCTTGAGTTGCAGGTGCGAGGGTTGGCTTTCCTCGTGGTTGGTCATCGAGAAGCTGACATTCGTCAGCCGATCGAAGCTGATCTTGCCGTCGGGCTTGGGGTAGTCGATCGGCTTGTATTCCTCGGCCTTGCCCGTGTGCTCGGCATCGGACATACGATGCTTGAGCGTGCCGAAGGGGTTCCAGCCCGTCAGGCTGCCGACCCACATGTCGATCCCGCCCAGGATGACACCGCCGACGATCCCGTAATGCGACCAGAGCGGTTTGACGTTGCGCACCGGCTTGAGGTCGCGCGCGATGGGCCCGTCCTCGTGGATGTAGTCGTCATAGGCGGTCAATTCGTCGCCCGAACGCCCCTCGGCGATGGCGGCGGCCGCGGCCTCGGCGGCTTCGATGCCGGACAGCATCGCGTTGTGGTTGCCCTTGATGCGCGGCACGTTCACCAGTCCGACGCCACAGCCCAGCACCGCCGCGCCGGGCGCCACCGCCTTGGGCATGGATTGCCAGCCGCCCTCGGAAATGGCGCGCGCGCCATAGGCCACGCGCTTGCCGCCTTTCAGCAGGTCTTCGATCATCGGGTGATGCTTGAACCGCTGGAATTCCTGGTAGGGCGACAGGTAGGGGTTTTCGTAGTTCAGATGCACCACGAAGCCCACGTAAACTTGGTTGTTCTCGAGGTGATAGACGAACGATCCGCCGCCCGCGTTCTTGCCCAGAGGCCACCCCATCGTGTGCATGACATGGCCCGGCTTGTGTTTGGCGGGGTCGATTTCCCAGATCTCTTTCATGCCGATGCCGAATTTCTGCGGGCATTTGCCGTTCTGCAGACCGTATTTCGCCATCACCTCCTTGGTGAGCGAGCCGCGCACCCCTTCGCCCAGGAAGACATACTTGCCGTGCAGTTCCATCCCCGGTTCGTAGCCGTCGCCGGGTGTGCCATCGGGGTTCTTGCCGAACTCGCCCGCGACGACACCCTTGACCTCGCCATTTTCGCCATAGACCAGTTCCGAGCAGGCCATGCCGGGGAAGACTTCGACCCCCAGTTCCTCGGCCTGTTCGGCCAGCCAGCGGCAGACATTGCCCATCGAGACGATGTAATTGCCGTGGTTGTTCATCAGGCGCGGCATCACCGAGTTGGGGATGCGCATGCCGCCGGCGGCGCCGATGATGTAGAACTTGTCGTCGGCCACAGGCGTGTTCAGCGGCGCGCCCTTTTCCTTCCAGTCCGGGATCAACTGGTTCAGGCCGACCGGGTCGAGGATGGCCCCCGACAGGATATGCGCCCCGACTTCCGACCCCTTCTCGAGCAGCACGACGCTGAGATCGGGGTTGATCTGCTTGAGACGGATCGCGGCGGACAGGCCCGAGGGGCCGGCACCGACGATGACCACGTCATATTCCATGCTCTCGCGTTCGATATCGGACATCCACTTCCCTCTGGTTCGTGTCGTGACCCTGCTCTGAGACCACATCTCGCGCAACAATCTTTCGCGAAGGCCTATTGGACAAGACGGCGGTGGTCAATCATGACCCGGCAGCACGTTGTCGCAGCGCAGCATCGGATCGGCAATTTGTCCAGCCCTTGACGACATGCCTCGGGCGATGTGACCTCGGCCCGCGTCGGGCTAGGTGCCCGTCGAGACCATATCGGGGGTGTCATGCGTTACGTCTATCTTCTGCTCGTCATCGTCGGGGCGATTGTGCCCTGGATGTATTTCTATGCCTGGTTCGCCGAACATGGCTGGGCGTTGGGCCCGATGATCGACGCCTGGTATGTCAACGATGCCACCAGCGCGCTGGTCTACGATCTGACCATCGCTGCCGTGGCCCTGACGGTCTGGGCCCTGGTCGAGGCGTTCGGGAAAAGGGACTGGTGGTTCCTTCTGGTCATTCCGGCGACCTTCGGCATCGGGGTCAGTTGCGGCCTGCCGCTGGCGCTGTTCCTCAAGACGCGGACGCCCGCAACCGCCTAGGCCCCTGGCCAGGTGTCCGACAGGCGATAGCCCGCCGGAAAGGGATCGGTCGGGTCGAGCATGTGCTGATGCGTGCCGGTGATCCAGGCCTGACCCGAGATCTCGGGCCGGATGGCAGGGCGTTGCCCGACATGGGCCTCACCCAGAATCTGCCCCTCGAATTCCGTCCCGAGGATGGACACCCCGGTGAACCGATTCCCCACGCCCATCCGGCCCGTGGCGTGCAACAGCGCCATGCGGGCCGACAGGGCCGTGCCGGTGGGCGAGCGATCGATCTTGCCGGGGCGGATGGCGACAACGGATTGCGCGCGATAACCCCCGGGCGCATCCAGCAGCGTGCCCGCAAAAAGGCAAAAGGAATGGTGCGTCCAGTCGGGTCGTTCCGGGTGGTCGAAGCTCATCGCGGCATCGGCGGCGGCCGTGATCCGCACCCCAAGTTCGGCCAGGGCGCGCGCATTGGCGGGCGTCAGCTCCAGCCCGATATCGGCGGCGTCGACAACCACGAAACTGTCACCGCCAAAGGCGGTATCGACCCGCAGGCGGCCAAGGCCGGGCACCTCGATCCGCGCGTCCAATTCGACGGCAAAGGCGGGCAGGTTCTCGACCGTCACGCGCGTGACCTTGCCGCCCTCGCATCTGGCGCGAATGTGGATCAGGCCGCCGGGCGCCTCGAGCGTCAGTTCGGTCACGGGCTCGACCATGGCGATGATGCCGGTTTCCAAAAGGACGGTGGCGACGCAGATCGCGTTCGAGCCTGACATGGGCGGCGTATCGTCAGGCTCCATGATGATGAACCCGGCATCGGCGCGCGGATCCTTCGGCGGCACCAGAAGGTTCACATGCCGAAAGACACCACCGCGCGGTTCGTTCAGGACCAGCGCCCGCAAGGTGCCATCGCGCGCGATCCAGCGGCGCTGGTCCCACAAGGTGTCGCCCGGCGGCGGCGCGACACCGCCGGTGATGACATCGCCGACCTCGCCCGCCGCATGGGCCGAGACGGTGTGGATGACGCGACTTGTCCTCACACCGTCAGGATGGTGGAGCCGGTGGTCTTGCGCGCCTCGAGCGCGCGATGCGCCTCGGCCACATCCTCGAGCGGGAACCGCTGATCGATGCGGATCTTCACATCCCCGGCCGTGACCTTTTCGAACAGGTCGCGCGCCATCTGCTGGCAGGTCTCGTGATCGGCGATATGGGTGAACAGCGTCGGGCGCGTGATCTTGAGCGAGCCCTTGGCCCCCAGCGTGGCGACCGCAAAGGGTGGCACCGGGCCGGACGCATTGCCGAACGAGATCATGAAGCCCAAGGGCCGCAGACTGTCCAGCGAGCCCTCGAACGTGTCGGCGCCCACGGCGTCCATCACGACGTCCACACCCTTGCCATCGGTCAGGTCCCGCAAGCGGGCGACCCAATCCTCGTCACGGTAGTTGATGCAGGCATCCGCGCCGTGATCGAGCGCCAACTGGCACTTGGCCTCGGTGCCTGCGGTCCCGATCAGGCGAATGCCGTCAGATTTCGCCCATTGGCAGGCGATCAGCCCCACGCCCCCGGCAGCGGCGTGAAACAGAACGGTGTCGCCCGCCGCAATCGGTGTCGTGCGCCGGAACAGGTATTGCACGGTCAGCCCCTTGAGCATCATAGCCGCGCCATCTTCGAAGCTGATGGCATCGGGCAGCGGACAAACCTGTGCCGCGGGCATCACGCGCTCTTCCGTGTAGGCACCGGGCGGTTGCGCGGCATAGGCGGCGCGATCACCGACCTTCAGATGCGTCACGCCCTCGCCCACAGCCTCGATCACGCCGGAGGCCTCCATCCCCAAAGCGTGCGGCAGGGTCATCGGATACAGGCCGGATCGCTGGTAGCAGTCGATGAAGTTCAGCCCTACCGCCTTGTGCCGGATGCGGATCTCGCCGGGGCCGGGCGCGCCGACCTCCCGGTCGATGATCTTGAACTGTTCCGGGCCGCCATGGGCCTCGATGATCGCGGTTTTTGCCATGGTCTTCCCCCTCGCGCTTTGGTCACGGGTCAGCCTAGCCGGGACACGGGCGGCGTCCAGCCTATTTGAATGTGCGGTGGGGGATGATATGCGGCCCCGCGCAGGTGAACAGGGCGCAGACAGCGCAAGGGCAGAGCCATGGACCATTTTCTTTATCGCGACGGCACGCTTTTTGCCGAAGACGTGCCGATCCGCGACATCGCCGCGTCTGTGGGAACGCCGTTCTACGTCTATTCCTGCGCGACCCTGACCCGTCATTACCGCCTGTTCGAAGAGGCGCTGTCGGGCCTCGATCACCTGGTCTGCTTTGCCGTGAAATCGAACGGAAACCAGGCGGTTCTGGCCCATTTGGCCAAGCTTGGCGCAGGGATGGACGTGGTGTCCGGCGGGGAATACCGCCGCGCCAGGGCCGCGGGCGTGCCGGGTGAGCGGATCGTCTTTTCCGGCGTCGGGAAAACCGCAGAGGAAATGCGGCTGGCGCTGGAGGGCGGCATCCGGCAATTCAACCTGGAATCCGAACCCGAAATGCAGCGGCTGTCGCGCGTGGCCAGCGAGATGGGCACGATCGCCCCCGTCACCGTTCGGGTGAACCCCGATGTCGACGCGCGCACCCACGAAAAGATCGCCACCGGCAAATCCGAAAACAAGTTCGGCATCCCCATCGCCCGCGCCCGCGAGGTCTATGCCGAAGCCGCCGCCCTGCCCGGTTTGGATGTCATCGGCATAGACGTGCATATCGGCAGCCAGTTGACCGATCTCGAACCGTTCGAGATCGCCTATGAAAAAGTGGCCGAGCTGACCCGTCAGTTGCGTGCCGACGGGCATGACATCCGCCGCCTCGACCTGGGAGGCGGCCTCGGCATTCCCTATGAACGCTCGAACAGCGCCCCACCCCTGCCCATCGAATACGGCGAGGTGATCAAGCGCACGGTCGGCGATCTGGACGTCGAGGTCGAGATCGAGCCGGGGCGCCTGATTTCGGGCAATGCCGGGCTGCTGGTGTCCGGGGTCACCTATGTCAAACAAGGCGAAGGGCGCGATTTCCTGATCCTGGATGCCGCGATGAACGACCTGATCCGCCCGGCCATGTATGGCGCGTGGCATGACATCATCCCCGTCGAGGAACCCGCGCCCGGTGTCGACCAGACCCCTTACGACATTGTCGGGCCGGTCTGCGAATCGGGCGATACCTTTGCCAAACAGCGCCATATGCCCCCCTTGGCCGAGGGCGATCTGGTCGCCTTCCGATCCGCAGGGGCCTATGGCGCGGTGATGGCCTCGGAATACAACACGCGCCCCCTGATCCCCGAGGTGCTGGTGAAAGACGATCACTTCGCCGTCATCCGGGCCCGACCGACATTTGACGAGATCATCAAACGCGATACTGTTCCCGAGTGGCTATGAGGCCCGGCAACCGGGGCAGATGCACCCCGAGAGGGAAATCTTGACCGATCAGACCACCCCCAAGGATGCGGCGCTTGCGCGCCTGATCTGGCCCCTGCGCCTGACGCGCCTTGGGATGGTGGCTGAACGCGTGGCGCGGGCATTCTGGCCCTTGTGGTCCATTGTTTTCCTGGCCGTGGCGGCGTTTGCCTTTGGTCTGGCCACCGCGCTGTCGCAGCCACAGCTATGGGCGGTGATGGGGACTGTCGGCATCGCGGTGATCTGGGCAATCGTCCGCGGCCTGCGCCGGTTCCGCATGCCAAGCCGTGGCGAGGCGCTGGACCGTCTGGATGCAACCATGCCGGGGCGACCGATCACGGCGCTTCTGGATCACCCCACCGTCGGCGCCGGCGACCCGGCCAGTCAATCGGTCTGGGCGGCGCATATCGCGCGCATGGCCGACCGCGCCAGCCATGCCCAAGCCCCGCCCCCCGATCTGCGACTGTCTGCAAACGACCCCTATGCCCTGCGCTACATGGCAGCCACCGCGATCGCGATGGCGCTGTTGTTCGGCACGTTGGGTCGGGTGGCGGATGTGGGCCAAGCCGTCGTACTGGGGCCGGGTGCGGCCTCGGCCAGCGGCCCCTCGTGGGAGGGTTGGGTCGAACCGCCGATCTATACCGGCCTGCCCTCACTCTATCTGGCCGACATCACGGACGAGCGCTTCGACGCCCCGGCAGGGTCGCGCATCAGCTTGCGGTTCTATGGCGACCCGAACGACATCACGGTCGAAACCGATGTGGGCGATCTGCCCCCGGTCGGCGAAAACCCGACCCTGTCGCGCAACGTGACGCTGGAACGCTCTGGAACGCTGTCGATCTTTGGCCCCTCGGGGGCGCGGAGTTGGGACATTTCGATGCTGGCAGACGCCCCGCCCGCCGTCGCGCTCGAGGGCGAGGTGGAACCGGGGCCGCCGGGACAGATGCAGCTCAGCTTCACGGCCACGGACGATTACGGGGTCGTGTCGGGCACGGCCACCCTGCGCCTGAACCCCGACGCCGCCGATCGCCGCTATGGCCTGCGGATCGCGCCGGAACCGCGCGAGGCGCTGGTCCTCAGCCTGCCCATGCCCTTCCGCGGCGGGCGCGAGGCGTTCACCGAGGTGATGGTCGAGGACCTGTCCGAGCATCCCTTCGCCAACCTGCCCGTCAGCCTGACACTGACCGTTACCGACGATGCGGGCCAGATCGGCACCGTCAGCTACGATGTGCCCCGCCTGCCCGGACGACGCTTTTTCGACCCCCTCGCCAATGCCGTGATCGAAATGCGCCGCGACATCCTGTGGAACCGCGAAAACGCAGCGCGGGCCGCAGACCTGTTGCGCGCCATCACCTACCACCCCGAGGAGGGCCTCGACGAGGGCGCTTACCTGCAATTGCGCACGGCGATCAGACGGCTTGAATCGGGCATCGACTCGATCAGCGCCGAAACACGCGATCAGGTGGCCGAGATCCTTTGGAACGTGGCGCTGGAATTGGAAGATGGCGATCTGGACGACGCGCTCGAGCGGCTGCGCCGGGCCCAGGAACGCCTGTCCGAGGCGATGCGGCAAGGGGCCAGCGACGAGGAAATCGCCCAGCTCATGCAAGAGTTGCGCGAGGCGATGAACGACTACATGCAGCAACTGGCCGAGAATGCCGAGCCGAGTGACGGCACCGATGAGCCGGATCAGGGCGAGCGCATGGAAATGTCGATGGCCGATCTCGACGAGATGCTGCGCCGGATCGAAGAGCTGATGCAGGAAGGCCGCATGGCCGAGGCGCAGGAAATGCTCAACGCGCTTCAGCAGATGCTGGAGAACATGGAGATCACCCAGGGCGAAGGCGGCGATGGCCCCCAAACCCCCGGCCAACAGGCGATGGAGGGGCTGCAGGACACGCTGCGCGACCAGCAGGACCTGTCGGACGACAGCTTCAGCGAGTTGCAGGAACAGTTCGGCGGCCAGCCCCAGGGTCAGCCGCAGCCGGGCCAGCAGCCCGGACAGCAGGGCCAGCAGCCCGGCCAGCAACAGCCGGGGCAACAGGGGCAGCAGCCCGGTCAACAACCCGGTCAGCCCGGCCAGCAACCCGGTCAGCAGCAGGACGGGCAAATGCCCGGCAATCAGCAGGGCGCAGGTCAGGGCGGCGAGAATGACGGCATGACGCTGGCCGAACGCCAGGAGGCGCTGCGCCGGCAACTCGAGGAACAGGCCCGTCGCCTGCCCGGCACCGGCAGCGAAGCGGGCGACGAGGCCCTGCGCCGTCTGGACGAGGCCGGACGCGCGATGGACGAGGCGGCCGAAGCGCTGGAAAACGGCGATATCGCCGGCGCGCTCGACCTGCAATCCGAGGCGATGGAAGGCCTGCGCGAGGGAATGAGCGAACTGGGCCGTGCCCTGGCGCAGGACGAGGGGCGCGAGCCGGGCCAGGGCCAGGCCGAGGGGTCGATGGCCCCCGACCGTCCCTTGCAGGACCCGCTGGGTCGGCAGGCTGGCAATGCGGGGTCGATGGGATCGGACGAAGACATGGAAGCGCGCGAAGAGATGTTCCGCCGCTCACGTGAATTGCTGGATGAATTGCGCCGCCGCTCGTCCGAGCAGGACCGCCCGCAGATCGAGCTGGACTACCTGCGGCGCCTGTTGGATCAGTTCTAGGGCGTCCGCGTCACTTCGCCTGATCGCGTCCGGGTCACAGCTGACGGTCGTCGCCCAAAAGCCCCTGAACAACGCCGTCCAGCCAAATCCGCGCCGCATCCACCAGACCGACGAAGCGCGCGATCACGGGCTCGGCCTGCGGCAGCCAGTCGGTCAAGAGGCCGGCATTGACATAGGCCCATGTCAGCGCCGCCGCGACCATCAGGCTCAGGGCAAAGCCCAGCCGCGTGCCGCGGCGGCGACGCAGCGCCGTATCGACGGTGTCCACATCGCTGGCGTCCGCCTCGCTGGCCGCGCGGTCGCCCGTGGCCCGCAGGGTCGAGTTGATCTCTTCGATATCCGGCAAAAGGTCACGTCGCGTTCCCTCGGCATGTCGCGTGCTGCCTTGGTGCACATCGAACGCGTCGCGCGCCTCGTGTAGATCGTCGGCATCCGGGGTCGGCTTGGCACGGCCGCGCCCGGCAGGTTGATCCAGCGGCATCTCGGCCTGGGTTTCGACCGGATCGGGCTGACCGCGCCGCAACCGCGCTTCGCGCTCGGCTTCCTGCCGCAGGATTCGCGCACCTCGGGGTCGATCGGGCGCCGCGGTCTGGGGCCCGCAGCCGCCGTCCTGTCCGACCCTTGCGGGTCGGTCGCGCCGGGATCCTGCGCCTGTGTGGCCGCGTCCGCCTCGGCGGGGTCCGGGCCGCGGGTCGGATCGGCGGACGGCCCAGCCTCCGCCTCGGGCGCGGCGGGCGCTTCTGGTTCGGGGCGTCGTCCGGGTTGAAACCAGGTCGATCCGCAATTCGAGCATTGGACATCCCGGCCATCGGGCGGAATGAGACCATCGTCCACCTCGTAGCGGGCACCGCAATTGGGGCAAGTCAGCCGCATGAGATCCAAGCTTTCTCTGTCAGCGCTGCGGGTCCCGGTCCGTGCCGCAACCAGCCTGTTGACAACTTGTATCAACGCCCCCCGCGCTTTCCAAGCATCCCTTTTCAGACAGCTTTTTCGGTCTTGCACCACCCCCACGCGGCGGACCCTGCCCACCGACAGAGGCCCCTGCGATTGCAACGCCGCCTCATTAGTTGCAAGACAGGGGCGGACAGAAGCGGGGGCAAACCGTGATCGAAATGGACGAGGCCGCCTATGGCTATGGCAACGAACCCTTGCTCGAGGGGCTGTCGCTGCAATTGCCGCGGGGGTCCTTTCACTTTCTGACCGGGCCGTCGGGCGCGGGCAAGACAACGTTCCTCAAGCTCTGCTATGCCGAACTGCTGCCAACGGCGGGCCATGTCACCCTTCTGGGTCAGGACGCGGCGGCCCTGGCTCGCGATGACGTGGCCGATCTGCGCCGCCGGATCGGCGTCGTCCATCAGGATTGCCAGTTTCTCGACCATTTGCCGACAGCCGAGAATATCGCCCTGCCCTTGACCGTCGCGGGGCGCGCCACGCCCGATCAGGCCGCCAACCTGTCCGAGTTGATCTCGTGGGTCGGTCTGAAATCGCGTGCCCATGCGCTGCCCCCGGAACTGTCGGGCGGCGAGAGGCAACGCGCCGCCCTGGCCCGCGCGATCATCATGGATCCCGACGTCATCCTGGCCGACGAGCCCACGGGCAATGTCGATTGGGACATGTCGCTGCGGCTGCTGCAACTGCTTGTCGAGTTGAACCGCATGGGCAAGACGGTGGTGATCGCCACCCACGATCTGCCGCTGATCCGCGCGGCGAAAAGCCAGGTTCAGGCCCGTGTGCTGCGCCTGCAGAGTGGGCGCATCTCGGTTGCGGGGGCGGACCTATGAGCATCCTGAGCGACCTTGTGGCCCTGATGCGGGGCGATGCGCAGGCCGATCGGGTGGTTCCCCGAACGGGACAGGCCGCGCGGCTGTCGCTCGCAACCTCGGCGGCGATGGCGTTTCTGGCGGTGTTCGCGATGGCGCTGTCCATGGCCTCGGGCCGGCTGGCCGATCGCTGGTCGGATGCCTTGGCGCGCACCTCGACCATACGGCTTTCGGCCCCGGCCGCCGAAGTCGAAGCGCAGACCTGGGCGGTGCTGACCGTTCTGCAGCAAACGCCCGGCGTCGACTCGGCCCGCGCCCTGACGGACGAGGAACAACAGGCGTTGCTGGCCCCCTGGTTCGGCCCGGAACTGCCGGTCGAGGATTTGCCCATCCCGCGCCTGATCGAAGTGACCGAAACCGCCCAGGGTTATGACGCCGACGGGTTGCGCCAACGGCTGGCGGCCGAGGCACCGGGCGCCGTTCTGGACGATCACACGCGCTGGCGGCGGCCCCTGGTCGAAGCGGCGGGGCGCCTGCGCCTGTTGGGGGGGATCTCGCTGATCCTGATCCTTGGCGCGACCGGGGCGATGGTGACGCTGGCCGCGCAATCGGCGCTGGCCGCGAACGAACAGGTGATCCGCGTCACAAGGCTGGTAGGGGCGCGCGATGCCTATATCGCGCGGGCATTCGTGCGCCGCTTCACCTTGCGGGCCTTGACGGGCGCTGCAGTGGGCACCGCCTTGGGCGTATTGGCCGTGGTGCTGTTGCCCGGCGCGGGGGACAGCGACAGCTTTCTGACCGGCCTTGGCTTTGCCGGACGCCAATGGCTTTGGCCGCTGACGATCCCGATCCTGGCGGCCATCACCGCATTCGCCGCGACGCGCGTCGCGGCCTTCCGTACCTTGAGGGGCCTGAAATGATCCAGTGGGCGCGATCGCTATTGTTCATCCTGCAGATGTATGCCGCGATGCCGATCATCGCGATCCTCTATCTGCCCTGGGCCTTGGCCAGCCGGGCGGGGGCCCATGCCGCCTGCCATGCCTATTGCCGCTGGGTGATCTGGACAGCGGGCTGGATGGTGAACCTGCGCTCCGAGGTGCGGGGCACCCCGCCCACGGACGAGGTTCTGATCGCCGCCAAGCATCAGTCCTTTCTGGATATCATCCTGATCTACAACGCCATCCCGCGCGGTAAATTCATCATGAAACGCGAGTTGATCTATGCCCCGATCCTCGGGCAATACGCGCTGCGCATCGGCTGCGTGCCGGTGAACCGGGGCAAACGCGCCCAGGCGATACAGCAGATGATGGAGGGGGTGAAATCGGGAAAGCAGGAGCCCGGGCAACTGATCATCTACCCACAGGGCACCCGCGTCGCCCCCGGCGTGGATGTGCCCTACAAGATCGGCAGTGGGGTGCTCTATCGCGAGTTGGACCAGCCCTGTGTGCCGGTCGCCACCAATGTCGGCGTCTTCTGGCCACGCCACGGACTCTATCGCAAGCCGGGGCTGGCGGTGGTCGAGTTCCTGCCACGGATCGAGCCGGGTCTGCCAACCGAGCAGTTCATGGCGCGCCTGCGGGACGAGGTTGAAACCGCCTCGACGGCGCTGATGGCAGAGGCCGGCTTTCAGCGGGACGCGGCATGAGGTTCATCGACACGATTGCGCAGCTCGACGCCGTCTATGACGCCGATGTCGTGCGCGCGTCCCTGACCAAGGTCGCCGATCATCTGACGCCGCTTTACCGCAAATGGATCGAGGCCGCGCGGTTCTGTGTTCTGGCCACCGTCGGCCCCGAAGGCACCGACGCCAGCCCGCGGGGCGATGACGGGCCCGTGGTGCGCGTGCTGGATGCACGCACCCTCGCCCTGCCCGACTGGCGCGGCAACAACCGCATCGACAGCCTGCGCAATATCGTGCGCGACGGGCGCGTCAGCCTGATGTTCATGGTCCCGGGCTCCGACAATGTGATGCGCATCAATGGCACCGCCCGGCTGACCGCCGACCCGCACATGACCGGCAGCTTTCTGCAAAGGGGCAAACATCCGCGGAGCGTGATCGTCGTGACGGTGGACGAGGTCTACTATCAGTGTGCCAAGGCGCTGATGCGCTCGGACCTTTGGGCGCGCGGTGACGAAAGCGCGCGGGTGCCCACGGCCGGTCAGATGACCCGCCAGATGGACGCAGGCTTTGACGCCGAAACCTACGACCGGACCTATCCAGAACAGGCAAAGGAGCGGATGTGGTAACGCGGATCCTGAGCCGGGTGTTCTTTGGCGCGGCGGTCGTCTTTCTGGCCCTCTTGGCCGTTCTCGCCGGCTATGCCCTGACCGGGAACCTTTACGACTGCGCCGAGGGCGGCCGCATATGCCGCGAAGGGATCGGCGCGCTCTATATCGGGTTGATCCTGCTGACGGCCTCGGCGGCCAGCTTCACCATTGGCGCGTGGATCAGGTCTGCGGGCTAGGCCGCACCGATCTCGGACAGCGAAACATCCGCCTCATGGTCGCGGCCATAGGCGACAAGCCCGATCGAGCGCACCTCCTCGGGGGCGATACGGCTGCGCATCAAGCGGCCGGAGGGCTCGAACCCGGACAAGGGCAGGGTCACCTCGGACCATGTCGCCGTCGTCGGAAAGCCCGCCTGAAAATATTGCCAGGGCAGGCGGGTGCGGGTTGTGCGCAGATGAATGAAATAGCGCTCGCCATTGCCCCGCACGCGCAGGCGCAGCGCCGTGGTGCCCGCGGGCAAACCGTCGGGAAGGGCCGTTCGCGTCTGGATGAACCCGCCCCTGTTTTCGGTCGATACGGTGCCTGTCAGGCGGATCGCGCCGCCCTCCATACGCGCCTGCCCCTGCGAGACACCGCCCATGACGGTATCGGCAAGGTAGGACCAGTCGAGATCTGCAACCGGGGTCATGGTGCCAAGCTGTAACGCATGCGCGTCCCGAGGCAAGGCCAACAGGCTGGCAGGTAGCGCGGCGAGAAGCGCGCGGCGCGAAATCACGCCGCCAGCCCCTTGGACCCCATGTCGAGGTATTTGCGCCGCCGCGACGCGATCAACTCGTCGCGTGTCGCGTCCTTGAGTTGGGCCAGCATCGCGCGGATGGATTTGCCGACCTCTGTGATGGTGGCCTCGGTATCGCGTTGGGCACCGCCCAAAGGCTCCTTGATGACCAGGTCGCAAACGCCCAGCTTGTGCAGATCCTGCGCCGTCAGGCGCAGGGCCTCGGCGGCCTCTCGCATCTTTTCGGCGTCCTTCCAAAGGATCGAGGCGCAACCCTCGGGCGAAATGACCGAATAGACCGAGTGTTCCAGCATCGCCAGTCGGTCGGCGGTGGCAAAGGCCACGGCCCCGCCGGACCCGCCCTCACCGATGATGATGGAAATCACCGGCACACCGACTTGCAGGCATTTCTCGGTCGAGCGGGCAATCGCCTCGGACTGGCCGCGTTCCTCGGCCCCCTTGCCGGGATAAGCCCCGGGCGTGTCGACCAGGGTGATGACCGGCAGGCCAAAGCGATCGGCCATGTCCATCAGGCGCACCGCCTTGCGATACCCCTCGGGGCGGGCCATGCCGAAATTGCGCTCGATCCGGGTCTTGGTGTCATGGCCCTTTTCATGGCCAATGACGATGACGGGCTGATCGTCGAATCGCGCCAGCCCCCCCATGACCGCATGATCGTCGGCAAAGTTCCGATCGCCGGCCAGCGGCGTATACTCGGTGAACAAGGCCTTGATATAGGCCTCGCAATGGGGCCGTTCGGGGTGACGGGCCACCTGGCATTTCCGCCAGGGGGTCAGGTTCTTGTACAGATCGACCAGCATGTCGGCCGCCTTCTTGTCCAGCGCGGCGGCCTCGTCCTCGACATTCGCCTCTTCGTTGCGGCGCGCCAGGGCGCGCAATTCCTCGGCCTTGCCCTCAAGCTCGGCCAGCGGTTTTTCGAAGTCGAGATAGTGCATGGCGGCGTTCACCCGTTCCGTTGCGTCCTGCGGTATATGGCCGGGGTGCCGCCCGGATGCAACAAGCCGCGGCAAGGGCCGCGACCCGGATCTGATGTGCACCATCGAAAAACCTTCCAGAAGGTTTTTCGGCGCCGAAGATTGTTCGTGAACAATCTTCCCGTCAGCTGGCGGCGATCATCTCGGCCTGCTTGACGATCACCTCGGCCTGCTTGATCGAGGCGATATCGACCAGACGTCCCTTGTAGACGGTTGCGCCGGCGCCTTCGGCCTTGGCCTTTTCCATAGCTTCCAGGATTTCGCGTGCCTCGGCCACGGCGTCCTCGGACGGGGTGAAGACCTCGTTGGCCAGCGTCACCTGCTTGGGGTGGATCGCCCATTTGCCGACCATGCCCAGCGTGGCCGAGCGGCGAGCCTGTGCGCGGAAGCCCTCATCATCCGAGAAATCGCCGAACGGGCCGTCGACCGGCAGAACCCCATGCGTGCGGCAAGCGGCGACTATGGCGGCCTGCGCCCAGTGCCACGGATCGCTGTAATGGCGCTGTCCCTCGTGGTGCATGTAGTAGTTTTCCTGCGTGCCGCCGATGCCCGTGGTCTGCATCCCCATCGACGCCGCGAAATCGGCGGCGCCCAGGCTCATGGCGTGCAGGCGGGGGCTGGCGGCGGCGATGTCCTCGACATGGGCGATGCCGGCGGCCGATTCGATGATGACCTCGAACCCGATGGCTTTGCCCCGCCCCTTGGCGGCCTCGATCGACGACACGAGCGCGTCGACGGCGTAGATGTCGGATGCGTTGCCCACCTTGGGGATCATGATCTGGTCAAGGCGCTCGCTGGCCTGTTCCAGCAGGTCGACCACGTCGCGATACCAGTACGGGCTGTCGAGCCCGTTGATCCGAACGCTCAGCGTCTTGCTGCCCCAATCCACATCGCCGATGGCCGCGATGACGTTCTTGCGGGCCTCGGTCTTGTCATCGGGGGCGACCGAATCTTCGAGGTCGAGGTTGATCACATCCGCGTCCGAGCCGGCCATCTTCTCGAAGATCGCAGGGCGCGAGCCGGGGCCGAACAACTGGCAGCGGTTTGGGCGGGCGACGGGTTGCGGCTGAATGCGAAAGCTCATGGCAGCTCCTGGGATGTATGCGACAGTATATTTCGTACAATTCGGGCCGAGGGATAGAATGCTGCGCAAGCAAGCGCAAGTGCTGCACTGCCGCAAACCCGTGCGGCATGGCCACCCCGGGGACCCGCCCGCCCTAGCGCCGGCGATCGCGCTTTCGCGTCCGGCGGCGTTGCGCCGCCTCGGTCGGGATCAGGATCAGCGCCGCGCTTGCGCCGAGGATCGCGTCGATGCCCGGGGAACCAAAACTCAGGTGAAACAGCGACCTGAGAAAGTACAGGACCAGAACGGCGCCAAAGGCGATCAGGATGGATGGCACGATGCCATTATGCGTCCAGCCCCATTTCTCGAACAGGTACGCCACGATACCGGCCAGCATCAGCGACCCGAAGAACGAAAACAGGATCATGTCAGGCTGTCCCTTCCTCTGTGCCCAGCATCGTGCCGGGGCTGAGCCTTGCGCCGCGCAGCCAGTCGGCGGTCGCCATGGGCGGCTTGCCTTGGGGCTGCACGCGCGTGATCTCGACCGCACCCCGGCCGCAGGCGACGGTCAAGCCGTCCAGCACCTCGCCCGGCCTGCCCGCACCCGCTGCCATTCGCGACCCCAGCAGTTTCACCCGCGTGCCCGCGATCATGGTCCAGGCGCCCGGAAAAGGCGAGAGGCCGCGGATCTTGCGATCGATCGCCTCGGCTGGCTCGGTCCAGTCGACACGCGCCTCGGCCTTGTCGATCTTTTCGGCATAGGTCACGCCCTCATCGGACTGCATCTTGGGCGACAGATCGGGAAGACGACGCAGCGCGTCGACAATGGCCTCGGCCCCCAGGACCGAGAGGCGGTCATGCAACGCGGCGGCGGTTTCCTCGGGGTGGATGGGGATGGCCCGGCGCAACAGGACCGGGCCCGTGTCCAGACCCGCCTCCATCTGCATGATGCAAACGCCGGTTTCCGCATCACCCGCCATGATCGCGCGCTGGATCGGCGCTGCCCCGCGCCAGCGCGGCAGCAGACTGGCATGGATGTTCAAGCAGCCATGCAGTGGCGCATCGAGCACGGGCTGCGGCAGGATCAGCCCGTAGGCGACCACCACGGCAACATCCGCCTGCAGGGCGGCAAAATCCGCCTGCGCCGCGTCGTTGCGCAGGCTTTTGGGGTGGCGCACCGGCAGGTTATGCGCCTCGGCCGCGACATGCACGGGGCTTTTGCGATCTTTCTTGCCGCGTCCCGCGGGCCGGGGCGGTTGGGAATAGACACAGGCCACCTCGTGCCCCTCGGCCACGAGCGCCTCGAGGACGGGAACCGAGAACTCGGGCGTGCCCATGAAGATCAGGCGCATCAGGTGGCTTTCCTTGCTTTGCGCAGCAGCATGTCACGCTTTACCTTGGACAGGTTGTCGAAATACATGCGCCCGTTCAGGTGATCGATCTGATGCTGAACCGAGGTGGCCCACAGGCCCGTGAACTC
Source organism: Roseibacterium elongatum DSM 19469 (assembly GCF_000590925.1). Lineage (NCBI taxonomy): Bacteria > Pseudomonadati > Pseudomonadota > Alphaproteobacteria > Rhodobacterales > Roseobacteraceae > Roseicyclus > Roseicyclus elongatus. The sequence continues at coordinate 1,436,843 of NZ_CP004372.1, read as the reverse complement.
GCGCCGGACGCGCAGGCCATGATGATCGGTGAAGGCGACGACCACAGGGTCAGGCCGAACAATGCGGGCATGCACCCCCGGCAGGTTCGGGCTGCCCTCGTCATGGGGGCGGGTGCCGGGGCCCGATGCAACGATTTCGGGGTTGGCCAGCCGCACGGCAAAGCCGCGTTCGTCGCTGGCATCGACCACGGCAAGGCGCAGCATCACGCCGATCTGCGGCGCGGCAAGGCCAACGCCCGGCACCGCCTCCATCGTGTCGATCATGTCGTCCCAGATGCCGCGGATCTCGTCGGTGACCTCGGCCACGGGCTCGGCCGGGGTGCGCAGGCGTTTGTCAGGCCACGGAATACAGGGGCGTGCGGTCATGGCGCGGCGGCCTCGGTGATGAGGATGCCATCGAGGTGGTCACGCTCGTGCTGGACGCAGACGGCGTCGAACCCGTCAAACCGCGCCTGACGGACCTCGCCCGACAGAGCGCACCAGCGCAGGTCCACCCATGCGGGCCGCGTGACGCGCACGGCACGGTCGGGGATCGACAGGCAGCGTTCCTCGTAGATCGCCGTGTTCTCGGACGCGGCAACGATCTCGGGGTTCACGAAGACCGTGGGGCTCGGCTTTCCCGCCTTCCACGTCGTGTCAGTGACGAAGATGCGCGCCGACACACCGATCTGCGGCGCGGCAAGGCCGCGACCCTCGGCCGCATAAAGCGTTTGCAGAAGGTCCATCGCCAACTCGCCCAAGGCTCCGTCGAACCGCTCGACCGCCGCGCAGCGCCGCGACACCACCGGGTCGGGGGCAAGGACGACCGGGCGCACCGCCATCAGCCGGCTTCCCGCGCGCGCTCTTTCTTGAGCTTGACCATTTTGCGGGTGATCATCTGACGCTTGAGCGGCTTGAGGTAATCGATGAACAGCTTGCCGTTCAGATGGTCGATCTCGTGTTGCACACAGGTTGCCCACAGCCCGTCGAAGGTTTCGCGCTGTGCGTTCCCGTCGCGGTCCATCCAGGCGACCGTCACCTCGGCGGGGCGCTCGACATCGGCAAATATCTCGGGAATTGACAGGCAGCCTTCCTCGTAGACATTCATCTCGTCCGACTGTGCGACGACCTCGGGGTTGAACATGGCGACAGGACGGGACGTGCCCCCTTCGTCCTTGGCGCAGTCCAGCACGATCAGGCGGTTCATCACGCCGATCTGCGGCGCGGCCAGGCCGATACCGGGCGCCGCATACATGGTTTCCAGCATGTCATCGGCCAGCACCCGCAAATCGTCCGAAAGGTCGGGAACGGGCGCGACCACCTTTTTCAGACGCGGGTCGGGATGGATCAGGATGGGTCTTATCATGCCGTTCAAATAAGCGATCCGGGCCGCGCTCGCAACTCGGGCCCGGCAGGCAACTTGACCTTGCGCGGGCAAGACGGGAGAAATCTTGCGATCCCCTTGGTGGCTGGTTGCGCATGCGTGGCGAAATATCCCTATCATCGGGAATAACTAGGACATATGTTCCATTTTTTGGGATTGATTTGGAACCATCATTCTGGTTCTTGACGAAAAGACGAACAAAACCGGTTGCAGGGCACAGACATGAGTTTCGACGAGATCATCGACCGACGCGGCACGCATTGCGTCAAATGGGATGCCATGGAGTCCATTTATGGTGTTTCCCCCGACACCGGGCTGGCCATGTGGGTCGCCGACATGGATTTCCGCCCGCCAAACTGCGTGCAGGACGCCGTGCGTGCGATGCTCGATCACGGGATCTATGGCTATTTCGGCGACGACAGCGCCTACAATGCTGCGATCCAGTGGTGGATGGACCATCGCCACGGCTGGATGGTGAACCCCGAGTGGATCTTTACCACCCATGGGCTGGTGAACGGCACGTCCATGTGCCTCGACGCCTTCACGAACGAGGGCGAAGGGGTGGTTTTGTTCACGCCCGTCTATCACGCCTTCGCCAAGGTGATCCGCGCCTCGAACCGCGACCTGCGCGAATTGGAGATGGCGATCGAGGATGGCATCTACCGCCTCGATTTCGAGGCATTCGACGCCCAGATGACCGGCAACGAAAAGATGCTGGTCTTCTGCTCGCCCCATAATCCCGGTGGCCGCGTCTGGACCCGCGAAGAGCTCGAGGGCGTGGCCGAGTTCGCGCGCCGCCATGACCTGATCGTCGTGTCCGACGAGATTCACCATGATCTGGTGATGCCGGGGCAGTCGCATATCCCGATGGCGAAAATCGATGGTCTGGCCGACCGGCTGGTGATGATGACGGCCGCCACCAAGACCTTCAACATCGCCGGCGCCCATGTCGGCAACGTGATCATTGCCGATCCCGACCTGCGCGCCCGCTTCGGCGCACGGATGATGGCCCTTGGCATGTCCCCCAACAGTTTCGGCCTGCACATGGTTACCGCCGCCTACTCGCCCGAGGGCGCGGCCTGGGTGGACGAGTTGATGCGCTATGTCGCCACGAATGCCCAGGTGTTCGATGCCGGGATCGCGGACATTCCCGGCGTCACCTCGATGCCGCTGCAATCCACTTACCTGTCCTGGGTCGATTTCTCGGGCACCGGCATGGCGCGCGAGGAATTCACCGCCCGTGTCGAGAAACAGGCCGGGATTGCCGCGAACCACGGGCCGACCTTTGGCAAAGGCGGCGACAGTTGGCTGCGCTTCAACCTTGCCGCGCCGCGCTCGGTGATCGAGGATGCGGTCTCACGGCTGCAACGCGCCTTCGGCGATCTTCAATAGACGTCACGCGCCACGGCGCTGACGCAACAGATACAGGGCGAGGCTGCCGATGACGACGGCCCCGCCCGCCAGCATCAGCGGCGTGGGGGCCTCGCCATAGCCCAGCCAGACCCACAGCGGCCCCAGCACGGTTTCCAGCAGCATCAGCAGCGACACGTTCGCCGCCGCCGTGTGACGCGCGGCGACTGACAGCGCAAAGAACCCGGCTGGCAGGATCAGCACGCCTGTGATGGCAATCGCCCAGACCGCGCCGTGGTCCATCTGCGCCGGCCCGGTGAGGGCCACCCCCACCGCGCCTGCCACCAACGCGCCACCCCCGACGGCCGGCAGAATGGGCAATCCGCCCGCCCGCCGGATCAGCACGAAGGAAAAGGCAAGGCAGGCCGCCACACCCAACCCCATCAGACCGCCCCAAAGGCTGGCCGCGTCCCACGGGGCGCTTGCATCGGGCTTTCCCAAAATGGCCAGCGCGATCCCGGCCAGAACAGCGGTGATGGTCACCCATGTTGCGCGACTGGTCGGCTCGCCCAGCATCAACCGCGAGAAAACGGCGGCAAAAACCGGCACCGTCGCCACGCCAAGCAGAACAACCGTGACCGGCGCGATGGCGATCCCGATGGAGAACAGGGCCCCGTTCACCGCCTGAGACAGGACAACGCCCAGCCCCGCCAGACTGGCCAGCGCCGCGATATCGGCACGCCGTTTCCCATGGCGCAACACGGCCCAGACAGACAGCATCACCGCGCCCATCAGCACACCGCGCCAGCCCAGCATCTGCAGGCCGTCCATACCGGACATCCGCATCAACAGCGTGTCGGGGGTCAGCATCAGGGCCCCGACCGCCGCCAGCGCGACACCGAAAAGGGGATGGTGCCGGCTCATGCCAGTGCCCTGATCAACTCAGCCTCATGCCCATGGCCAAGGATCCACCCCTCGACAGGGTCCCCTTCGGCCAGCATGACGTTTAGCCGCGCGGGCGACAGCCGCGACAGGGCCCGCGCAAGCGACCTGACCTGCACCGCATCGAGGATGTCGCCGTCGCGCATCTGCGACTTGATCGCCCCATCGATCAGGCCCGGATACAGCTCGGCCAGCACGATCGGGCGATCCGCCTCTTGAAACGGGGCGACGGCCAGGTCATCGCCATAGCGGTCCCGCAACGCCTGCAACCTGGGGATGCCCAGCAGCGCCTGCGACCCGACCGACCCTGCGCCCATCAGCTGAAAACAGGATTTCGCGCGCGGCACCCGGTGTTCGATCCGGCGGCGTTCGTCGAAGGCAAAACCTGCATAGGCGGGTTTGCGAAACGGCAGGCCGGCCACCGCCCGGGATTGGGGGTGGCCCCAGAACGGCCCGTCACCCTCGAACAGGCTGTTCAGCGCGGCGGCCACATTAAAACGATTGTTCGCGTTGCGGTCGTCATCCTCGATGCGCCGGGCCAACTCCGCCCACAGCGCCAGCGGATCGTCCGAGCCTGTGACCGCCCGCCCAAAGCCCATCGGATAGGCGAAAGGAAAATCGAAAACCACAAGAACCCGCCGCCCGGCCCGAAGCTCTGCAT